>DAOTUJ010000081.1:0-28119 GCA_034437175.1 Chloroflexaceae bacterium | reverse complement strand
CGCTGACCTTCCATGGCGACCGGCAGATCGCCGAAACCTTGCAGGCCGAACTCGTCGCCGGTCTGCCACCCGACCAGGCCGCCATCGCTTGCCAACGTGGGCGCACCAGTAGCCTCGATCAGATCGTTGCTTCTTTAGGATCTATGAATTACCCTTCCCGGGGCTGATGCTTGCACGATCATGCCGGCATCCGCTATCCGAATCAACTGCATCGATGTCTGTTACACTGTTGATATGTCATCGAATTCGGTAAGGAGCCGCTATGCATCACGCTGCCGCTGATCGGCCCTGGCCGCGCCCCCGACGCCCCTGGTTGCTGGCGATGCGCTGGCACGATCTGCTCTTTATGCACTGGCCGGTCGCGCCCGCCGTCCTGCGCCCGTTCATTCCGCCGGCGATCGAGTTGCAAACATTCGATGGAGCAGCCTGGCTGGCAATCGTGCCCTTTCGTATGAGCGGTGTCCGTCCGCGTGCGGTTCCAGCGCTGCCCTGGCTTTCGGCCTTTCCCGAACTCAACCTGCGCACCTACGTCACGGCCGGCGGCAAGCCCGGTGTCTGGTTCTTCAGCCTGGACGCCGCCAATCCGCTGGCGGTCGAGGCGGCCCGGCTCGGCTACCACCTGCCCTACCAGCATGCCTGCATGCGCTGCGTCACCACCGGTGATACCGTCGAGTATTCCAGTCAACGGCGCCACCCCGGTGCTGCGCCGGCAGCATTCGTTGCGCGCTACCGGCCGATTGGCCCGGCCTATCAGGCGGCGCCCGGCAGCCTGGAAAGCTGGCTAACCGGGCGCTATTGCCTCTACGCGGCCAACCGGCACGGCCAGGTCTGGCGCGGCGAAATCGACCATTCGCCCTGGCCGATCCAACCTGCCGAAGCCGAAGTCGACACCAACAGCATTGCCACGCCACTCGGCATTCGACTGACCGGCGCACCCCTGCTCCATTTCACTCGCCGGCTCGACGTGGTAGCATGGGCACCTGAGCGCCTCCCCTGATACCCCGGCAATACGCAAAAAGCTGGAACTGACACAGCGGGCAGATACTGCATCAGGATGCGCTTTGAGCGTCGGTTCTTTCGTTCCTGGTTCTCTGGTTCTTGCGCTAAAAAAGGGGAGATTTATGCGTGTCTACATCGGAGCGGGGGAGCGGGGGAGCGGGGGAGCGCTTTCAACTATAGCGTTTTTTACTCTGCCGGACGGCCCTCACCCCCGACCCCGCTCCCGCTCAGGCAAGCGCGGTGAGTTGCGTTCGCGAAACCGGGTTCCCATGGCGCACTTGCCTGGCAGGAGCGGGGAGCACATGACAACGTGCGAGCCCGGCTCCCCCGCTCCTGTCAGGCTGGCGCCGGTGAGGGTTAGGGGTTCATGTGAGGTATCTGTCGCGCCAGACTGCACGGGAGAGGGGGTTGGGGGGTGAGGGCCGGAGCGCGGAGTCTCCCATCTGACAAAAACGCTATCGTTGAAAGGCTGGGGGGTGAGGGCCGGAGCGGGAAATCACCCATCTGACAAAAACGCTATCGTTGAGAGAGCGGGGGAGCGGGGGTGTAGACCCGCTCCCCCGCTCCCCCGCTCCCCCGCTCCATCGCTTTAAAGTTCCGGCCGCCGGTTGTGCCAGTCAGTCGTCCGCTGATACGCATCACCAACCCGCAGCAGCGTTGTCTCATCGAAGGGCTTGCCGATCAATTGCAGGCCGACCGGCATCGGCGTAGCGTCTTCGGCCGGGCTGAAGCCGCAGGGCACCACCAGCCCCGGCACCCCCGCCAGATTGATCGTCAGCGTACAGACATCGCTCAAATACATGGTGACCGGGTCGTCGAGTTTCTGGCCGATCTTGAAAGCCACCGTCGGCGAGGTCGGAGCGGCCAGCAGATCGACCTGCTGGAAGACCGCCTCGAAGTCACGCCGGATCAAGGTGCGTACCTGCTGCGCCCGCCGGTAGTAGGCATCATAGTAGCCTGCCGAGAGCACATAGGTTCCCAACATAATCCGCCGGCGTACCTCCGCGCCGAAGAGCTCGCCGCGCGTGCGCTCGATTTCGTCCCACATATCCTGGCCGGCCACCCGTCGGCCATAGCGCACCCCATCGAAACGCGCCAGGTTGGCACTGGCCTCGGCCGGCGCGATAATATAATACGTCGGCAGCGCATACTCGGTGTGCGGCAGCGACACCTCCACCACCTCGGCGCCCAGGTCGCGCAGCGCCGCAATCGCCGTCCGCGTCGTCTCGGCGACTCCGGCTTCCATCCCTGCAACAAAATACTCGCGTGGAATGCCGATCTTCAAGCCGCGAATATCACCATCGAGCGCGGCGGCATAATCGGGTACCGGCGTGTGCGAACTGGTTCCATCACGCGGATCGTGACCGGCAAGCACGCCCAACAGCAGCGCCAGATCGGCCGCACTGTGGGCAAAAGGCCCGATCTGATCAAGCGAAGAACCGAAGGCTACCAGGCCATAGCGGCTCACCCGGCCGTAGGTCGGCTTGATGCCGCTAACACCGCAAAGCGCCGCCGGCTGGCGGATACTGCCGCCGGTATCGGTGCCCAGGCTGCCGGGCACCTCAGCGGCGGCCACCGCCGCCGCACTACCACCGCTGCTGCCACCGGGAACCCGGCTGGTGTCCCAGGGATTGAAGGTCGGCCCATAGCCGCTGTTCTCGGTACTGGAACCCATCGCGAATTCGTCGCAGTTGGCTTTGCCGAGCAAGACTGCCCCGGATCCTTTGAGCCGCTCGACAACCGTTGCATCATAGGGCGGCTGCCAGCCCTCCAGAATGCGCGAGCCACATGTCGTCGGCTGGTCGATGGTACAGATAACATCTTTGATGGCCAGCGGCACCCCGTTGAGCGGCGCAAGACCGGGCCGGCCGCGGCGCGCATCGGCGGCACGCGCCTGCATCAGCGCCTGTTCGCCATTGAGATGCAAAAAAGCATGAATGCGTGGCTCAAGTGCATCGATACGTCGCAGCAAGGCCTCGGTCAATTCTAGTGAACTCGTTTCGCCGGCATCGAGCGCAGCTCGCACTCCGGCGACCGTCAGCAAATGCAGTTCTGTCATACCTATCCCGGCGCCGCCATGCAGCGCCCGCCACTATGCTTTTCCGCCCAGTTGCTGCCTGCTATTGTACCACGGCCCGCCCGGCCCGCTGCCCATCGCCGGCGGATGCACCATCCATAACGGCTTGCCGGGAAAATACGGCGCGATGATGGTAATGCGCCAATACCGTATCATCATCATCATCGCACGGTATTTTCCCCACTTCATTTAATGCATCAGTCGACGATGCTCGATAGCCATGCAGCGGTCGATGGCCACACGCATGCCGGCCGCCTGGGCCTTCTGCGCTGCCTCCGGGTGAATAACCCCCAGTTGCATCCAGACATACTTCGCCTTGATCGCAATCGCCTCATCGACAATCTCCGGAACGAACTCTGAGCGCCGAAAAATCTGCACTACATCGACTGGCTCCGGAATATCGCGCAGCGAAGCATAGACCTGCTCGCCCAGCAGTTCGCCCTCCAGCGTCGGGTTGACCGGGATGACTCGGTAGCCCTGGCGCTGCAGGAAGCGCGCCACGCCGTTCGAGTCGCGCTCCGGATTGCTGCTGATCCCAACTACAGCAATGGTCGTCGCCGAATTAAACATCTCCCTGATTTCAGTTTCGGTCAGCAATGGATGCTCCTCTCGCCAGATCTGATTTCCAGAAAGAAACGCGCAGCTCTCGTCGGCCCCGGCCAACGAGATATGAAAGCTTCTTTCTATGTAAGTATGACACAACTTATCGACATTCGGTGCAGTCATGCAGCGCCGGTTTCCGCATCGACATGTATAGGGTACACTACACGCTCTATCTATAATTACGCGAATTTGGCATAATAAAGAAGACATACACGTGTATGTCTTCTTTATTATGCCACAGACAAAACCGTCGGAACGACGCTGGTAAAGAAAGGAACCCTATGGGGGAACTGCTGGCGGCACTGGGGCAGGCCTGGCCACGCCTGCTGATCTATCCGGGGGGAGCGAGTGCGCTGCTGCTGGCCTGGCTGATCTGCCGGCTCGCCCCGGCGCGCTTGCCTGCACCGCGATTGCCGGTACTGGCCTTGCCGGCAATCGCTGCGCCGCTGACAGCCCTGGCCTTGCTGCCCATGCCGTACAGCCGGGCTTTTCCCTACGGCCCGGATCTGCCGCTAACCCTGGCTTTGCTCGATCTACCGCTCTGGCTGCGCCTGCTGCGCGAACCGGCACCGCTGACTTTTGCCTATCGCGCCGGGTTGCCTGGCGGTTATATCCTGATCGTGCTGGCTCTGGCCCTGCTCGCCGGCGAGACCGGATCCTTCGATCCGGGTGTGCTGGCCGGCGGGCTGCCGGATACCGCTACGCCGGCAATGCAGTCGCGTTACCTGGCCGGCCTGCTGGCCTGGCAGGTTAGCCTGTCCCTGACCCTGTTGCTACCCAGTCGCGATTGCAATCTGGGTTTGGCCTTGCGGGCGCTGGGGCATTCCTGGCTGGCCGCCCTGCCCTGGCTAGCTCTGGCACCGGCGCAACCCTGGCTGGCTGCGCTGTTCGCTGCCGCTATGCCGGGGGTCGCCATCGGGTTGGCGCGCCTGCCGGAAAAGCACCCTGGCTGGCGCAACCCACTCCTGATGGTCGGCGCCCTGGCTATGCTCATGCTGCTGGCCTGGCAGAGCAGCAATTGGCTTGCCACCCGCCTGTAGGAGCGCCGGATTCATGCTTCCGCCCGCATCATTGTGCATTGAGCGCCATCATGCGGGCCGGCAGCGAACATTGTTCCAGCGGCAAGCTGTCTTGTTTGAGCGGCGGCCCGACCCGCAACTGCTCGCCCTCTGCGCGAATCAGTTCGACAAACTGATCCACCAGTTCGGCGTCCCATTTGCTGCCGCGGCCTTCGAGCAGAATCGCCAATGCTTGTTCGGTACTCATCGCCGGGCGGTAAGCCCGATCGGCCGTCAATGCCTCAAAGGTGTCGGCAATGGCCAGCATACGCGTTTCCGTATTGATCTGTTCGGCGCTCAGGCCATGCGGGTAGCCATTGCCATCGATCTGCTCATGATGCCCCTCGACAATCGGCAGTGCCCGCCGCAACCCCTGCACCTTGCGCAGGATATGTGCGCCGATCTGGGGATGCTGGCGCATCATGGCAAATTCTTCGTCATCCAGTGATGCCGGTTTGAGCAAAATATGGTCGCGTACCCCGATTTTGCCGATGTCATGCAGCAAACCGGCGTATTCCAGCAGATCGATCCGCTCGCGCGACAACCCGACAACCTCGGCAAGCCGCATGGCATAGCGTGTCACCTGCTTCGAATGGCCAAAGGTATAGGCGTCACGAGCATCAATAGCTTCCGCCAGTGCTTCGATCGTTTCACGATGCTGCTGGCGCAACTGCTGGTACAGCCGGGCATTATCGAGTGATGCGGCGATCTGCGCGGCAAAGATGCTCAAGAGTTTGCGCTCGGCCACCGAAAAGATCGGCTGATCGCCGGCCCGACTCAGGCACAGGTAGCCGATGGCTCGATCCTGGCTGCGCAAGAACATGCCGGCCACACCATCATCGGTGGCTAACTGGTCGAGACCGAGCAATTCATGATGGCCCGCCAGCAAATCTTCTTCGCTGCAATCAGGCGGCAAGGTCAGGAACAGACTTTGCATATCATCCGGTTCCTGCCGGCGATGAATGAGCAGCGCCAGAATATCCTGTTCGGGAAACAGCAATGTTACCGAAAGCTCTGCCGGCATAAACCGTTGCCAGAGGAAATCCGAAATTTGCGCGAGCTGTGCTTTCATATCCAGCGAGCTGGCAATCATCTGGCTGAACTGGTACATGACGACCAGATCCGACAGGCGCTCTTTCTCCAGGCGTGAATGGCGCAACTCCAGGTTTGTTCGCACTGCGCGCTCCAGGCTGTCGATATCCAGCGGCTTTGCCAGGTAGTCGAGCGCGCCTAGCTTGAGCGCTTGTTTGGCCGTGTCAATCGTGGCATGGGCCGTCATCATAATCACACCGGTATCGGGGTAATGGTCGCGCAAATGCTCCAGCAGCTCCATGCCGTCCATTTGAGGCATCTGCATATCGGTTAACACCAGGTCATACGGCTGTTGCTGCAACTGCACCCCGGCGAGCGCGCCGTTGGCAGCTTCGTCGACTTCGTAGTGGTGCTGGAGCCAGCTCACACAATACTGGCGGATTGTCGGATCGTCTTCAACGACGAGAATACGAGGGCGCTGGCGTAGACAGATCGCATCGCGAAGATACTCAGCCATGACTGCTTCACTCCATATCGGGCTTATATCGGGCTTCAGGGGCGGTGCATTAACGTATTTTATACATTGTAGCAAAGCAGAGCTACCAGAAAATGACGCTTCTTTGCCCCTGAATGAAGATTTTGTAAGCTAACAGCCAATGCTCGTCCGGATTGTCGGCGGCTCGCTTGCGCTCCCGGCAAGCCGGGCTTCCGGTCGTAGTCCGGCAAACTTGTAAGCAACTTGTAATCTGGGCAATAATGACCGGTGCGCATGAGCAAAAAAATTCGAGCCCCTGACATCAGGAGGCCCGAACATTATGTTGCAGGCAGCATTATTAGCGAACGGAAATCATTGGGATTGTGCGGCACGCCGGTCGAAGAAAGCCTGGATTCGGCGCTCAAGTTCCTCGAAATCGAAAGGCTTCGTCAGATACTCGTCGACACCGGCGCGAAACGCCTGTTTTTCGGTATCCGGTGTGCCAAACGCCGTTACCATAATCACATACACCGGAATTGCTCGTTCGCGAAGCTGACGCACCATTTCGATGCCGCCCATATGCGGCATATTCATATCAGTGATCACAATATCGCAACCCTGTGACGAAAGTTGTTCGATGGCGGACTGGCCATTTTCGGCTTCCAGAACCGAATAGCCGCTATTATTCAGCAGAAAGCGGTAGAGACGACGGGTGGACGAATCGTCTTCGACAATCATGACCGTAGAGCCCACAGAAACCTCTCTCGTCTACAGTATCCCGGAACCCAGAAATCGCAACTGGTGGGTACCATTCATACTTCGCCAGTATATCATAGCACCGGCAAACAAATAAATACCAGCCCTCTTCTCTTGCTATATCATAACACATATCGCGAGCAAGGCGGTACACCCCACACAACATATGCCCACTCCGCCGGCACAGCCGGTAAAGTGGGCATACGCCGAACTATGTCAATGTCATTCCGCGGCCTTCGATGGGGTTCCGCAGAAATTGCTCGCCGGGAAGCAGCGCCCGCCGCGCTTTGCGGAGTCATCACATTCGGCCATCAGGAGTTCAGGGTAAATTAGCGATATGCAGCGAGGTCACGTTCCTCGATGGGGGGCATAAAGCGTGACATCTCAACCATTTTGAAAATCTTCTGATGATGCGGGCTAACATTCATTGCGAAGAGCTTGTGGCCGGCCTTACGGGCACTGACCACAAATTTCAGTAGCGCCGAGATGCCCGCAGAATTAATAAAGGCCACTTCGGTGAAATCAAGTACTGTAATCGGTCGCATATCGGCACAGGCCACGGCAATCGCCGCCGCAGAGATACCATCGACGCTCGGAGTCGTGATATGCAAAATGACAACATCGCCGAATTCTTCACGCCGTATCAAATCGCTCATGTGTCTGTCCCTCTCCGATAGAGCCTGAGCGTCAGGATCGTTCCATTATGCGACGAACTGACTTCGTAATCATCGACCAGCGCGCTGATCAGATACATGCCGAAGCCCCGCAGCATACCGCTCTCCAGATTTTGCTCTTCCACGACCCGCCGGTTAAAATCGATGCGTTCGACCCCGATACCCTGATCCGAGATCCGGATCTCCAGTTTTTCGTGATCGAGTTCAAAGACGACGGCCACCAGTTTATCGCTGCCGAGTTTATTGCCATGCTCGATAGCATTGGTAACCGCCTCGCTCACTGCAAGCTTCAGATCCTCGATTCGATCCGGGGAAAACCCAAAAGCCTGGCCCACTTCGGCAGCACTGGCACGCACTACTCGTTCAAAAACCAGATTTGAAGGAATACTGACCTCGACGCTCGCCATGCTCAAAGTCCTTTCGCCGGAAAATCACTGCCCGGAAGCTGCGGCGCATAACCAATTTTCCCGTGCATATCGCCGTCCTCACTGGTTGATCGTCGAAACGGCGCGCCGCCGGCTACCATTTTGCGGCGTAGATGCGGATATGCGGTGCTGCCTGGTCATATGGTCGTAGCGACGAAGGTAGGCCTTGCCCAGTGATGTATTGCCAATCTGGAGATAGCACGCGCCCAGATAGTACAAAGCCTGCGCGTGCCGTGGATTGCGTCGCAATACCTTTTCGAAGAGCGGTATCGAGCGCGCCGGCTCCATCAATTCTTTATAGCAGAGACCCAGCATAAAATTAGTTTCAATATCTTCCGGCCAGTGTTCCAGCACGCGCGCAAATTCGTGCGCAGCCAGATCATAGCGGTTCCGCCGAACGTACATATAACCAAGGTCGTAACGCAATGAATGCGCGTCCGGGGCCAGTTCAACTGCCTTACGCCATGCGGCCAGCGCCCAGCTTTCACGACCCATAATCGTATACATAAAGCCAAGCAAATAATGTGATTGCGGATCATTCGGCAGCAATTGCACCGACCGCTCGAAGGCGCGCACCGCTGCCGGGTGGAGCCCCATATCGTAGAGCAGTTTGCCCATATTCAGGAAGAGCTGACCATTGTTCGGATGCAAGCGAGCACAGTCGAACAAGATATCATAGGCCTGTTTGGTGCGTTTTTGCAAACGCAGCACCGTACTCATGCGCAAGCGTGCGGCGACGTACTGCCTATGATGTGGGGGTACCCGGCGATACTCATCGATGGACTCCTCCCAGCGCCGGCCGCGCGCCAGCAGGTTGCCGAGCAGGTAGCGAGCCTGGTGCTCTTCCGGGCGCCACTGAAGCAAAGCCCGGTAGATCCGTTCGGCTTCTTCTTCATAGTTTTGCTGCTTGAGTGCATCACTGAGCCGATAGTACCACTGGGTCACTTCTTCTTCGCTCCGTGTCACCAGCACTTCGTCTTCGATGGCCGGCGAAACAAAGGTCGGTTCGACCCGCAGGGCATCGGCGAAACAGCGCTGGGCCAGTTCGTGCGCACCATGGCTCTGATGCATCAGGCCCATATAATAACGCGGCTCGGCCGCCTGGGGCCGGGCATTGCAGGCACTATTATAGTGAATATATGCACGTCCGGCATCGTCCAACCGCTGATAACAGCGCCCAAGCGAAAAATGGGCCTCGTAAAGATTGGGGTTGTGTTCGAGCGCTTCTTTGAACGCCGCAATCGCCCGGTCGATCTGGCCTCGTGCGGCAAAGGCTACCCCCAGATTGTAGTGGCCCTCCGCCAGTTGCGGATCGGTCTGTACCGATTCGAGGTACTCGCGCAGTGCCGATTCCCAATCCTCTTGAAAGGCCAGCGCATTCCCAATATACAGATAAATGATCGCCCGTTCGCGCTCATAGATCTGCGCCTGTTCTTCACCGTCAACATACGCGGCAATCAGGGCAGCCTTGAAATGCTCAATCGCCTCGTCGTAGATCGCCCGTAGATACGAGCGCATTCCCTGGCTGAAAGCTGCCCCAAGTCGTGTGCCGCTCATAAAACGCTCGCTTCCCGAAAATGTATCGAGATCGAGCGGCATAAAATTGAGAGGTTCGTTCGAGCTCATAAAAGTGCCACTTCTACCCCCTGCTTATGCACAGGCCACCGATCGAGCTTGCGCCGAATAGGCAGTCATCTCGGCGTTGCAGGTTTACGCGTGCTGCCGGCCGGCTACGGTGCAGTATCGTACGCCGGCGATACGCACAGGCCTGGATCTGCTACTATACCATGACGACGGCAAAATTGCATGGGCGTATTCATAACATTCGCATTGCATTTGCGGCACTTCAGGGTGCTGTGCCGCCAGGTGGATCCTCGCCGCTGACGATGCGATAATCCTCCACGGCCAGGCGCAACTGTTGCAACAACTCACGCGCTCTTCCGCGGCCGAGGCGACTTTGCAGCGGGCGGGCCTGGCTGCTCAATAACTCGACCCAATCGTCGGCCCTGGCTTCTGCCAGGTTCATCGGCATCTGTCGGGCAAATGCTTCCCAGAGTTCGCCGGCCAGTTCCATTCCTAATGAGTCAACGCCGATACTATAGAGTTCTTCGCACATGCTGGCCAGGCGCCGACGCAAAACGACCATCGTGACATCGTCGCTCTGCACATTGCTGCCGCTCCAGGCACGTATCTCGCTGAGCAGCCGCGAAACCATGGCCCGTGGTTTCAGATTGCGGCAATCATCCAGAATGACCGAGAGGCGATCGAAACTGAAATAGGCTTCGTCGGGGCCGGCAGCCTCCACAATGCCGTCGGTATACATCAGCACACTGTCACCCGGTTCAAGCTGGGCGGTAATTTCGCCGTAATCGCTGTCGATGTCCACTCCCAGCGGCAGGCCGTCCAGTTCCAGTTCGTTGACAATGCCGTTCATAAGCAGCGGGTAGGTATGGCCGGCATTGGCAAAACGGAGCAGGCCGGCTTTGGGATCGAGTACCGCATAGAGCATCGTCACCATGCCCTGCGGGATCTCGGTGAGCACCCCCCGATTGACGGCAGCCAGGGTTGGGCCGGGCGTATCGCCACGCCGTGACTCGAAGCGAAACACCGTGCGAGCGACGGCCATGCGCAAGGCAGCCGGCAGACCCTTTCCCGAAACATCACCGATCATAATGCCCTGCAAGCCGTCTTCCAGCGGCAAAAAATCGTAAAGATCGCCGCCCAGATCGCGGGCAGGCAGCGACACGGCCGTCAATTCCCAGCCCGGCAGTCGTGGCACGGCTTCGAGCAGTAGACCCTGCTGGATATCGCGTGCCAGTTGCAATTCTTGCTCCAGCTCAGCCTGGCGGCGCGCTTCTTCCGCAGCCCGCTCAACCGCTACCGGATCGACGTGGGGCAACATTGGGCGCGGTGGGTGTGAAAGCCGGATCATCGGTTGATGTACGAGCAAACTACTCAAGCGTCGGCGGCGGTGCGTATGGCGATGTGAATTGGCTATCAGACGCAACATCATAGTGTTATACCCGTCCACCCATTTTGTGTTTGCCGGCCGGATCGAGGTGGTCGATATGGCGCTGGCAGGTTTCACGGATCCAGCTCACGGCCACACCGTCAAGCAGTTCATCGGCCGGATACTCAGCGAGCTTGCGCAGCGTATTGCGATATTCACGCAGAGCAGCATCACTACGACCCTGGCGGCGGAACACATCAGCCAGATGATAGGAAACCAGTGGCAGCTCCGGGTCGAGGTAGCGCGCCCGTTCAAGCTGGCGAACGGCCTTGCTCAGGTACGGGCAGGTTGGCGAGGGCAGCGAACTGGCCTGAGCATAGAGCATTCCCAGCAAAATATAGGCATCGATCGTCAGGTTGTCAAGTTCAAGTGATCGACGGGCCTCGGCAATGGCCAGGTCGGTATCACCGCGGTTGGCATGGGCGCGGGCCGCGAGTGCCAATGCCATCGGCGCGGCGGGCTGGTTCAAGGGCAGCGCATACAGGGTTTGCAAGGCCTCATCGTAGCGGCCGGCATCAATTAGAGCGCGACCGCGTTCAATCGAGCCTTCGGTCGACTGCGGGCTACGTATCACCCGCGGGCGCCGCAAGCCAGTCGGTCGTGAGCGCGGCTCAACGGGCCGGCGCAGGTTCGGTGTGTTGCGTGGCGAGGATGTTGCCGCCAGGGGATCCACCGGTAACGTCGCCCGCTGATGAGGCGCATGGGGCTCACTAGCCGGTTTGGCATAGACAAAGGCGCCATGAATATCGCGCGACACGAAGCGATCAAAAATATTCCACAGGGTTTCCGAAAAGCCCAGGAAGAGCAAACCATCATCGGGCAGTGCGGCATAAAACCGGCCCATCAATGCACGACAGGTATCAACCTGGAAATAAATCGTCACATTCTGGCAGAAAATCGCATCAACGCCCTGGGCCCAGGCCGGAAAAGGATCGAGGAGATTGGATTGCGCAAACTGCACCAGTTCGCGCACATTCGGCGCCACGGCATAGCCCGCTGAACACTGCTCGAAAAAGCGGTCGCGCCGGGCCGCATCGACATTGTTGAGCGTCCGGCCATTGTAGACACCGGCCCGCGCCCGGTTCAGTGCCGCCGTGCTCAGGTCTGTCGCATGAATAATCACCGGGCGCGGCAAGGGTTCACCCAGCGTCTCGAGCGCACTGATGGCCAGCGAATACGGTTCTTCGCCAGTGGCACAACCGGCGCTCCAGATCCGGATGGGTGCGCCGGGAGCTTTGCGCCGGCTCATTTCATGCCAGAGCACCGAGCGCAAGGCTTGCATATGCGGCTGATTGCGAAAAAACAAGGTTTCGTGGTTGAGAATCAGTTCAGCCAGCTTTTGCAACTCGGCACGCGCATCGGACTGCAGAATATGCTCAATATAATCGGCCTGATTCTGGCCGGTTTCCAGCAGACGCCGTGCGATACTGCCGGTCAGGGCGCGCTGGCGGGTCTCATCAAGATACACCCCGCTATAGCGAGCCAGCAAGTCGCGTAAGGCCGCGAACCGGCCTGGTTCGAGAACAACATCCGGTTGTGGGCGCATAGGTGTCATAGCAATGGCATATCTCTGCGGCCGGCCCAGGGTTGCGCTGCCGACTGCCGGCCGGTATACCGCAGGAGTGTGGCAACAATATCTTCGGGTGCCAGCACTGCTGCGGCAGCGCCGAGTTCAATCGCGGCGCGCGGCATACCGAAAATTGTGCTGCTGGCCTGATCCTGCGCAATCGTAAAACCACCAACCCGCCGGATCGATTTCATACCGATGGCCCCATCGCGGCCCATACCGGTCAGGAGCACACCAACCGCCCGCGTACCATAGTATTCCGCTACGGCTTGCATCGTCACATCGATCGAAGGCAACTGAAGCAAAATCGGCTTGGTACTGAGATGGACACGGCCGTATGCATCAAGCATCAGGTTGGAGCGTTCCGGCGCGACCAGGATGCGCCCGGCGTCCAGGAGATCGCCCGATTCCGCCAGGGCTATCGGCAGGGCAATGCCGGCCGCCAGCCATTCGACCATGCCACTGGCGAAACCCTCGGCAATATGTTGTACCACCAGCATAGCGGCGCCGAAATCCGCCGGCAGGCCGGCCAGAATCTGGCGTACCACCCGTGGCCCACCGGTTGATGCACCAATGACAATGATCGGATAAGCCGTATCGTGCGCGGCCAGCGGCCTGGTCGCCGGCTTTTTCGGGCGTGACGGCACAGGCAGCGGGGCGGGTGCCGGCAGCGGCTTGCCGGCCGGCACGTCGGCGGCGGCAACGGCGGCAAGCCGGCGGCGCCCGCGCAGATGGGTAACAACTTTGACCCGAGCCAGCGTTTTCACCCGCCGGATCAACTCGCGGCGTGCCAGATCGACATCAGACTGATTGGCGAGCGAGGGTTTCTCCATCACATCAAGCGCACCGGCCCCCAACATGCGAAAAGTTATGTCAATATCGTAGCGCGAGAGCGAAGCAGTGAGCACCAGAATCGGCGTCGGATGATAGGCCATCAGATGCTCGGTCGTCTCGACACCATCCATCAAGGGCATACGCACATCCATCGTGATAATATCCGGTCGCAATTCAGCGACCAGCCGGAGCGCATCACGCCCATTCGCCGCCTCACCGACCACCTCGATGGTCGGATCGCTTGCGAAGATACCGCGCAGCATACGGCGGATCAGGGCGGAGTCATCGACAATGAAAAGGCGCAGCGTATCGCCCATGATGCCTCATTCCATTTCCAGCACCAGCTTGACCCGATTGGGCAAATTGAGAAGATCGACGTCCTTATTCAGGTAATCGTCGACTCCGGCTTCGAAGGCCGCGTGCTTATCTTCGCTCGATGTCAGCATGATAATCCGCAGATCATCGAGCAAAGGATTATCGCGCAGGCGACGGCAGACTTCGTAGCCATCGATACCCGGCATTTGCACATCGAGCACCATCAAATCGGGCACTTCTTCGTCGATGGCAGCGAGCGCCTGTTCGCCGCTATGCGCCAGGCGCACTTCATAGCCGTACATTTCAAGGCGCATCTTGACGATATCAGTGACGAGTTTGCTATCGTCAACAACTAGAATCTTTTCTGGCATATGTTTGTTTCTCTCGTTTCCGCAGAGACCTCCCGGCAGGGTGGCTCTGGATGACAGTAGCGAACGATCGGTGCGTAGAGTAAGCACCAAAGAACCAGGAACGCAAGTTCAACCTTCACATGGGAAACCTGCTTCAGACCGGACTTGTGACGAGTTCGTGACCCAGCAATTGTTGAATGACCTGGAGCAAACTATCCTGATTGAACTGACTCTTGACGATATAGGCCTGGGCACCGGCTTCAAGGCCTTGTCGCCGATGTTCTTCCGACGCCAGGCTGGTCATAATAACTACCGGCATCGTTTCGATCCCCAGTTCGTTGCGCAGCCGCGACGTAAGTTGGAAGCCATTGACACGCGGCATCTCCACATCGCTCACCAGCAGATCGTAGGATTGCGCACGAAGTTTGTCAAGCGCATCCATGCCATCAATGGCAATCGTCACATCGTAGCCGGCCGACTCGAGAATACTGCGGAGCAATTCGCGGGTAGTAAAGGAGTCGTCGGTTACCAGCAGTTGGTAGCGGCGGTCGAGTTCAGGCCGGCTGGTTTCAAGGCCGGCCATGCGTTTGCCACTGGCCATACGGCTCAGGGCCGTCGGGTTAAGCAACAGCACCAGGGTACGATCACCGGGTTGAATCGCCCCGCTATAGGGGTAGCGTGTCGGCTGCGTACGGCAAAGATGCTCTAGAATACTCCCGAGCGGTTTGATCACTGCCTCGCGCTCATCGAGGAGGCGATCAACAAGCAGCGCCAGCGCACGCTGGCCGTTGCCGAGCAAAATTGCCGGCATGCGCTGCGAAGCCTGGAAGGGCGGCGGCGCTTCAACATTGAGCAAATCGGCCATACGTAGGAGCGGCAAAGTACGATCTTTGTAGTCAACAATCGCCTGACCTTCGACGGTGCGGATCTGATCCTGGCGGATCCAGGTGGTTCCCCGACAGCCGGAAGCCGGCAAAGCGAAGGTACCGGCACCGATACGCACGAGCAAGATGCGGGTGGTAATCAAGGTCAGCGGCACTTGCAAAGTAATGCGGGTACCCTGGCCGACCTCGGATTCGAGCAGCACCTGGCCGCCAAGTTCGGTCAGGTTCGTGCGTACCACATCCATGCCGACACCGCGCCCGGAGATGTCGGTGATCATCTGGGCGCTGCTGAAGCCGGGGAGAAACACCAGGTCGAGCGCCTCACGATCACTCAGCAAGGCCGCGTTTTCGGCGCTGATCAGGCGTTTGCGAATGGCAATCTCGCGCATCTGAGCCGGATCCATACCCCGCCCGTCGTCGCTGATGGAGATGCGCACTTCGCCACCGAAGGCCTGAGCCTGAACCAGCAAACGGCCGGTACGTGCTTTGCCGATACGTTCGCGTTCATCAGGCAACTCGATGCCATGGTCGACAGCATTGCGCACCAGGTGCAGCAGTGGATCATTGAGCAATTCAAGTAATTTGCGATCGAGCTCGGTATTCTCGCCATGCAATTGCAGATCGATGTCTTTTTCGACGGCGCGCGCCAGGTCGCGCACGGCACGTGGAATATTATTGAAGAGCGTACTGATGGGCAGCAGGCGAACCGACATCACCTCCTGTTCCAGATCACCGAGCAGCAACTGATGCTGATTGAGATACTCGTCGAACTGGTCGCTCTCGTTGCTGAGCATATTGCGGGCATGATCGAGGCTATCAAAGAGTTCGCTGAAGCGCTGCTCAATGTGCTGGCGGTCGGATGGATGCATGCGCATTTCGCGCAGGAACAGTTCGAGTTCGCCGAGCATCGTTTCCTGCCGCAAAATGAAATCATCGAGTTCGCGCAGGCGGTGCATATGATGTTCGAGCATCTGCTCGCCGACCACCAGCTCGCCGGTCAGATTGATCAGGCGGTCGAGACGGTCGACGCGAACGCGCACGGTCTGGCGACCGGCATTGCGGGCCGTGGGCGCAGCCGGCACTTCAACCGGTTGGGGCGGCAGCGGTTCCGGAGCTACTTTGTCATTGGCAACCGAAGCGGCAACCGAAGCGGATGGCATAGGTGACGCGGATGACACGGGTTCGGCCTCGGCTGAGGGCGCGCCTGTGCTTGCCGGCGCAGGCGCCACAGCGTCGGCGGCGGTCGCCGGTTCGAGGCCAGTGATGAGCGGTTCGATATCTTCAGAAAACGGCTGCCCGTCGACAGCCGCGTGAACCATGCTGAGCAGCGTATCGCCGGCGCGCAGCAGCAGATCGGCCAGTTCGCTATCGAGCGAACGGCTGCCGGAGCGTACCGCACCGAGCACCGTTTCCATACTATGGGCCAGCCGACTGACCTCATTGAAGCCAAGCACGCGAGAAGAGCCCTTGACGGTATGCATAGCCCGAAAGATGGTATGAACGTGTTGCCGGGCAGCCTGTTCATCGCTGCCGGCCAGCTTCTCGATAGCCAGCAAGCCATCGTTCAGCGTGCGAATATTTTCCACGGTCTCTTCGCGGAACTGGTTGTGGAATGCAGAAAGATCCATACGCACGCCTTGACTCCCGGCTTATTCCTGTTGAACAACTCCGTGCAGGCGATCCGCGATAGCGGTGAGCATCGCAGCAGACTCGGCCATCTGGCGAGCGCCGGCTGCTGATTGGCGGGCGACTTCAGCAATCTCGCGCATCGTCTCGACGACCTGCTCACTGGCGCTCTGCTGTTGAGCGGTAGCCAGCCCGATTTCGGCAGCACTCTGAGCAGTGCGTTCAGCCATCATAACGATACTGTCCATCACCAGGCCGGCGCGCTGCGACAGATCGGCGCCGCGTTCAACTTCTTTGCTGCCTTCTTCCGCCGCCAGCACAGCGGCGCTGGTAGCCTGGCGGATCTCAGCAATAACGCCTTTGACTTCTTTGGCGGCGGCGAGCGTGCGATTGGCCAGGCTCTTGACTTCTGCGGCAACGACCGCAAAGCGCCGGCCGTGTTCGCCGGCACCGGCCGCTTCAATGGCGGCATTCAGCGCGAGCAAATGAGTTTCATCGGAAATATCATCGATCAGGTCGATAATCTCACCGATTTGCTGCGAACGCTCGCCAAGGCCGAGGACGCGCTCGGAAACATCCTGGACCCGTTCGCGAATGCGTTCCATGGCCTGGATGCTCTCATCGACGGCACTCTGGCCATTGCTAAGATTTTCGAGGGTTTGCTGAGCGGCCTGAGAGACATGATCAGCGGTCTGAGCAATCTGGCGGGCCGTGCTGCCGAGCTCCTCGATGGTCGTACCGACTTCGGAAACCGCGCTGGCCTGTTCAGTTGCGCCGCTGGCCTGTTGCTGCGAAGTCATCTGCATCTGAGCGGCGGAGGCGGAGAGTTCGCTGCCGAGCTCAATCTGCTGAATATTTTTTTCCATCAATTGCTCGGTTTTGGAAAGCAACTCGGTGGCCCGATCACTGGACTCTCGCAACACATTCGACATATTGTGGCCAACCGTCCAGGAAAGATAAGCCACCCCACCACCACAAAGCAGGAACGTCATCAGGAAAATATAGAGCCCGCCGACGGCATCAATCGGCACGATGGGCAGCAGGCCGAAAATTTCACCGACCACAATCGCCAGGTAAGCAACGGCCGTCAGCAAACCAATGACAATGCTATCGTTGGCGCGACTGAGCATACCGGTCGCGACGACAGGCACAAACAGACCAATCACAGCCGGACCGGTGGCGCCGCCGTAGAGAACCGCAGTGATCGCAAAGGTGATCACCAGGCCGGCGGAATAGATGCGCGAAGCCAGCAATTTCCGGTTGCGCTGAACGAAGGTGAAGGTCAGACCGCAGGTTGTCAGCAGGGCAAGGACGGCAATCACACTGGGCATCAGAACCGAGACGAGGCCTATGCCGGTGAGGATCGCAACCATAAGAAAAAAGACCACGGCAAAAGCAGCCGTGATAAGAGAGAGCAGACGCAGGATCGAACCACTCTCGCCATAGGTCATTACTGCAGGTGGCGGAGCATTCTGATCAAGCATATGAGTCGCTGTCTGGGCCATAAGATTCACCTTTAGCGGATACAGAGACTTTCGACGACGAGCGGGCTGCGGCATCACGGAGCAAAACGTCCTGGGCAATCTGGCGCAAATCGAGGAGCAACAGCGGCGTTGCATCACACAAAATGACGCCAAGGCACCAGGGATAACGCAGATGCCGGGCCAGCAGCGCGGGCAACGGATAGATCTGCGAGTCGTCATCGTAGTGCAGAGAGTCTACCCGTTCAACCAGGAGTGCAAGGCCAAGGCGACGAGTCGGAACGATGACCGCGTGGTGACAGGGTTGTAGCGCAACATCGGCAGGATCGAGCAAAGGCCCGAGTTCCCGGCAGCTGATCGGCTTGCCGCGCAAGTCAGGGCGCGCAAGGTCGGCGGGGCCGGTAATCCGGCGCAGTTCGCTGATCTGGTCGCGACGCAGCACATACTGCGTGCGGGTGGTATTGATGGTAATGAACAAATCGGCGGTCATCATTCACATCAGGCTCCCGCCTGAAGCAGTGAGGTCAAAGCCAGCAAATCGATCAAAGCCAGCGGGCGAGTTTCAAAGCGCGCAAGGCCCTGCAAGAGCCGGGCTCGTTGCGGATCAAAGCTGTCCGGCAAGGGCTCAATCCGGGCCGTCGGAAGATCGACGAGGTCGAGCACGGCATCGACAAGCAGCGCCAGTTCGGTCTCGTTGTGGCGTGCGATAACATAGCGCGTCGTGCGTTCCGGGCCGGCGGGAGCGATGAGGCCAAGCAAGACATGCGGCACAACCACCGGCAAAATGCTGCCACGCTGATTGATAATGCCCGGTAGCGAAGAGGGTGTTCCGGGAACAACCGTCGGCATGCGCCAGCGGGTAATTTCACGGACACAATGGCCGGCGAGGGCATAGAGTTCATCGGCAAGTTGTAGCGCCAGAAACGTCTGAGTATCGTTTTCCATAGCCACTCCCGCACAGTAACCAGGCGTGGATTGAGCATACACTACTGCTTCAGGAAGATCAAGCCTTGGAGATGGTACCTAGGGCGTATCCGCCGACAGTACTTATGGGCGGCGTAGTGAAGCGTTGGAGCGGCGTGGGGTGGGCTTGACAAAGTGTGAATGATTGTTACAATAGTAAATGATATTAACTAATGCGATTGGTTTTTACTATGAACAGGCGTGAAAAGCAGCGGGAGCAGACGCTGGCGGAAATCAAGGCGCGGGCGCGGGCGCAGATGCTCGAAACCGGTACAGCCGGGCTTGCGCTCGGCGCGATTGCGCGGGCCATGGGCATGACACCGCCGGCACTGTATCGTTACTATGCCGGCCGGGATGATCTGATCACGGCCCTGATCGTCGATGCCTACAGTGATCTCGCTGCCAGCCTGCGAGCGGTCATCGCAACGCGCCCGGTAGACGATTATGCCGGACGGTTGCAGGCAGCGATGAACCAGTATCGCGACTGGGCGCTGGCGCGCCCGATCGATTTCGAGTTAATCTTCGGCAATCCGATTCCGGGCTACATCGCGCCCGAAGCCGGCACGCTGCCGGCGGCACGCAGTGTGTTTATGCCCTTTCTCGAGACTTTGCAGGCAGCCGATATGGCCGGCTTGCTCCAGCCGCAGCCTCAACGCGCCAGGGTTCCGCCGGCAATTGTGCAGCACCTGGCCGATGATGCCTACTATGGCCAGATGTCCTTCAGCCCGCTCGTCATCTATCACGGAACCATTGGCTGGACGCGAATACACGGTGCGATTGTGCTGGAACTCTTCAAGCATACACCGCCCGTTATTGGCAATTGCCAGGCTTTTTATCAAACAGAAGTGGCCGCCATCCTGCGCGATGCCGGCCTGATCGAGAGGAATGAACCATGACCAGCGAACCGCAACTTCACGTCGTCATTGGAGCCGGCCCACTCGGTGCGGCGACGGCGCACGCCTTGCTTCAGCGCGACCGCCGGGTTCGGATGCTGAGCCGCAGCGGGCGCGGCAGCGTGCCCGAAGGCGCCGAGTTACGGGCCGTCGATGTTTATGAGCAGGCCGCTCTGCGCGCCCAACTTGCCGGAGCCACGGCCGTCTACCAATGCGCGGCGCCGGCCTACCAGGACTGGGTAAAGCACTTTATGCCCTTCCAGCGGGCGATTGTCGCCGGCCTGACTGAAAATGGGCCAAAGCTGATCGTGGCGGAAAATCTCTACATGTACGGCGCAGTCGACGGCCCGATCCACCGGGATCGCCCTTACGCAGCGAAGACGCGCAAGGGCCAGGTGCGGGCCGCAGCCGCCCGTGAACTGGAGCAAGCCCATGCACGCGGCGAGATCCGCTATGCCGCCGCACGCGGCTCAGATTTTTTCGGGCCGGGGGTGCGCAATTCCATGCTGGGCGAACGAGTGTTTGCGGCGGCGCTGGCCGGCAAAACCGCTCAGGCGGTCGGCAATATCGATCTGCCGCACAGCTACACCTATATCGCGGATTTTGGCGAGGCGCTGGCCCGGCTCGGCGAACGTGAAGAAGCATTGGGGCGGGCCTGGCACGTACCGAACGCAGCGGCCCGCAGCACGCGTGCGATCATCGAAGATATTTTTGGGCTGCTGGAACAGCCGGCGCGCATCAGCAGCATGGGCCGCATGATGATGCGCATCGGCGGCCTGTTCATCCCGACCGCCCGCGAGTCGGTCGAGATGATGTACCAGTTCGAGCGGCCCTTCATCGTCGACAGCCGTGCCTACATCGCCACCTTCGGCGATCACAGCACCCCGTTGAACGAGGCACTGGCGGCGACGCTGGCCTGGTATCGCAACCAGGGGGTACAGGCGGCAACGGTGTGAAAGCGTTGGAGCGTTGGAGCGTTGGAGCGTTCAAGTGCTCCAATGCTTTCTAGCGTTTTAGCGCTTCGACGAATTCTTTGCGGAATTTGGCGACTTTGGGAGCGATGACGACCTGGCAGTAGGGCTGGGCGGTGTTGTTGCGATAATATTCCTGGTGATAATCCTCGGCCGGGTAGAAGGCCGCTAAGGGCGTAACTTCGGTGACGATAGGATCCTGCCAGATCTTTTTCTCCTGGAATTCGTTGATAACTTCATGGGCCGTTGCTTGCTGCTCGGGCGAATGGGAGAAGATCACCGAGCGATACTGCGTGCCCACATCGGCACCCTGGCGATTGAGAGTCGTCGGATCGTGGATCGTGAAAAATACCTGGAGAATCTGGCGGAAACTCACTGTTTCCGGATCGAAGTGCAGCTGCACGACCTCGGCATGGCCGGTGCGCCCCGAACAGATTTCGCGGTAGCTGGGGTTGGGTTTTTCGCCGCCGGAATAGCCGGAGACGACCGTTTCGACGCCGCGCAACTGCTCGTATACGGCTTCCAGGCACCAGAAACAGCCGCCGCCCAGGGTGGCGGCTTCTCGATTTTTATTGGCGTCAGTCATTGTTCAATGGTTCCTTTCGTATTTTGCTATCATGATCGTTGTACCACAGTTTTCTGTTCATAGCGGCGGTAATAGCAGCAATCAGGCGGTGAAAGCCCGGCAACTCAGCCGGCGTATCATCAGGCATCGGAGATCTCGCATGGATTATGCGATTCGCGACGCCCAGGATGGCGACTTTGAGCAAATCTGGGCAATCTTCCATAACTGCGCCTGTATCGAACACCGGTGAGAATGTTCGTTTTGCCATCCGCCGGTGAGTGCGGTATCCTGAGGTGCATGCATTCGCTACCAACAACCAATGTCGAGCTCTCATACTGCCGGTAATTCAGGAAGCTGGCAGCAGAGCTGCCGGTCAATTTTGCCTGCGGCAGATTGTTGCCGCAAAAAGACACCAATCTGCTATGAACCTTGAACGCTACGCCAACCAGGACATGCTATCGGATCAGCCGACACCGCAGCGCCGGGAACCGTCGTTGCTGGTAATCACGCTGGCACTGCTCTTGCTGATTTCGCTGGCCTTGCATGCCTGGACCATTGCGACTTTGCTGAATATACGGCAAACGGCACGCAACGAGATGCTGGCATTGACCAGTGAGATTGCGGCTGCTCGCACCGATACCATCGAGCTGGAGGTTCCTATCAATCAACGCTTTCCAGTCAACACAACCGTTGAAATTCAGGAAGACATTGTTGTGCCGGTCGACACAACCGTCAACGTCAACCAGCAGGTCAGTTTCCCAATCGCGACACCGTTCGGCAATACCGTAATTACCTTTCCGGTGCAAGCCACGGTGCCGGTCAGCACGACCATTCCAGTGACCATTGATGAGACCTTCTCCATCAGCACAGAAGTCCTCGTTGATATGCGCTTGCCGATCAACCTGCCGATTGATGAAACACCGATTGGCGGCTATCTTGAACAGTTGCAACGACGTCTGGAAACGCTGATCAGCGAATTATGAACACCACACGCACCGATTCGCCGCTGTTGGAGATGGACGCGGTGACGCTGGAATTTTTGCCGAACGTTGGGGTGTTCGATCTGGGCTTTCACCTGCCGGGCGGCTTGATTTTCGGCCTGATCGGACCGAGTGGCTGCGGCAAAACGACAACGATTCGCCTGCTCAACGGGCGCTACCCGCCGGATAGCGGCACGGTTCGAGTGATGGGCGTGGAGCCGATCAAATTCGGCGAGCGCGAACGCGAGAAAATCGGCTACCTGCCGCAGCAATTTGTGCTCTACCCCAATCTCTCGGTGCGCGAGAATATTCAATTTCTGGCCTCGCTGTATGGGGTGCCGTATCACAAGCAGCGCCGCCGCATACGCAAAATGCTGGAATTCGTCGAATTGACCGATGCCGACCGCCGGCTGGCCAGCCAGCTTTCCGGCGGCATGCAACGCCGGCTGATGCTGGCTGCGGTACTGATCCATGATCCGGTGCTGATCTTTGCTGATGAGCCGACTGCCGGCATCGATCCGATCTTGCGCGAGCGTTTCTGGGATCAATTTCGTACCCTGCGTGACGAGGGTCGCACCCTGCTGATCACGACCCAGTATGTCGGTGAAGCGGCCTATTGCGATATTGTGGGCATCATGTATCGTGGCCGGCTCATCCACGTCGACACACCGGCCCGGCTACGGCGCATTGCCTTCGGCGGCGAAATGATCTTGCTACGGGTGGAAGCCAATCAGGAGCAAAAAGTCGTGCGGGCGCTCTCACGGCCGCTGATCCGCAATATCCAGACGATTCCGGGGACACCGGGCCTGGTACTGATCTTTGTCGACGATGCCGGGATGATGTTGCCGGCGATTTTTCAGATGTTGCAACGTCAGGAAGAAATCAGTATCATCTCCATCGAAGAATATGTGCCGCCCTTCGATGGAGTATTTACCCGCCTGGTACGCCAGGCCAGCGGCGCGCTCAGTGCCGCCGACGAGTTGCATCTCGATCCTGAAACGCTGGCCTACGTCGTAGAAACGACGAGAAAATCTGATGTTTGAAATGTTCAACCGGATAGTCAAATGGATCATCCGGGTGCTGGCTTTTTTCAGCAAGGAAATGAATGAAGTGCGCCGCCAGCCGCGCCTGGTACTCAGCCTGATTCTCGGGCCGACGCTGGTGCTGCTGATGTTCGGCATCGGCTACCAGCGTGATCGGCCGGTGCTGCGCACCGGCCTGGTGATACCTGCCTCGATTGAGCCCGACCTGGCCCGCCAGCTCTATAATCTGGCGTCGTTGAACTTCAAGATCGAGGCCATCAGCGAGGATCGCGAAGAGATGATGCGGCGGCTGGAAGCCGGCGAATTCGAGGTCATCCAGATCTTCCCGAGTGACCTGCGCGGGCGGGTGTTGAGCGGCCAGCAGCCGCGGGTTGAGTTTATGGCCAATACCATCAACCCGATCGACGAGCAGTGGATCCAGTACCTGGCTTACACCGAAGTCAGCGAGATCAACCGGGCCATCTTGATCGAGGCTGCCCGCGAGATCCAGAACGAGAGCAGCGCAACCCTGGCCGAAATCGAAGAAGCCAGCCGTACCCTGGCGAACCTGCAGGAGGGTCTGTCGTCCATTGATCGCGAGCGAGCGATCCAGGTGTTGCGCAACCTGCGCGAGTCGGCCGGCCTGATCTCGATCAGTTCGCCGCTGCTGCTACGCAACCTGCCCAGCGACATCGATGCCGACGAAGTACAGCGCACGCTCCGTGCCTTCCGCGAGGATGTGGCCAATATCGAGACGGCGCTGATCGACGACGACATCGGCCTCAGCCAGGAACGGTTAGAAATGGCGCGCGACCGGCTGGAGGAACTCCAGCGCACAGCCTTGCTGCTGCGCAGCGTATCACCCGAACAGATTGTCTCGCCGCTGCGCGAGAATTATGCCAACGTGCGCGGCCAGGCCGTCTTGCTGATGGTCTACTATGCGCCTGGCGTGGTCGCCCTGATGATTCAGCACATTGCCGTCACGCTGGGCGCGCTAGCCATCGTGCGCGAGCGCATGCTCGGCTCCATCGAGATGTTTCAGGTCGCGCCCATCAGTTCACGCCAGGTGATCTACGGCAAATACCTGGCCTATGTCTTTTTTATTTTGCTGATCAGTGCGGCGCTCACGGCGGCGCTGGTATTGCTCGGCGTGCCCATGCCCAGCGACCTGCGGCTCTATGTAGCGATGATTATCTTGCTGACACTGGCCTCACTGGGGCTGGGCTTTCTGCTCTCGGTCTTCTCGCAATCCGACAGCCAGGCCATCCAGCTCTCGATGTTGATCTTGCTGCTCTCGATCTTTTTCAGCGGCTTTTTGCTGCCATTGGAGAGTTTCCTACCCTTCATCTCGGTCGTCGGCGCTTTCCTACCGCTGACCCACGGCATCAGCGGGCTGCGCGCCCTGACGCTGGAGGGCACCAATCCGGAACCCTTTACCTGGGCGGCCCTGCTCGTGCTCAGTGCAGTCAGTTTCCTGGTGGTGGCGGCGGGGATGCGTAAGCTATTCCAGCAAGTGTGAAACGTACTTTCAGTACGTTTACTCCCGGCAAATGCCTGCCATATAGTACGAATACGTACTTTCTGTACGTATTTTTCTGGAGGCAGGAAATGAGTGATCACCGGGCTGCCCGCCGGGTATTTGCGCAACGCCTGCGTGAGGTGCGGCGATCCAGGCGACTGACGCAGGAACAACTGGCGGAGTTAATTGGAAAAACCACCGAGCACATCAGCTTTCTGGAGCGGGCAGAGCGTTCGCCTTCATTTGAAGTATTGTTTGACCTGGCGCAGGTTCTGGAAATCTCGGTTGCCGATCTTATTAATGAAAGAAGCAGCGGAACCAGGATCCTGACAAAGCCGGGCATATTGCCAGTTGATGAGCCAGTTCCTGAGCCTGCCAGCACAACACCGCAGATCAAGCAACAGCAAAAATCCGATCTCGAGCGACTCAATGATGCACTCAAGGGCATCCGCGAGGCTCAGCGCCTGGCCAATGAATACGGTATCAACGATTCATCACCATCTTACAAAAGACATCATCAACAAATACCGAACAAAAGTGCAACAACCATCGCCCCATCATTATAACGCTCTCCACAATTCCGACGAGCGCCAGCGCCGTCTGCGGCGGCGGCCGCGCTCGCTCTGGCGCGTTGCGCTGGCCGGGATCTACGATTTCTTTCAATTGCTGCATGAGGCCCGTGTCGCGCTGATCGGCTTCACCCTGCTCGCCATCGTCAATGCGGGCTATTTGCTCTTCTACTACGATTATGCCCTCGCCGGGTTGCCACCCTTCTCGCTGATCGCGGCGCTCTATGAGACGATGAAGATGATGACACTGGAGTCCGATCTGCCCATTCCGGAAAATGATCTGCTGGGCGATCTGCTATTTTTTATCACGCCGATTCTGGGCCTGGCGCTGGTTTTCCAGGGCATTCTCAACTTCGGGCGCTTTGTGCTCGACAAAGGCAGCCGGCGCGAGGGTTGGCAACTGGCGCTGGCCCGCACCTATCGCGGCCATGTGATTGTCTGCGGGCTCGGCAGTGTCACCTACCGCATTATCCTCGATTTGCTCGAAGAGGGCTATGGCGTCGTGGCGATTGAGCACGACTGGAGCGGCGAGTTTGTCGAGCCGACGCTGGCGCTGGAAGTGCCGGTCATTCAGGGCGATGCGCGCTCAGGCGAGGCGTTGCTGGCGGCCGGCTTGCTGCGCGCCCGCAGCCTGGTCACCGGCCTCAACGACGACCTGATCAATATCGAGATTGCGCTGGCCGCCCGTCGTCGTCGCGCCGATCTGCCGATCATCCTGCGCATCTTCGACGAGGACCTGGATTTGAACCTGGAGCAGACTTTTGGCCACAATTCGGTATTCAGTACTTCGACCCTGGCCGCGCCGACGCTGGCCGCCGCCGCGATGGGCCGCTCGATTGCCCACGTATTGCCCCTGCCGCTTGAATTTCAGCACCAGGATGGTGCCCCCCGCTTCAAGGGCATTCTGCAACTGACAATCCGGCCCGATAGTGAATTTGTCGGGCCGCTGCGCCAGATGGAAGAGCGGCTGGGGATCTGGGTTCTGATGCATCTGAAAGCGGATGCGCCGGGCGGTGAGCAACGTCGGGGCAATCTCCGGCACCTGGAGAGCGGCGACATCGTGGCCCTGATCGGCCCGTTGGATCGGCTGGAACAGGCGCGTATGCTCAACCATGGGTTCGGCGCGGGCAGCGAAGTCGAAGTGCGTAGCTTCAGCCCGGCCTACGACACCGTGATTGTCTGTGGCCTGGGCAAAATCGGTACCCGCGTGATCCGTGATCTCGACTCGATGCGCCCACGCCCACGCATCGTGCTGGTCTACCAGCCAGACGATACGCGGGTCGAATTGTTCGAGCGGGTTGGCTGTCTGCTGGCCACGCAGGTAATTGGCGACGCACGACGGACGGCGGTGCTAGAGGAGGCCGGTATTCAAGGTGCTTGCGCCCTGATCGCTGCGACGAGCGACGACCTGACCAATTTGCAAATCGGCCTGGCCGCACGCAAGCTCGTGCCCGACATCGACCTGGTGCTGCGGGTGTACAACGAAGATCTGGCCGGGCGACTGGAGTTGATGTTCGGCGCGCATACGACATTCAGCGTGGCCGGCCTGGCCGCGCCGACCTTCGCGGCGGCGGCGGTGCTACGCGGCATCAGCTATGCGATTGAACTCGATCAGCAACTACTTTCGACAACCACACTGCGGGTGCAGGCCGGCGATGAACTCGACGGGCACAGTGTCGATGATTTGCGCCGGCATGCCGGGTTGCTGGCGCTGGCACTGCGGCGCCAGGGCCAAGAATTGCCGGTAACGCTGGAAACCAGTTTTGCCCCCGACGACCTGGTCGCCGTGCTGATCGACGTCAAGCGCCTCGAACAACTCGGGCAGCGCAGTCAGTTGATGGTAGAGCGAGGGAGCGAGGGAGCGTGAGAGCGAGGGAGCGGGGGAGCGGGGGAGCGGGGGAGCGAGGGACTTTCAACGATAGCGTTTTTGTCAGATGGGTGATTTCCCGCTCCGGCCCTCACCCCCCAACCCCCTCTCCCGTACAGCCTGGCGCGACGAGAGCCTTACGCTTTGAGTTGGTCATCACCGGCGCCAGCCTGACAGGAGCGGGGGAGCCGGGCACGCCCGTTGTCATGTGCTCCCCGCTCCTGCCAGGCAAGTGCGCCATAGGAACCCGGTTTCGCGAACGCAACTCACCCGCGCTTGCTTGAGCGGGAGCGGGGCCGGGGGTGAGGGCCGTCTGGCAGAGTAAAAAACGCTATCGTTGAAAGGATCGGGGATCGGGGATCTTTCAACTATAGCGTTTTTGTCAGATGGGTGACTTTGCGCTCCGGCCCTCACCCCCCAACCCCCGCTCTTTCAACTATAGCGTTTTTGTCAGATGGGTGACTTTGCGCTCCGGCCCTCACCCCCCAACCCCTTCTCCCGTACAGTCTGGCGCGACGAGAGCCTTACGCTTTGAGTTGGTCATCACCGGCGCCAGCCTGACAGGAGCGGGGGAGCCGGGCACGCCCGTTGTCATGTGCTCCCC
>DAOTUJ010000080.1:0-8896 GCA_034437175.1 Chloroflexaceae bacterium | reverse complement strand
GGACGCTTATTGCCCCCAATATGGGTGCTGTATACGTAAGCACGGATCGCGACCCATCAGGCGAACGATGGGGGTGAGGGGCAGCGTGTGACCCCTTGAGACCCCTTGGCAGTGACCCCCATTGAGGGGGCGGGGGGTGAGGGCCGGAGCGCGGAGTCTCCCATCTGACAAAAACGCTATAGTTGAAAGTGCCCGGCCCCCCCGCTCCTGTCAGGCCGGCGCCGGCGAGGGTTAGGGGTTCATGGGAGGCATTCGTCGCGCCAGGCTGTACGGGAGCGGGGGCTGGGGGGTGAGGGCCGGATCGGGAAATCACCCATCTGACAAAAACGCTCTCGTTGAAAGGAGGTAGTTGGCGGGATTGTTGGCCCGCCGCTGGCGGTCAACCTTGCGCCGCAGACGCCGCTGCGCCCGCTTGTCGCCTGCGAAGGGTGCCGCCAGAGCCCCCTGTGCGCCCCGGTCTTCGTCCGCCAGCCCGAAGGTGCGCGGGCCGGGGTCGATCCCCACTACGCCGGTTCCGATGGGGTGCTTCGCCTTGCGGTAGGGCGTTCCCGCACAGACAAGCTGGACGAAGAAGCGTACCTGCCCGTTCAGGACGCGCTGTATGAGCCGAACGAACTTGATGTGGGATGCCAGGGCGTGCGCGACCACCAGGTCATCGGCGGGGATGCGACATGGTTCATAGGCGATTTACAGTTTGCGGTCATGCCGCCGCCGCCGACAAGGGCTGCGCTGGCGGCATGACCGCTTCGTCGGGTGGGTAGCCCAGGGCCACCAGCCAATCGGTCGGGGCATCGGTGATCCCGCTCAACTGCAGCGGATTCTTGCCCTTATGGATGCCGCGGGTGAAGACACGATGATTATGCCAGACCGCGATCAACGCCAACATCTCGGTGCTCAAGGTGCGATGCACGGCCAGATGGGGACGCAGAATCGAGTGATAACGCTCAACCGCGCTCGAGACCCACACCGCATCGTCCCAGGCCGCCAGCAACACGCGCGCCGCGCCGCGCCAGTCGGCAGGGATGGCCTCCAGCAGGTCGGCACTGCGCCACCCCAACGTCGTGCGCCGCAGCCAGGCCCACGCCCGCATCGCGGCGCCGCCGTCCAGCACCACCCGATCCCAGTGCAGCCCGTGCGCCTGCAGCTCCCAGAGCACGAGGTTCCAGCTCTCGCTATCGACCGGCAGGGGGCCTTCACTGGCCCAGACCGCGCCGCTGTGGACATCAACCACATTCAGATAGGCGCCCCGCCGGTCGTTGACGTCGATCTCGTCCAGCGCCAGGGCGCGCGTCGTCGACGGGAGGTGGGTTTTCAGCGAGGTGATGGCGCGCTGGCCCGCCTCGTGCAGCAAGGGCGGTGATGGTGGCCAGGCTGACCCCGTGCGCCGTGAATTCCTGCACGGTACGCTGGATGCCGCGATTCGTCATATGGTTGATCCAGAGGGTCAAGCGTTGGCGCGGACTGATGGGGTGCGGCACGGCTGCGGTCGGTGGCGCAAAGGCCTTGCCCAATGCCGCCGCTGCCTGATCACGCCAGCAATAGAGCGGTAGACCCGCGTAACACCAGTCGCACCTGTGCGGTGTGCGGGTATTGTGATAAACACCATCGAAAAACCCAATCGCACTTCGGTTGCCTTTCGTGCGGCCATACCGCCGCTGCGGACACGAACGCTGCCGTCAACATCGCGTATCGGGCTGGTTGTCAGCCAGCCTCTGGTGCTGCGCCACTTGCGGGTGGAGGAGCGAGCATAAGACCAGGCGCTTTAGGACTCGGTTGGTTAAACCTGATTTTAACTACTGCGACCCTGACATCGGCAGGCTTTTGTACCAGGATCCAGCGATTTCCTGCCGATGGGAGCGCGGGCGGCTCGCCCGCGCTCCCAGGTCGCGGTGGTTAAGAAACCCTTTAACCAACAGAGTCCTTCAGCCGTGGGATAAAAGCCCGTTCCTCGCTTGAGCCGCTTCCGATGGTCTTGCCGTATCATCGCTTTCGGTATATAATACGAACAGGTGTTTGTACCTATCCAATTGAATCTTGCAGGTTCCGACCGGTCATCCGCGGCCGGGTAAAAGGTTCACGGTCTGTGTGACGTGCCACCGAAGCTGAAATCGCTCATCGGCACATATTCCCAGGTCACACCAACAGCTCAGGGCGGGGGCACCGCCTTCGGGGACGATGGCCAGGAGGCTGTCAGATGAACCGAGAAGCCCAATTCTCAAGAATTGGGCGTTGTCACAATCGCGGTATGGTAGCAGCATTATCGGTGGGAACGATGATCGCAAGTGTTCGCGGCCTGATACAAACCATCGCCCAGGATTATCTGGTAATTGAAACTGCTGGGGTCGGATTGCAGGTATTTGCCCCACGACCGACGCTTGGCGCCCTCGGGCCAATCGGCAGCGAGGTGTTCCTGTATACCCACTTGATCGTCCGCGAAGATGCATTGACTCTGTACGGCTTCAGCGAACGCGCCCAACAGGCGTTCTTTGCCGTCCTGCTGGGTATCAGCGGGGTCGGCCCCAGAGTGGCATTGAGCATGCTATCCGCGTATGCCCCCGACGAGATCCGGGCAATTGTGGCGCGCAACGATGCGGCGGCCCTGGCACGCATACCGGGGATCGGCAAAAAGACGGCCGAACGCCTGCTGCTGGAACTGAAGGGCCGCCTCGATCTGAAGGATCTGCCCCCGGCAAGCCCGGCAAGCCCGGCAACCAGTACGCTGGACGCGGAACTGGCCTCGCTGCTGATTGGGCTTGGCTACAACAACAGCGAAGCCAGCGCTGCGATTGCCGCCCTGCCCGCCGATGCTCCCGCCGACCTCGAACAACGGCTGCGCCTGGCATTGCGCTATTTTGGCCGTGCCTGAAGCGGGGAACCAGTGCAGGCCGTACTTTTTTCCCACTTGAAACTATTATTGCCTGTGGTATGATGCGCCTATAATGCTTGCCGAAGCAAAAAACCCGATAGGGCATCAGGTGGGTAGCTTCCTTAGAGCCCTATCAGCGAAGCCCGGCACGGAGGAGCACTATGGCTCAAAAACAAACTACCTTTTTCAGCAAACCGCTAACGCAGCAAGAAGGCCCGTCCCCCAGACGCTATGCCCGCATCGCTCCCCTGTACAAGGCTCTGATCTGGACATCATTCGCCATCAATGCGGTCTTGATCATCATAGTGGCTGTGATGGTCGGCCTGCTGATCACCCAGTATCGCGAGATCGCCGGCCTCACCACCAATGTGCAGTCCTTCGCCGGCGCCAATGTTGCCGAGTTGCAAGATGTGGTGGCCAGACTCCAGGAATCCACGATCGTCACGACTATTCCGCTCGATGAGCAACTGAACCTGGCCGGCCAGGGTGTGGTGGTTCCGGTTGATCAGCAAACGGTAGTGACGCTGACTGAGCCGGTGCCGCTGGTGCTCTCGGGCGCCGATATCGACCTCGGCGGCGGCAATCGGCTGCGTGCCAGCAGCATTAACCTGACTTTGCCGGCCGGCACACCGTTGCAAATTGCTTTGAAAATGGATATTCCGCTCGACCCGGTGACTATCCCGGTCAGGCTGGATGTGCCGGTCAATATTCCGCTGAAGGATACGGAACTCGGGCCGCAGTTCGAGCGGCTGGGCGCCATCGTCGACCGGCTGGTCGTGCCGGCTGAGCCGCTGTTGCTCCGCCCGAGCGTGATTCCCGATAGCAGCCAGCAGCCGGTAGGCCCGTTGCGGGCCGAACCAACGACGCTGCCGGCGCAGGCCGCTCCCGATGCCGTGCCGACCCCGGCCGACCCGACGTTGAACACGTCGCCTGAAGCTACCCCCTGAAGACGACCTGTAGAAAATCCTTTGGCACTGGTGATTGCGGCAACGCCGCAATCACCAGTGCCAAAGGATTTTTCGTAGCGTTTTATTGCGATGACAACCATGTCTGTGGTATAATCGCAGCGGCTACGATCGAAAACAATGCCGGGTTGTGTAATGGTAGCACTACGGACTTTGGATCCGTCTGTCCAGGTTCGAGTCCTGGCCCGGCAGCCAGTTTAACCATTAACACTGTCCTCGATGTTATGATTGCGCTAAGACAACGGCGTCTGTTTACGCGATATACAGCAAAGTTGTATCCTGTGCAAGGATATGCCGGGTAATGTTGCAGTGAAGCCATGCTTCGCTGCTTTTTTGGTGCTAGCAACAGAAAAGTAGGGATATACCCATGGATGGAAGGCTGCTTGTTTTCAGCGGCAATGCCAACCGACCACTCGCAGAACAGATTGCCCATCACCTCAAGATGAACCTCGGCCGGGCTATTGTCGGGCAGTTTAAAAACGGCGAAACCAGGATCAAACTCGAAGACAATGTCCGCGGTTGCGATGTGTTTGTCATTCAACCCACATGTACGCCGGTCAATCATAATCTGATGGAACTCCTGCTGATCATTGACGGGCTGCGGCGTGCTTCCGCCTCAAGAGTGACGGCGGTGATTCCCTATTACGGCTATGCGAAACAGGAAAAGAAGACATCCGGGCGCGAACCGATTTCGGCCAAGCTGGTGGCCAATTTGATCCGAACCGCCGGTTCCCACCGGGTCTTGACGATGGATCTGCACGCGCCGGCTATCGAAGGTTTTTTCGATATCCCGGTCGATCATTTGCAAGCCTCAACCCTGCTTTCCGATTATATGTTTCGCCTGAACTTGCCGGATCCGATTGTCGTTTCACCGGATGCCGGCGGTGTCGGGCGGGCCAATCGCTTTCGCGAGCGGCTTGGGGTAGGCCTGGCCATTATTGCCAAACAACGCCCTGAGCCGGATTCGGCCGAAGTGCTGGATATGGTCGGCGAGGTCGAGGGACGGACGGCGATCATTGTTGATGATATGATCTCAACCGGCGGCACGTTGATTGAGGCTGCCGATGCCCTGATAGAACGTGGCGCACGTGCGGTCTATGCCTGCGCAACCCACGGTAGCTTTGCCGCCGATGCGATGCAGGCGATTGCCAATTCGGCCATTCAGGACACCGTCGTCACCGATACGATTCCGCTCCCGGAAACCGGCAGTACCCGGCCCATCAAGTCGATCAGTGTAGCGCCGCTGTTCGCCGAGGCGATTATGCGCATTCATAAAGATCTTTCACTCAGTGCGTTGTTTTCGAGCAATCGCATGTAACCATTAACCATAAGGACAATAACATTTTATGCGCTGGTGCCGGTAGCTTTGCCGCACATACCGCAGCATGAAGTGTTTCTTCCGCATCACGAGGAGGAATTCACTTTGGAGGATCCTGGCCCTGGTTTAATGATAGTCGGTACTGCCCTGTGTATGCTGGTGCTGGCTTTCGCGTCCGCCGCCGATGCCTCGTTCACCGCAATCAGCAGGCATCGCTTGAATGCACTTCTCGCCGACGGGTCGCCCCGTGCCCAGGTTGTCGTTCAGCTTTTGAGCGCACCACATCAGCTTCGCGCCACGCTTATTCTGCTGAATGCCGGCGCTACGATCGCGGCGACTGCTTTTGTGTTGCGCTTTACCTTTTTTGCCGCAGCCTGGTTACAGGCTATCAGTCTGGCGCTGTTGCTCTTTGTGCTCCTGGTTGTGAGCGCGGCCATTCCCAAAGCGATTGCCGTGCGCCAACCCGAAGTCACTGCCGCTTTTCTGTCCCGCCCACTGCAACTGATCTCGCACCTGAGCTGGCCCCTGATTGCGCTGGTTGATTGGATCACCCGGCCGTTTTTCCATGCGATCGGCAGCGCTAGCCCGCCCTCGGCACTGGTGACCGAAGAAGAAATCCGCTTGCTGGTCAATGTCGGCGAGGAAGAAGGCTTGATTGAGCACGATGAACGCGAAATGATCGAAGGCATTTTCTCCTTCGGTGACACGCTGGTGCGCGAGATTATGGTACCGCGGGTGGATATTTTCGGCATCGAGATCAATACGCCGCTGATGCGCGCCGTCGAGATGGTCATCGGCGAAAGCCATTCGCGTGTGCCGGTCTACCGCGAAACGATTGACAATATTGTCGGTATTTTGTATGCCAAGGATCTGCTGGCACGCCTGAAGTGCGACGACAACGAAGCTGGCCTGCGCGACGTGATCCGGCCGGCTCATTTTGTACCGGAAACGACTATGGTCGACGCGCTGCTGAAAGATATGCAGAAACGGCGTGTCCATATGGCTATTGTGGTCGATGAGTATGGCGGCACCGCCGGACTGGCTACTATCGAAGATCTGCTGGAAGAAATTGTTGGCGAAATCCAGGATGAATATGACGACGAAGAGGAACTCTGGGTCGAACTGATCAGCGAAACGGAGCTAATCGCGGATGCGCGGGTACCCATCGATGAGATCAACGATCTGACCGGGCTGCAACTCGAGTCTTCCGATGCTGATCGTATTGGCGGCTTGCTGTACGAGTTACTCGGCCGGGTACCAAAGGTCGGCGACCTGGTCGAGATCGATGAAACTACCAGCATCGAGGTGATGTCGATCCAGGGCATCCGGCCTTCGCAACTGCGCATCCGCTACCAGCCGCAGCGCGAACCGGCGATGAATGGGGCTTTTCCCATGGGAGGCGAATTCAGTGGTCCAACTTGACTACGCGGCTTTGAAAGCAGCAGCACTGGCGGCACGCGAACGAGCCTACGCTCCCTATTCCCGTTTTCTGGTCGGAGCAGCAGTGCTGACGGCATCCGGAAAAATTTTCCCCGGCTGTAATATCGAAAATGCAGCGTACTCGGTCGGAGTATGCGCCGAACGCGCTGCGCTCTTCAGCGCCTATGCGGCCGGCGAGCAGCACATCGTCGCTATGGCGGTGGTGACGGCAACCGAGGCCGTCGCCAGCCCATGTGGCGCCTGTCGCCAGGTGATGATCGAACTGGCGCCGGATTGCCCGGTATTGCTCTTCAACCTGCGCGGCGACGAGCAAATCAGCAGCAGCCGGGCATTGTTGCCGAACTCGTTCGGCACCAGCCAGCTCGATGAAGCTGCCCGCCACCAGGCAGAGGCATAGAGTCGGTAGAGCAAAGCAAGAACCAGGAAACGCAGAACCGTTGCGATAGTAACCGGGGCTCCGGCCGCACAAAAGCGCCACATCTGGGGGAATAACCACCAGACATGGCGCTTCTGGCTGCACCTGGCGATCAGTTACCGGTAGTGGGGGTCGGCTGCGGTGTGCCCTCAGCCTCTTCGCCCTCGGCAGTCGGCTGCGGTGTGCCCTCAGCCTCTTCGGTCGATGTCGCGGTTGGCGTCGCGGTTGGTGTCAGGGTCGCGGTTGGCGTTGCGGTTGGTGTCAGGGTCGCGGTTGGCGTATTGCTGGGATTGATGCTACCAGCGGTATCTTCGGCGATATTGCTGAGACGCTCAAGGAAACGCACCAGGCGATCGGTGCTCTCGGACAATTCGTCGACTTGCTCGCTGGTGTTGGCCTGAACAGTCGCCAGAGCCTCGACGGCCGCCTGGTTATCACGAGAGTCGGCCTGAATGGTCGCAGCCATGGCCATATTTTCGCGCAGATCGCCACCGAGACGAGAAATGTCGGTGGCCTGAACCTGCAAGGCCTGAACCTGCGGCAGCAATTCATTAATCGCCTCGGCACCGCTGCTGACTCTGCCGGCAAGATCGTCCGTTTGATCCTGCAATTCTACCAGGCGGGCTTCCAGAGTTGCATTGCGCTCCTGCACGGCAACCAGCTCGTCGCGGGCATTCGCCAGGTCGGTGGGCGTTGTCCAGGAATAACCCAGACCGTAATAGGCCAGAGCGCCGGCGGCAACTATGGCCAGCACGACTGTGAACAAAACGGTAAACAGCCAGCCGAGGGCACCGGCCGTCTGCCCCCAGCAGCCACGGCGCGGCTGTTCCGGTGGTGCCGGTGGCGGCGGCGGTGTTGCACTGGTCTGGGTCGATGCGGTATTGGCCTGAGTCGATGTGGTTGTGGATTCAGGAGGGGGGGGCTCATCGGGCTCAGACGATTGCTCGCCTGGTTCAACCAGTGATCTGGGCAATGCAAAATCCGATGATCTGGATGGTGGGATATTCGATGACCTGGCCGGCACAACCATCGATGATCTGACAGGAATGCCTTCCGATGATCTGGGCGGTATGCGCTCCGGTGATCTGGGCGTGGTGTTCTCCGCTGATTCGGGCGTGGTGTTCTCCGCTGATTCGGGCGTGGCGTTCTCCGCTGATTCGGGCGTGGCACGCTCCGATGATCCGGGTGGTGCGCTATCTGCCTGGATCTCGGGCTCATTCTCAGGAGATTTTTCAGGCTTGTCAGTCATTGATTCCTCTATAATTTCATCTAGATCCTGCTTCGATTGTAACCGGATAAATTCTAGAGTCAAGTACTTGAGCGAAGCGCAAAGCGTTTGAGCGCAAAGCGTAAAACGGGCATACAATTGCAGCGCCAGATGCATTCCCCAACAGAGGTCAGCCTTTCTGAGCACCGCTATAAGCCAGCAGAGCTCCAGCCCTTATCGAATAGCCCAAACAATGCAGGCCGGCGCGGCGGGCTTGACAAAAGCGGCGTCCACACCTATGATTTTGCGTATCCTCGCAATAATCGGGGGCAGCTGGCGTGGAGCGCCAACATTGGCTATACTCCCAGGTACTTCCGTTTGAGCGACTGAGGCCACCCGATGCTCGATGACCTGCAACTTGACCAGATCACCGACCCGCACGCGCGGGAGGTGATTGTGCGGCTGCTGAATCTCATCGAGACGCTGAGTACCGAGCAAGACCGGCTCAAGGCCGAGAACCAGCAGTTGCGTGATGAGAATGCTCGGCTTAAAGGCGCGTCGGCGCGCCCCAAGGGCCCGCTGGGCAAATCACCCGCGCAGGACATCTCGTCGGAGGCGGAGCGCCGCGTTCCCCGCGGGCGCATCAAAGGCCCCAAGAACGAGCAGATCCGCATTGACCGCGAGG
>DAOTUJ010000079.1:0-17853 GCA_034437175.1 Chloroflexaceae bacterium | reverse complement strand
CGATGGCAACATCATCACTGCCGGCAGTTCGACGGTCGGCCCGCTGACCATTCGCATGGTCGAGCGCTTCCAGGACGAGGGCTTCGAGGGCGACATCAGTGTCGACATCATCGGCTCGGGCGCCGGCCTCGAACGCTTCTGCGTGGCCGGTGAGACCGACATCGCCAATGCCTCACGCGCCATCCGCGAAGAAGAAATCGAGAGCTGCAACGAAATCGGCCGCGATCCGATTGAGTTCCGCGTCGGCACCGATGCGCTGGCGGTGGTGGTGAGCGAAGAGAGCCCGGTTGAGGATCTGACGCTGGAGCAACTGGTGCAGATTTTCAGTGGCGAAATCACTACCTGGGACGAGCTCGACCCGAGCTTCCCGGCTGAGGAGATCCGGCTGTACAGCCCGGGCACCGATAGCGGCACCTACGACTTCTTCATCGAAGAGGTGCTGGACGAAGACGAGACCGGCATTCAGTCGGCGCCGAACATTCAGTTCAGCGAGAACGACAATGTGCTGGTACAGGGCGTTGAGGGCAGCCCCTACGCGATTGGCTACTTCGGCTATGCCTACTACGCCGCAGATAGCGGCCGGCTGCGAGCTGTGACCATCGACGGCGTTGAGCCGAGTGAGCAGACGACGGAAGACGGCAGCTACTCGCTGGCCCGCCCGCTGTTCATCTACTCCGATGCCGCCATTATGCAAGAGAAGCCGCAGGTGGCTGATTTCATCAACTTCTACCTGACCTTCGTCAACGAAGAAGTGATCGATGTCGGCTACTTCCCGGCTAGCCAGCAGGCGCTCAATACCGCCAAACAGAACTGGCTGGACGCAGTCGGCGAGTAAGGGCTTCGGTTCGGCAGGACAGGGGAAGACGCTGTCTTCCCCTGTCCTGATCTACGGTATGCTGGAATAGCGCCGGTCGGCGCTATTCCAGTTGATGTGTTCTGAAGGAGGGGTTATGGAGCAACCGGCAGCCGGTACACAGACCGCCGCCGGCGCACGTACCGGCGAACAACTTGATCTACGTACCAAACCGCGTCTTCACGAAACTATCATCCAGGGCTTTTTGTTCTTCTGTGCTTCCATTTCTATTTTTACCACTATCGGTATCGTATTGGTGCTGCTGTGGGACGCGATTGCCTTCTTCCAGTTGCCGGAAGTGACGCTGATCGACTTCTTTACAACGACCCAGTGGGCACCGGCGATCGGTTCATTCGGCGTGCTGCCGCTGGTCAATGCGACATTTCTGATCAGTATGACGGCGATGCTGGTGGCGATTCCGCTAGGCCTGGGAGCGGCGATCTATTTGAGCGAGTATGCTTCGCCACGAGCACGCAGCATTCTCAAGCCGATCCTGGAAATCCTGGCCGGTATTCCCACAGTAGTTTACGGCTATTTTGCGCTGGTCTTCTTTACGCCGGTGATCCAGGCTATTTTCGGCAAAGATGTCGTCCAGGTCTACAACATGGCCTCGGCCGGTATCATCATGGGCATCATGATTTTGCCGCTGGTAGCCTCGATGAGCGAAGACGCGCTGAGCGCTGTTCCCCGTGCGCTGCGTGAGGGCGCCTATGGCCTGGGTGCTACGAAATTGGAAACAGCACTCCGCATTGTGGTGCCGGGGGCAATCTCCGGTCTGCTGTCGGCTTTCATTATCGCAATTTCCCGCGCCGTCGGCGAAACGATGATTGTCGCGCTGGCTGCCGGCGCCGGACCCAGGTTTACGTTCAATCTGTTTGACTCGGCAGAAACGATGACCGGCTATATCGCCCGGATTAGCGGCGGCGACGTCAGCTATGGCACGGTCGACTATCAGAGCATCTTCGCTATTGGCCTGTTGCTGTTCTTTATCACGCTGGTACTGAATATCATCAGTCGCTGGGTCGTAAGCAAACTGCGGGAGCAATACGAATGAGTACCGAACTCTCTCCCGGTCGCATGCCGACCGAAGATCATGAGATTCGCGACCATGTCAAGGCGCGCCAGCGAATCGGCAAGATCGGCGAGTATCTCTTCCTGTCTGCGCTGATCATCGGCATTGTGGCACTGGTTACACTGATGTACAACCAGGTCAATAATACCATCGGCATCATCGCCGTCGATTATAAAATTGCGCCGGAAGAACTCTCGCCCGACCAGCCGCTTGATGATCTTCCCAAAGAAGAATTGATCGTCATTCTGGAAGAAAACACCTCGGCCGGGCGCTTCCGCAAGCTGGGTCGCGACCAGGCCTTTGCTGAACGCAGCCAGGAAAATGTGCTGCAACTGGTGTATGAGGAAGTGGTCGAGGAAAGCTTCGTCGCTTCATTCCCGATGTGGCGCTCGTTCACTGATCGCGCCGCTATTGAAGCCGAAGTGCTCGAAGATTATCCTGATGCGCGGTTCCAGTGGCATAGCTGGATCAACTGGCACTTTTTGACCGGCGGGCTCGATAGCAACCCGCAGTTTGCCGGCATTCGCACCGCTATCCTCGGCTCGCTCTATATGATTGCCGTCACGATGATTGTGGCGGTGCCGCTGGGCCTCGGCGCAGCGGTGTATCTCGAAGAGTATGCCCGCCCCAGCCCGATCAACCGGATGATCGAGACGAATATTAATAACCTGGCCGGCGTGCCCTCGATCATTTACGGTATGCTCGGCCTGGCCATTTTTGTGCGCGCACTCGAGATACTCACCAGCGGCGCAATTTTCGGCGTCGAAGGTCGCAATGGGCGTACGATTATTTCGGCTGCGCTCACCATGGCGCTGCTGATCCTGCCGATCTTGATCGTCAATGCGCGTGAGGCGATCCGGGCGGTGTCGCCATCGATCCGTGAGGCGAGCTATGGGCTCGGCGCGACCAAGTGGCAGACGACCTGGAATCATGTGCTGCCCATTGCCATCCCCGGTATTCTGACCGGGACGATTCTGGCGATGTCGCGGGCGATCGGCGAAACGGCGCCGCTGATTCTGATCGGCGCATCGACCTTCTTGCTGACTGATCCCGATGGCCTGTTCTCGAATTTTACCGTGCTGCCGATCCAGATCTATTTCTGGACTTCGCAACCCAACCCGCAATATCGCAACCTGGCCGCCGCAGCCATTATTGTGCTGCTGATCTTGCTGCTGCTGTTGAATACGACTGCCATTCTGCTGCGCAATCGCTTCAGGAGGAACTTCTGATGAGCCAGCCTGCTCCTACCGTCAATCCTGAAATCAATCCGAATAATCCCAATGCCATCGAGGCGCGCAATATGAGCATCTACTATGCGGCATTTCGCGCCGTCAAGAATGTCTCGCTGGCAGTGGAAAAAAACCAGATTACTGCTTTCATCGGGCCGTCCGGTTGCGGCAAAAGCACGGTGCTGCGCTCTTTCAACCGCATGAACGACCTGATTCCGGTGGCACGCACCGAGGGCGAAATTATTTATCACGGCAAAAATCTGTATGCCCCCGGGGTGGACCCGGTCGAGGTACGCCGGCGCATCGGTATGGTCTTCCAGAAACCCAATCCCTTCCCCAAGTCGATCTATGAAAACATTACCTTTGGGCCGCGGATCAATGGCTGGAAGGGCAGCAAGGCCGATATGGACGAACTTGTCGAGCGTTCGCTGCGCGGTGCCGCCCTCTGGGACGATGTCAAGGACAAGTTGCAGGAAAGTGGCCTGGCGCTCTCCGGCGGCCAGCAACAGCGCCTCTGCATCGCTCGGGCGCTGGCGGTGCAGCCCGATGTCATCTTGATGGACGAACCCTGCTCGGCGCTGGATCCGATTTCGACGCTCAAAATTGAAGAGTTGATGTTCGAGTTGCGGCGGAACTATACCATCATCATCGTCACCCACAATATGCAGCAGGCTTCACGCGCCTCGGATAATACGGCCTTCTTTTTGATGGACGACGACCGCGCCGGCCAGCTCGTCGAGTATGGGCCAACCACCGAGTTGTTCACTAATCCGAAGGATAGCCGTACCGAAGAGTATATCTCCGGTCGCTTCGGCTAATGCTACCGGATACTGATCTCTTTTTCTGAAACTGCAATCTATGGACATACGAGGTAACGGGGAAACGATCGTTTCCCCGTTACCTTCTTGTACCCTGCGGTTATTGCGATATGTACTCTTGATATGAACAAGCTGCTGTTGATAGAAGGCGATGTCGTATTGCGCGAAACGCTGGAGTACCACCTGGCCCAGCTTGGCTACCAGGTGCTGACGGCACATACCGGCGAACTGGGCATTAGTATGGCTCGCAGCACGGTGCCCGATCTGATCTTGCTGGATACCTGCCTGCCGGTGCTCGACGGCTTCGCAACATGCCGGGCTTTGCGCCAGGAACACGAGGCGCCGATTGTACTGCTGACTGAGCAGCGCCAGGGTGGCGACGGCATTTATGGGCTCGACATGGGCGCCGACGATTTTGTGATCAAGCCGGTCAACCTGGATGAGTTGCGCGCCCGCTTGCAGGCGCGCCTGCGCCAGAACCAGCGCAATCGCAGTACAGTGACCCCGGAATTTCTGGCGACCGGCGATATTCGCATCGATCTGGGTCGCCGGGCGGCTTTTCTGCGTAATGCCCCGTTAACCCTGAGCCAGAAGGAGTTTGATCTGCTGGTTTGCCTGATCCGCTACCGTGGGCTGGTAATGCCGCGTGAGGTGCTGCAAAAACACGTCTGGGGCGATAGCTCGAAAAGCGATATTCGCACCGTCGATGTGCATATTCGCTGGCTGCGTGAAAAACTCGAAGCCGATCCCTCGCGTCCACGCTATATCCAGACGGTTCGCGGCGCCGGCTACCGGTTTAGTGAGGCGCAGGACGCCTGACATTGGCATGTGAAACCTGTGAAAAAAAATACTTGTTTGATCGCTACCTGTGGTATAATCAGGGAAATATGCGTATTCCAGGTTTATTGAGTTATGTATGCAGGAATTGCCGACAGCCGAAAATTATGTATTGCCTGCGACTGCTCTTAATCGTAGCGCCGAGCATCTCAAATTACTTGCCGATATCAGCCGGATTCTGATTGCCGGCGATAATTTGCCTGATTTGCTCGGCATGGTACTTGAACGAACGGTTGCCGTTATCGGGGCGACTCGCGGTAGCATTCTTTTGCTCGACCCCAATGCGGCTGCCGGCAGCATGATTCGCGCCGGCGCCGGTATCTCTTCGGCCCCGCCGCAAGTCGTGCGGGTACTGCGCAAAGGTGCCGCCGGCTATGCCATCCGCACCCGCCAGCCGGTAGTCATCCACGATACCCGCAGCGACTCGCGCTGGATCCCCAGTACCATCGACCAGCAGCATCCGGCACCACGTTCCGCCTTGATTGTGCCCTTGCTCGATGATGCCGATGTCAAAGGGGTAATTACACTCTGGCATATCAGCCCGGATTTCTTCGAGCCGAATTCGGTTGAACTCCTGACGACGATTGCGGCGCAGGCGGCGGTTGCGATTGAACGCACCACCGCCTACGAACAGCTACGCCGGCGCGTCGCGGAGCTTGATCAGCTTTATCGCGAACGCGATCAGCTCTATGCGCAAGAACATCGCAATCGGCGCAATCTGGCTATGCTCTACGAAGCATCGCTGATCATCGCTGCTGCGCCGACCCTGCCGGGAATTTTGCGGCGCTTTCAAGATTGCATCAAGGGTATTGTGTCACTCGATGATTCGCTGGTATTTCTGTATGACGCGGCGAGCACTGTGATCAGCCGACCCAATCCTCACCTGCCGCATGCGCCGCTGCCGGCTCAGTTCGCCGCAGCCTCCAGGCTGGCGAGCGAGGCAATCGCCCGTGGCCGAACGATTATGCTCCAACCGGACGCGGCCGGCGATATGGCATGTCAGGCGATGGCGCTGCCATTCATCAACCGGGCGGTTTGCAATGGCGCCCTGGTGCTGCTGCGCCGGGGCACTCATTCGGCGCTAAGCTTTAGCCGGGTGGAACAGCAGCTTATCGAATCGCTCTGCGCACCGGTCTCGGTAGCGATTTCGAATATCCAGCTTTATGAGGATTTGCGGCAGAGCAATACGGCGCTGCTGCGCGCCAATCGGCTGAAAAGCGAGTTTCTCGCCACGATCTCGCACGAATTGCGTACGCCGCTCAGCAATATTACCGGCTATACCGAAATGCTGCAAGAAGGGTTTTATGGCCCCCTGTCCAGCGAACTTCACGACCCCTTGCAGCGCATTCAGCGCAATGCGCGCCAGCTTCTCGCGCAGGTCGAAGATGTTCTGGATCTCAGTATGCTGGAAGCCGGCTACGTGCAGATCAATCCGGCACCGGCCAGCCTGGAAACCCTGATCCGGGATCTGCTGGCAATGTTTAGCCCACTGGTGCTTGAACGCAATGTGCAACTGCAAGCGTCTCTCGATGCAGGCCTCGACGAGGTAATCATTGACGTGGTGCGGTTGCGCCAGGTGCTCCATCACCTGCTGGCAAATGCCGTCAAGTACACCTATGAAGGCCGGATCGAGATTACCGCGCAGCTGGCCGCTGCTGCGCCCGGCCTGGTCATCGAGGTGCTCGATACCGGGATCGGCATTCCCATCGATATGCAGCAGAGTATCTTCGAGGAATTTCGCCGCATCGATGTCAGCAGTACCCGCCGGCAAGGCGGTATCGGCATCGGGCTGGCGATTGTATACCGGCTGGTGCGTTTGATGGGCGGCAGCATTTCGCTGCAAAGCGAAATCAATAGCGGTTCATGTTTTCGCATCGAACTGCCGCAGCCGGCGCGCTAAGCACGCTGCTGCCGGCTTGCTGATCGAGCAAAGGGGCATGCCGGGCGGGCGGCATGCCGCCCGCATGCCCCTTTGCTCAGGCGGCGCGTTCCATTTGCTCGACGGCGGCCTGGCCACGTTGTTCGTTGAGCGCACTGAGGAAATCGCGGGGGCGCGCCGGGCTGATGATCAATGGCACGGCGCCCTGGCGGGCCAGCGCAATCAGCCGTTCCCGGCTGGTCGCCTGAAAAAAGGCCTCGCCGTAAGGGTCGAGATGAAATGGCCCCATGTAGCCGAATACGCCGGGATTGAAGGCAAACCGCAGCCCGCGCCGCGGCACGTCGGCCAGCACCGGGGCAAACGATGCCGCCGTAACCTGGCTGAGCGGGACGCGCAAGGTGCGCATCCAGCGCCGGCGCACCAGCAGCCGCTCCGGCTCCAGGATGTAGGCCACCGGCTGAAAGGCATAGCTCAACAGCAGATACACCAGTAGCGCTACCGCGAAGGCTACCGGTACCAGCAGGCCGCCCCAGCGCAGGTTGCTGAGGTAGGCAAAGAGCAAAGGCAGCATTAACAGGCCACCGACATAGGCCACCCCGTAGGTGATGCGTTCGGCATAGGCATCGAGTGGGGCCGCCGCGAACCGCTGTTGCGGCGGCGCATTTCCAGCTGGTTTTTCCCTTTTTCTGAACATATCGGTTCCGTGCTATAGTATGCTTGCGAACCCTGCGTTTACAGATACTATAGCATGAAAGAGGTATGCGATGCCCGCGATCCGCCTGGCCGCCCTCGGTCGTTTTGCAACGATCCGGCAAGGATTGCCGCCCCTACGGCTGCTGCCGGTTGAGCCGGAATACATCGATTGGCAAGGACAGCACATTGCCACCTATCAGTCCGGCAGTGGTGAGCCTATTTTGCTGGTTCATAGCATCCACGCTGCAGCGTCGGTGTTTGAAATGCGTCGTCCCTTTCTCGCGCTCCAGCACGAGTACGCGGTTCACACGATGGATTTTCTCGGCTACGGCTGCTCCGACCGCCCGGCACGCCAGTATAGCGCCGAAGATTTCATTGACCAGATCGTATTGATGCTCGACCGCATCGGCAAACCCACAACGGTGATCGCCAGTTCGCTCGGCGCCGCGTTTGCGATTACGGCTGCCAACCAGCGCCCTGGCCTGGTTCGCAAGCTGATATTGATCTGCCCGGTGGGTGTGCGTCAGCTCGCCAATCCGCCCGGCCCGGCCACCTGGGCCACTTACCGCTTGCTGCGCAGCCCCTTCGGCGAAACCGTCTATCGCGGGTTGACCAGCGCGGCAGGGATACGCTATTTTCTCATGCAACAGGCCTATGCCCGCAGCGAAACCGTCGACGATGAGACCATGGCGGGCTTTCTGGAAACCACGCGCCGCCCTGGCGCCTACTACGCGCCGATCTGCTTTGTCAGCGGCTTGCTCAATCGCAACATCAGCGCCGGCTTCGCCAACCTGCGCTGCCCGGTGCTGCTGGTCTGGGGCCGCGAGTCGCGCACAACCCCACCGCGCGAGGCTGATCCCTTCCTCGAACTCAACCCGGCGGCCCGCCTGGCCGTCATCGACGGCGCCGGCGGCCTGACCCAGGACGAATGCCCCGAAGAGTTTATGGCGCTGGCACGCGATTTTTTGCGCGCCGGGTAGGGGCGAAGCATTGCCGCTTGCCGCTATGCGGCAGGCGGCAATGCTTCGCCCCTACCCGGCGCGCCATTGTAACGATTTTGTCATCATGCAGGACATTCGAACCGCTTGTGTTTTCGCATACTCTATGTTATCACAGAAGAAGCATTGCTCTAATCGCGCCATAGTAGTCCCCGACTACCGCTGAGGTTGTCTATGAGCGCTCTTCCGCGCGCCGCGCGCTATTATCTGATTGGCCTCTGGTGTCTCGCACTGAGCCTGGCGCTCCTGGCTCTGCTGGTCTTCCCGCCCCGTCCCATCGATTTGCCCGCGATCATCTCGGCCCTGATCTTTGTTGTGGTGTTGACGATTGCTGATTTGATGGCCTTCGATACGGAAGACGGTTCGATGATTTCGATTGCCGTGGCCTTGCTGGTTGCCGGCCTGACGGCACTCGAATGGCCGATGTTGCTGCCAGTGATTGCGCTCGGGACGCTCAGCGCCGGTATCGCCCGCGAGCAACCCTGGTGGCAGACGCTGTCCAATATTGCAGTGCGCTGCATTGCCTTCATCCCGGCCCTCGGCCTCGTCTGGCTCAGTACGCAAATTGACGGGCAATTCAGTACCGGCAGTAATCTGCCCTATACCACGCTGCCGGCGCTGATCAGCCTGCTGCTGGTCGGTACGCTGGTCTACAGTGTGGAACGGCTGAGTGAGGCCGGTTTGCTGGCCTGTAGCCGGAGCTATCTGCCGCGCCGGAGCTGGCGAACGGTGGTGATCTATTTGCGGCGCCTGATGCGCAATAGCCACAGCCGGCGGTCACTCGGCGCGACGTACCGACGGCTCGGGCAGCGCCTGCGCCGGGCAGGCCGGCAGCGCCGATCCGGCCACTCGCAGCTCGATACGCTGCGCTGGTACACGCTGTTGCTGGCGCCGCTCGGCGGCTTGCTGGCTACGCTCTGGGCCATCAGCGGCTGGGCATTTGTGCTCGGCATTGCGCCGATTGTGGTGGTGCAGCAGGCTCTGGCGCAGCAGGCCGCGCTCGACCGGCGCAACCGCGAGGTGGCTGAACTGGCTCATGCCAGCGACGAACTCAACAGCAAGCTCGAACGGCTGCTCAGCCTGGCGACAACCCTGGTGGCCACGCGCGATGTCGCCGAGATGCTGCGAACCCTCTGTGACCGTATGGCGGCCCTGCTCGATGCCCACAGCGGCTGGGTCGTTTTGTTGAACGACGAGCAGGTACCGCACCTGGTGGCCTGGCAGAACCTACCGGTAGAACTTGAACCCGGCCAGACCTACCAACTGGCCTGGCCGCAGAGCTATGAGCCGGTGCTCGAACGCCAGCGCGTGACGATGATCACCGATGAGATGCGCATCCAGACGCTCTGCCCAGTTGAGTCGCTCAGCAGCCGCCAGATGTGGCAGGCATTGATTGTCATTCCGCTCTATGTGCAACAGCAGTCGCTGGGCACCGTTTGTCTGACATTTATGACCATTCGCGGGCTGAACGAGAGCGAGCAACGCATCCTGGCCGCCTTCGCCCGCCAGGCCTCGACGGTGCTCGATAACGCACGTCTCTTTCGGGAAGTCCAGGACTCGCAGGCCCGCCTGATCCAGGAATCGAAGATGGCGGCGCTGGGCACCTTTTCCGCCGGCATTGCCCACGAATTCAACAATTTGCTCGCCGGCATGCTCGGCTATGCCCAACTCGGCCTGACCAGCCAGGACACCGACGTGAAAGATGAGTCGCTGCAGGTCGTGCTCGACACCTGCAAGCGCGGCAAGAGCATCACCGGCGGCCTGCTGACTTTCTCGCGGCGGCGCGAACAGAGTTATTCGCTCAGCGATCTGAATGAAGCGGTGGCCGGCACTGCCACCCTGATGGAACTCGAATTTCGCAAACACCGCATCCAGATCGTCCGCGACATCGAGCCGGTACCGCCGACCTTTTGCGACATCGGGCAGATCTCGCAGGTGGTGCTGAACCTGATGACGAATGCGCGTGATGCGATGAAGCCCGATGGCGGAACTCTGACTGTCGCGATGCGCCAGATCGATAACCAGATCGAGATTCGGGTCAGCGATACCGGCTGCGGCATTCCCGACGAGATCCGCGACAAGATCTTCGAGCCCTTTGTGACAACGAAAGGTGCGCTGGGCGGCAGCGAAACGCCCGGCACCGGTCTGGGCCTGTCGGTCTCTTACGGGATTGTGAAGGAGCATGGCGGCAGTTTCGCCATCCAGAGCCGGCCTGGTCAGGGGACCAGCATTATCGTGCGTCTGCCCATCGTGAGCGAGCCGGTTCGGGAGGCAGCAGCCGAACCCGCGCCGGAAGACCTGGAAGTGCCGCCGCTGCGCATCCTGGCCGTCGACGATGAGCCGACCGTGCGCGAGGCGATTCAGAAGCAACTGGAACAGGCCTGCCACGAAGTTGTCGTCGCCGGTGATGCGCTCAGTGCGCTGAATATCTACCGGCGCGAACTGTTCGACCTGGTATTGAGCGATCTGGCGATGCCGGGAATGAACGGAATCGGCCTGGTGCGGGCAATTATGGCACTGGATCCTGACGCTACGGTACTGATCCTGACCGGCCAGGCCAGCGACAGCCAGATCCAGCAGGCGCTGCAGGCCGGCGCCGCCGATGTGCTGCGCAAACCGCTGGAACTCGAACAGATGCTCCAGGCCATCAAACGCATCTGGATGCAGCGCCAGGGCCTGACCTCAGCGTAACTCGGGCATGGCGACCGGGTCTTCGCGCGGTTCGCAGACCCCGCAGAACAATGCTTTCGCCGTAATCACGGCTTGCTGCATGCCCTTCTGGTCGCGGTAGAGTGCCACGATATGCGGCAATTCCCGCGTGCAATTCCGGCACACCGCCCGCCCACAAAAGGCACAGGTGCCATGCGCCGGGCGCTCACAATGCCAACAGTTCATAGATGCTTCGCTTTCTTAAAAAGGTGTTTTGCTTGATGTTCGGCGGCTATACCGCCGAACATCAAGCGAAACACCCTGTGGTATTCACGATTTGATATTCGTTTGATGTTGCGGCGATGCCGCAATATCAAACGAATTAAAAGGGTTCTTTCGCCCTGCCGCAAGCGGAAAAGCCTGTGATGCCGTCAGACATCATGAGACACCCAGGCTGTTTTTATCGGCGGCGGCATTGCGGTGGAGCCGCCGGTAGAGCCATGCAATGCAGACGGCCAGGAATTCGCCGAGAGTCATGGCGATGCGGTGAAGCAGGCTGGCCAGGATGGCGACCGGCAAGGGGAAAACCAGCACCAGAACTGCGGTAAGAAAGGCTTCACGCACCCCCAGGCCACTGGGTGTGAGAAAACTCAAATAGCCGGCCACCCAGGCCAGCGATGCCGCCCCGATGATCAGCGGAACCTGTGTCGCGGTGACAGTTGTCAGGCCGCCAATCAGGGCGAAGAGAGCCAGGCCTGCCAGAAAATTGGCGGCAATGAATACGGCCAGGAGCCGCAGCAGGGTTACATACTTGTATTCCCAGGCCAGTTCGGGTCGCTTCAGGCGTGCTGCGGCCCGGCGCAACAGACGCCCCAGAATCGCCGGATGCAGCAGAACCAGGCCGGCCGGCAGCAGCAGGAGCAACCAGAGTTGCAGACCGGGCATATTGGCGACACCCCAGAACGGCAAACAGATTGCCGCCAGTGCCAATGCGCCCAGAATCGTCAATACTTGCTCGATGGTCGCACTGGTCAACACCCGCGTTCGGACAACCTGCAACTGCCCGGCGAGAGCCACCCGGCTCAGAATATGCCAGACATTGCCGGGAATATAGCGGGTCATCATCGAAAAGAGCCATATACGCATCGCGTCGGCCAGCACGATATGCTGCGTTTCGCTGCCGCCGATATTGCGCAGCAACAGCGCCCAGCCGAGCGCCAGACCACCAAAGTATAACGCGGCAGCGGCGATGGCAGTAAGCAGCAAAGGCCAGTGTGGCTGCCAGGGGTAGGCGCGCAATTCGACCAGCTGGGCGCCTAAAAAAAGTGCCCAGGCCAGCAATACGACCAACCCGACCAGCAGCGCCGTCCAGCGCGAGCGAATTATTCGACGGAGCAGAGTGCCAGTGTCCACGGGAAACTCGTTTGCAGATTAAGGCAGTGTACCTGCCGTTCGATGAAGGCGCGAAAACTGCGGGCCGACCAGTGATTGAGATGGCCGGGATCATTGCCCCAGGCCTGCACATTTTTGCCCCGTAAAAAGTTTGCCCCGCGGAACAGCGGCTCATTCGGCACCGTCAACAGGAGCCAGTGCCGGCTAACCCGGCGCAGTTCGGCCAGGCCGCGCTCCGGATCGTCGAGGTGTTCCAGCACTTCCATACAGGTTACCAGATCGAAGCTGTTGGAAGGGAAGGGCAATTCAAGCAGATTGCCGGCGGCGAAGCTGCGGGCCGGGTTCAGTTCGCCGGCCACGCGCAAGGCACCCGGGCTGCCGTCCAGGCCGATCACCTGCCAGTGCTGGCGGACCAGCACTTCGCGCATGGCAAAACCTTCACCACAACCGGCATCGAGCACGGTTTGCCCATCGATGCGGCGGAGCAGGGCCGCGGCCCGGCGATGAAAGCGTTCCAGCAGGCGCCGCTGAAGTGGGTTTGCGCTGGTATGCTTTTGCAGATTACTGCTGGTGTAACTCGGATTCATCGGTAGTCTTCCTTTCGCAACAATCAGGGGAGTTGCAAGGTCGTAATCGTTTCGACCCGGCTCCCTTCGATCAGGCCGCGAGTTTCGTCCCAGGCAGCCTGGGGATGGCTGGTAGTGTACCAGCCCAGTTGCCAGGCATATTCGCCGGCCGGCAAATCGGCCGGGAGCCGTACCTCAAATGTTTCACGCATCGTCGCGCCTTCGGCCCAGCCGGCGACTGGTTGTAGGGCGTAGCTCGGTAGGTGCACGATCCGCATCTGCTCGACACCGGCGAGTCGGCTGACGGCGACCAGGGTTTCGTCGATTGGCCCCGGTTTGTGCCAGAGAAATTCGACCCGCAGCCGGCGTGGCTCGATCACATCGATCGTGTAGTCGAGCAATTCAGGTGCGGCACCGAAGCTGAAGCGGGCCGGCTGATCGGCAGTCGCGCCAGAGACCGGCGCGATCTGCTGGGACAGCGCCTGCGGGCCGGGATTGCGAGCAAACAGCACCAACCCATCGCGCGCCTGTACCACTGCGAAGTCATCTTCCTGCAGCATATGGGCCAGCACCGGCTGCTCGTAGGCCGGCCCGGCAGAGACTACGCCGTCATCAAGAAAATAAAAATCGAACAGTGCGTCAGCCAGGACCATGTCGACATGGGGTAATTTCTGCGGCAGCAATTCCGCGCCGGGATCCTGGGGGTAGCGTGTGAGATAGAGCGTCGAGCGATTGACGATGTGCGGTGCCAGGAAGATCGAGGCCGCAATCGGTTCATTGGCTGGAATGTGCTCGGCCAGAAAATGATCTTTCATGGCATCGCGTGCCGTCGAGCCATACGCAGTTGGATCCAGACCGCGGCCGGGCAAGTTCATCCAGAACAGCGGGTTGAGCGGGATGTCGACGAGGAGCACACTGCACAGCAACACAATAATGGTTGTAAAGCCCAGATCCTGGCGCCAGTTGCGCCGTGGCCGGCCACTGGCCTGCTGCGCGGCCATACGCAACTGAGCGGCGCCGTCGACCATTGCCATAATCACAAAGGGCACCACAATTGCATAATGATGATAGCGATAATCGAAGGATCCGCCGGGGCCGGTACTGAGCAAAGCGGCGGCGGCCAGCGGCAAAGCCGGCAGCAACCAGCGCCAGCCACGCCAGGCCAGAAACAGGGCCGGCCCGAAGACCACCAGCGCGCTCAGCAGGCGCTGGTCCAGCGTAGCGAACAATTCGGAGAACTGACCGAAGTAGTAGCTGATGTAACTCAAGCCACGGTGGGCCTCGGAGGTCGTCGTGGTGGTGAAGAGCGGGCGAATGACGAAGAAGGCCAGCAGGCCGTAGCCGAACCCGATCAGACTGGTGAACAGCGCCACGCGGCGCTCGCCATAGATCCACCAGATCAGCAGGCCAAGAACGGCCACCGGGGCGGCCACATAGAACTTGGCCGACAGCGCGAGGCCGAGAAAGAGCCAGTAGCCGGGCCAGGCGCGCCGGTCGAGGCGTTCGAGGGCGAACATCAACAGCGGCATCGCCAGCGTATCACCGTGAAAATCGAAGAGGACGGCCGTGAGGGCGACGGGGTAGAACAGGTAGGTCAGGGCGACGCAGCGCGCGGCGAAGCGGCTGTCCAGGCGGCGCAGCGCGAGCTGGTAAGCCGGGAAGGCGCCGGCAACAAACAGCAGGGCCTGGCCGATCAGGAGCAGGCGCGGATCGGGCCAGAGCGCGTAGAAGGGCACGAAGGCCAGGTAGAACCACTCGACGTGAAATGCCAGCCGGCTGATAGGGCCATCGACGTACGTGAAGACGAGCGGCTGGCCCTGGGTAACACTCCAGATCGCCTGGGTCATATTGCCCAGGTCGAGCATGCCGGCATTGTAGCCTTCGTAGCGGGCGATACTTAGCCAGGCAAGCATGATCGCCATCAAGACGATGGCGATCAGCAGCAAGGGATCTCGAAATTTGGGATGTGTTCGCGCAGCTTTCACAGATACTATTGCTGGCGGTTCACATTGACGGTTTTGCGCACTGAATAGTCATCGCCACGCTGATAGGTCGAATTGCGCAGCATTTCGCCGACCAGTCCGGTGGAGATGAATTGCAGGCCCGAGATGACCATCAGGACGCCGAGGGTCAGCAGCGGGCGATGGCCGATGGCTGCGCCTTGCAGCCAGAGCGCCGACAGGTACAGGCAGATCAGTACGCCGACGGCGAGCACGGCCGTGCCGAGCAGGCCGAAGAGGCGCAGCGGGCGGCGCAGGTAAGAGGTGAGGAAGAGCACTTGCAAGAAATCCAGATAGCCACGACCGAGGCGCCGGGCGCCGAATTTGCTTTTGCCGTAGCGCCGCGGTTTGTGCTCGACCGGTACTTCGGTGACGCGAAAACCGCGCTGGTGAGCCAGCACCGGGATAAAGCGGTGCAATTCGCCGTAGAGCTGGATATCGTCGACCAGTTCGTGATTGTAGGCCTTGAAGCCACAGTTGAAATCGTGCAGATGCACCCCGGTGACCTGCGACACGACCGTATTGAAGACCCTGGAGGGCCAGGTTTTCGAGGCCGGGTCATTGCGGATCTTGCGCCAGGCGCAGACCAGATCGTAGCCGGCGTCGATCTGTTCGAGCAGCGCAAACATCTGGCCGGGATCTTCCTGCATATCGGCATCAATCGTGATCAGGCGGCGACCGCCGGCGATGCTGAAACCGGCATTGAGTGCGGCGGTTTTGCCGAAATTGCGCCGAAACTGGACAACACGAACACGATCGTCGTGCTCGCAGAGCGCAGCGCAGACCGCAAAACTGCGGTCGCTGCTGCCGTCGTCGACGAAAATCAACTCATAGCTTTCATTGTAGGGAAAGGGCGCAGCCGCCAGTACTTCCGTCAGGCGGTTGTAGATGTGCGGCAGGCTTTCGTCTTCGTTGTATACCGGAACAATCACCGAAAGGGCAAGCTGCTGATCAGCATCGGTGTTTTCGAGTAGGTTGGGCTGGTGCTCCAGCGAGGCAATGTGATCAAGCATGGCTGATACCTTTCTGATATTTCAACCTGCGTTGAAAATACTGTGGTGCGGGTATACCGGGCCGGCAAAACAGGTTCAGCAAACCCGCGCTAATGCTCGGATGCTTGATAAGACTGTAACAAAATAAGATTACGATGTTGTAACCACACACGACTTACGCAGTCGGCGCGGTTGCTCGCGCCGCAATGGCGTTTTTCGCCTGCGGCAGCGTGGAAGAAGACGTTTCTTTCCGTCGTTTTGGCGGCTTTGCCGCCAAAACGACGGAAAAAGACGGTTCGTACCGCCCTGCCGATGGGTGTCAACTAGCAATCAAGGTAAGACTTCTTTTCGTTTGATTTTGCGGCTTCGCCGCAAAATCAAACGAATTGAGACAGTTTTTCCGCCCTGCCGGAGGCGATTCCGGCTTGAACGCGGGGCGACCGCGTAACTCCTGTTATTGAGGTGAAAACCCATCACCCGTCACCTTCCTCCCGGCGATCATAGATTTCTTCGCGGACGACATAAATCGGTTTGCGCTGGGCTTCGTAGTAGGTGCGCATCACCAGTTCGCCGATCAGGCCGATGCCAATGAACTGCACGCCGAGGATGATCAGCAAAACGCCGAGCAGCAGCAGCGGACGATCGCCGATATTGGCGTTGGTCAAGAGCTTCAGCAGCACCAGGTAGACATTGATCAGCAGGCCGCTCAGCATCGAGATCAGGCCAATCAGGCCGAAGATCTGCATCGGGCGAGTGGCATAGCTCAGCAGAAAGCGCACCGTCATCAGATCGAGAATGACCCGCACTGTGCGCCCGATGCCGTACTTCGATTTGCCGAAGCGGCGCGGCTCGTGGTGTACCGAGATCTCGGTGACGGCAACACCCTGCCAGGAGGCGATGGCTGGAATGAAGCGGTGCAATTCGCCGTAGAGCTGTATTCCTTTGACGACATCGGCGCGGTAGGCTTTGAGTGAGCAGCCGTAGTCGCGCAGATGCACCCCGGTCGCCCAGGAGATCAGACGATTGGCGAGCATTGAGGGCAAGCGCCGGCTGATGAAAGGATCCCGGCGCCGTTCACGCCAGCCGCTAACGACGTCGTAACCCTCGTTGATTTTCTCGAGCAAGCGCGGAATATCGCGGGGATCGTTTTGCAAATCGGCATCGATGGTGATGACAACCTCGCCACGCGCACGGTCGAAACCGGCAGAGAAAGCCGCCGTCTGACCAAAGTTGCGGCGAAAGCGCAGCACGCGCACCCGTAGATCGCGGGCAGCCAGGTCGCGCAGCAGGCTGAAACTGCGGTCGCGACTGCCGTCATCGATCAGCAGCAATTCGTAGTGCAGCCCGGTGGGATCGAGCGCGGCAGCCAGTTGCTCGTAGAGGGCCGGAATACTGTCTTCTTCATTAAAAATCGGCACGACAACCGAAATCTCGGGATGCTGCTCCGGCTTTGCCGACATCAACGTTGTCGGCTCTGCATCTTGTATAGCCTCAACAGACCATGTGGTCATAGCAGGGAACCCTTTGTGTAGGAGCACTACAACGAAGCTGTGGTTTCTGGCGACCGTAGTAGGCAGCGGCGGGCAATTCGATGCTCAGCGCGTTCGGCAGGCCGACTCTCACGAAGACCGCTGCGTCCTTTGCGGTGGGACAATACCCGGACTAATCCGCCTTTCAACGAGAGCGTTTTTGTCAGATGGGTGATTTCCCGATCCGGCCCTCACCCCCCAACCCCCTCCTTTCAACGATAGCGTTTTTGCCAGATGGGTGACTTTGCGCTCCGGCCCTCACCCCCCAACCCCCGCTCCCGTACAGTCTGGCGCGACGAGAGCCTTACGCTTTGAGTTGGTCATCACCGGCGCCAGCCTGACAGGA
>DAOTUJ010000078.1:0-113313 GCA_034437175.1 Chloroflexaceae bacterium | reverse complement strand
GGAACTGGGGAACTGGGGAACTGGGGAACTGGGGAACTAAGGAACTGGGGAACTGGGGAACTGGGGAACTAGGGAACTAGGGAACTGGGGAACTGGGGAACTGGGGAACTGGGGAACTGGGGAACTGGGGAACTGGGGAACTGGGGAACTGGGGAACTAGGGAACTAAAGAACCAGGGAACTAAGGAACTGGGGAACTGGGGAACTAGGGAACTAAAGAACCAGGGAACTGGGGAACAAGGATTTTGGAGCTAAGAAAGGGGAGAATTGAAACACTATTAAGCCAAGAGATCAGGAAACCAGAGCCGGGCTGTTAGCGGATCCGGCAGGCTGGCGCATTGGCTCATACACACTGGTTCTTTAGTTCATTGGTTCTCCGGTTCCTCATAATCAAAACGTATGCCTCAACCAATCATCTGGCTGCACGACGATAGCCTTAGCTCACAGGATCCGGCGCTGCAAGCCAATCCGCAGGCGCCGGCGATTTTTGTCTTCGACGAGCCCTTTCTGCGCGAAGCCGGGCTCAGTTTCAAGCGTTTGCTGTTCATCTACGAATGCGCCATCGAAGCCATCGAGGGACGCGATGCCGAGATCCGGCGCGGTGAGGTGGTGCCCGAAGTACTTGATTTTGCCCGCCGGCATCAGACCGACGAAATCCATGTCAGCACTTCAGGCTCACCGCGCTTTCAGCAGTACCTGGCCGAACTGCGGCGCCACATCAGCGTCAGGTTGCACAATCAGCCGACACTGGTAGAATGGGAGGCTGCAGCACCGCAGCGATTCAGCCGTTTCTGGCGCAAAATCGAGGATCAGGCGCTACGCCCCTACGGCGACGGCCCAGCCGAGTTGCGGCAATAGTCGGCTTGTGAAACGTGCTGCCGGTTTGTTCGGCACTTCGTAACGCTTTGCGTTATAATGCAATTGGGTAATCATATGGTAAAGGTTTATGGAATTTCAAGACAAAGTCGTCATCATTACGGGAGGCGCCAGTGGGATCGGGCGCGCCAGTGCGCTGGCCTTCGCTCGTGAAGGCGCCCGCGTACTGATTGCCGACATCGATGCCGAGGCGACCGACACGCTCGTCGAAGGGATTCGCAGCTGGGGCGGCATTGCCCAGGGCATTAGCGGTGATGTGACGCGCGAAGCCGATGCGGCCCGGATCACCAATGAGACGGTGAGCAGCTTCGGTGGGATTGATGTGCTGATCAATAATGTCGGTGTTCAGACCCATGGGACGGTGGAAAGCACCACCCTGGAAGCCTGGAACGCAACCCTGGCCGTCAATCTGACCAGTGTTTACCTGATGTCGCATTTTGTCGTACCGGAGATGCGCCGGCGCGGCGGCGGTGCCATCGTCAATATGGCCTCGATCCAGGGGCTGGCCTGTGAGCCGAATGTGGCGGCCTATGCCGCCAGCAAGGGCGGTGTGATTGCGCTGACGCGTACCATGGCGCTGGATTATGCCAATGAGAATATCCGGGTCAATAGCGTCTGTCCGGGCTGGGTCGATACGCCGCTGCTGCATGCCTCGGCCCACGCCAGCGGACAACCGGCTGATGTCGTGCTGCAACAACGCAGCAGCATGAAGCCCATGGGTCGCTTCGGCTCTCCCGATGAAATTGCCCAGGTCGTGCTGTTCCTGGCCGGCCCACGGTCGTCGTTTGTCACCGGGGCGGCCTATACCGTCGACGGCGGGTTGAGCGCGAGGCTCTGATGATCACGGTTACGGTGCGTTTTTTTGCCGGCCATCGCGACATTGTCGGGCGCAACGAGCAGAGCCTGAGCCTGGCCGAAGATGCCACTGTCGGCACGCTCTGGGAACAACTGGTCGCCGAATATCCGCGACTGGCCGGCTACAATGGCCGTATGCTTTACGCCGTCAACCAGGAGTACAGCAGCCCGGCAACGCAACTGCACGACGGTGACGAGGTGGTTTTTGTGCCGCCGGTCAGCGGCGGTAGCGGTGCGAGCGATGCTGCGCCCTTTGCCATCAGCAGCGCGCCGCTTGACCCGGCGCCGCTGGTGGCCTGGGCAACAACGGCAGAGGATGGTGCGGTCGTGACCTTTGCCGGCGTGGCCCGCAACAATTCTGGCGGGCGGGCCAGTGCCGCACTGAGCTACGAAGCTTACAGCGAGATGGCGGTGCCGGTGCTGCAACAGATCGCGGCCGAGGCTCGCGAACACTGGCGCATCGGGCGAGTGGCCGTACAGCACCGGGTCGGCCACCTGGACATCGGCGAGACGGCGGTGCTGGTCGTCGTCGCGGCGCCGCATCGCCAGGAGGCATTTCTGGCGGCGGCCTATGTGATGGATCGGATCAAGGAGATTGCCCCGATCTGGAAGCAAGAGCACTGGGCTGACGGCCAGAGTGAATGGCGCGAATAAGCTATGCCTGAACTACCTGAGGTCGAAATCGCTGCCCGGAGTCTGGCACCCCAGGTCATCGGACAGAGCATTACGGCTATCGAGAAACTGGACTGGGAGCGCATGATCGAAACACCGTCGCCGGCGATGTTTCGCACGCTGATCGCGGGCCGGCGCTTCGAATCCGTCGGCCGGCGAGCAAAATGGCTGCTCTGTAACCTGGATGCCGACTGGACGCTGGCCTTTCACCTGCGCATGTCCGGCAACCTGACCGTACAGGATGCCGATGTTGAGCCGAATACGCATACCCATCTGGTGCTGGGCCTCCACGACGGGCGCCGGCTTTTTTTTGAAGATCAGCGCAAATTCGGGCGGGTGATGTTGCTCGATCCGGCCGGCCTGGCCCAACTCGCGGCCCGTTTTGGCCCCGAACCGCTCTCCGCCGGCTTCACGCCGGATGAACTGGGCCGCCGGCTGGCCAACCGGCGCACAAAGATTAAGCCTTTGCTGCTCGACCAGCAGGTTGTAGCCGGGCTGGGCAACATTTACGTGAGTGAGGCTTTGTGGCTGGCAAAGATACATCCCGAGCGTATTGCCGCCGACATCAGTGCCGAGGAATGCCGGCATTTGCAGCGCGCCATCGTCAGCGTACTGACCAGAGCGATCGCCAATCAGGGCAGCACACTGCGCAACTACCGCAACAGCTACGGCGAAAACGGGCGCAACCAGGAGCACTTCAGTGTTTATGCCCGGACCGGTGAGCCCTGCGAGCGTTGCGCCAGACCCATTCGCCGCACCGTCATCGCACAGCGCAGCAGCTTTTTCTGCGAGCAATGCCAATCGTAAACATGATCGGCTGCCGCCCATCAGCACATTGCAACAGATGGTGTACGATGTACAACCTGTGCTACAAACACCAATCGAGAAGCAGAGCATTCTAGCAGGAGGATCGTTGACTATGGATATTTCTATTTTGATTGTAGAAGACGATCCGATTTTACAGGTGTCGCTGGGTAAAATGCTGAAGCGCGAAGGCCATGAAATCCTCACGGCCCGCAGTATGACGGAAGCATGGGAGCGACTGGCAGGCGAACTTCCCACGATGATCTTGCTCGATCTCGGCCTGCCGGACGGCAGCGGCATGCAGATCCTCGAACAACTCCAGGACTGGACGGAGCGGCCCCTGGTCATTGTAACTACCGGCGACGACTCGCTGCAAGTGGCCATCGAGGCACTGCGGCTCGGCGCCTTCGATTATATCATCAAGCCGATCAATTTCGAGTTGCTAATCGCCGCGATCCGCCGCGCCGTCACCCATTACCAGTTACAGGTGTCGGCACGCATTCTCGAACGCCTGCGCACCCAGGAAGAAGCTGTGCAGGCCACAGCACGGGCAGCCGCCCATCACATCAGCCAGTGCCTCACGATCATCATGGGCGAATCACAGATGCTTCAGGAAGACCTGCCGGACGAAAATTCACAGCACGCCTTGAGTCGCATTATTTCAGCGACCGAACGGGCAGCGCAAACCCTGGCGACATTACGCCAGGCGCGCCACTACATTACGCAGGAAGCATCGACGATTGCCAGCATGCTTGATCTCGATGCTGCCCGTTCCACCGGCAAATCAGTGTAGGTGTACCGAAGCTCCGTTGCCGTTATAATAGCTGTTCAGATGGCCCCGCTGAGCCAGCAACTGGTCGGTCAGTTCACCGATAATCGGGAACTCATCGCTCCAGAGCCCATCGGCGTCGGCCCAGAACTCGCCCATCCCACGGCTGCCGGCTCGTTCATAGGCCAGCGCCTGGATGAGCATTTCCAGCCGATCCAGCGCCTTTACCAGCCGCGCTTCCGGGCTACGACCCTCGGTGTATTCCGTCCAGAGTTCAAGGTACTCGGCGGCCTGCGGCAAGCCATCGAGCATTTCGATCAACGCACACCGCTCGGCTTCCTGTTTCACGGCCACCCCGATATGGCGCTTCGCCGACGCCGGCAAATCGCCAATCAATGCCTCGGCGAGATCATGCAGCATGGCAATCGCCAGCAAGCGCCCGCGATCAATGCCCGGCGTCTGATCGCCAACAAACATGGCCAGCGTGGCCACCCCGAAGGTATGCTCGGCAATGCTCTCGACATTCGTTAAACCGCGCTGGAGCCAGCCGGTACGTGGGAGCAACTTCAAGCTCAGCATTCGCTGCTGGAGAGCCAGAACCGCCACTGCGCGCTTGTCTTCCATATGTTTGGTACCTTATCTAACGCCTCATCCAGTACTGTTCTTCGGACAGAAAGACCGCGCAGCCGGCCTGCCGGACTACCGCGCGGTCATACGTGTGCTCCCGACCTTTAATGTCTGCTTCCGTTTACAAAACGATTACCTGTAGTAAACCTGGATTAGAATTATCTCACGAGGAGCTATGAGAGTCAACACCGGTTTCGCCCGGTTTTGCGGCAAGTCGCAAAACCGGTGTTTTCGCTAACGTTTCATACTCAGCCCGATTCGTCCCCGTTCTACGTCGACGCTCAACACCCGCACATCAACAGTATCACCGACATGCACCAGGCTGAGCGGGTCGCGCACGTAGCGATCGGCCATCTCCGAGATATGCACCAGTCCATCTTGCTTGACGCCGATGTCGACAAACGCACCGAAATCGACGACGTTGCGCACGGTGCCTTTGAGCCACATGCCGGGATGCAGATCTTCAAGTTTGAGCACATCGGCGCGCAAAATCGGCGGCGATAGTTCTTCACGCGGATCGCGACCGGGGCGGGCCATAAATTCGAGGATATCGGCCAACGTTGGTTCGCCGACACCGAGTTCAGCGGCCAGAGTCGCCAGGGCGCGGCCTTCGCGCCCGAGTTGCTCGCGCACGGCCACAGCGACTGCCGGCAAATCGGTGGGCTGCACCTGCGCAAAACGATCCAGCAGGCTACGAGCCGCCGGGTAACTCTCCGGATGGATGGCAGTGCGGTCAAGCGGATCGGCGGCCTCGGGAATGCGCAAAAAACCGGCTGCCTGCTCGAAGGCCTTCGGCCCCAGCCCACGAACTTTCAACAACGCCTTGCGACTCCGGAATGGCCCGTGCTCATCGCGGTGCGCCACCACTGCCTGCGCCACCCGGCTGTTCAAACCGGCCACGTAGGTCAACAGCGGCGCCGAAGCCGTATTCAGATCGACGCCGACGTAATTGACCACGCTTTCGACCACCTGGCCCAGTCGCATCGCCAGTTGCTTCTGGTCGACATCGTGCTGGTACAGGCCGACGCCGAGTGCCTTCGGATCGATCTTGACCAGTTCGGCCAGCGGGTCTAGCAGGCGACGTGCGATGGAAATATTGCCGCGCTCACTGGCCTCCAGGTCGGGAAATTCCCGGCGCGCCGTATCGGACGCCGAATAGACCGACGCACCGGCCTCGCTCACCAGCGTATAGCGCAACGAATGCGGCACCACCTTGATCGTATCAGCCACCAGCGCCTCGGTTTCACGGCTAGCCGTGCCGTTGCCAATGGCGATCACCTGCACCTGCCAGCGGCCAATCAGTTCGAGCAAAGTTGCACGGGCCCGCTCGGGCTGGTGCAGGTAGATCATGCTACCGGCCAGGTATTTGCCGGTAGCATCAACCACGGCCAGCTTGCAGCCGGTGCGATACCCGGGATCGATGCCGAGCACCACCCGCCCACGCAACGGCGGCTGCAGCAGCAAACCGCGCAAATTGGCTGCGAAGACCTCCAGCGCGTGACGTTCGGCGCGCCCGGTCAGTTCATTGCGCAACTCGCGTTCGAGGGTCGGCGCCAGCAAACGACGGTAGCCGTCGGCCACCGCCTCGCGCACTTCCGCGCCTGTCCAGCCCTGGGAGCGCACATAGCGCCGCTGCACCGTCTGAATAAAGGCCTGATGATTGACATCGATGCCGACACGCAATACATCTTCGCGCTCGCCGCGGTTGATAGCCAGAATGCGGTGCGGCGGCAGATCGGCGAGTGGCTGATCGAACTCATAGTACAGCCGGTAAACCCCTTTTTCGTCGACGGCCTCATCGCGGCGCAGCGTACGCAGGCGCCCGGTGCGCCGCCAGGCCTCGCGCAGCGCCTGGCGAATCGCGGCCGTCTCAGCCACCTGCTCGGCAACGATGTCGCGGGCGCCGGCCAGGGCCGCGTCGACATCGGCAACATGCTCATTCAGGAAAGGCGCCGCAGCATCCGCAGGCGTCCGGCCGGCCTCGTCCTGGGCAAACAGGAACTCAGCCAGCGGTTCGAGGCCCAGTTCGCGGGCGATCTGGGCGCGCGTGCGGCGTTTGGGGCGGAAGGGCAGATAAATATCTTCGATGGCCTGCAACGTCTCGGCGGCGGCCAGGGCGCCCGCCAGTTCCAGCGTCAGGTGACCGCCTCCATCGAGCGAGGCCAGCACCTCGACACGGCGCTGTTCGAGGTTGCGCAGGTAGGCCAGGCGCTCGGCCAGCAAGCGCAGTTGCTCTTCATCCAGCCCGCCGGTTACTTCTTTGCGATAGCGGGTAATGAACGGAATCGTATTGCCCTCGTCGAGCAGCACGACGGTGCGCTCGACCTGAGCCTCACGCAAATTCAGCTCGCGCGCCAGGCGCGCAACCAGGTCTGGTTCCATATTCATGTTTCGCCTGCGGCAGCAAGGAAAAGGACTGCTTTTTCGTTTGTTCTGGCCGCAAGCGGCCAGAACAAACGAAAGCTGTTTCATGATACGACCTACGCGGTCAGCGTTGGTACTGGCCGCACCAGAGGCTTTTTCGCCTGCGGCAGCGTGGAAAAAGACGTTCTTTTCTCTGGTTTTGGCCGCTTGCGGCCAAAACCAGAGAAATACAATGGCTTATTCTTTGCTGCCGCAGGCGGAAAAGCCCCTGATGCGCGCCGCATCAACTAACAGTCTGCTGCCACTGTTAGTTGATATGGCGCCGGCGGTCGCCCCATTCGCGGTCGCGCAGAACGTATTTCTGCACTTTGCCGGTCGACGTCCTGGGCAACTCACCGAACTCGACGGCAGCCGGGCACTTGTAGTGTGCCAGGTGCTCACGGCAGAAATCGATGATGTCCTGCTCGCTGATGTCCTCACCTTCTTTGAGCGTCACGAAAGCCTTGGGGCGCTCGCCCCATTTCTCGTCGGGGATGGCGACAACCGCGCATTCAAGCACCGCCGGGTGGCGCGCTACCATCTGCTCGACCTCGATGGTCGAGATATTCTCGCCGCCGGAAATGATAATATCCTTCTTGCGGTCGCGCAACTCGATATAATCGTCGGCATGCCAGACGCCCAGATCGCCGGAGTGGAACCAGTCGCCGCTGAAAGCCTGCTCGGTAGCCGATGCGTCGTCGAAATAGCCCTTCATCACATTATTGCCGCGCATCACCACTTCGCCCATCACCTGGGCATTGCGCGGCACATCATTCATCTGCTCATCGACGACACGCACCATATCGGCGTGGACGTAGCCCTGGCCCTGGCGTGCCAGCAGCGCCGCCTGCTCGGCATCGCTCAACTGCGACCACTCATCGTGCCATTCGCAGACCGTATGCGGGCCATAGGTTTCCGTCAGACCGTAGACGTGAATCGGGCGGAAATTGAGCTGCTTGAGCTGGCCGAGCAAGGTCGGCGAGGGCGGCGCGCCGGCCACCGTCACGGTGACGACCCGGTCGAGGCGTTTTGCTTTGGGATGGTTGACCAGACCGATCTGCACGGTGGGCGCACCGTTGTAGTGGGTGACGCCCTCGCTCTCGATCAGATCCCAGATCAGGCCGAAATCGACCTTGCGCAAGCATACGTGGCGCCCAGCGACCGCGGTGACTGCCCAGGTAAAGCACCAGCCATTGCAATGGAACATCGGCAGCGTCCAGAGATAGACGCTCTCGAAATTCATGCCGGTCTCGATGATCTCGCCGAGCGCATTCAGGTACACCCCGCGATAGGTATACATCACACCCTTGGGGCGCCCGGTCGTCCCGGAAGTATAGTTGATGGAAACCGTTGCCTCTTCGTCTTCGAGCCGGCTCTCGACCGGTTCGGGCGAACCGTTGGCGAGAAAGGCCTCATAGGGATCATCGGGCGTACCGGTATCGGCGACCCGCACCACCCGGATACCACTCAGATCGAGCGGCGCCAGCAGCGGATCGAGCTCAGCATCGACGAAGAGGAACTTCGCACCCGAGTGGGCCAAAATGTACCGAATCTCATCGCTGTTGAGGCGGGTATTGATGGCGACGAGGATGCCGCCGGCTGCCGGAACGCCATAATGCGCTTCGAGCAGCGCCGGAATATTCGGGCAGAGAAAAGCGACCCGGTCTTCCTTCTGCACCCCGGCGCTCCGCAACGCCGAAGCCAGCCGGTTGACCCGCTCGTTAAACTGCCGATAGGTGTAACGCCGTTCCCCATGGACAACCGCCTCTTTGTCGGGAAAGACCATCGCACTGCGCTGCAAAAAGCTCAGCGGCGACAGCTCCGTCCGGTAGACTTTCTGCGTCCCCTTGACCTGCATCGTCTCCATATGTTACTGCTCCCTGGATCCCATACCATTCACACGAAATCCGGAATACCAGACATGCTTCATTCTGCCGGAATGAAGCATGTCGTTTTTTCCGGATCTTGTATGCTCCGAAAACCCGGAATCGGGTTTTCGCGAGTTTCAACGCGTGGGGCTATTGTAACATAGGCAGTAAGAAAGCATAAAAAAGCTAATGTACGTTTTTCTACCTACCAAAATACTGCCAAACTCGCGCCGAAACCTGCTGGGCGTGGCTGTACGAGGCCTGCCAGCCGGCATCGTAGCTACCCAGATAGGCAACGGCATAGGCCCGCCGTCCACACTGCCACCAGAATCGAGATCTTGATCGTGCAAGCCACCAGTTGCGGGCGCTCGCCATTGATCGAGATCATCCGCCCGGTATCAATATCAAGCACCAAGACCGCATGCGCACCAGGCCAGGCGACGGGCATCACCGCCAGATCGGCCCGCAAAGCGCCGAAAGCCGGATCGGGCGGCGGCGGCAACGCCAGCGGCGACGGCAGAGTGGCCATAAACACCGGCTGCCGGGCCTGGGCAAAGGGTGCCGGCGCCGCCGAAGCCCTGGAACCGCCACCCGCGGGTGCTTCGTCATTTCTCCGCACAGCCCGTGATCTCAAGCTCGACGATCCCGCCGATTTTGCGCCCAACACTGACGCCTATCTCTGCGGCGAGACGCCTGATGCTTCCGACACATCAGCCATGCAGCGGCAGTCATAGCGGCCAGATAGACGAGCCGCGGCCGTATGACCAGGATTGCCGCAGCAACTCCCACGGGCGCAGCCCGATCCCGTATAATGCCCACATGCACTTCCTGATCAACGGCATGTTCTGGGACAAACCCAATACCGGCAGCGGCCAATATTTGCACGGCCTGCTGCGCCGGCTGCCGCATGTCGCGCCGCAGCACCGCTACACCTTGCTGCTACCTGCCGCCGAGACCGCCGCGCCCCCCCGATTGCCCGGCATCGATACGCTGACGCTGCGCACGCCCTTCGACCGGCGCAGCCGCAACCTGGCCAAACTGGCCTTCGAGCAGATCATCCTGCCCCGCGCGACTGCGCTGCTTGCCCGCAGCGATGCGCGCCTCTTCGTGCCCTACGCTGCACCGCCGCTGCAATCGGCACTGCCGGTGATCACCACGGTGCACGACATCATCTGGTGGTTGCTGCCGGAGTATCGCGGCAATCCGTTGCAACGGCTCTATTTTCGCCTGGTCGTCGCCGGCATCCGCCATGCCGCCGCCATTCTCACTGATTCGCAGCACAGCCGCAAGGATATCATCACCGCCCTCGATCTGCCCGCCGCCCGTGTCCACAGCATTCCGCTGGCCGCCGCCGAGCGCTACACGCCCGGCGACACCGCCGCCGCCCGTGCCGAAGTCGCAGTTCGCTACGGCCTGCGCGAACCCTTCGTCTACTACGTCGGCGGCCTCGATGTGCGCAAAAATGTGCCGCTGCTGCTGCACGCCTTTGCCCGCCTGCAAGCCACCCACCCGCAGCCGGCCCGCCTGGCGATTGCCGGCAAAATGCCCGCCGGCAAACCGCAGCTCTTTCCCAACCTCGATGCGCTGATCGCCGAATTGAAGCTGGAACAACACATCTCGCGCATCGAGGTGCCCTTCGAGGACGGCCCGCTGCTCTACCGCGCGGCGACGCTTTTCGCCTTTCCCAGTAGCTACGAGGGCTTCGGTCTCGGCCCGCTCGAAGCCATGGCCTGCGGCACGCCGGTGCTCTGCAGCAACAGCAGCAGCCTGCCCGAAGTCGTCGCCGACGCCGCCATCACCCGCGCCCCCGACGACATCGCCGGCTGGGCCGAGACCCTCGCCGAGCTACTGGCCAATGCCGCGCTACGCAACGATCTGCGCCGGCGTGGCCTGCAACGTGCCGCACAGTTCAGCTGGCAACGGGTGGCAGCGGAGACGGTGGAGACTTTAGAAAGGGATCGGGGATCGGGGATCCTTTCAACGATAGCGTTTTTGTCAGATGGGTGATTTCCCGATCCGGCCCTCACCCCCCAGCCCCCGCTCCCGTACAGCCTGGCGCGACGAATGCCTCCCATGAACCCCTGACCCTCGCCGGCGCCAGCCTGACAGGAGCGGGGGGGCCGGGCAACGGCGTTCTCGGGTGCTCCCCGCTCCCGCCAGGCCGGTGCGCCATGAGAACCAGGTTTCGCGAACCAGATCCACCGCACCGGCCTGAGTGGGAGCGGGGCCGGGGGTGAGGGCCGTCCGGCCGGGCGAAAAACGCTAGAGTTGAAAGGATCCCCTGATCCAGGTTGACGTGTAGCACAAAAGCGCGTACAATCAACTTCACCACCTCGCAAACCCACCTGGCCGGAAGGATTGACAAATGCATACGTGGTCGCCAGCCCGGGTTGCACTTCCACGCAATCAGATTCTCCAGGGCGATTGTATCGAGATTCTGCAAACCCTGCCGGAAAAGTCGGTTGATCTGATTTTTGCCGACCCGCCCTACAATCTCCAGTTGCGCCAGGAATTGCGCCGCCCCAATCAAACGGTTGTCGACGCTGTCGATGATACCTGGGATCAGTTTACCGATGTTGCTGAATATGACTCTTTCTGTCGAAACTGGCTCCAGGCCTGTCGACACGTCCTCAAAGATGATGGTACGATCTGGGTGATCGGTTCCTATCACAATATTTTTCGCATCGGTACGATCATGATGAACCTCGGCTACTGGATTCTAAATGATGTCATCTGGCACAAAACCAATCCGATGCCGAATTTTCGTGGTACACGCTTTCAAAATGCCACCGAAACTCTGATCTGGGCCAGGAAATCCGTCGATCAGAAGCGCTATACCTTCAATTATCAGGCTATGCGCAATTTCAACGACGATAAGCAGATGCAGAATGTCTGGCATATTCCGCTCTGCACCGGCGCTGAACGCCTCAAAATCAATGGCCGCAAGGCTCATTCCACCCAGAAGCCCGAAGCCCTGCTTTACCGCGTTCTGCTCGCATCCAGCAATCCCGGCGACCTGGTGCTCGATCCTTTTTTCGGCACCGGCACAACCGGCGCCGTCGCTCGCCGCCTCCGCCGCGATTTTCTCGGTATCGAGAGCGATCCAGCCTACGTCGATCTTGCTGCTCGCCGCATCGCTGCGCTGGCGCATACCACACCCACCGACACTGAACTGAACACGCCCAACCGCCGCAATGCGCCGCGCGTTGCCTTCGGCCAACTCATCGAAGCCGGCTATGTGCCCATCGGTCGCAAGCTCTTTTCAAAAAGACGCGATATCGAAGCTACCGTGAAGGCCGATGCACAATTGATCTGTGGCGATACAATCGGTTCAATCCACCGGGTGGCCGCACTGGTGCAAGGCAAGCCGGCCTTCAATGGCTGGGAATTCTGGTACTGCGAAGATAATGAGGGGCAACTGGTCAGTATCGACGATCTGCGGGAACGCTATCGCAAAGAGAAGGGATTAGTATGAGTCAGTCTTTCGATCTCCTGATCACCAATGGTCAGGTCGCCTCCGGCCAGCGGGTATTCGCCGCCAATATCGCGGTGCGCGCCGGACACGTCGCTGCGCTGCTCGCCCCCGATGAGCAACCCGCCAGCGAGCAGGTGATCGATGCCGCCGGTCTGCATGTGCTGCCCGGCAGCATCGATACCCATGTACACCTGCGCGACCCCGGCCGGCCCGAGCGCGAGGATTTTGTTTCCGGTACCAGTGCCGCGGCCGCCGGCGGCATCACCACGATTATGGAGATGCCCATTTCCGAGCCGCCGGTCAATAGCACCGCTATTCTCACCGAGCGCGCCGCTACCGTGCAGCCACGCGCCCTGGTCGATTTTGCGCTCTATGCCGCTCTCGGCCAGGATACGATCGGGCGCGCCGCCGAACTGGCTGCCGCCGGCGCCGTCGCCTTCAAAACTTTTTTGCACGCGCCGGTGCCCGGCCGTGAGCACGAATTCGCGGGGCTTTGTTGCACCGATGACGGCGCGCTCCAGGAATTGATGCGCGAGACGGCGGCCACCGGCCTGCTGCACTGCTTCCACTGCGAAAACAATGCCATGCTCGAATATCTCGAGCGCAAGCTGCGCGGCGCCGGGCGCGGCGATGGCATCGCTCACGCCGAGAGCCGCCCGCCCTTCGTCGAAGATGCCTCGGTCGCCACCGTGCTGGCGCTGGCTGCCGAGAGCGACGGCCCGGTGCATATCGTGCATATGTCCAGCCCGCTCGCTGTGCAAATGGTCGTCGAGGCACGTGCCCGCGGCCTCAACATCACCAATGAGACCTGTCCACAGTATCTGTTCCTCACCTACGCCGAGCTCGAAGCGCACGGCCCCTTTGCCAAATGCAACCCGGCCCTGCGCTCGCCCGAAACCGTCGCCGCGCTCTGGCCCTACCTGCAACAGGGCCATATCGATGTGATCGGCAGCGACCATTCGCCCTATGTGCCCGCCGAAAAGGAACGTGCCATCGGCGATATTTTCAGTTCGCCCGCCGGCATGCCCGGTCTCGAAGCTCTGCTACCCTCGCTGCTCACCGCCGTCAACCAGGGCCGGCTGACTCTGCCGCAACTGGTGCGGCTCACTGCGGAACACGCCGCCGAACTGTTCCGCCTGCCCGGCAAAGGCCGCATCGCCCCCGGCTACGACGCCGATTTCACCCTGGTCGACATGAACGAGCAGTGGTTCTTCGACCGCAGTCGCTGTTTCAGCAAAGCCCGCGATTGCATGCGCGCCTACCATGGCAAACCTATGCACGGGCAGATCAAAAAGACCATCGTGCGCGGCACGACGGTCTTCAACAATGGCCGGATTGTGGCTGCACCCGGCCACGGGCGCTTCCTACGCCCGGCCTGATTCGCCTTGCTCAGGCAAACAAATGGAACGTCCGGGTGCATTGAGGTTGCCGGCGACGCGGGCAACCTCAATGCACCCGGACGTTTCGCTTATTTTCAGGCCTTTTTGCTGATATGCTGCGTGGGCCGGCGGCCACCGATGAACGAGGCCGTGATCAGGTCGCGGTTCATGCGTGCGATCACGTCCAGGTTGATCTCCTTGGGGCAAACGGCAGCGCATTCGCCGATGTTGGTACAGTTGCCGAAGCCCTCTTCGTCCATCTGCGCAACCATGCTGATCACCCGCTCGTAGCGTTCGGGCTGGCCCTGCGGCAGGTAGCCCAGGTGACTGATCTTGGCGCCGGTGAAGAGCATGGCCGAGGCATTCGGGCAAGCCGCTACACAGGCGCCGCAGCCGATGCAGGCCGCCGCATCCATCGAGGCGTCGGCATCTTCTTTGGCTACCGGCAGACTATTCGCATCCTGCGGTGTTCCCGTCGAAACCGAGATGTAACCGCCGGACTGAATAATCCGGTCGAAGGACGTACGGTCGACCACCAGATCCTTGACCACCGGGAAGGGCGCGGCCCGCCAGGGCTCAATCGTGATGGTATCACCATCCTTGAAGCTGCGCATATGCAACTGGCAGGTGGTCGTCTGACTGGGGCCGTGAGCAATCCCATTGATCATCACGCCACAGGTACCGCAGATACCTTCGCGGCAGTCGTGATCAAAGGCGATCGGCTCTTTGCCCTTGTGAATAAGATCCTGGTTCAGCACATCAAGCATCTCCAGGAAGGACATATCCGGGCTGGCATTGTCGAGCTGGTATGTTTCAAAACGTCCCGGCGTCTGCGGATTTTGCTGGCGCCAGACGTTCAATGTCAACTTCATAGTCTATCCTCTCTATCGCTTGCGCAGCCGGGCGGCGGCAGCGCGGAAAGCCTCTTTTTGCGTGCCGCTGGCGGCTACGCCGCCGGAGGCACGCACTGCATAATCACACGAGTTACGCAGTGGCGACCGCAATCGCCTTTTTTGGCCTGCGGCAGCAAGGAAGAAACTGTCGTATGCATTCGTTTTGGCGGCGATGCCGCCAAAACGAATGCAATAAATGTCTTCTTCCTTCGCCGACCGCGTAAATCAATTTTACTTGTAGCTGCGCTGCGAGGGCTTGACGTACTCAAAATCAAGTGCTTCGCGGTGCAGAATGGGTTTGTTGCCGGTACCGGTGAACTGCCAGGCCGCCACATAGGAGAAATTGGCATCGTCGCGCAGCGCTTCGCCCTCCTCGGTCTGGCTTTCCTCGCGGAAGTGGCCGCCACAGGACTCGGCACGGTGCAGCGCATCGATGCACATCAGTTCACCGAGCTCGAAGAAGTCGGCGAGGCGCCCGGCCTTCTCGAGTTCCTGATTCAGGTCGTTGTTGTCGCCGGGCACCTTGACATTCTGCCAGAACTCCTCACGCAGCGCCGGAATCTGCTCCAGCGCCTGCTTGAGGGTTCCCTCGCTGCGCGCCATACCACAGTTATCCCACATAATCTTGCCGAGCTCACGGTGGAAAGAGTCAACACTGCGCTTGCCGTTGATGCTGATCAGCTTCTTGACCCGATCTTGCACTTCGTGCTCAGTCTCGCGGAAGGACTGATGATCGACACTGAGCCCGGACGAATCGGGGCCGACGCGGGCCAGAAAATCGGCGATGGTATAGGGCAACACAAAATAGCCATCGGCCAAGCCTTGCATCAGCGCGCTGGCCCCAAGGCGATTGGCGCCGTGGTCGGAGAAGTTCGCCTCACCGATCACGAAAAGCCCGGGGATATTGCTCTCAAGGTTATAATCGACCCAGAGCCCGCCCATCGTATAGTGAATAGCCGGATAAATGCGCATCGGCTCCTTATACGGATCCTCATCGGTAATCCGATTGTACATATCGAAGAGGTTGCCGTAGCGTTCGCGAATCACCCGCTCACTGAGCCGCTTGATCGAGTCGGCAAAATCGAGATACACGCCCAGGCCACCCGGCCCGACGCCATAGCCCTCGTCGCAGACCGCCTTGATCGCCCGCGAGGCCACGTCACGCGGCACCAGGTTGCCGAAGCTGGGGTAGCGCCGCTCCAGGAAATAGTCGCGCTCGCTCTCCGGAATCTGCGAAGCGTGGCGCGTATCACCCGGCTTCTTCGGCACCCAGACTCGCCCGTCGTTGCGCAGCGACTCACTCATCAGCGTCAACTTGGACTGATAATCGCCATGCACCGGAATGCAGGTCGGGTGGATCTGCGTAAAGCAGGGATTACCGAAGAAAGCGCCCTTGCGGTGTGCCCGCCAGATCGCCGTCGTATTGCAGCCTTTGGCATTCGTCGACAGATAAAAGACGTTGCCATAGCCGCCGGTCGCCAGCACCACCGCATCGCCGAGATGCGATTCGACCTTGCCGGTGACCATATTGCGCGTCACAATACCGCGAGCACGCTCATTGACCAGCACCAGATCGAGCATCTCGGTACGCGAATACATCTCGACTTTGCCGGCGGCAATCTGGCGTGCCAGCGACTGATAGGCTCCCAGCAGCAACTGCTGCCCGGTCTGCCCACGCGCATAGAACGTTCGCGAGACCTGTGCCCCGCCGAAAGAGCGGTTATCGAGCAGGCCGCCGTATTCGCGAGCGAAGGGCACACCCTGCGCGACACACTGGTCGATGATATTCACACTGATCTGCGCCAGCCGGTAGACATTTGCCTCACGAGCGCGATAGTCGCCGCCCTTGACGGTATCGTAGAACAGGCGATAGATGCTATCGCCGTCGTTACGATAATTCTTGGCCGCATTGATACCACCCTGAGCAGCGATACTATGCGCACGGCGCGGGCTATCCTGGTAGCAAAAACACTTGACGTTATAACCCTGCTCGGCCAGCGTCGCCGCCGCCGAAGCACCGGCCAGGCCCGAACCAACTACAATCACCGTGTACTTGCGGCGATTAGCCGGGTTCACCAGTTTCATCTCAAAGCGGTGCTTATCCCAACTCTGCTCGATCGGGCCGACAGGCGTTTTTGAATCAAGTTTGACGTCCGTATATTCAGTAGCCGGACGAACCGTCGTACGGGTAGGAGACTCAATTGTCATAGCTACATCCTGCTCCTCACTAGACTTCGCGAGGTCATTGAACTTTCAAATATTCTGCATCTAGATGCCTTATGAGTAGATTACCACAACTTTGCGGTAGTCAACATGTGAGCTATCACACAGGCATCAAAGGGGCAAGCGCGGCCGTCTCCGGTGCGACGATGCCGAGCAGCACGGCAATCGGGAAGGAAATATTGCCGACCACGACCACCAGTGCCACCAGAATCGCCAGGCCGCGAAAGATGTGGGTTGTGCGCTGGCTATTCAGGCCCAGCGTCTGAAACATGCTCCACACCCCGTGATAGAGGTGCAAGCCCAGCGCGAGCATCGCCAGAATATAAAAACCGGACACCCAGGGATTCAAGAAGCCCTGAACCACATTATTGTAGACAAAATACTCGCCCCCTTCCGGGTGACGGAACTCGCCCGACCCATAACCAACCGCACCAAAGGTCAGGTGTAACACATGAAAAACAATAAACAGGAAGATGATCACGCCGCCCCAGCGCATCGTGCGCGAGGCATACGTCGCCTGTTGCGGCTGAAACTTGCTGTAACGACCCATCGATGTCGAGCGGCTGCCCATCGTCCCGGCGCGGCTCTGCATCGTCAGCGCAGTGGCCGCCCAGATATGCAATACCACTGAGGCCAGCAGAATGACCCGTGCAATCCAGAGCAGGTGTTCGTAACCAAAGACCGGCTTGCCGATTTCACGCAAGCCGATGGCATAGGCATTAAACTCTTCCGCACCCAGGTACATCTTGGTGTTGCCGTACATATGGAACACGACAAAGCCAACCAGGATGAAACCAGTCACCGCCATGATTACTTTCTTGCCGATTGAAGAACGATACACCGCCAGTGCTGCCGTCATCAGGCACTCCTTTCAGATTTGCCGGCCGGCCCCTCTGCCAGCACTGCAATTTTTAACTCCGAACACTTTTGGGGAAACGACTGCTGCATTGTTTACGGCTTCTATCCGCTATGCGGTATGCTGCCAAATGCTGCCAATCTAGCACGACTCTTCGGGGAAATGAATTGTCGTGTGGTTGCTTCATTACGAAGTTTCGTATGAAATGAGTTGCGTTGGGAATAATTATAGCCGAAACCATTTTTTCTGTCTATTTATTCACTTTACACTTCTGCGGGCATATTGCGGTTTGTGCATCATTTCACGAATATTCATTGGTTTTCAAAGCAACCGTACGAAGCAGTTACCTAACAATTACAGCAATCATTATTTGCGCCTCTAAGATCTTAAAAAGATAGCAAAGCAGTCTATCTATTCACACTCTTTGCACACATGCAGGTATCGAGCAAACACGACGCGCCGCCCGATGGGCGGCGCGTCGTATCCTTCAACATCGGTATCCTTATCGGTATCCTTGCCAGGCTTGTGCGAGCACCCCGCGGATTGCCTTTTCCGCCGGCAGCAGATAAAGAAGCCGGCCTTGCTGCCGCAGTTTGCCCGGAGTCTCCGCAATTCGGGTATGCTTACAGGTCGAGGCGCACTTTGGCACCGAAGTTCTTCTTCTCCTTGCTGGTAAAATAGGTGGCACAGGCCGCATCCAGCAAATCGGCATTCAACGTGACTTCTTCCATATTATATTTCGCAATCGAAATCATCTGGTCGATAATGTCGCGTGGCTGGCACATGCGGAAGGGCCGGTTATCCGGTTTGAACCACTTCGCCACCAGGTAATCCAGGCCTTTGTCGTCGTAGGGTACTTTGCGTACTTTGCACATAATCTTCCAGATGGCCCGCCAGTGCGCCTCACTCGGGTCGATGATCTCGAATTTGAACTTGATCCGCCGCAACAGCGCATCGTCGCCGAGGTCGTTCGGGTCAAGGTTGGTCGAAAAGATGATCAACTGGTCAAAGGGGATCTGGATCTTCATACCCGTGACGGTGGTCAAGAAGTCGTAGCGTTTTTCGAGCGGCACGATCCAGCGGTTCAAGAGGTCGAAAACCCGTACCTGCTGGCGGCCAAAGTCGTCGATCAGGAAAATGCCGCCGTTGGCCTTCATCTGGAACGGCGCCTCGTAGATCCGCGAAGTCGCGTTGTAGGTCAGGTTGAGCATTTCCAGCGTCAACTCGCCGCCGGTAATGACTACCGGGCGCTTGATGCGTACCCAGCGCCGATCATATTCGACATCTTCGGGCAGGGTGTCTTTGGGCGTTTCATGCACAATCGGGTCGTAGAGCTTGATGATCGAGCCGTTTGCTTCAACCGTATACGGGATAAAAATGGCGTCGCCCATCAGGTACGTAATCCGCTCGGCGATGCTGGTCTTGCCGTTGCCGGGGTAGCCGTAGAGCATCACCGACGAGCCCGAGTTCACCGCCGGGCCGACCCAGTTCAAAATCGACTCATCGATCACCAGGTCGGCAAAGGCCTCGCGGATGTTGCGCCGGGTTACAATCACTTCTTTGATAGTCTGCTTTTTCACCGAGCGGATCCATTCTTCAATCGGCACCGGGGAAGGGCCGGCATACTGGGTTTTCTTCAGCGCATCTTCGACAGCCTGAAACCCACGCGGAGTCAGGATATATTCATAGTTGAGATCGCCGAAACCGCGCTGGCCGGCAATATCGACGTGTTCCATACGCCGTAACTCGACCAGAATGGGCTCGATGACCCCGTAGCGAAAATGCATCAATTGCGCAATCTCGGCACCGGTAATGCGCCCGCTGTTGTAGAGAATGCGCAGCATATGCTCGGTCAGAAAGGTACGGTTCAGGCCGGTTTCTGCGATATCGTTGGGATCGGGCGGAATGTAGGCATTGTTGAGAGTGGGCATCGCCTCTTCTTCGGAAGGCGGCGGATCGCCAAGCATGCGCAAACTGGCCAGGTTGGCTCCCTTTTTGCGCTCTTCAGCGATCAGTTGTTCGAGCTCCTGGATATGCATATTCAAATGCAAGAGCGCGTCGGTGTCGTTAGCGGCGGTTGCTTCTTTGGCACAGGCATAGAGCGAACGCCCGATGGTATATTTTACACCGTCGACGTACATATGATGCAGGTACAGCCGATCACGCACATAACAATCGCGGGCATGATCCGGTTTTGCAAGCATATCTTCGTAAGATTTCTGGTCGAGGAGAAAACGCATAGCTGGCTCCCGCAAACTCTGGGTCGGGTTGATTCAGGCGACCGCGGAACACAGGCCGATCCACAGCGGCGTCAGGCGACAGGCAACGCTGCAACTACGGGCAATTATACGTTCAGGATGTGCGGGCTTCCTATAGGGCGAAAGTCCTGAGCATTGCCATTACTACAGGGGTTGAGCACCTGGTTTTTGGCCGGCTGTGCTACAATAACGCCGTATGCAAAATGATGATTTGCCCGCGGTTCAACAACCGCATGTAATCGATTTTATCAGCCATAGCCCGGCGCAAACCGAGCGCATCGGTGGGCGACTGGGTGAACAATTGGGCGCCGGCGACCTGATCTTGTTGCGCGGGCCATTCGGCGCCGGCAAAACGCACCTGGTCAAGGGGATTGCCCGCGGCATGGGTTCGACCGCGCTGGTTACCAGCCCGAGTTTTGTGCTGATCAATGAGTATCAGGCCGGGCCACGATCCGGCAATCTGACAATCTACCACGTTGATCTGTATCGACTGGCTGCGGCTGCCGAAGTCGAAAGCATCGGTCTCGACGAGCTCTGGGCCGGCACGGGGCTCTGCGTGATCGAATGGCCGGAACAGGCGGAGATGGTTTTGCCGCCGGAACATCTAACGATTCACTTTCGGCATTTGAATGAAACCAAACGTATTTTGCGCTGTGTTCCCAGCGGGGCGCGCTACCACGAGATACTGGAAGCCTTCAAAGAGACGGCGTTCGGCTAGGATTGTATGTTACTGGCGATCGACACATCGACCCGGCTGAGCGGCCTGGCTCTGTACAATGAACAGGGTCTGCGCGGCGAGAGCGTCTGGCATTCGGGGCGCAACCACAGTGCCCAGGTGCTGCCGCAACTCGATGCGCTGCTGCGGTACCTGGGGCAGCAACCAGGCGATCTGCGGGCGGTGGCGATAGCGCTGGGGCCGGGAAGCTGGAGCGGGCTGCGGGTCGGGTTGAGCCTGGCCAAGGGCATCGCCATCGCCGGCCGCTTGCCGCTGTTTGGTGTCGGCACGCTGGATGCCATGGCCTACCAGTTTCGCTCCACGGCTCCGCAGATCTATCCGTTGATTGCGCTCGGGCGCGGGCGCTTTGCGACAGCCGGATTCAGCAGCGGCGACGGCCTGATCCGCCAGGGCGAGTACCGAAATCTGAGCCTGGACGAGATCTGTGCGACGGTGAGCGAGCGCACGCTGTTTTGCGGTGACATCGAGGGTGAAACCGCCGACGCGATCCGGCAAAACTGTGGGCGGCGGGCGATCTTGCCCTCGCCGGCAGCCAATCTGCGCCGGCCCGGCTGCCTGGCTGAACTGGCATGGGAACGCTTCAGCGCCGGTGAGTGCGATGACCTGGCGCTGCTGGAACCGATTTATCTGGGGGATGCGGTGAGAAAAAAGTGAGCACTGGTGCATCGGCGCGTTCGCTCAGGCGAACGCGCCGATGCACCAGTGCTCCAATGCTCAACTATGTCGGCATTACGCAAATTTGAAGAATTTATGGAGAACGTGGTGGAAGGCTCGGTCGCCCGGCTGTTTCGCAACCCGGTGCAACCAGCCGAAATCGCCCGGCGCCTGGAACGCGCAATGGAGAGCCACCAGAGCATCGGGGTGAAGCGAGTCATCGTGCCCAGCATTTACCGGGCCTATTTGCATCCCCAGGATTATGCCGCCTTCGAAGCAATGCATACCGAGATCGAGCGTGAAATGGCGGCCTATTTGAGCGAACTGGCCGCAGAACGCAATTTCACGCTCCTCGAACACCCGCGCGTCCAGTTGCTGGAAGACCCCGCCGTACCCAACCGCAGCATCCAGGTCGTCGCTGAGATGGCCAGTGCGCCCGGCAGCGACGCCACCCAGGTGCTGACAGCAACTGCGGCAATGCCGGCTGTGTCGCCGCCGCCGCAGCAGCGCGCTTTGCTGCATATGTCCACCGCCGGCGGCTTGCATAGTATGCCCATCGAGAGTACGACCGTCAGCATTGGGCGCGGCCTGAGCAACGATATTATTGTCGAAGACAGCCGGGTCTCGCGACACCATGCCCAGTTGCGCTACCGCAACCGGAAGTTCTGGCTGGCCGACCTGGGCAGCACCAACGGCACCTTTCTGAATGGCGAACGGGTTAGCGAGCGGGCGCTCACCGACGGCGATATTATTTCGCTGGGCGGCCTGGAATTGACCTTTCGCGAGGGCCGCGATGTTTGATATCGCCAGTCTCTCGCTGGAAGTGATCATTTTGCTGCTACGGGTCGCGGTCGTCTTTTTGCTGTATTTTTTTCTCTGGCAGATCTTTCGCGCTCTGACAGGCAGCCTGCGCCAGGGGTCGGCGGCAACTCCGGCCGGTGCCAACCCCTATGGGCAACTGGTGGTCACCAATGCCGGACAGACCGGGTTGCCGGTGGGCAAGACGTTTCCGCTAAGTCCGGTGACGACCATCGGGCGCAACACCAGCAGCGATATTGCGCTGAACGACGATTTCCTCTCCGGCGAACACGCCCGGCTCGAACTGCGTGGCAGCGATTGGTACCTCGAAGACCTGCACAGTACGAATGGCACCTTCCTCAATGGCTTCGAGGTACGCGATAGTGTCAGCGTGCATAATGGCGATGTCATTCGGATCGGCAGAGTAGATCTCAAGCTGGTCAACCCCTGATTTAGCGCATTCTAAAGCAATCCGAGACGAGTGGCAAATTGCAAACCCCAGGCTTTTGTGATATAATTCGCATTGCCCCGGATCGCTGAATGTGCCAGAGCATGATACAGGAGCGCTCTATGCTGGCGAATTATGCCTTCATCGCTATGTTTCTTATCGCTGCGATTACGTTTCCGCTGGCACCTCTGATTCTCGCGTATTTCCTACGACCGAAACGCCCCACGCCAATCAAAGAGTCGATATATGAATGTGGCCTGGAAGTAAAGGGCGATCTGCGGGTGCAGTTCAAAGTGCAATATTACCTGTATGCACTGGCCTTTGTTATCTTCGATATCGAGGTCGTGTTTTTGTATCCCTGGGCGGTTGCGTTCAACCAGCTCGGTCTGTTTGGCCTGGCGGCGGCGAGTGTGTTCATTTTGCTGCTGTTTGCCGGCCTGATTTATGAGTGGCGACGCGGCGCCCTGGAGTGGGTGTAAAGGTTATGTCTGAAGCAGAAGAAAGAGATATTCAATTCGATCTTGAGCAGCGGGGGGTGTTTATGAGCACCATTAACCGCTTCTACAACTGGGGCCGGCGCTCATCGGTCTGGCCGATGGCATTCGGCCTGGCTTGCTGCGCGATCGAGATGATGGCCTTTGGGCTGGCGCGCTATGACGTGGCCCGCTTCGGCGCCGAACTGTTTCGCGCCAGCCCGCGCCAGGCCGATTTGATGATTGTCGCCGGGACGGTCACCAAGAAGATGGCGCCGCAGGTGGTACGGCTCTACAACCAGATGGCTGAGCCACGCTATGTGATTTCGATGGGCGCCTGTGCTACTTCCGGCGGGCCTTTCCGCGACGGTTATAATGTGCTGCGTGGTATCGACCTGTTTATTCCGGTGGATGTATATATTCCGGGTTGCCCGCCGCGCCCCGAGGCGCTGCTGCACGCCCTGATTACGCTGCAACAGCAGATCGACCGGCAGGATCTGCGGCAGGTGCGCTGGTACGGCAGCGGCAAGCGCGCTCAGACGACGGATTTCCCGGTGCCGACCTTCGGTGCCAGGGGTCTGGAGATCGCCGGCCGGCTGGTCGATCCGGCCGGCGGCCTGCCACTGGTCAGCCCGTATAGTTCGCCGGAACAGGGTGAGCAGAAGACCGGCACGATCGAGCATCCGGAGGTTCTGCGGACGTTCCCGATTATGGATGATGCGGTCGAACTGGAGCATATTCTCAAGGCCAGCGGCGTCGCACCGGAAATCGCCGCCAATGATCATAAGCGCCCACAAGAGGTGCAGGATGCCTAGCATCAGTGCTGCGGAGCTGCGCGAGCGGCTGGCGCGCGATATTCCCGGTGCGGTGCTCGATAATCCGCCGCCGGAGGAGGGTACGCCGGCCAGTATGCTGCATACCGCCGATACGCTGGTGCCGGCTGAGCAGATCGTTGAGATTGCCGTCTATCTGCGCGATAAAATCGGCTATACCTTTCTCTCGGATATTGCGGCCGTCGATTTTCTGGCCGAGCAGGTGCTCGAACTGGTGTACCGCTTTTATCACGTTGACGGAGGGCCGGAACTGGTACTCAAGGTGCGCCTGCCGCGCGATGAGGCCCGGTTGCCCTCGTTGACGGCGGAATGGCCGGGGGCCGGCCTGCACGAGCGCGAGGCCTTCGATCTGTTCGGGGTGGTTTTCGAGGGTCATCCCTTTCTCAAGCGAATCTATATGTGGGACGAATTCGAAGGCTACCCGATGCGCAAGGATTTCCCCAAACAGGGCGATAAGTATCTGGGCGAATAATAGATCGATCATGTTAAAGACAGAAGAACTTCAAATAAATATCGGGCCGCAGCATCCTTCGACGCACGGCGTATTTCGTATGCTCGTAACCGTCGACGGCGAGACGATTATTGATTTGCAACCGGTGTTCGGCTATTTGCATCGCAATCACGAGCAGATCGCCGAAGTCAATACCTATTTGCAAAATATGCCCTATACCGACCGGCTGGATTATTTCAATTCGATGGCCAACAATCATGCCTATGCAATGGCTGTCGAGAAACTGGCCGGGATTACGGTGCCGGAACGCGCCGAGTATATTCGGGTGCTGATGGTCGAATTGACCCGCATCTTGAACCATGCCAGCGCGGTTGGCTTTATGCTCAACGATATGGGCGCCTGGCAGACGGCATTGATGTTCGGTATGCGCGAGCGTGAGAAGATCCTCGACCTGTTCGAGATGGTCAGTGGCGCCCGGTTGATGTGCAACTATTTTCGCTTCGGCGGCGTGGTACGCGACCTGCCGCCCGAGTTTCTGCCGAAACTCAAGGATCTGCTGATTGCCTTGCCGGCTTATATCGATGAGCTCGAACGGCTGCTGCGCGAGAACGAGATTCTCTTGCAGCGCGCCGAGGGTATCGGCATTCTGCCGAAGGAACTGGCGATTTCCTACAGTGTGACCGGGCCGGTGCTACGCGGCAGTGGTGTGCCCTACGATATTCGCAAGGCCGAGCCCTATAGCATCTATGATCGCTTCGCGTTCGATGTGCCGGTAGGATCGGTCGGCGATGTCTACGACCGGTTGCTGGTGCGGATCGAGGAGATGCGCCAGAGCCAGCGCATTCTGGATCAGGTGCTGCAGCAACTGCCCGATGCCGAGGGCGGCCACATCAATCCGAAGGCGCGCCAGAATGTGCGTCCGCCGGTCGGCGATGCCTACGCCCGGATCGAATCGCCCAAGGGCGAACTGGGCTTTTATCTGGTGAGCGACGGTAGCGACAAGCCTTATCGCTACAAAGTGCGGGCGCCCTCGTTCATCAATCTTACCCCGCTCGGCGATATGTGCCGCGGCTACAAGGTCGCCGATGTGGTGGTGATTCTGGGAAGTATCGATATTGTGATGGGCGAAGTAGATAGGTAGAGGATGAGGAACCAGGGAACTGAGGAATCAAGGAACTGAGGAACTAAGGAACTGAGGAACTAAGGAACTGAGGAACTGAGGAACTAAGGAACTGAGGAACTGAGGAACTGGTAAAAGCAGGTGGGAAATTCAGGCGGCAGAAGATCCAGCAACATGGTAGCAATTGGCAACTTTGTCGGCATTCACAGGAATTCAACATCACACCATCTGGTTCACTGGCTGGCTATAACACCGATCTCTCTCGTTCCCAAACACACAGCTTCCTTAGTTCCCTGGTTCCCAAACACACAGCTTCCTTAGTTCCCTGGTTCCTTAGTTCTCTGGTTCCCCAACATAAAAGCTTATGACGATAGCAAAAGAAAATGTAATCACGGTTGATCGCGGTGCAGGGCGGATGCGTGCCGGGCAGGGCTTGCTGAAGGGGCTGGGCGTGGTCTGGCATCACTGGGTCAGTTCCTTTCACAAGCTGGAAGATTTCAGCCAGACGGCGGGGACGTTTACGACGCAGTATCCCGATGAACGCCTGCCGCTGCCGGAAGCGTATCGCAATATGCCGATCTTGCTCTATGATGACGAGACCGGGCACGAGCTCTGTACGTCCTGCTTTCAGTGCCAGCGGATTTGCCCGCCGCAGGTCATTCATATGACTCAGGCCAAAGACCCGAAGACGGGCAAGGCTGTCCCGGCGGTGGCCGAGTTCGCCATTGAGTACGATGCCTGTATGAGCTGCGGCTTCTGCGCCGAGGTCTGTCCCTTCGATGCGATCAAGATGGACCACGACTTCGAACTGTCGACCAGTGAGCACGGCGGCTTGACGACATTCAAAGCGGCGCTGAACCGGCCGGTTTCTTACTACGAGAAGATCGCGCCGACGATGTGGAACGAGGTCAAAGCGAGCGCCTACAAGAAATTGCAGGGCAATATGAAGCGGCGTAGCGGACTGATCGGCATTGCACCACAGATGGTCGAAAAAGTGAAGGCCTTGCAGGCGCAGCAGGCGACCGGCCAGCCGGCAGCACCAGCCGCCGAACAGCCGGCCGCCGCCGAGCAGAGCCCGGCTGATGCCAAAGCCGCCAGACTCGCGGCTATCCGCGCCGCCAACGTTGCCAAGAACAAAGCTGAGGGCGGCGAGAGCGCTCCCGCCACGCCCGAGGCTGCCGCCCCCCAGGACGACAAAGCCGCCAGACTGGCAGCCATCCGCGCCGCCAATGCCGCCAAAAAGTCACCGGAAGGCGGCACAACCGACACGGCGGCACCGGCTGCCGGCGGCGAAACATCGAGTGATACAGGCAAGATTACGTCGGACGAGAAAGCGGCGCGGCTGGCCGCAATCCGAGCAGCAAATGCCGCCAAAAAGCAGCAGAATCAGGAGGAATAGGCCCGGGTGGTGCCGCGGCCCCGTTGCCCTGTGCATTGCCTCCGCCTCAGGATTATGACCGATATTATCAGCAATTTGCTCCCCTGGGCGCCCGAATGGCTGGTCGCCCTGCTGCGTCACATCGGTGTGGCGACCCTGTTGTTCATTATTGCCCCCTTCCAGATGCTGTTTTTCACCTATTTCGAGCGCCGGGCGGTTGCTAAAATGCAAGACCGGATCGGGCCGAACCGGGTGGGGCCGGCCGGCATTTTTCAGCCGATTGCCGACGGCGTCAAAATGTTTACCAAAGAAGATATTGCGCCCTCTTCAGCCGATCGCTGGGTACATTTCCTGGCGCCGATTGTGGTGGTTGCACCAACGATGTTTATGTTTGCGGTGCTGCCCTGGGGACCAGGTATGGTGCCGGTCGACCTGGACACCGGGCTGCTCTTCTTTTTTGCGATCTCCTCGGTTAGCGCAGTCGGCTTGCTGATGGCCGGCTGGGGTAGCAACAACAAATTTTCGCTCCTGGGTGCGATGCGCGCTGCGGCGCAGATGGTCTCCTACGAAATCCCGGCGGTACTGAGCCTGATCACAATTGTGATGATCAGCGGCACACTTTCGATTGTCAGCATTGTTGAGGCGCAGGCCGGCCTGTTTGTGCGCATCGGCGACGGCCTCAACGTGCCCGACCTGGGTCTGGGCTGGTTTGTGTTCACACCGGTAGGCTTTGTAGCCTTCGCCTGCTTCTTCATTGCGGCGCTGGCCGAGGGCGAACGCACGCCCTTCGACATCCCCGAGGCCGACTCGGAGATCGTCGCCGGTTACATGACCGAGTACAGCGGCATGAAGTTCGGCCTGTTCTACCTGGCGCAGTATATTTTGAACTTTTTGCTCTGTGCAATTGCAGCGACCGTGTTCTTCGGCGGGTATCTGGGGCCGGGCGTCAACCAGTTGTACGCGCTGGGCATCACACCGACGAATCCGGACGGCAACGGGCTGTTCAATGTGCTGGCCGGTGTGCTGGGCGTATTGTATCTGCTGGTCAAAACCTATTGCTTCTTCTTTGTGATGATCTGGCTGCGGGGCGCTTTTCCCCGTATTCGCATCGATCAGTTGATGGATTTCGGTTGGAAGTTCCTGATCCCGCTGACGCTGGTAAATGTGTTGAGTGCGGCAATCTGGGTGGCGCTGACTCAGTGGGGGATCGCCGAGGGCATGGCCTTCATCGAGGGGGTGAACTCCTGGCTGCGCTGGGGCATCGCCTTCGTGTTGACACTGGCCCTGAACGTAGCGGCCTACCTGGTGCTGCTACAACTGCATACACGACCCCGTACGCCCGACGGCCTGGACGATTACCTGGGCGAGCCGCTGCGTACGCCCTAGCCGCGCCGCGGCTCGGGGGAAGATGCGGTGACGACCGCAGACGCTTTTGCGCCGGTGGCGGCAGCAAGGAAGGAACCTTCTATCCTGCCGGAGGCAAAAAGCAGCGTTTGCGGTTGCCATAGAGGTATTCTATTCGCGACAAACGGAGATACTGTATTTGGGTGTTCTGGTGGCTTCGCCGCCAGAACACCCAAATACATATCCTTCCGCGCTGCCGCAGGCGAAAAACGCCTTTGCGGCGCAAGCAACCCGGTGAAGGTAGTATGTATGATTGGTGGGCCAGGCCCATCAAATAAGCAAGAACTATGGATGTTGTAATCCAGATTGTTTTTCTGGTAATTTCGGCGATAATTATCGGCGCGGCGATGATGGTCGTCACGGTGCGTGATGTGATTCATTCGGCGCTCTGGTTGATCAGTTCGTTCTTCGGCGTGGCCGCGCTGTACATGCTGATGGAGGCCGAGTTCATTGCGGTGGTGCAGGTACTGGTCTATGTCGGCGCGATTTCGGTACTGGTGTTGTTTGCTATTATGTTAACTCAACACCAGCAGGACGATTATGCCGGTTCGTTTATTCCACGCTGGTGGCTGGCGGCGATTGTGGTAATTGCGCTGTTCGGCGGCTTGCTGGTACCGACGTTGGCAGTTCAGGAGTATAATGTGCCGCCGACCAGCCCGGATCAGGCGACGGCGATTGCCGGTACGGCCGAGTTGGGTCGCGGCTTTGTGCGCGAGTATTTTCTGCAATTTCAACTGGCCGGCACTTTGCTGCTGGTGGCGCTGATTGGCGCGATTGTGATTGCCTACGAGGAACGCAAGCAGCGCCGGCGCATCCCAACGCTGGCGCAAGAACTGGAACTGCGTAAGCGCCGTGCGCAGCGGCGAAGTGGCGATGAGGTGCCGGCCGGCAGCCCGCAGCCGGCGCCGGCCAGTCTCGAAGACTGAGGATGTTATGAGTGTAGTGGATGCCGTCCCAATTGAATGGATTCTGGTAGTAGCCGGCGCACTGTTTTGTATTGGACTGTTTGGCGCGCTGGCCCGCCGCAATACCGTGACGATTCTGATGGGCATCGAGTTGATGCTGAACTCGGTGAATATTAATCTGATCGCTTTCTGGCGCTATTTCGAGCCGCGCTTTATCACCGGGCCGAGTTTCGCGATTTTCATCATTACGGTGGCCGCCGCCGAGGCGGCTGTCGGTCTGGCGATGGCGATTGCCATCTACCGCAACTGGCGCACTGTCAACGTCGAAGAGGTCGACTCGCTTAAAGGGTAAGTTTGATACCGGGCGCCGCGTCGCGCAAGGTCGCCGCCGGCCCCAGGATGTGCTTACATGGCTTTTTTTCTGCAATATGCCTGGCTGATTCCGCTGCTGCCGCTGGCTAGCTTTTTGATCATTAGCTTTACGCCGATCCGCCGCAATCGCCTGGCCAGTGGCTGGCTGGCCATCGGCATGATGCTGCTCACGACGCTGCTGGCACTCGGCCTGCTGGCGGCGGTCGGCCTGGGGCTGCAACTACGCGCCGGGCAACCGGTTCAGATTGCCGCCGAGCACGGCGCAGTAGCCGAAGTTGAGCGCAGCTTCACCTTCACCGAGCCGAATGTGGTGCAGCGCTTCGATTGGGCACCGGCCGGCGATGCGGTATTCCAGATGGGCATTTACGTCGATCCAATCGCGGCGGTGATGCTGGCGATGGTGACGATTGCATCGAGCTGTATTCACCTCTTCTCGCTGGGCTATATGGCGACGAATGCGCGCCAGGCGCGCTTTTTCTCCTTTATTTCGCTGTTCACTGCGGCCATGCTGCTGATGGCGATGGCCGATAATCTGCTGCTGTTCTTTATGGCCTGGGAGATTATGGGCCTGGCATCCTATCTGCTGATCGGCTTTCTCTATCAGCGCCCGCAGGCAGCGCAGGCCTCGCTCAAAGCCTTCATCACGACCCGCATCGGCGATGTGCTGATGCTCATCGGTCTGGCCTATCTCTACACCATGGCCGGCAGTCTGGCCTTCGGCAGCGAAGCCGGCCAGATCTTCAATCCCGAGTTCCTGGTGGCGCTGGCCGGCGAACAGGGCGTCTTCGATGTCAACCATGCCACGGTGATTGCGCTGCTCCTGTTCTGCGGCACCATCGGCAAATCAGCGCAGTTCCCGCTGCACGTCTGGCTGCCCGATGCGATGGAAGGCCCGACCCCGGTGTCGGCGCTGATTCACGCTGCGACGATGGTCGCCGCCGGGGTGTTCCTGGTCGGGCGCACGTTTCCGATCTTCGTAGCCGACGGCGGCGGGGCACTGCTGGTGGTGGCTTTCATCGGCACGCTGACGGCACTGGGCGCGGCATTGATTGCGGTGGCGCAGTTTGACATCAAGCGCATCCTGGCTTATTCGACGCTCTCGCAACTCGGTTTTATGGTGGCGGCGCTGGGTGTCGGCGGCTGGGTGCCGGCGATGTTCCACCTGATCACGCATGCCTTCTTCAAGGCACTACTGTTCCTGGGCAGCGGCTCGGTCATTCACGCAATGGAAGCGCAGCCGGCCATCGAGAAACTGCATCATAGCGATGAATACGCCGCCCAACAAACCGCGCAGGACATTCGCAACATGGGCGATCTGCGCGACAAGTTGCCCTGGACTTTCTGGACGTACACGGCGGGCTACCTGGCGCTGGCCGGGATTGTGCCCTTCGCCGGCTTCTGGAGCAAGGACGAGATCCTGGCCGAGGCTTTCAAGGGCGGGCATTATGTCGTGTTCGGCGTGCTGGCCGTCGCTGCGTTTCTGACGGCGTTTTACATGACCCGCCAGTGGCGCATGGTTTTCTTCGGGCGCTACCGCGGCGAAGACCCAATTGTCTTCCAGAACCCCGCGGCGGTGGCGACCCCGGAGACGCAGAACAGCGACATCGGCCACAGCGCCCACGATGAGCCGGCCCACCAGAGTGAGCACGCGGCGGCACACTGGCACGAAAATCCGAGCATGATCGCGGCGCTGGTAGTGCTGGCGGCCTTTGCGGTCACCGGCGGCCTGCTGAATTTCCCACTTGGCTTACCTTTTGCACACTGGCTGAGCAATATCACCGGCCAGGAATATTTGCCGTTCAACGTCACGATTGCCGGCATCTCGCTACTGATTGCCGGGCTGGGCATCGCTGCCGGCTGGTTCTATGGCGACGCCTTCAAATCGGCGCACGACCGCGATCCGCTGGATCGACGGGCGCCCGGCCTGTTCAATGTGCTCAATCAGCAACTGCTGTTCGACCGGATGTACGCGGCCAGTTTCGGTGAGGGCGCGCGGCTGCTGGCCCAGGTCTGGAACTGGATCGACCGCACGATCATCGACCGGCTGGTGAATGGTACCGGGCTGTTTACCTTTTTTCTGGGCCGGCTGAATTTCATTATCGACGATACGCTGCTGAACGACGGGCCGGACGCGCTGGCCGGCGGAACGGTTGCGGCGGGCGAAGAGGCGCGGCGGCTGCAAACCGGGCACGCCCAGGATTATTTGCGCTACATTTTTATTGGCGTGGTCTTGTTCGGGCTGTTCTACCTGTACTTCTTGCAGGCACGCTAGCGTGCCTGCAAGAAGTACAGGTAGAACAGCCCGTTGTGCGTGAGTTTTACCTATGAATTTGCCTGCATATCTCATCCCTTCGCCTGATGGCATTCCCTGGCTGACGCTACTGGTGCTGGCGCCGCTGCTGGGCATGCTGCTGGTCGGGTTGGCCGGCCGGCTGAAACTGGACGACCGGCTGGTGCGTACCGGCGTGACGGCCTGGATGCTGCTGCCCATCGGGATCGCAGCTTACGTCTGGGCCGGCTTCGACCCGCATGCGACCGCCGGCGGCCAGGGCGTCATTCAGTTTGTCGAGAAGATCCCCTGGGTGCAGGCGATTCGGGTCGATTATTTCCTGGGCATCGACGGGATGAGCCTGGCGCTGGTGCTGCTCACGGTGGTGATGGCGCCGATTGCGGCGGTGGCCTCCTTCAGCGTAACCGAGCGGGTCAAGGCGCATTATGCGCTGCTGCTGCTGCTGGAAGCGGCCATGCTGGGCTATTTTGTGGCGCTGGATTTCTTTTTCTTCTTCATTTTCTGGGAATTCAGCCTGGTGCCGGCCTATTTCCTGATCCAGTCCTGGGGCGGCGCAGGGCGGCAGATGGCGGCCTTCAAGTTCTTCATCTATACGATGGCCGGCTCGATCGGTATGCTGCTGATCTTTCAGTTCTTCTATATGGCGCTGCGCTTCGCCGGGTTGCCAACGTTCGACCTGGTAATCATGGGGCGGCTCGGCCAGGGCCTGCCGGTCGAAGGGATTAGCGGCACGCTACAAGCAATTACCTTTGCGTATGTCGATCATCTGGGGGTGGCCGATATTCTGGGGCGCTTCCCGCTGCTCTATAGCTCGATTGCTTTCTGGGCAATTTTCATTGCCTTCGCCATCAAGCTGGCGGTCTGGCCCTTCCATACCTGGCTGCCCGATGCCTACGCTGAAGCGCCGGTAGCCGGCTCGATCCTGCTCTCGGCAGTGATGAGCAAGATGGGCGCTTACGGCATGCTGCGGCTGATGCTGCCGATTGTGCCGGAGGCTGCCAGCTATTTCGCGCCGGCGATGGGCGCGCTGGCCCTGATCGGCATCGTCAGCGGGGCGTTCGGCGCGCTGAGCTATGTGCGCGGCGACCTCAAGCGGCTGATTGCTTATACTTCGATCAATCATATGGGCTATGTGATGCTGGCGATTGCGGCAGTCGCTGCGGCGGGCACGGCCAGTGCCGGTAGCCGGGCGATTGCCATCAATGGCGCTGTGATGCAAATGGTCGCGCACGGTCTGTCGACCGGAGCGCTGTTCCTGCTGGCCGCTGCGCTGTTTCGGCGCAGCGGCACCTATAACCTGAGCGATTTCGGCGGGCTGCGGGTGATCATGCCCGGTTTTGCCGGTGTGATGGGCGTGGCAATGTTCGCCAACCTGGGCTTGCCGGGACTGGCCGGCTTTATCGGCGAGTTCTTTATTTTTCGCGGGGCCTGGGCCAGCCTGCCCTTCTTCACCTTGCTGGCAACCATCGGCCTGGTGATTACGGCGCTGGCGTTGCTGCTGATGTTCGGCCGGATTTTCTACGGGCCGCTGGCGGCGCGCTGGCAACAGCAGCGCATGGCCGACATCAGCGCCGGCGAGTTCTGGACGGTGGCACCGCTGCTGGCGCTGCTGCTGATCCTCGGGCTCTACCCGGCGCCGATTATGGCACTGACCAATACGGCGGCCATGGAATTTGCCACGGCCTTCGTCAATTTGTTGAGTTAATTATGCAGGATCTGGTACGCTTTGGTGGTTACCTGGCCATCGGGCTGGGCATTCTGGCGGTGACACTGGCACAATCGAGGAATGTGCCCGCTTTGTTGCCGGGCGGCATGATGGCCATCGGCGGCGGTGCGCTGCTGATCGGTCTGGCGATTGTGGCCAGCGGGCGCTGGCCGCGGCAGATGGTCTGGCTCACCCGCGAACAGCTGCGTCCACAGAGCGGTTTGAATGCCCGCATCGAGGGCAGCATGCTGGCCCTGGGGGGGCTGGCATTGCTCGTGGCCGGCCTGCTGGAGCAAGTGGTGCCCGGCGGCGTGCAGGCAGCGTTGTTGCCGGATCGCTGGCGAATCGCGCTGACGATGTTTGTCGGGTTGAGTGGCCTGGCTATTGGCAGCCTGACGGTTCTGGAGCCGGTGGCGGCCTCGGAGGGCATGCTGCTCTCCTTTCCGCGCCGGATTGTCGGGATGGTGTTCGCAATGGGCGGCGCGACCCTGCTGGCCGTCGGCGTGATGGCAATGTATGCGCCCGATCTGCTCGGCGCCCTCGCCCCACCCTGGGTCAGCGAACTTTTGCTGGTCGGAGAAATTTGAGGCTGCTTGCTGCAACAGCAACATTTCTTGTGCTGTTAAGGTACTTCCACGCTGCCACAGGCAAAGCAGCCGGTTGTGGCTTGAGCAAGCAGCGCCGACTGCGAAAATCATTATAGGAACTCTCTATGCCTTTGTTAACGCTGCCAACCGGTGTGCCCTGGCTGAGCCTGATCTGGCTGAGTACACTGATCCCCTGTGTGGTTATCCTGTTTATTCCCGACAGCCGGCGCGAGTTGATGCGCTGGACCGGCCTGCTGTTCTCCTTCATCTCGCTGCTGCTCTCGCTGCTGCTCTATGCCGGCTATGATATGCAGCAAGGCGGCTTCCAGTTCGTGGAGCAACTGGATTGGATGCCACAACTGGGGATCACCTATGTGCTGGGCGTCGACGGGATTAGCCTGCCGATGCTGGTGCTCAATGGCTTCATCATTTTCACCGGTGCGCTGATGAGCTGGAACATCGAACATCGCGCAAGGGAATACTGGATCCTGCTGCTGCTGCTGACCACCGGCGTCTACGGAGTCTTCGTCGCACTCGATATATTCCTGCTGTTCGTGTTTTACGAGCTGGCCGTATTGCCGATGTACCTGCTGATCGGGGTCTGGGGCAGCACCCGCAAAGAATACGGCGCGATGAAACTGACGCTCTACCTGATGGCAGGCAGTGCAGCCGTGATTATCTCGATGGTGGCGATCTACTTCGGCAGCGGGTTGCGTACCTTCAACATGCTCATGCTGGCCGACAATGTCTTCTTCTCACGCAGTTTCCAGAACCTGTTCTTTTTGCCGATGTTTGTCGGTTTTGCGGTGCTGGCGGGCATGTTCCCCTTCCATACCTGGTCGCCGACCGGCCACGTAGCCGCACCGACGGCGGTATCGATGTTGCACGCCGGGGTGCTGATGAAACTCGGCGCGTACGGCTGCCTGCGCGTAGCGATGTGGCTCATGCCCGACGGCGCAGCGACCTGGTTGCCGGCAATTGCCGTGATCACGATTTTGAATGTGGTGTATGGCGCAACAATTGCGATGGCGCAGCGCGATGCCAAGTTCATTATCGGCTATTCCTCGGTGAGCCATATGGGCCTGGTGCTGATGGGGTTGGCCGCCGGCAACCAGATCGGCATCAACGGTGCGGTGCTGCAAATGTTCGCCCATGGCATTATGACCGGCCTGTTCTTCGCAGTCGTTGGGCGCATGATTTATGAGCGCACGCACACCCGCCAGTTGCCCGAACTGGGCGGCCTGATCCGGGTGATGCCCTTCGCCGCAGTGATGTTCATCATTGGTGGGCTCTCGTCGATGGGCATGCCCGGCTTTGCCGGATTCTGGGCCGAATTCAGCATTTTCCTGGGCCTCTGGGACAGCTATCCGCTGATTGCCGTCGTCGCCGCAATTTCCATCCCGATTACCGGCGCCTATATTTTGCGCGCAGTTTACCAAATCTTCTTCGGCGAACTCAAGAATCCCGAGTTTCGGCATATGCCGAAGCTGACCTGGCAGGAATACAGCGGTGCCATCATCCTGGTGGCCATCCTGATCGGCATGGGCCTGTACCCGGCCCCGATTACCGAAATGGTCGACAGCGGCGTAACGACACTGGTTCAGCAACTCAATTCAGTAAACCTGGCGGGCGCACCTTAGACCGAAGCACAGCGCGCAGAGCGAAAGCGGGTTGCCACCATACTGCTTATGTCGTTCGATGCTGCGGCGAAGCCGCAGCATCGAACGACAAAGATGGTAACGTCCGCCCTGCCGCAGGCGATGCCGGCTCTGCGCGAGGCAACTGTGCAACTCGCAGCGATGAGGAGAATATACCGTGCTCCAATTTCAACTCACCGATATTCCGCGCCTGTTGCCGGAAATCCTGCTGATCGTCCTGGCGCTGCTGATCCTGGGCTCGGATATTTTCGAGCGCTGGGGCCAGGACGAAGCCAGCCGCCGCGAGCGAGTGCAATCCTCGGCCTCGCTGGCCGCTGTCGGCCTGGGCCTGATTTTCGTGATTGCGCTGGTGCAGAGCGGTTACCTGTTCCGCCTGCCGGACACCGCACCGGTTAATTTCTTCACCAATATTGTGCGCAATTTGCAGAGCGGCGGGCCAAACGGCGGCGATATCCTGGGTACTTTCGCGACTGATCACCTGACCATGATCAGCCGGCTGGCGATCATCGGCGCGGCCTTTATCACTGTCCTGCTGGCCTACACTCTGCCCATCAGCGGCAGCCCGGCCGAATTCTATGCGCTGGTGCTCTTCGCCAGTGCCGGTATGTGCATGATGGCCGGCGCCAATGAATTGATCATCGCCTACCTGGCGATTGAACTGACATCGATCCCGCTGTATATTCTGGCCGGCTATTTCACCAGCGACCGGCGCTCGTCCGAAGCAGGCATGAAATATTTCTTGTTCGGTGCGCTCTCCTCGGGGATCTTGCTCTACGGCATGAGCCTGACATATGGCTTCGTTGCGAATACCTTGAACGCCTCGATCAGCGCCAACGACCTGACCCGGTTTCCGCAGATTGCCGCCGCCGCCGCCGAGCCCGGTACGGCGCAGGGTCTGCTCTTGCTCGGCCTGCTGTTCATCATCGCCGGGGTGGGCTACAAGCTGGCCGTGGTGCCCTTCCACGCCTGGGCGCCGGACGTCTACCAGGGTGCGCCGACACCGGTGACGGCTTTTGTTTCGACGGCCTCCAAGCTGGCCGGCTTTGTGCTGTTCTTCCGGCTGCTCACGGTGGCCTTCCCCGGACTGACCGGCACGCTGACCCTGCCGGACTGGGGCGGCTGGGCCAGCCTGTTGACACTGCTGGCGGCACTGACGATGATCGTCGGCAACCTGGCGGCGCTGCCGCAAAGCAATGCCAAGCGGCTGCTGGCCTATTCGAGCGTGGCACACGCCGGCTTTGTGCTCATGGCCATGCTGGCCTGGGCCACCCCGCTGAGCATCGACCGCCAGATCGCCACGACCTCGCTGCTCTACTACCTGGTGGTGTACACCGTGACAAATCTGGGCGCATTCGGCGCACTCTACGCGATTGAGCAGGCCGTCGGCGGCGACGATTTGCGCGATATGGAGGGGTTGGCGCAGCGTAACCTGGGGCTGGCGGTGCTGTTTGCGATCTGCATTCTCTCGCTGGCCGGCATCCCACCGCTGGCCGGCTTCTTCGCCAAATTTTATGTGTTTATGGCTGCCTGGCAAGGTGGTGCGCAGGTACTCGTTGTCCTGGCGGTGATTATGACGGTCATCAGCCTCTATTATTACCTACGGCTGCTCAAAGCCATGTTCATCACCGCACCAGCCTCAGCCGAGCCGGTGCGGACACCGCCGGGCATCCAGGCTTCGCTGCTGATCACCACGGCGCTGCTGCTGCTGCTGGGCGTGTACCCCAACCTGGTGTTGCCGTTTTTCGAGCAGGTGCAACTGGCGCTGAATTGATTCGCCGGGGGTGTAGGGGCAAAGCAGCAGCATACATTCGGTGGAATTTTCCCTGAGAATGCGGCTTCCCAAGCAGCTGAGTTATCAGCGGTTGCGGAGGCCGCTGCTTTGCCCCTACACCCCCGGTTCCCCGGTTACCCCGGTTGCACACACTACCTGCCCGTGCTATAATCCCCCGATGTTGTCGGCACAAAGCTGTCGCATAAGCAACAGATCATACGTATTCTTTCTGCTCCGCCGGACTGCACGGCACGCGCAGCCGTTGTCCCCTGATCAGGGGCGCAGCATCGCGAGCGGGGCGATAACCCGGAGGAAAAACCAGTGCGCGAACGTCGTCGTGAGTACGAACTGATGTTCATTATCAGCCCACTCCATTCCAGCGAAGAAGAAGTCAATGCGATCGTGGAGCGGGTTTCACAAACTATCGACAGTAATGGCGGTGCAGTCAGCAATGTTGAACACTCGACCCCATGGGGGCGCCGCAAGCTGGCTTACCCGATCCGTGAGTATGCCGGCGGTGAAGCCAGCCGGCGCAATTTTACCGAAGGCTATTATGTGCTGCTGCACTTCACCTTGCTGACGGATCGCGTCAGTGAATTGGAACGCACCCTCCGCCTGACGGATCCCATTCTGCGCCATCTCGTCACCCTTGTGGATCGCAAGGGTCGCATTTTGTCCGCCGATGATAGCGATACCGGTAGCGATGAGCGCTATGATGACGATACTGATGACAACGATAATGGCGAGTACGAGAACGAAGAAGATGGCGCTGAAAATGACTACGAAGATGAAGAAGACAACCCTTAAGCCCGTGGATCGGTCACTGGTGCCCGGAGCACGAGCGATTTCGCGAAAGAATACCAGGCATGACCAAAGATCTCAATAAAGTAATGATTATCGGGCGGCTGGGTACTGAACCTGAGATGCGCTATACACCGGGCGGCAATCCTGTGACAACGTTCCGAGTTGCCGCCGGACGCCAGTGGAAAGACAGTCAGGGCGAAATGCACGATGAAACCGAGTGGTTCAATGTTGTCGCCTGGAATAAACTGGCCGAAATTTGCAATAATCAACTGGCGAAAGGGGTGCGCGTCTATCTTGAGGGGCGGCTGCAAACCCGCTCCTGGGAAGACCAGCAGAGTGGCCAGACCCGCTACAAAACCGAGGTTGTCGTCAACGATATGATTATGCTCGATACTCGCGAGCAACGCGCCGACCGCGAGCCCTCCGGTTCGGCACGTGAACGGGCGACGCAGCGCGAGAGCTTCGAGCCGCCGCTCGATATTGGCGACGACGATGTACCGTTCTAAACCCGGCTTCCGAGAATCATCACCTGCGGCTGGAAAGCAACCGGGTTGTGTAACGACTGCAGGTGATAGCTTATGTTCATATGGCAGATACATCCAATAAATCACCGGGTGGCCGGCCTGCGACCAGCACCGGCAACCCACCTCTGACCAGACGCGGTCTGTCGCGCAAACGCCGCGAAGAACAACGCCAGCGCCGCATTCTGCTGTTCGCCGGCTCGGCCATCGGCCTGGCCCTGCTGATTGTGCTGGCCGGGGTGCTCTACGACCAGGTCTGGCTGCCCAGTCGCCCGCTGGCCCAGGTAAATGATGAGACGCTCACGACCCGCGAGTACTGGCGCGAACGCCGCCTGGCGTATGCCCAGGAAGTGTACCAGAATCTACAGTTGCTTGCGCTCTTTGGCGCCAATCAGCAGATTAGCGGCCAGTTCGCCAACCAGAGCCCCGCCATCGATCAGCAGGTCAATAATATTCGGACGGCGCCGGTTGATCAGCAGGTGGTCGACGACTGGATCGAAGAACAGGTGATCAGCACTGGCGCACGCGAGATGGGCATCGAACTCAGTGAAGAACAGGTGACCCAGGTGATGGCACTGGAACTCGGCGCGGTCTTTGCACCGCCGCCGACCGACGAACTCTCGCCGACCGACGAACTCTCGCCGACCGCAGCGCCCGATGATGCAGCCGATGCCGCACCAACGCCGGCTACCTCGCCGACCCCGGCGCCGACCCCAACCCCGGCGCCCACGCCCGGCCCGGTGGAAGCTGCCGCAGAGGTTGAACAGGCCATCGATACGCTGTACCGGCTGTATACCAATGAGATAACGCAGTTCAATAACGCCGCCCGGCCGGCCCTGAGCCGGGAAGATTTTGAACAGGCACTGCGCGAGAACTTTCGCCAGCAAGGTTTCACCGAGAGAGTTCGCCAGGAACTGGTGCCGGAAGCAGAATTTGAAGCCTCCAGCGAGCCGACCCGCGTTCAGGCCCGCCAGATTTTCATCGCGGTACCGGTTGCAGATGATGCCGACGAGACCGAACGAGATGACGCTTTTGCCGAGGCACGCACGGAGGCCGAGGCGGTGCTAGAGCAACTTGAGGCCGGCGCTGAGTTCGGCGAACTGGTCAGCGAGTTCTCCGATGACCCCGGCTCGCGCGAACAGGGCGGCGACATGGGCTTCTTCGATCCGGCCGGCATCGCCGATACAGGTGCCACCTATCCGCCAGCCCTGGTCGAGGCGGCCTTCGCCCTCGAAGCAGGCACAGTCAGTGCGCCGATCCGGAGCCAGTTCGGCTGGCATATCATCGAGGTGCTGAACCGCGAAGTGCCGACCACTGAGGAACAATTGCGCGAGGCACGTACCGAGGCCTTCAATGAGTGGCTGGAAGCACAACGCCGGGAAGCCAGCATCCGCCGCTTCCCCGAACCAACGCCGGCGCCGGAACAACCGACCGCCGAGCCGGTGCCGACGAGCGCGCCGACTTTCCTGCCCGGCCCGCCGACTGCGGTGCCTACACCAACGCTCGATCCTCCGGTCGCTCCCGAAGAGGCCGAAGAACCGGAGCCGACAGCGGCACCTTGACCTTACCAGTCTATTTCCTGCGTTTTTGCGGCTCAGCCGCGAAAACGCAGGAAAAACGATTACTTCCACGCTGCCGCCGGCGAACAACCCCTGCGGCATGAGCACTATCCTATGCGAAAATGGAAAGCTGAAGCCTCGCTGAGCCTGTGGCTGGCCCTGTTTCTGCTCATCCTGGCGCTGGCCGGTACGGCTGTGTTCGGCGCCCAGGTGTTTGCCGCCCTGAATCGCCCGCCGGCCGACTGGCTGGTCGACGGCGATTTGTTGCGTGCGATGCTGGCCTTCGTTATCCTGGCCCTGATCAGCGGCACGATTGCCTATCGTCTGGCTACCCGGCTGACGCTCTTCTATGAAATCGACCGCAACGGGCTGTATATTTCCTGGCTGGGCAACCGGGCCACGGTACCCCTCGATCAGATCGAGCAGATCGATAGCGGCAACCAGGTGCGCACACCCTGGCAACTCTTTCAGGGGATCGGGGTGTACTGGGGCCGCGGGCGCCTGGCCGACGGGCGGATGCTTCATCTCTACAGTAGCCGGCGGCCCGCCCGGGCGCTGCTGATTGCCACCGCCGAATCTGCCTACGTCCTCGCACCCGTCAATGCCGACGACTTCGTGCAAGAGATCGAGCAGCGCCGCAAACTCGGCGCGACCAGGCCAGTGCGGGCTGAAATTGCGTCCGGACGCTGGTTCTACTATAATTTCTGGAGTGATCAGCGGATTAGCCAGGCGCTGCTTCTGGGTCTGCTGCTCAACCTGCTGATGCTGTCGATACTCGCCATCAGCTATGCCCGGTTGCCGCCGGAACTGGCGATGCGCTTTGATGCCGGCGGCAATATTGCCGAACTGCGTCCGCGCCACCAGATCCTGTTCCTGCCACTGGCCGGCCTGATGATTTACCTGATCAATATCGGCCTGGGCCTGGCTATCTATCGGCGCGAACCGGGCGGCGCACGGATGCTGCAGATCGCCTCGATCGTCGTGCAAATATTGTTTGCGGTTGCTATCGTCGGCATCGCTATAAGCCTATGAGCTGGAACATTATCGGTCATGAGTGGGCCGTCGAATATCTGCGGCGGAGCATCGGCAACGGGCGCGATGCCCAGTCTTACTTGATCAGCGGGCCGGCCGGTATCGGCAAGGCACTGCTGGCACTGCGGATCGCGCAGACTCTAAATTGTGAGCAGGCCGGCGCCGAGCCCTGCCTGACCTGCCGCGAATGCCGGCGCATCGAACGCGGCAATCATCCCGATGTACGCATCGCCGGTATGGCTAGCCAGGCCGCCGGGTTGCGCGCCGATGAGGCCGCCCGCCAGAAAGAACTCAAGATCGACACCGTGCGCGCCTGGCAACAGGATATCGCGCTGCGCCCCTACGAAGGCCGCCGGCGCGTCTTTATTCTGCACGATGCCGAACGGCTGACGGTCGAGGCCTCAAATGCCATGCTCAAGACACTCGAAGAACCGCCCGCCTACGCCACCCTGATCCTGGTGGCCAATAGCGCCGACCTGCTGCAAACTATCGTCTCACGCTGCCAGTTGATCCGGCTGCGCCCGCTGCCGCGCCGCCAGATCGCGGCCGTGCTGCGCGAACGGTATGCCCTGGCCGAAGCCGATGCCGCGATGCTGGCGGCCTGGAGCGACGGGCGCATCGGCTGGGCGCTGCGCATGCTCGATGCGCCCGACGAACGCGAACGCCGGGCGCAACATTTGCAGGCACTGCGCGAACTGGCGACTCAGCCCGGCGGTCTGGCTTTTCGCTGGGCCGAAGAACGCGCCAGAGAATACCGCAGCGGCGAACAGGCCCGTGTGCTCGAATGGCTCGACCTCTGGCAAAGCTGGTGGCGCGATATTCTCCTTATCGCCGCCGATTGCCCCGAGTTCATTAGCAACATCGATTGCCGCCAGGACATCGAAGCCGCCGCCCGGCATTATAGCATCGACGCAGTTTACCAGTTTATCAACCGCATCAACAGCGCCGCCCGGCAACTGCGCGAAAACGTCAATCCACAGCTTGCGCTGGAAAACCTGATTCTGCACCTGCCCGGCAGGAACTGACCTGCCGGCAGGTACGTAAGCCGTATGTATGACGAATAAAAGCGACATTCAACGGTTTTATGCGGCAACCGACTGGATGTTCCGGCTGTTCGAGCTCCAGCGCGGCCATGCGGCCATGCATTCAGCCGGGCTCTGGTATGAGAGTGTGAGTAGCCACGCCGAGGCGCGCGCTGCGCTGTATCGTACACTGGCGAGCCGCGCCCAGCTGCTTCCCGGCGCCCAGATCCTCGATGCCGGCTGCGGTGTCGGCGATGCGGCCGGCTGGCTGGTACAAAACGCAGAGGTGCAGGTTCTCGGTATCAATATCGTCGCTGAACAGCTGCAACGGGCAGAAACCATAGCGCATGCGCAGGGGCTGGCCGGTCGCCTACGCTTCGAGTTACGCGATTTCCACACCACCGGACTGGCAAGCGGCAGTTTCGACGCAATCTGGGCGCTGGAGAGCCTCTGCCACAGCTCACAACCGGCCGCCTTTTTTGCCGAAGCGCGGCGGCTGCTGCGGACCGGCGGGCGCCTGATCATCGCGGATCGCTTTTTGCTGGCGGCAGCCGGCAACAGCAACGAACAGCAGGTGCTGCGGAACTGGATGCGTGACTGGGCGATGCCGGCGCTGCTCAGCAGTAGCGCGGCCTGCGAGCTGGCCCGCGAGCATGGTTTTTGTGAGGTGCTGCTGGAAGATCTGAGTGCCCTGGTGCGGCCGGCACTGGCCGAGATGGCTATGCTGGCCGAAAATGGGTTGGCCGGCCTGGGATTGTTGCCGGGGAGTGGAAGCGGTGCAGCGCGGGCCGAGTTACGGGGCTGTGTCGATCAGTATCGTAGCCTGGCAGCCGGCCTGTGGCGCTACGGGTTGCTCAGCGCACAAAGCCCGTGATGGTGAATGCCGGGCATTCACCATCACGGGCTTTGCCGGTCGCCAATGATTCAGGCGGCTTTAGCCGGCCCGGAAATCAATTTCACACGGTCGGGGCTGCGCCAGCGTGCCAACAATTCCTCGCGGTGTTCAGCCATCCAGCCGACCAGTTGCTGGCCCTGATTCAACACATCGCGGTGGTAATCCGGCGCACCATCGGCGGTCGAAACCACCCGGCCCAGTTCGCCCTGGAGCCAGGCCAGTTCCACCAGTGTCGGCAGGATTTCCAGTTCCGCCTCGCCAAGCGATTCCTGTGCGACATAGCCGGCAATCAACCGGGCGCTGGCATCAATGTCCAGGGGGCCGCGAAAGACGCCCCAGGATTTCCATTCAGGACAACTTTCGACCGTCGCAAAGCCGATCAGCGCATCGGCCACATCAATGACCCGGGCGTCGTAGGTTGCCTGATCGTAGTCCAGCAGCGCGACAGCCTCATTTTCGTTGAAGAGCGCATTATCGCTATGCACATCGCCGTGCAGCACCAGATGCGGCAGCGCCTCCATATACTCCGGCTTGAACGTGCGGCGGATCGCGGCGGCCCGCAGATCGTACCAGGAAAGGAGATCGTACAGATCGCCCATCACATCACGCTCCAGCAGAATTTCCGTCAGGCCGAGCACAGCCGTCGGGCTGTAACGCGGCGCGCCGCTATCATCGGGCGGCGCCGGAAAACGCCGCACCAGTTGGTGATACCTCGCCAGCAACTCGCCAAAACTATAACACTGGCCCGGCCGCTCCGGGTTGAAGTCTTTGCCTTCGCAGAAGGCACGTACTTCATAGAAGCGCCCGTCGCTGATGATCAGCGTTTCGCCGTCACGGGTCGGAATTACATCCGGCGCCGGAAAATCGTGTTCGACCAGCCAGTGAATCAACCGGTGCCGGTAACGATGGGCCGTCTCGCGTATCCGGCGATGACTCCGCCGGATCACAAAGCGCCCCTTCGTTGTCGTTATAAAAGCAGTTTCATTGACGAAACCGCGGCGAGCATGGCTCATTTGCTCGACGTCACCGATGTCGTAGAGTTCGAGCAGACCCTGTATGTCATATGGTGAGATCATAATGTCAGGTTGCCATCCGTTTCTTTATATCTGCGATTACCTGGTGTATACTGATACCGGGCTTTGCACAGACTACCTACTCTTAACATTCGACAGGCAAAGCTTCTTCCCTGGAGTTACAAAGGAGTTACGGAAAGGGAGTTTCTCATGTATCAGCATATTCTTGTCCCCCTTGACGGTTCACCGCTGGCAGAACAGGTTTTGTCCCACGCAACAGCGATAATTGCTGATCGCAGGCAGGATGTACAAATCACCCTGCTCCGTGCCGTGCCGCCGATCTACCCGGTACCAATGGACTACAGCGGCATCTTCACCACAACCACGGATATTGCGCCGGATTTTGACGAAGATGCGCGTAACTACCTGACTGGAATTGCCGGTGAGCTGCGAGCCGAAGGCTTTCGGGTCGATACTCACGTGAGCCAGTTGCCGGCCGCCGAAGCGATTGTCGACTATGCCGGTCATCATAGCGTCGATCTGATCATTATGGCAACGCACGGGCGAAGTGGCATTGGCCGCTGGGTATTCGGCAGTGTGACACAAAAAGTGTTGCATATTACGCCGGCCCCGATGTTGGTAGTTCGCCCGACCGCCGAATAATCCAATCTCGGCAAATCCAGACCTGGCGCCGGTTGTGCCATGCACAACTGGCGCTTTTCTGTATAATATTCGTTGCAGTTACAACTAATTTCGATTGCCCATGATCAAGCCACCGGTAATCTTAATATTGCAAGACTTGCGCCATCGGCAATGGTGCTCGCCGCACCGGAGATTTTCTGGCCTGCGGCAGTGTGGAAGCACCCATGCCGCAGGCAAAAAAAGCCTGCAGGCGGCCCGCATCCAATGCCGGCGACATACGCTGTGGAGAAAACCATGACCGATGAGCATGGCACGATCCGGGCGCGCAGCGGCCCGCTGCTGCATGCGCTCATCTGCGCCGGGCGGGCCGATACCGCCGCCGCCGAGACGCTGCGCCGGCGCCTGCTGGCCAACCGGATTGCCGCTACCCTGATGACACCGGATCAGAGCGCTGCTGCGCCGCCGACGGATCCATTCGTGCTGTTGGCGCTGCTCTCGCATGCCGGTAGTATCGACACCGATTTCATCGCCGGAGTCGCCGGCAGCCGGCCGGCACCCGTGCAGCAACTCCTGCTGACGCTGGACGATGTGGCGATACCCGAGGTACTGGCGGACTGGGAACGCTTTGAACCCGGCGCCTACCGCGGCCTGGAGCGCCTGATGCGCCACCTCTGGTCGATCATTAGCCGGGGGCACCGCAACGTGGCTGCCCCGGCCAATGATAGAAATCCAGGCACTTCCGCCGAGCCGGAACTGCTCACACCGGGGTTTCAAGGGACGATTCGGCTGCCGCAACTGGAACAGGCCGGCCAGTTACGCCGCCTTGGCCGCGGGCGCCCGCTTCAAGCCTGGCCGCTCAACCCACGCTTCACGCTGGTCGTTGCCGGTGGCGGTGCCGCCCTGTTCGACATCCGTGATCAGCATTGCTGCTGGGAAATCGATGCGCCGGTGCAGTGTGCCGCGCTCAGCCACAACGGGCAACGCCTGGCCCTGGCCGGCGAGCAGATCTGGTTCTGGGATATCGAACAGGGACGACTGCTCAGCACCCTGAACCCGCCGGCCGGCCTGACGCGTTGCCTGGCCTTTCGGCCCGGCAACGATGTTCTGGTGTCCGGAACAGATACCGGCAATATTCTCTTCTGGCGCAGCGATGACCCGGCACACACGATCGCACCCTTCGCGGTGCTGCAAGCCCACCGGCAGGCGGTGCAACACCTGGTCTTCGCACCGAATGGGCGCATCCTGGCATCCTGCGCCGCCGATCACCGGCTGCGGCTCTGGGATACCCTCGACCGGTCGCTGTTGAACGAGTTGCCGCATTCCCAGGCCAACCCAACCTGCCTGGCTTTTCACCCCGAGCACGATTTACTCGTCACCGGTGCCGGCGATCACATCATCCGGTTCTGGCAATTCAACCGCAAACTCTGTCTGGCCGAATGGCCCGGCCCGGAAACCGGCCTCGCGTGTCTGGCATTTCATCCGCAGGGTGCTGCACTGGCAGCGGGCTATGCCAATGGCCGGCTTGCGCTCTGGCCCATCGCCGATCTGCCGCAGCAATTCGCTATGCCTGAGGCAAACCGACAAAGCCTGCCGGCCGGCGTTCGTACGCTGAATTTTAGTAGCAGCGGTGACCAACTGGCCATTGTGTTACGCGATCAGCGCATACAGATCCGGCAAAGCCTCACGCTGGAACCACTGGCTGAATTGCAACAACACGTGGCCGCTGTCAGCAGCCTGGCCTTCAGTCGGGACGGGCGCACCCTGGCGGCCGGCTATGCCGATGGCCGGCTGCTGATTCGCTCCTTCGTCGACCGCAATCAGAAGGTAGTCTTCAGTGGCCATAGCGCCCGCATCATCGACCTGGGCTTCAGCGAGGACGGTACCATGTTGACGACGCTCTCGCAGGATCGCAGTATCCGGGCCTGGCTCAGTGCCAATGGCCGGCAGCAGCAGATGCTGGCACTGCATTCGCCGGTACACTGCGGCGCCTGCGCTCGCCAGGCAGGCATGGTTGCCATCGCAGCCGGCGACGGCGTAGTCCGGCTCCGGCAAGCCAGTGGCGAGCCGGCGGGCCGGTTGCGCGGGCCGGATAGCCGGATCGAGGTGCTGGCGAGCGACCCGGCCGGCCGGTTCATCGCCGCCGGCACCGGTGATGGGCAACTCTGGCTCTGGGAAGCGGGGAAATCGGGCAGCCATATGGGGGGGCGGCGGCTCGGCGGGCACCGCGACCGCCTGCGCTCGCTCGCTTTCGCCAGCAGCAGCAAACTACTGGCCAGCAGCGACGAGCGCGGGCAACTACGGATCTGGCGCCCCAGTGATGGGCGCTGCCTGCACGAACATCGGCCTACCAATCTGGCCGTTACGGCGCTGGCCTTCAGCCCGGACGGCAACGGCCTCGCCGCCGGCGATCAAGAAGGCAACCTGTGGATCTGGCGGCAGATACACGACAAAGCACCATTATGCATAACGGCGCACGCCGGCATCGGCCATTGTCTGGAATACGCGCCGGACGGATCCGCGCTGGCATCCGGATCGAGCGATGGCACTGTGCGTATCTGGGCGCTACCGGCATGATGCCAGGGCCATGTCAAAGCAGGCCTGATGATATCATTCCGAGTACCTGATGACCCGGCGGGTCGGTGATACCGCAAGAAACGCGGTGCCGGCGCGCCGACCAGGCCGGGCTCCCTCGCTGACGCTCGGGATGACGGATTGACGGCAGCCAAACCTGTCATCCCGAACGCCGTGCGGGATCCCGACGGAGGTCGCAATCACCCCCGTCATACCGAACACGTTTCTTGAGAGCGGAGCGCAGCGCAGTGGAGGAATCTCGGGATGGCTTGCGAGGGAGCACACGCTGGTGGCCGATCCGAGCCCCCTCCGCTGCGCTGCGCTCCGGTCGGGGTGACAGCGGCGGCATTTGCCGGACTTTGACATGCCCTGGCCTGATACCGCCGATAGCCCGACTGCCGCCTTCAGTCGACGCGGGTAATCGAGAGATCGCCGGCCACCAGGATTACCACCGAGCGCGACTGTACTCGGTAGCGATGGGTGTTTTCGGGTAACAGCACCGGCGGCTCAGCAAAATCATCGGGCGAAACCAGCGCCGTATCGACTCGCCGGTACCAGGCCCGATTGGCCGGCAGGGGTGGCAAAACAAAATCCAGACTGTCCCAGAACGCATTCAAAGCCACATACACATGTTCGGCGAAGGCTGGATGGCGCAACTCGAAGGCCAGGCTACGTGAGTGATGATCCCAATCGGGCTGGTACAGATTGATGCCGTGCCAGGTGATCTCGGGGCTACCCGGTGCCGACCAGAACTGGGTATGATCGCGGAAAATGCGCAGTTCCTGGTGAAAATGGATCATGTGGCGAGTGAACCGCAGCATATCGCTATGCACCGCCACATTCTCCCAATTAAACCAGTTGATCTCATTGTCCTGGCCATAGGCATTGTTATTGCCATGTTGCGTACGCCGAATCTCATCGCCCATCAAGATCATCGGCCAGCCCTGGCAAACCAGCAGGAGCGAAAGCAAGTTCTTCATCTGGCGAGAGCGTAACGCCAGCACCCCCGGATCCGTCGTAGGCCCCTCGACACCGCAATTCCAGCTATGGTTGTCGTTGGCTCCATCACGGTTCTCTTCGCCATTCGCCCAATTGTGCTTCTCATTGTACGATACCAGATCATAGAGCGTAAAACCGTCGTGGCAAGTCACGAAATTGATGCTAAGCCGCGGATCGCGTTCGGGCTCACGGCGCAGGCGGTGAGTGCCGCTCAGATACTCAGTGAGATTGCCGACCATTCCCGGATCGCCCTTAACGAAGCGCCGCACGTCATCGCGGAAGCGCCCATTCCAGACCGCCCATTTCTCGCCGATGAAGGTATCGACCTGATAGAGGCCGGCGGCATCCCAGGCTTCGGCAATAATGCGCGCACCGGCCAGCACCGGGTCGGACTCGATCTCCCAGAGAATAGGTGGGCTACTCAGCGGGTGCCCCCGGCTGTCACGCGAGAGCGCCGAAGCCAGGTCGAAACGAAAGCCATCGACGTGCATCTCGGTCACCCAATAGCGCAGGCAATCCATAATCAGGCGGCGCACCACCGAGTGATTGGCATTGACACTGTTGCCGGTGCCGGAATAGTTCTGGTAGAGCGCCGGATTGTGTGGATCGAGAATATAGTAAGCGCGATTCTCCAGGCCGCGCAGCGAGACCGTCGGCCCGATATGGGTACCCTCGTTGGTATGGTTGAACACCACATCCAGAATGACTTCGATCCCGGCGCGGTGCAATGCCTTGACCATATCGCGAAACTCATCGACCGGGCCGAGAGGGTCGCGCCGCGAGCTATAATCGCGGTGCGGCGCAAAGAAGGAAACCGGGCTATAGCCCCAGTAATTCGGCAGCGGATAGGGCGCATCCTGTGGATCGAACTGCTGTACCGGCATCAACTCAACAGCCTTAATACCGAGATCCTGCAAGTAAGGAATTTTCTCGATCAGACCGGCATAGGTACCGCGACGTTCGGGGGCGACCCCGGAACTGGGATGCCGAGTGAAGCCGCGCACATGCATTTCGTAGATCACCGGGTCGGCAATCATCGAGCGCAGCGGGCTGTCGCCTTCCCAATCATAGGCCTGCGGATCAACAACCACGCTTTTCATGGCGTGGGCGCAATTATCGCCAGGATGCCGAGCGGCCTCCTGCTGATAATTTTCTTCATACATCAAAGCCCGCGCATATGGATCAACCAGGACTTTGGAGCCGTCGAAGCGCAACCCCTGATGCGGCTCAAAAGGGCCATAGGCCCGATAGCCGTACAGCTGGCCGGGGCCGATCCCCTCGATAAAAATGTGCCAGTAGTAAAACGTGCGATGGAAACGCGGATCGAGCCGGACGGAAAACGCCGGAACCGGGCTATCATAGCGGTCGAAGAGCAACAACTCCATTGCGGTGCAATTGCGCGAGAAAATGCAAAAATTCACACCGTCGGCATAGACTGTTGCACCAAGTGGATAGGAACTACCGGGGCGGGTACGCATAGACAGACCTCGTGAGGCTTGACAGGTGCGCTACAATAATACCCGTACCGGGTATAGGTACCGGGCATACAGCGTATTGAAAGGCGAACACGCACCTTTGAAGGAGGGCATACACATGGCCAAACCGATTGCGATCACCGATGATGAGTTCGAGCAGACCGTACTGAAGTCCGATGTTCCGGTTGTCGTCGATTTCTGGGCACCCTGGTGCGGCCCATGCCGGGTGATCGCGCCGATTCTTGAAGAACTGGCAAATGAATACGAAGGCCAACTGACAATCGCCAAAGTCAACACCGACGAAAACATTCGCTGGATGAGCCAGTTCGGCATCCAGGGTATTCCGACGCTCATCGTTTTCAAAGGCGGCAAAGAAGTCAATCGTCTGATTGGCTCACGGCCCAAAACGGCCTACAAAGAGGCTTTTGACAAAGTCGTTGCCTGAGAAACGACAGCTGCGTTTCCAGCGCCGTACCTGATGGAACGGCCATGAATACTGATTTCGCACACCGCCCGCGTGCGCAAAACCGGTGTTCGTACATACACGACTTGCGCAATCGCGATGCAGGCTGCCTTTTTGGCCTACGGCAGCGGGGAAGAACCTTGCTTGCGTCATCTTCCCCGCTGCCGCAGGCGAAAAACCTGGAGTCTGGTGATGCCCAGCGCCGACTGCGTAAGTCGAATCACATAAAGCCTATCATACCACAGGTTGCGGCAGAAGCGTGATAACTATGCCAGATTCTATACGTACGATTTCCGACGCAGCGCGTGGCGATGTGCTGTTGCGGCTCCGGCGCATCGAGGGACAGGTTCGCGGCGTGCAGCGCATGGTTGAAGAAGGGCGTGACTGCCGCGAGATCGTTCATCAAATCGCAGCCATGAAAGCGGCTTTGAACGGGATTACCGCCATGGTACTGGAATGTTACGCCAACAACTGCCTCGACGACGCCGAGCTACCGCGGGACGCCACCGTTGCAGAACTGATAGACATGATGATCAAGGCATCACGATGAACGACGCGCAAAACCAACCACCTTGCCGCAGCAATGTTACTGCCGAAGACCTGGCACGTGAAGCGGATCGGGCAGTACTCTACGGGGCGATCCTCAAAGCGCAACGCCCCCAGATCCGGTTGAAGCCGGCGGTTGCTGCGGCCGCCGGTGCCCTGACCCCGGCCGTCGCGGCCTTTCTCGCCGGCGAAGACAACGAAGCCGCCGCCCACGCCCTGGCTTACGCCCGTGCCTGCGGCGCCGAAGCGTTTCTCCGCTCCAAACTCCCCAGACAAAAACACTAATGTGTGTTAAGGTTGATTGCGGACGGCTACGCCCGCAATCAACCTTAACGCACATTGGCGTTTCCAAATGGATCCTATTCCTCAAGTTCCCAGCCCTGGCGCTGGGCAACTTCCCGGAGCGAGTGCGTCAAATTGTTGAGTTGTTTGATCAGCAAGCGCAGCTTGAACGACGCGCCCTCGTCCTGTTCCAGCCATTTCTGCACATCACCCTCAACATAGGCCCGCGAGAGCCGGTCGGTTTCATCGACCATCTGGTCGAGCGAGCGAATACGAAAGACGCGGGCCTTGTTTTTCGGCTGGTTTTCGATTGTCTGCTCAACCACCGTCAGATACTCGCCATCATCGGCCGGCACCGCATCGTCCCAGAGATCGGCATCGCTTTCGGCGCGGTCAACGGCGCCGACACTGGTTTTGCCGAGTGGCCCACCGGCAACACTGATCTCGGGGCTGGCGCTGCGGGCGTGCAGTTGCTGGCCCTGCTCCAGCGCCTGTAGCGCCGTCTCCAACGTCAGGTTGGGGTTGGCGGCAAAATAGGCCGCCAGCCGACTGAGTTCGGCAGCCGACATGCCCTCTTCAACGGCAGCCTGGGCCAGCTCGATCTGGGTACGCGGGCTGGCGATGCGCCGCAGATGCTGAGCCTGGGTGACATTCAACTCGCCGCGCCGGATCATCTGCTGGACTTCGTCGGGCAATTCGAGCAGGCCGAGATAGCGCCGGATGGTGCGCCCGGTCAGGCCAACTGCCTGGCCGGCGGCCTCATCGAGTTCGCCTTCGGCCATCGGGCCACGGCTCTCAACCAGGAAGGAGCGCAATCGGGCAAAGGCACGAGCCTGTTCGAGATCGTTGAGATCCTGGCGCTGTACATTCTCGGTAAGCTGGCGCAGCAACCAGCGCGAGTCTTCGCCGTTCAGCACCAGGCAGGGCACTTCGGCCATACCCAACTCGATGGCGGCGGCACGCCGCCGGCTACCATAGACAACTTGAAAGCCGCCGCTCGCAGTCCGAATGACGCCTAGCGGCTGAAGCAAACCCTGTTCGGCAATCGTCGCCGCCAGGCCGGAAACATCGCCGGGCTCCTCGCGTACCCCATTCGGGTCGGCTTCGAGCCGGCGCGGATCAAGATAGAGTAGTTCCATCATCGTTTTTCTATAGGGCTACTTCAAAGCAGCAGCATACAAAGTATTCACACGGCTTACGCAGTCGATGCGTTTGCTCAAGCCGCAATGACTTTTTTCACCTGCGGCAACACGGAAATTGGCACATTTGTACCGGATAGTATAGCAGATGCCGGCATAGGCGGCAAATCAGCCAAAAAACTCGAGTGCCCCCGGCAGCACCTCGACCACAGCGCGGCGCGTCGCCGTAACGACAACCTCGCCGTCGGCGGCAACCGGCACCGGGTCGGCGGTATCGAGCTGCACCCGGCGCGCCCGGCCCATCGTCACCTGCGGCAAGCGGGTATGACTGCCCTCGATGATCCGTGGAATATAGCGCAAAAGCTGATCGGGGCGCAATACGTCGGCCACGCAGATATCCAGCAGACCATCATCGATCAGGGCATCCGGAGTCAGGCGAAAGCTACCGCCCTGGCTACGCCCATTCGCCACCGTCGTCAGCAAAGTCAAACCCTGGATCTCATACTCATCGAAGCGCAGCCGTGTCCAGGTCGGGCGGTAGCGCAGCAAGGCCCGCCCAATCGCCGCCGGCCAGACGGCCCCCTGCGGCAGGCGCGACAGGCGCGTACTCTCGATCGTGACCTGCGCATCAATGCCCAGGCCCAGTCCGTTGATGAAACAGCGCTGCACCCAGCCAGCGGCGGTTTCCACCGTCACCCGGCCCAGGTCGATGGGTCGACTCTGTCCCGCAGCGATCTGTTGCACCGTGCGAGCAATGTCGTTCACGCGCAGCCCATGCGTCACCTTGACAAAATCCTGGTCGGTGCCGATAGGGGCGAGCGCCAGCTTTGCGCGCCGCCCGCTCCGCTCGTGGGCCGCCACCATGCCATTGACGACTTCATTGAGGGTACCGTCGCCGCCGACCGCGATCACGATATCGTAGCCGCGTTCAACGGCTTGATCGGCCAGGTACGGCGCGGTTCCCGGCGCAGTCGTGGTACAGAGAGCACACCCGATCCCGGCCTGGTGCAAGGCGGCCATCAATTCGGCGCGCCGGTGACCGGCCCGCCCGCGACCGGCCCGCGGATTCAGGATAACACATGCCCCTGGCATACAATAGTACCAGTTTCAAAAAAATTGCTATTCGTGGTTGTTCGATAGTTGCGGGCTGAGCCCGCAACTATCGAACAACCACGAATAGCAATATAATGGTAGCTAACCCTTCAATGACCTTAGACCCCGGTGCCGATAATGTCGGCGACCGTGAAAATATCTTTGTCGCCGCGCCCGGAGAGATTGATCAGCAAAATCTGCTCGGACGACATAGTCGGCGCCAGGCGCATGGCTTCAGCGACGGCATGGGCGGTTTCAAGCGCCGGAATGATGCCTTCAAGTCGTGAGAGTTGCTGAAAAGCAGCCAGCGCGGCTTCGTCGTCGGCACTGGTATAGGTAGCGCGACCACTATCGTGCAGCCAGGCATGTTCCGGGCCAATGCTGGCATAATCCAGCCCGGCGGAAACACTGTGGGTCAACGCAATCTGGCCGTTGTCGTCCTGGAGCACATAGGAATAGGTGCCCTGGAGTACGCCGGGGCTAGCCCCCAGGAAGCGCGCCGCGTGATCGCCGAGCGCACTGCCGCGCCCGCCGGCCTCGACTCCACAGAGTGCCACACTTTCGTCTGCGAGAAAGGGGTGAAAGATACCGATGGCATTCGAGCCACCGCCGACACAGGCCAGCACCACATCCGGCAGACGCCCGGTTGCGACCAGGATCTGCTCACGGGCCTCGCAACCAATCACGCGCTGAAAATCGCGCACCATCGTCGGGTAGGGATGCGGGCCGAGTGCCGAACCAAGCAAATAGTAACTATCGGGATTGGAAACCCAGTCGCGCATCGCCTCATTGATGGCATCTTTAAGCGTACGGCTGCCGCTATCGACGCCGCGCACCTCGGCGCCGAGCATGCGCATACGAACGACATTCGGTCGCTGGCGAGCCATATCGTCGGTGCCCATATACACCACGCATTCCAGACCCAGCATCGCACAGACCGTCGCCGTCGCCACACCGTGCTGACCGGCGCCGGTTTCGGCAATCACGCGCTGCTTGCCCATGCGTTTTGCCAGCAAACCCTGGCCAAGCGCATTATTGATCTTATGTGCCCCGGTATGTGCCAGGTCTTCGCGCTTGAGATAGATCCGCGCCCCGCCGCAATACGCAGTCAACCGGGCGGCATAGCTCAGCGGCGTCGGGCGGCCGGTATAGCTTTGTTGCAACTGCTGCAACTCGTCCCAGAAAGCCTGGTCTGTGCAGACCTGTGCATAGGCTGCCGTCAAATCGGCGACAGCGGGCACCAGGGTTTCGGGCACATAACTGCCGCCATAGGGTCCGAAACGCCCGGCGACACCATTGGTTTCGAGAAGCGTCATAAGCTTGGAGAGGAACTAAGGAACCAGGGAAGCAGGGAACTAAGACTCAGGAAAACACAGAACTATCACTTGCGAGGAAACCCAGGTCAATACCCTGACGCACCTGACTTCTCAATTCTGCATTGCCCTGGTTCTTTAGTTCTCTAGTTCCCAGGTTCTTTTGCTAAAAAACCAGAGCAGTGAGCAAAAATCGGCATCACCGACCCCTACTCACTGCCCGTACTTCCCAGGATCTGCCCTACTTCTGGATCAGGCTTTCGTCTTTGTTCTTTTCACCCTCTTCGATCAACATGATCGGGATGCCGTCTTCGACCGGGTAGCGGAAGCCATTGCGACGATTGACCAGCCACTCCTTGCCATCGGCATCGGTCATCAACTCAACCGGGCCTTTGTCGGCCGGGTCGGCCAGGATCTGCAGCAATTCCGGGCTGATGCTGCGCTTCTGGCCGGCACCGTCGCTGCTGCTCCCGGCGGCCGGTGCCATATCGAAGACGCTGTCCTCGCGGTACTGCCGGATCGCCCGCACAACCAGGAACGCTACCGCCGCCAGTGCAGCCAGGCCAAGAACGCGTACCAGAACCTTCATCGTTGCACCTCTCTGATAACTACTAATGTTGATAAGTTGCTTTCGCTCTGTCCGGGCGGTTCTATTATACCGTATTTTGCGCTGCCGAATACGACCGATCCATAGCCCGGCGCACTGTCGCCACAAAATCGGCGATCCGGGCCGGATCTTTGGCGCCGCCGCTTTCCACGCCACTGCTGACATCAACACCGCCGGGCTGCACCTGCGCAATCGCAGCCGCGACATTGCCGGCGTGCAAGCCACCGGCCAGCAGCAACGGTTGCCGGCGGGCCAGATCCGCCGCCGCCGACCAGTCGGCCACCTGACCGCTCCCACCGTAGCTCCCGGCCACATGCGCATCGATCAGCGGCAGAAGCTGAAACGCCGCACCGGGCCGGAACTGCCGGTCGGCGCGAGCCAACCAACCCGCTTCCGACTGAGTGCCGGCAAAGCGCAGCGATTTCAGTAACGGGAGTTTGAACCGCGACGCAATCGCCGGCGGCTCATCGCCGCCAAGTTGCAGATAATCCAGGTCGCATTCGGCGGCAATATGTTCGATAGTGGCGGGGATTTCGTTGACGAACAGGCCCACCAGTCGCACCTGGCGACCGCAGGGATGCGCCCGCACAGCGCGGGCAATCGTGCCGGCCTCAGCCGGAGTAACCCGGCGCCGGCTGGGGGCAAACACCAGGCCCAGCCAATCGGCGCCGGCTTCGAGGGCCGCCAGCGCATGTTCAGCCTGGCGCAACCCACAGATCTTGACAATCATTCGTTCGCATCATCTGCGCCGGGCGCATCGCCGGCAGCAGCAGATTCATCTGTGTCGGGCACTGTTTCCTGAGCTTCCTCATCGCTGCGCAACGTGTAATAAATGCGCTTGCCGCGCCCATTGCGCTCAAGCAAGCCGGTATTGATCGCCTGCTTGATCATCGTACGCAATTGCTCGTTGGTTCGTTGCAGGCTTTCCTGTTTGCGCAACTCGCGCAGCGCATCGAAAATCTGGGCGAAGGAAGTCGGCTTAGAAAACTGCTGCATCATCGTGCGGAAGACCTGCCATTCGTCATCGCTGAAGACCAGCATATCTTCAGGCGCCAGAGTTTCGGCCGTTTCCGCGTCAGCCGATGCGGTTTCTGCGAGCGATGCTGCTGCCTCAGCCACCGCAGCCTCCTCGGCCACCGGCGCTTCAGCCGCCGCAGCCGCTTCAGCCACTACAGCCGCGTCGGCCACCGGCTCCTGCATCGCCGCAGCCGCTTCAGCCACCGGCGGCACATCGACGGCGGCCGGATCCGCGGCGGGCGCCGGATCGAGCGGGGACGCGAGCCGATCGAGCCCCATATGCTCGTGCAGCGGCGCGATCACATCGCCCGGCAGGGCGGCTGCACCGAGCTCATCGCGCATACGCTCCTCGAAGAGCGCCGTCAGTTCGGCAGGCATCTCGAGTTCAGCCAGTGCCGCCAGTTCATCATCGGCGGCAGCCAGCGACTCATACTCATACTCAGGCAATTCATCGGCGTGCGCAGCGGGAGCCGCTTCCAGCGCAGCCTGCTCGAAGAGCGGCGCAGCAGGCGATTCCCGTTCCGAGGTTTCCTGAGATTCCGCTTCAGCGGTTACTTCCGTTTTATCGACTTCATACTGCGTATTGCGGCGGTTGTTGCGTGAGCGACGGCGGCGACGGCGGCCGGCATTGGTGCCGGCGGGCTCGCTGGAAGTAGCGTGATCATCGCTACGATGACCATTCTGAAGGACATCCGCCTCAACATGCGCGTCCGGCGGTTCCTCATTCAATTCGCTGGCAAATTGCGAGAGCTTATACGGATCTTCGCCGGGCAAAAACACCTCGTTGACCGTCCCATTCGTAAAGATCTGAACTTTGCCTCGGCGTTCGGCATCAAGCACAAAATCCTTGAACTTGCCGAACGTGCGCCCATTCAGATCTTTGTAGCGGCTCTCCTTGAAATCACCGCCCATCAACTCCTTCATCACCAGTTTGAGCGAACCGAGCGTCGAGACATAGCCGCGGCTCCGCACCAGATGGATCGCCTCGACGAGCACATCGTAGACATCGAGCTCGTGCGCGGCGCCGGCCGAGCTATTGGCCGGCGCCTGGTCGAGGGTATGCGACGGCAGATCGACAGTCGCGACACGAGCGCGCTGGCGAATAGCCGCCGACGGCACCGATTTGCCGACCAGTTGCTCATAGAAGACAAACTCATCGGCACTTTGCGCCAGATGCGTCGACGCGGCACCACCGATACCGATAATGAAAACTTCTTTGCCTTGCTGGCGAATACTATTGACGAGGGGAATAAAATCGCGATCACCAGTTACCAGTACGAAGCGCAGAATATTGGTATGCACGAACAGCGTTTTCATCGCATCGATACACAGATTCATATCGACACTATTCTTAATCGCCCGACCGGTGCGCCCCATGTCCTTATCGTAATAATACGTCGGAACATACATAGGCTCAATGCCATTGGCATAGAGTGCGCTGGTAACCCGCGGATAACGATACCAGTCGGCGTAGGCCCGTGCAATCACAACCCGGCCAAGGTCATTACAGCGTTCCATGATCGACTCAAAGTTTGGATTGGCATCGAGTTTATCACGAACGCTCACGTAGACGTTTTCGAAGTCAATGAATACTGCTACGTCGTGGCGCCGATTTTCATATACCATTGCGAGTACGTTTTTCTCCTGTGTGTGGATAGAGTGGCCCAAACAGGATGAAATACTTCGGAGTCAGCCAGAACCACCCGGCCTATCGAAAGAATATGCAACGCCAGCATAGCTGAGCTGTGCGAACCATTTCTCACAGAGCCGGACTCCTCGCAGTCACACCGGCGGCGGCATAGGACGATGCGAGGCAGCGTACCGCTGTTCAGCACAGATCAGGCCGGGGGAAACAGCACAACTCCGGAAAATTCATCCTGACCACTGCGTTTCTGTCTGATATTCGACATAATACGTACAGCGATTCACGTACAGGCAAAAGTTGCTTGCCCGGCGAATCGAGGTTTGCCCTCATACTATAGCACTGGCGGGCGCATCCTGCAATAGTTGGCGGCCTGCGCAACCGGTATTCTTTGTGCTTGCGGCAGCAAACAACGCATTTCAGAGCCGGCTGATCTCGCCATAGGTGAGCAAACGCAGGCGCAATTCAGCGAGCGGCAGATGGCGGGCGGCATAGTCGCGCCAGGCACACAAAACCAGGCGCAGCATGCCGGCCCGCGTGATCAACCGGTGTAGCCGCAGGGAATGCGCGGAATAATGTTGCTGAAAAAAGCGCAACCGGCTGCGATGCAATTCGAGCAGCATGCGGCGGCGAAACTGGCTGGTCGCCGCACCGCCGATATGGGTCACATGCGCTGCCGGCACCTGCCAGATGGCCCAACCCGCCTGCCGCATACGGTAGCACCAGTCGATTTCCTCGCTATACATAAAATAGCGTTCATCGAAGCCGCCGATGGCCTGTATCACCGCCGAGCGCACCAGCATACAGGCACCGAGCGGATGATCGATGGGAAAGGGCGCCTGGCCGGCCGGTTCCTGCGGATAGCGCCCATGCCACCAGGAATTGTACAGCCGGCCCGGCAACAATTCGCCGGGCGGAAACACTTCGAGCAGGCTCATCAGCAGCGTTGGAAAGCGAAAAGCGGCCGTTTGCAGCGTACCGTCCGGATTGAGCAACCGTGGCCCGACCAGCGCGACCCGCGGATGCCGGGCCAGAAAATCGCGCATCGTCGCAATGGCGCCCGGATGCACCATCGTATCCGGGTTGAGCAGCAGCACATATTCCGGCACGGCGGCACCGGCGGCCGGTCGGCCGGCGAGCAAGCCCAGCCGACGCAGGCCCAGATTGTTGCCGGCGGCAAAGCCCAGATTGCGCCCCGGCAACAGCAATTCGCAATCGGCAAACTCGCGCCGCACCATTTCGGGGCTACCGTCTTGCGATTGATTGTCGATAACCAGAATGCGCAAAGGCAGTGCAGCACCATTGTGGCGTAGGGAATCCAGACAATCGTACAGCAGACGGCGAGTATTGTACGAGACAATGATGACGGCAATCGATGGAACGCTGCTGCTCACCACAAGGCTCTCCCATGGTAAAATAGTGCTATGAGTGATTATACCAGTGAGTTGCTTGACTTCGCCGTCGACCTGGCGATGCGGGCCGGTGCCATTTTGCGTGCCGGCATCGAACGCGAACGCACGATCGAAGCAAAAAGCTACCACGACGTAGTCAGCGACATCGACAAAGCCAGCGAGCAGTTGCTCGTCGACACCATTCACCAGCAGTATCCCCATGATCGCATCCTGGCAGAAGAAGGCAGCAACCAGGCCGGCGAAACCCGCACATGGCTGATCGATCCGCTGGACGGCACGCTGAACTATGTGCATGGCTTTCCATTTTGCAGTGTATCGATTGCGGTGTTGCAGGGCGATACCCCCCTGATCGGGGTGGTGTACGATCCGTTTCGGGCGGAGTTGTTCAGCGCACGCCAGGGGCATGGCGCCTACTGCAACGGGCGGCGCCTGCATGTCTCATCGACGGCTGAACTGCGCCGGGCGCTGGTAACCACCGGTTTCCCCTACAATCGCTTCGACCATGCCGACAACAATCTGACCGAATTCAGCCGGGTATTGATGCAGGTGCAGGCTGTGCGCCGGGCCGGCTCTGCCGCCCTGGATCTGTGTTATGCGGCCGCCGGCCGCAGCGATGGGCACTGGGAACTGGGCTTGCAACCATGGGATAGCGCCGCCGGTGCCCTGCTGGTGCGTGAAGCCGGCGGCACTGTCAGCCGCTGGGATGGCGAAGCCTGGGATGCCTGGTCGCCAAAAATCCTGGCAACCAATGGGCGGATTCACGAGCAGTTCAGCGCCCTGCTCACAAATCGCTAACCGCAACCGCTGCTGATTGCCTGGCGGATCGCGACAACTTGCGCGCCCGAGCATCGGCAAAGCCGCATCGCTTTCATTATCAGGCTTGGACACCGGCATCCGGCATATACAATAAAAACCTATGGCATTTTATATTCGTGACGAACTGGAAGGCCCGGTTCTCAGCAAGCGTCGCCCAAGCATCAACGAGCTATTCCTCTCTTCCTACACCATGCATATCTATAGCGGCTGTGAACTGGCCTGCCCCTACTGTGACGGCTGGGCCTACGGCACTCGCCCGTTGAACGAAACCATCCGTGTGCCGCTCAATTTGCCGCGCGTGCTCGCCCGCGATCTTCAGCAGATCGACCGGCGCGACCTGATTGCCATTACTGCGCTCAGCGACCCCTACCAGCCGGCAGAACAAAATTACCGAATCACCCGGCAGACCTTGCAGGTACTGGCGGAAGCCGGCCAACCCTGCCTGATTATGACCAAGAGCCCGCTGATCCTGGAAGACATCTCGATTTTGCAACAGATCCACGAGCGCAGCCTGGCCATCGTCATGACCACACTGGTAAGCATGGATCCACACCTGGCGGCACGCATGGAAGGCAAGAGCAGCCTGCCGGGCATGCGGCTGGAGATGCTGGCCAGCCTGAAACGGGCCGGCATTCCGGTCGGCGTGGCGATGGTACCGGTGGTGCCCTATATCAACGATACCGACCTGGCGATCCGCACGCTGATGCGGGCCTGTGCGGACAACGAGATTGATTTTGTCTGCTGGGATTATCTGCACATCCCCAATGGTCGCCATCGCAGCCGGATCAGCGAGATGCTCTCACGGATCGGCGCCTACCCGGAGCGCTATTACCAGGACATCTACAACGGGCAGGCGCTGGTAAATCAGGCCTATCGTGCCGAGCGAGACATCGAATTCCTCAAGCGCTGCGACGGGTTGGGGCTGGAGCCACGGGCGCCGCGGCATCTTTTTGCCGGCAAATTGCGCCCGGAAAACGAAGTGGCATTATTACTCAAGCATGCCGCATTCCGTGACCGGGTGCAAGGACGCACCCATCTGATGAACCTGCATCGCACACTGGCCGATCAGGCCTATGGTGGAAAACTGGACATGGAATTGCTGAACAGCAGCCCACTGCATGCCGATATCAGCGTGTTGCTTGGTAGGTAGCGACATTGCCGGCCTGTGCGCGCAGGCGGGCAAAGAGTTGCACACGCAACTCACTCAGGCGGCTCTGATAGAAAGCCGAGCGGATCGACTCCGTCGTCATGATCAACGCATCTTCGCCGTTATCGGTGTAGTAGCGGGAACGTTTGCCGGCGACGACAAAGCCGTACTTGGCATAGAGCCCCTGAGCGGGCACATTCGAGACCCGCACCTCAAGCGTGATCCGATCAGCCTGGAGATCGAGAGCCTGGTCAATCAAACCATTCAGCAACAGTTCGCCGACACTACGCCCGCGATGTTGGGGAGCAACGGCAATTGTCGTAACGTGAGCCTCATCGAGAGCGAGCCAGAGGCCGGCATAGCCGACCAGGGGCCGGGGGGGAGGGTCGACAGCCTGTCCGAAGAGCCCGGCAAGAAGTGAGGCAAAGCGCTCGCCCATGCGCGGCGGCGCCGGTTCAGGCCTGCTGCGCGGCGGCGGCGGCTGATCGCTGGAACGCGCCACAATATAGCGGCAGCTATCCGGCGTCCGCAGTTCCCGGCGATAGGTATTGGCAGACCAGGGAGTGGGGAAACTCTCGCGTTCAACTTCCTGCACCTGGCGGATGTCATCTTCGACCATCAACTCGGTGTAGTAGTACATGTAGGCACTCCAGGAGCGGCGACACCGGTAAGTGTGGTACAGCGGGTTGCCGGCTGCGGTAGCGCAGCCGGCAACCGGCCGGCATAGCAACTACTCAGTTTCCAGAGCCGTCGCCGACTCCACTGTCAGCAAGCTCTGGTAAGCCCCGTCGCGCCCAAAGCCGCCGCCGGTCTGAAACGTACCGGTGACTTCAACGAGACCCCAGACGTAGCTATTATTTGGCCCGACATTGAGGAGTGCCGACTGATCGGGAGGAAAGCCTTCCATCCAGATCGGCGTACCCATAGGCTGAGGGCTAGCCCCATCTTCCTCGGTTGACACCCCTTCAGCGAGCACATAGATCACCGAATTCCAGAAATAGTAACCCTGTGTTGTAATCGTCTGACCGTTATACGATGCCGGATTGCCTTGCAATTCAAAAAACGAGACCTTGCCTTCACCGAGCGTGCGATCATCGATAGCATGTTCTACGCGACGAATCTGCTCAATTGCCTCGGCGCCGGCGACATCGAGGCGATACTGATACCGGCCTTCGGGTCCATAGCCCCCGGCGGCACTGAAAGTACCATTGACTCGTACGAAGCCATACACGGCATCGCCGGGGCGATGCAAGTTGGCCGTCACATCTTCGGGAAAATTCTCCAGCCAGATGGGATCGCCCAATGGTTGTGCATCCAGACCATTGTCGAGCGTACTCACACCCAGGGCAAGCAGCGGTTCACTGCCGGCCTGATCGAGACGAACGAGATAGGCACCATCGATAGTAATATTCTGACCGGCAAACTGCTCGGGATTACTCGTCACATCCTGCACATAAAGCGGACCACTTGCTGCCGTACTCTGACCGACGCATGTCGCCAGCAATACCAGGCTGGAGATCAGCAGCAAAGCGAGCGCCATGGCTCGCCAGAGCGTCCGTAACATGGACTCCTCCTGAATTTGAACACCTGTTACGTTACAAGGCGAAAGAACATTTTTAAGCATTGTAATGAGCCAGCACACCGGATACGAAGCGGTGCAGTAGCCATCATCGGCGATTATACCAGAAGGCCGATAGTGGGGCAACCGGCATGCTCGCCGGCTCGCCGGGCAAAAGAGCGTGGTATGAGATCTGTGAATATGCGAAGCGCAAACTTTCAGATCTATAGATCCGATTAAATTCTTGACATTGCTATTGGAGACGATTATTATGAGCATACCACATTACGGTTACAATCTGCACATTACCCTGCACTGGCGGAGTGGTGCGTCAAGGAAGGCGAAACCGCTCCGGCTTGTTGCACCTTAACAACTACATAGGAGGATATACGTGTCAGCACTAATCTGGATCGTGCTGGGCCTCATTGTCGGCGGCATCGGCGGCAGCTACGCCGGGCTGCAATGGTCGAAGCGCGGCATCATCGCGCAGGTACGCCAGCAAGAGACGGAGGCACGACTCTTGCTCGAAGAGGCACGATCCCAACAGAAAGAGTTGCTGCTGCAAGCCAAAGACGAGAGTTTGCGCATGCGCAATGAAGCGGAAGCGGAACTCAAAGAAGCCCGGCAGGGCTTACAGAAGCAGGAAGAGCGCTTGCAGCGAAAGGAGGAAAACCTCGATCGCAAACTGGAAGGCCTGGAACGTCGGGAGCGCCAGGCCCAGAACCGGGAGCGCCAGATCGAGCAATTGCACCAGGAAGCCGAGCGGCTGCGGCTCGCGCAAGCCAGCGAGCTTGAGCGCATTTCGGAACTCAGCCGCGAGGAAGCCCGGTCAATCATTCTGGCCCAGGTCGAGCGTGAAGCACGTGATGATTCAGCGCGCCGGATCCGCGAGATCGAGCAGGCGACCAACGACGAAGCGGATAAAATTGCCCGAAAAATCATCGGGCTGGCGGTGCAACGCTGTGCATCGGATTATGTTGCCGAACTGACGGTGACCACTGTGAATTTACCCGGTGAGGAGCTGAAAGGCCGGATTATCGGCCGCGAAGGCCGGAATATCCGGGCTTTCGAGCAAATTACCGGTGTCGATATTATTGTCGACGATACGCCCGAAGCGGTGACGCTTTCTTGCCACGACCCGGTACGCCGGGAGGTAGCACGGGTCGCGTTGACGAAACTGCTGAAAGACGGGCGAATACACCCGGCTCGCATTGAAGAAGTCGTGCAAAAAACGCGGGCCGAAATCGAGAATGTGATGCGCGAAGAAGGTGAACGGGTCGCTTACGAGGCTAATGTGCAGGGTCTGCACCCTGATTTAATCAAACTCCTCGGGCGGCTCAAGTATCGCACCAGCTACGGGCAAAATGTTCTGCAACATTCTCTGGAGTGTTCCCTGCTGGCCGCGCATATGGCGGCAGAATTGGGAGCCAATATCAATGTCGCCAAAACTGCCGGCCTGCTCCACGACATCGGCAAAGCCGTTGACCACGAAGTTCAAGGCCCGCACGCCCTGATCGGCGCCGATATTGCGCGCCGGCTGGGTCGCTCGCCGGCAATCGTCCATGCTATTGGGGCACATCACTATGACGAAGAACCACAAACGGTTGAAGCGTTTCTTGTGATTGCCGCCGACGCGATCTCGGGTGGGCGGCCAGGCGCCCGGCGGGAAACGCTTGATTTGTATATCAAGCGGCTGGAGTCGCTTGAGACGGTTGCCACATCTTTTTCCGGCGTCCAGCGAGCGTTTGCCGTCCAGGCCGGACGTGAGGTTCGGGTTATGGTTCAACCGGATAATATCGATGATCTGGCGAGCATTCACCTGGCCCGCGATGTTGCCAAGAAAATCGAGGAGAGTCTGCAATATCCCGGACAGATTAAAGTCACTGTCATCCGTGAAACCCGTGCCGTCGATTATGCACGGTAAGCCGAGCCGGTATAGTAGGGTTGCGATTCAACGCTGCCCGTGGTGCCGAAGCACCCATGCGCCGGCTTCTCGGTAAGGAGGTTAGCAAACGACGATGAGACTGGATGCTGCGTCTTCAGCAAACATGTCCGATCACAATACCAATTCCACTAATGCGGAGGAAACTGTTATGAGTACATCCCAGTCCTTGCCGGTTGAGCGCGCTGTCGGTACCGGCGTTGATCAGATCGCGGCGGCTCAACTGCATGAAGCAGAAGTCTTGAAGGTCTCAACTCGCTCGCGACCCAGTGCGGTGGCCGGCGCGATTGCCGGGGTCATTCGCGAAAGCGGCATGGCTGAAGTTCAGTCCATCGGGGCCGGTGCAACCAACCAGGCCATCAAGGCGGTTGCGATTGCCCGTAGTTATCTCAGCGAAGAAGGCATCGATATTGTCTGTGTGCCTTCGTTCATTGATGTGGCCATCGATGAAGAGGAACGGACGGCGATCCGGCTGCTGATCGAGCGTCGGCGCGGCTAAATGCTTGCGCAGCGCCCGTTGGCCGTTGCAGCGTGCGCTGCGCCGGTTCCGCCACTGATGATGGTTGTATGTGCGCTCTCACTCTCTTGCGGGTGAGAGCCTTTTTTATTCTTCACCCCCTCTTGCTACTATGGAAGAAATTGCAAAAGCGCTCCAGGCGGTTCCGCCCTTCAACCAGGTACCCTTTCCGGCACTGCTGAAAGCCTGTGCCAGCATCCAGATCGAATATTTTCCCGCCGAGCAAGTGGTTTTGCATACCAGCGATCCGCCGGCGGAGTTTCTGTATATTATTCAGCGCGGCAGCGTCGATATGATCCGGGAAAGCCAGGGCCAGCCCCGGATCATCGATACGCTCGGCGAGGGCGAATCCTTCGGCTTTGTCTCGCTGCTCAACCACCAGGCACCACTGGTTACCGTGCGTACACGCAGCGAGGTACTTGCCTACCTGCTGCCCGCCGAAACGTTTCACCAGTTGCGTCGCGACCATGGCACCGTAGCGCGCTTCTTTGCCAGTTCGACTGCTGAACGGCTCGACCATGCGCTCAGTACCCATCACGCGGATGCCGAACCGGCGCTGTTTCGCACTTACCTGCGCGATCTGCTACGCCGCGATCTGGTCAGCATCAGTCCCGATGCGACGATCCGCCAGGCCGCCCGGCTGATGCGCGACCGCAATGTTTCGTCGCTGATCATCAATTCCGCACCGCCCGGCATCCTGACCGACCGCGATCTGCGCAACCGGGTACTGGCCAGTGGGGTTCCCGACAGCACGCCGGTGACTGCGGTGATGACGGTGCCGGTACGCACCCTCCCCGCCGACAGCCTGGTTTTTGAGGGGTTGATGCTGATGCTGGAAACCGGCACGCATCACCTGGCGGTCTGCGAAGACGACAGAATTGTGGGGATTGTCACCAATACCGATATTTTGCGCCGGCAAAGCAGCAGCCCGCTGTTTCTGCCACGCCAGTTGGAACGGGCGCATAGCAATGCCGATCTGCGCGCCTACACCGATCAGGTCGGCGATACGGTAGCGGCGCTGCTCGACGCCGGCGCGCGGGTCAGCGACATCGGTCGGGTGGTAGCGGTGGCCCACGATGCACTACAGGGCTGGCTGCTGCACGAGCTGGAGATGGAACTGGGGCCGCCGCCCTGCCCCTATGCCTGGGTGGTACTCGGCAGCCAGGGGCGCTTCGAGCAAACGCTCCGTACCGACCAGGATCATGCGATTATCTATGCCGACGATGCGCCGCCTGAAGCACGTAGCTACTTTACGATCCTGGCCGAGCGCATGGTCGATGTGCTGGTGCAGTGCGGCTTCCCGCGCTGCCCAGGCAATGTGATGGCCAGCAACCCGCGCTGGCGGCAACCGGTGCAGATCTGGCAGGGCTATTTTCAGCAGTGGATCAATCAGCCGGCGCAAGAATCCCTGTTGCGGGCAACGATCTTTTTCGACTATCGCCAGGTCTATGGCGAACTCAATGTTGCGGCAGCGCTGCGCCCGATCGTCGAGACGGCACGCGGCAACAAGCTGTTCCTGGGGCGGCTGGCGCTGGCGGCGATTCAGCATCCGGCGCCGCTCAATCTCTTCCGCCAGCTGGTGGTTGAGCGGCACGGTGAACAACGCAATGTGCTCGATCTCAAACACCGTGGGACGGTGTTGTTTGTCGACCTGGCCCGGCTTTTTGCACTGGAAGCCGGCAGCGCGGCAACCGGCACGGTGGCGCGGTTGCGTGAGGCGGCCAGCCATAGTACCATTCAACCGATCGAAGCCGATGAACTGGCCAATGCATTTGAACTGCTCTCGCTTATTCGGTTGCGGCATCAGCATCGCCAGATCGAAAGCGGCGAAGCGCCCAACAATCTGGTCTCCCTCGACAGATTGAGCGCCCTGGAACGCCGTGAACTGAAAGAAGCGATCCAGGCTGTCGCCCGCATTCAACGTGGCGTATCATTCACCTATCAGACCGACCTGATGGGTTGAACTTCTGGGGAAGCATGTTTTTCTTTCAACGGATCAAAGATGATCTCCCGGAGGCCGCCCGGGCCTATCTGCAAGCGCCGAAGATTTCACAAAAACTGGCCTGGCGTGAGATCGACTACCAGGTGCTGGATATTGAAACCAGTGGCCTGGAGGCGAAGAAAGACGTTATCTGTGCGGTGGGCATCGTGGCGATCAAGGGCGGTCGGGTGCGGCCCGGCGACAGCATGTATACCATGGTGCGGCCACCGGAGGGGCGGCGGATCGACGCCGATTCGATCCGTATCCATGGGTTGCTGCACGACGACCTGCTCCAGGCGCCGCCGCTGATCGAGGTACTGCCGGAACTATTGCGTCGGCTAACCGGGCAAGTGTTGATCGTGCATGTAGCCGCAATCGACGTGGTATTTCTCAATCAGGCACTCAAGCAGGCGTACGGTTTCCAGTTGCGCCAACCGATCATCGATACGGCCCGGCTGGCGCGGTCGCTCCATTTTACGGAACAGTACCTGAGCAGCTACGGCAGCAGTGAGGGCATGCCGCCGCCGATAGCCTTGCGCACACTGGCCAATCAGGCCAATCTGCCGATCTATGCGCAACATAATGCGCTCAACGACGCGATGACGACGGCGCAATTGTTTCTGGCGCAGGTACACCGGATGGATCGCCAGGGCACAAAAAACCTGCGCGGATTGTTACGAGCGGGGGGGGGTTAGAAGAACCGGAGAACCAGGAACTAGAGAACCGTTCCCTGGGACATCCGGATGCGGTTCTGAACGTTCAAGCGTTGGATCTTTTTGGGCAAGTGCGGCAGTTATGTGATGCCGGAGCTCTCGGATTATTTGAAGTTTCAGCAGCAGAAACCGGGGGAGTTGCGGGAGCAACTGGCGGCACCGATTCCGATTATTGTTTTATCGAGTTCGCATTATGATTGCATCTTCCACGGTACGAGTAAATGATTTTGCGATTATGGCGGCGACGGTCAATGGCTCGGGAAGCCAGACGGCGAATCTGACGCTGATCCGGGCGCTGTTCCGCATGGGTATTCCGGTTAACGGCAAAAACCTGTTCCCCTCGAATATCTCCGGTGAGCCGACATGGTTCACGATGCGGGTGAGCCGGGCCGGGTTCACGGCGCGCCCGTCGCAAGCCGAAATTCTGGTAGCTTTTAATGGGCGTACGGCAGCGGACGACCTGGCGGCGCTGCCGGCGGGCGGGCTCTGCCTGTATCCCGGCGATGGCCGGTGGCAGCCGGATCACGATGATGTGCTGAGCATTCCGCTGCCGGTAAAGCACATCGTGGCGGCCGGCCGGATCGCGCCGAACATGCGCGACTACGCCGCCAATATGGTCTACGTCGGCGCGCTGGCGGCGCTGCTGGGGATTGAACTTGCGGCGATCCGTGAGGCTCTGCAGCAACAATTTAAGGGCAAAAGTCAGCCGGTTGCGCTGAATTTCGGAATTATTCAGGCGGCTGCCGAGTATGCTGGGCAGCACTATACCGGGCTGAACGTGCCTTTCGGGGTCGAGCGCATGGACGCCACCGCCGGCCAGATTCTGATCGACGGCAATACGGCGGCGGCGCTGGGCGCGATCTTCGGCGGGGTGAGTGTGGTGTCCTGGTACCCGATTACGCCGGCTACCAGCCTGGCCAACGGTTTGCAGACCTATCTGCCGCGGCTGCGGCGCAACACCGACGGCCGGACGACCTATGCCATCATTCAGGCCGAAGATGAGATCGCCGCGCTGGGGATGGCGGTCGGCGCGGGCTGGGCCGGGGCGCGAGCGATGACATCGACATCGGGACCGGGGATTTCGTTGATGACCGAGTTTGCCGGGCTGGCCTATTTCGCCGAGATCCCGGTGGTAATCTGGGATGTGCAGCGGGTTGGGCCGAGTACCGGGATGCCCACCCGGACGGCGCAGGGCGATCTGCTGGCGACCTATTTTCTGGGGCATGGCGACACACGCCATGTTGTGCTGCTGCCGGGTACGGTCGGCGAATGCTTCGAGTTCGGCTACCGGGCTTTCGACCTGGCCGAGCGCCTGCAGACGCCGGTGTTTGTGTTGAGTGACCTGGATCTGGGCATGAACCTGTGGATGAGCCCACCCTTCGAGTACCCGGCGGCACCGATGGATCGGGGCAAAGTGCTGAGCGCGGCCGAACTGGAGCAACTGGGGCGTTTCTTGCGCTTCGAGGATCGCGACGGCGACGGCGTCGGCTACCGGACGCTGCCGGGCAACCCGCACCCGCTGGCGGCGCAGCTCAGCCGGGGCACCGGGCACAATGTGGCGAATGTGTACAGCGAGCAACCGGAAGACTGGCAGCAGAACATGGCGCGGCTCGGACGCAAACACGAGACCGCGCGCAACCTGGTGCCGTCGCCGATCATCGAACTGGTGGACGGTGCCGAAATCGGCCTGATTACCAGCGGCTCTGCTGAAAGCGCAGTTCAGGAAGCGCGCGCGATGCTGGCGGAACGCGGGATCGCGACGAGCTATATGCGCGTTCGAGCGCTGCCGCTGAACGAGGCGAGCCACGATTTTGTGGCGCGGCAGCGGCAGGTGCTGGTAATCGAGCTGAATCAGGACGGCCAGTTGCGGCAGTTGCTGCAACTGCACTGCCCCGAGCATGCCGCACGCATCGGCAGCATCGCGCATAATGACGGATTGCCGTTGACGGCGGATTTTGTGGCGGACAGAGTCAGTGACGTGGTATGATCAACGAAAATACCAGAGTCACCGAGATTCTCAAGACCAGGAAATCGCAAATCAAGCGTGCGCCGCTTCCACTTGGTTCGCCTTCATGGGATGAAATTGCTGAGTTGACCTGGGGCGATATTGTAGAAGGAGCCAGACAAAATCGCTCCGGGTTTCGAACTATCCGCAAGCTCCCGACTGATAAAGAGTATGAACGATGACTACGGTAACGCGAAACTCATTGGGTAAGGTTCTGGCTTTTCTCGATCAGCTTGAACAGCACAAGATTGCTTATTCGCTGAAACATGTACGTGAGACGCTTATGGTCGTCGTTCGCGTACCTGGCGAGCGCTGGGAAATTGAATTCTTCGAAAGTGGCGAAATCGAAATCGAGCGTTTCGTTAGCCAGAGTGTCGAAGGAATCGAGGAAGACGCACTTTACCGACTTGTTGCCGAGTGGAGCGACTAAGCAATGACTGTAACAACAAACCAGATCGGATTAACCCGCGCCGACTACCGCGGTGGGCGCTCAACGCTCTGTGCCGGTTGCGGCCACGATTCGGTGACCAGCCAGATTATTGCGGCGGCCTTCGAGCTGAATCTGCCGCCGCAGCAGATCATTCGCATGAGCGGCATCGGCTGCTCGAGCAAATCGGCGGCCTATTTGCTGGGCCGCTCGCATGGCTTCAACTCGCTGCACGGGCGCATGCCCTCGGTAACGACCGGAGCGCACCTGGCGAACCGAAGTTTGCGGGCGATTGCCGTCAGCGGCGACGGCGACACCGGCAGCATCGGGTTGGGCCAGTTCAAGCACCTGCTGCGGCGCAATGTGCCGATGGTCTACATCATCGAGAACAACGGGGTATATGGCCTGACCAAGGGCCAGTTCTCGGCGACGGCGGATGTCGACCAGGCACTGAAGTCCGCCGGCATCAACAAATTGCCGCCGGTGGATCTGTGCCTGGAGGCAATCATCGCCAACTGCGGCTTTGTGGCGCGCTCCTTTGCCGGCGACGCAAAACAGGTGCGCGAACTGATCAAGGCGGCCTTTCATTTCCAGGGCACCGCCGTGATCGACGTGATCAGCCCCTGCGTCACCTTCAACAACCACCACGATTCGACCAGGAGCTACAGCTACGGCAAAGCGCACGAAGAACGCATTCACGACCTGAGCTTCATTCCGGCCTATGAAGAAGTAGCCGTGGATTATGAGCCGGGCGAAGTACAGGCGGTGCCGTTGCACGATGGATCAGTGATCCAGTTGCGCAAGCTGGGGCTGGACTACGACCCGCGTGATCGCATGGCCGCGCTGAGCATGCTGGAGCAAGCACGGCAGCAGAGCGAATTCCTGACCGGGCTGATCTCCATCGACGAGCAGCGCCCGCCGCTGGCCGAAACCATGCAACTCTGCGCAGAAGCGCTGGCCGTACTGGATGAAGGGCAGTTGCGACCGTCGCGGGAAGCGCTCGAGGCGGTGATGGCCGAGTTTTAGCGATGGTCGTTCAAGAGATTGCCATGAAGTTGCCTCCATAACATGATCGTATTCCCCAATCAGGCACTTGCCTATCGACGCCCCGTCAGGGTGTATCAGGTCACCTGGATCTGCCGGCCGCAACCGGTGCAGAAGCGCCCGCTGCGCTGGCCTGCCGCCCCGCAATCCGGGCAGTCCAGAGTCTGCGCCGGTCGACTTGTGTTCAGGCTGTTCTGGGCGGAGGTGACAAATACCTGGCGATAGATCCAGTAATTCGTCAGACACATGGCCGGCATCGCCAGTGCGCCGAGGCCGGGCACGACCTGGAATATGATCAGGCAGATATTGAACATTCGGACACCCCAGCGGGTCAGGCAGCCGATGCTGCGAGGGAGGTAGCTGCGAATGCTGCTGACCAGGCTGAGCCGGTAGTACACCATTGCCGGAATCAGCCCGACCAGCGGGATCAGGCCCAGGCCAAAGGTTATGAGCGTTGTCCGGGCCAGCTTTGCATCCAGCGCACGAATATAGCTGTTGGCCGCGCTGATGTCGCCAAAAGTGGCCGTATCGCAACGCTCACAGTTCTGTTGGAGTGCTTTCTCAGATAGGCGGGTTGCGCAAACCGGGCAGCGTTTGCGCGCCATCAACTGGAGGCGGTGCGCGGTTGGATCAACCACCAGGGCATCGCGGGCCTGGCCGAACAGGCCGACCTGGCATACCGCTTCGCGCGGCAAGGTGCAGGATGGGCAAAACGGCGCCGCAGGATGCGTCGGCGTCTGGCAATGAGCACAGGGCACATACAACCGGCGCTCACGGTGCTCGAAATATTGGCGAATGAAGAACAGAGTTGCGACCGTGATGCCGGCCATGATCAGGGCCAGCGAGGGCAAGACAAACAGGATGAATACGCCAATGGCCGTCCAACTGGTTTCCGTCCAGTGCATCAGTGTCTGCAAGCCAAACGCATTGTCTTCATCCAGTTCTTCGACAATTTCGACGACGGCGCCGCGCAATCGACCAAGCAGCCAGGTTACTACTGCTACCAGGACGGACCAGGCGATTGCTGCGATCTGGCCGATCCAGGCCAAAGTATCACCGATCTGGGCGGTCGGGCTCAACCCGGCAACGATAGCGCTACTATTCCATCCTGCCACCGCCATCGGCAAGCCTGGCAGGAGTGAGGCCAGAAACTCCAGCCAGAGCGTTACTTCGGAGCCGGCAAACGTGTAGGTAACGGCAAAGGCGCTGCCGGGCTGAATGAGCCAGAGACTCTGGTTGTACCAGAAGCGCAAGTCATCGCTTGAAGCCGAGGCAAACTCCAGCAGCACCAGCAACCCGATGATCATCAGCACTGCATCACTCAGTAGCCACGGGGTGGCACCGAGGTTGCCGTAGCTTAGCATTTCGATGCCGGCCGGTGCAAAGCTTGCCAGCGTGTCAACGCCCCACACTTCAAGGTTCATGCGTGCGAAAAGAGCAAAACCAAATACCGTGAGAAACGGCCGAGTCGTAAAAAAAGTCGTGCTGACCGTTCCCTGAACAAAAAATGGCAACAGATAAGCAAGAAAATCCATAGACTCTCCACTCCTTCAAAGACGATGGTTCCGATTACCGTTTTCACTGTCAATTATTCATCAGCAAGCTGCCGAAATGTCGGCAGTGCTTGCGAAAATTTCAGCAGGCAAAACGGTTCCCAATCGTGCCACGCTGATTCTCAACCTGTTTGGAGAACGATTACGCACAATTCAGGGCATAGCAAAGCGACAGTCCGATGACTGCATTGCTGGAAAGGATAACTGCGACGTGACTTCCTTATGTCGGATCAGGTTTTCTCAGCTGGTGTATGTACCTAATCATAACGAGACATCAAATGTACATAACAGGGAAATACTCCCCGGCTTTCGTAAACATTCAGTTATTTTGCTTGCAGTTCATGATGAACAATATATGGTGCAGCCTCTGCCTTGAGCCCCATCCGATTGTCGGGTATAATTCTATGGCTCAACATATTGGTAATCTCATCCACCGAATCGACGCCTGTGCCTTGCGGAAAAGGGTGTTTCACCTGCAACGTCAGGAAAAGAATGGTCGACTTTCTCCAAAATTTGCTGCGCGGCCTGCAAGCAGTGCTGTTTCTCGACCCACGCGCCTTTGCGGTCGTTGAGAATAGTCCCGACTCCGGTCGAGTGATCGCGGTGTTCGCGGTGTTCGGCGGCGCCTCGTTGCTGATTGGCCAGAGTGTGATCCTCTTCGTCAACCGGGTGCGCCCGGCGCGTTTTTTGCTCAGCCTGCTGGTTGGCGGGCTGGTTTTTTATATCGGTCTGGTGATCTGGGCACTGGCGATCTGGTTGACCAGCCAGTGGCTCTTTCCCAATGATCTTCCGCTGAATACGGTCGCCCGCATGGTCGGGCTGGGCGCTGCGCCCTACCTCTTCGGCTTCCTGGTGCTCGTTCCCTATATGGGCGATTTCATCGGGCGGGTGCTGTCGGTCTGGAGCTTCCTGATTGTCCTGGCCGCGCTGACGTTCGTCAGTCGTGGGGCATTCTGGCAGGTGTTGCTCTGCACCGGCCTCGGCTGGCTGCTGATCACGGTGATGAGCCTGACCATCGGTAGGCCCATCGTTGCGCTGCGCAACCGGCTCTTCCGCGCCGCCGCCGGCACCGACCTCAATGCCGGTGTGGCCGATATTCTGATCACGTATGCTACTGAAGAGCCCCCCGAAGTACCGCAAAAAGGAGGCCGCCGGTGATCCTCTCGCTGCTCGACCTGCTGCTGGTCGGGGCATTCACCCTGTTGTTCCTCTCGGCAGCGGTGGCGCCGCTGGAAAGCCTGGGCTGGTGGGCCGGCTGGTTCGGCGATAAGACAGCGCCACCGGTGCCCGGCAAAGTCCCGGCGGTCACCAGCAATGTGCCCGAGAGCGCCGACCAGCATTTCCTGGTCTATCTCTCGGGCATCGGTGCGATGGATCCCGCGTCTATTCCGCAGGAAGAGATCGACTGGGGCCGCATGGCCATCCGGCGCTCGCCCGGCACCACCATCGTCACCGATGTGTTTCCCTATTCGGTCACCAATGCCGGCCTGGGCACGCAGCGATTTTTCTCGCGCATGTGGAAGTATCTCGAACAACGCCGGCTGAAAAACCCCTACGATCTGCTCCAGTTTTTGATCAATATTCGCAATATGTTCAACGTCGCCATCTCCGCCGACCGGCGCTATGGCCCGATTTACAATCTGGGCGTGGCCAACGAGATCGTTGAGGCGCTACAGTTGCGCGGTTACCGCGTCGGCAGCGGCAAACCGGTTACGCTGCTGGGCTTCTCCGGCGGCGGCCAGATTGCGCTCGGCGCAGCAACTTTTCTCAAACCGATGATCAAGGCGCCCATCCGGGTGATCTCCATCGGCGGGGTGATGAGCGACGACATCGGCATCAAGAGCGTCGAGAAGCTCTACCATCTCTGGGGCCATCTCGACCCGCTCCATGGCCTGGGCGAAAAGCTCTACGCCGGGCGCTGGAAGATCTTTCCGCAAAGTGACTGGAACCAGGCTATGGCCCAGGGCAAAATCGAGTTCGTCGATATGGGCCAGATGCATCACAATGGCGCGACCAACTATTTTTCCTGGACGGCCTTTACGCCCGATGGCCGCTCACACGCCATCGCGACCATCGACAAAATCGGCGAACTGCTGGTGCGCGAAGGCTTGATGGATCCGGTGGCGCTGGGCGAAGTGCAGGCCGCTACCGATCCCGATGTGCGCGCCTATGAACAGGCCAGAGTGGAGGAAGCGTTGGAGCGTTGAAGCGTTGGAGCGTTGGAGCGTTGAAGTGTTTGAATGCTTCAACGCTTCACCAGGGGTTTCGATGAGTAGTGAGACTGTGGCGCGGGCCGCAAACAATTATGCGCGCTACCGGGCGGCGCCCTTTAATCATCCGGAGCATTACCCACCCGGCAAAATGCCCGACCCGGCGCTCTATCGGCCGCTGGGCGCATGGCTGGGCCGGCTGATTTTGCCGGCCGGCAGCGAACGCCGGTCGGTCATGGGTGCCTGGTTTGAGGTGCAGCACGCACCGGCTGAACAACAGGCTCTGATCGGCAAACAGCTGCGCCTGCGCTGGGAACCGACCCCGGCGCTCAATGCGGCCTTCTGGGGAGCCACCCGCGACGTTATGTTCGATGCGGATTCGCAAAAGGCGCTGGCCAATGGCACTGTGCTGGCCGAACGGGTCAACGGCTGGCTCAATGTCAACCCGCTCGAGTCGCTGGCCGGCGCGCATCCTCACGATGATGTCACCGTTCGCTTGCAGGGCCGGGTGCGCCTGAGCATGCATCCGGACGACAACGGCCCGCCAATCCTGTTTGTCGACCGTATGCCGGCCGAGATCAGCGGGCGCTACTACGCCCTGGTCACCTTCCTCGGCCCCGGCGAGCAGCGTGATAGGTACCGGCTACGCCACTACAACCGGGCAATAGGCGACTTCAGCGGCCCCGAAGAAATCGTGCATCTACCCGAAGTCATTCCCGATGGCAATGGCACCCGCAACAGTACGGCGGCCGGCATCGAGCATTCGCCGCTCAACGCCGACGGCTGGTACATCTATGGCGCGCTCGATGCCCAGGAGCGATTTGTCGTCCAGGCGCTTGCGCCGCGCACCATGCTGCGGCTGGAACCCCAGGAATATTGCGACCGCACCGCCGAGTGCATGGCTTACCTGCGGCCAAAGGCCTGGCGCAGTGCTGCGCAAAAAGGACAGGCCGGCACGGTACTGCTCTGCGGTGACGGCATTACGCCCCACACTGCCCGCGCGTCCTGGCGCGAAGGCGACCGCGGCCTGCTCATCCATCTCTATGGCGGCATCGGCGGCCAGAACGCCGAACCGGCGGCCAGAACCCCGCTCTACTGGGGCCACATGGCCTTCGGTGAGGCCACCGTCATCCGCGAACCCCTCGCCGACGAACTGGTCTTCGACATCGTCTACCACCAGGTCTATGCCCATAACTCCGACGGGTTGAGCTCCGGCACGCATCATTACAGCCGCTACAGCGGCAACCGGCAGTTCGGCTGGGCCGGCACACGTCCCATCCAGGATCTGATCTTCAAACTCGATTGCATCACCGGCGTGTTCACCATCTGGGGCCGCGAGGTCATCGTGCTCGACGGCATTATCGACGCGCTGGACGTGATGCAGGCGCGTTACCGCATCGCCGATGGGCGCGGCGCAACCCGCGTCGGCGCGGCCAACAATTGCGCCCAGGACTCGGCCCAGGCGCTCTATATTGCCTTTCGCGGCATCAACAAGATCCTGGCCTTGCGCCAGGATATTCGCGCCGAAATGTCGGACACGCCGGAAGAAGCGGCCCGCCTCGACCAGCTCGATAAGGTCACGAACGAACTCAAACACGTACTGCTGCCCTGGGGCTCGGCTCGCGCCGATTGGGAATACGGCAGTGCCAACCTGGGCGCCAGCGAAAGCCTGCTGGGCAGCCTGGGCAAGGCCGTCGGTAGCTGGCGCACCATGCTGCCGCCGGTAGCCGCCCGCGCCATTGCCGAAATCTTCTTCAAGTACGGCGCCTCGGCCTGGGCGCTGCGCAGCTACCAGGTCGGCGGCAACGACCCGAGCATCGCGCCATTTGTGCCCAACGTGTGAAAGCGATGCAGCGTTCAAGTATCCAAATGCTTCACCGCTTCACCGCTTCACCGCTTGCTCGGTAGCTCGGCAACACCAGGGTGAAGGTGCTGCCCGCACCAGGCGCGCTTTCGAGCTTAATCTGCCCGCCGTGGCGTTCGATGATCTGCCGGCACACATGCAAGCCCAGGCCGGTGCCCTGGGATTTGGTAGTAAAAAAGGCATCAAAAATCTGCGATTGCCATTCCGGTTGGATCCCTATGCCGGTGTCGCAAATGTGAATCAGTACCTGCGCAGCATCACGCTCCGTCCGGATCTGCAAACTGCCGCCGTTCGGCATCGCATCGAGCGCATTCATCATCATATTCAACAGCACCTGAACCAGTTCGTCGGCATTGCCATGCACATGCACCGGCGCTTGATCGTCAACCATAATCTGGATTTTCTTGTCCAGCGCCTGCTTGCGCAACAGCAGTACAATCCGTTCAATCAGCAGGCTGACGTCGACCGGGCCGGGCATCAATCCAACCGGCCGATACACGTCGAGCAACTGGCGCACAATTCGCTGAACCCGCTGCATTTCGGCGATGGCACTGCTTAAAAAGCGGTACTGATCCTCGGCGGTGGTCATCCGGCTGAGTTCGAGGAAATTCTGGAGCGCCTGGAGCGGTGTATTGATTTCGTGCGCAATACTGGCCACCAGTTGCCCACCGGTAGCAAAGCGTTCGGTCGCCAGCAGGCGCGCCTGCATCTCGTGTTGCGCACTGAGATCGCGGAGCACCACCATAATGGCTTCGCTGCCATCCGCGCCGCCCGCCAGCAGTGCGCTGCTCACTTCCGCCCGGAAATGGCTGCCGTCACTGCGTCGCAGCACCTTCTCCCGCATACAGGCTGCGCCGTTCACACACAGCTCAGGCAGGGCGTCGGCCGATGCGTGGGCCAGCAGGTCGGCATAAGGCCGGCCAGTCAGGGCGTCGGTGTCGGCAAAACCGAACAGTACGGCAGACTGGCGATTGCAAAAGATAATCCGGCCATCGCTGCCAATCATCAGCACGGCATTGGGCGAAGTTTCGACCAGCGTCCGATAGCGCGCCTCGCTGAGAGCCAGGGCGGCGGTGCGCTCGGCAATGCGCTGTTCGAGCTGCGCATTCAGCAACTGCAAGGCCGCTTCGGCCTGTTTGCGATCAGTAACATCGAGATAGGCCATCTGCACGGCCGGGCGCCCCTGATATGTCACCCGCACCGCGAACGCCTCGATCCAGCGGATCTGGCCGTCTTTGCGAATAATCCGGAAATCATACCGCGACGGTACGTCTTTGCCGGCCTGGCGTTCTTCGCCGCGCGCAACCACGGTACTGCGATCATCAGAGTAGATCGCGGTTGCGGTGATTCCCTGCGGCATGGCCAGGAGTTCGGCAGAGCTATAACCGGTGATGTGCTCCGCTACCTGGTTGACGAACCGGATGCGCCCGTCCTGAAGAATGATCAACCCCTGGATCGAATTATCGACCAGCGTCCGATAGGCCTCTTCGAGGCGCTCGCGCTCGGTGATTTCCGCAAGCAGCCGGGCATTTTGTTCGCGCAAGGCCTGTTCCATGCGCTGGTGCTCCGTCCGATCGTGAATCATCAGCATCCAGCCACCGATTTGCCCAGGCTGGTCGTACAGCGGGTTGATCCGCAATTCAAGCCAGCGCGGCGGCCCATCCAGTGCGGCGGCGAGCCGATATTCAAGCATCGTCAACGATGGTTCACGGGACGAATATTCGGCCAGCGCCGGGATGAAGGTGGCTACATCAACCCCGATCATCGGGGCGTCACCGCAGCGCAACAAGGCACAGGCTGCCGGATTGATGTCGACCACCCGCCGCCGGTGGTCGAGCACCAGGAAACCATCCGGCATCTGTTCGATCAGGCTGTCGCGGGCGACCGGCAGCAAATCGAGGAAGCGCCGACGAAAGATGGCCCAGGCCCAGAGCGGTGCAGCCAGACTGATGGCAACCGGCAGCACATCCAGGTATTCGAGCTTTGGGATCGGCACAATGCCGCTAACCGTCATCACTCCACTGATCAAGCCAAACGACAAACCGAGCAACACCGCACCAGCCTGCAATTGATAGTAGCGTGGCGCCCACAGCAACATCAGCAACACCAGCCCGATGGTAACGATGCTCAGAACATAGCTGTAGGCAAGCCAGATCCAGAACCAGGGCTCATAGTGGTAGAACAGCAAGAGCAGGCCATCTTGCGTCACGAGCGTGCTTGAACTCCGCACCAGTCCATGCCAGGGATCCGTCCAGATAATCAAGGCATTCAGAGTGGGGATTCGCCAGAGCCAGGGGCGAAGCCGGCGGGCCGGTGCGTTGCGGTGAGTGAATTCGAGCGCAAACAGAAACTGGCTGATAGTAAAAACATCAAGGCCAATAAACTGCACATTATCCCAGAATACTTTGGAGGGTAATGTCTCGGCAAGCAACTCGCAGCAATAGCTGAAGGAATAGATCGCCGCTCCCAACATCGTGAGGGCGAATGGTCGCGCTGCCGGTGCATCGAGATGGCGCAACGCATGCAGCGCAAAGCCGAAGGTCGTCGAGCCCGCCAGGACAAGCAGCAACAAAAACAGGATGAATACCATAGTACTCTTCGAGAGCTTGCCTCATATCAAATCGGCAATGATTATTTTCAAGATTTGATATTATACCTGATGACTCCATGAGGCACTGCTCTTGCTGTGACATGTCTTAACTTCATGCGTATGGGCGAAAAAGCCCCTGATACAGCCGGCGCCCACACCCACTGCGGAAGACGGGTCAATAAAAACTATGCCAACACCGGGTCTACTGCCAGCTGATGTTCTTTTGCGGCGCGTAGCAGCGCCTTATGCGCGAGAATCTGTTGTAAAAATCCATCCCGCTGTTCCGGCAGCGTGATCCGATCGGCCCGTTGCTGCAACAGGCGCAGCGCGCTTTTAAGGATCGCATAGCAACGCGGATCGTCGAGGAAAAGCAAAACCTGGTAACAGGTCAGATAGATGCGCAAAGGCTCGGCATTGCCATCCAGCGAACCATATTCGAGTTGATGCAGGATAGGCTCGATAGCCTGGAGAGCCGCTGCGCCGGCAGACTGTTCGAGAGCCAGACGCGCCAGGCCGGCCAGCGGATCGGCAGTTAGGTGCTGTTGCCCGGCCTCGCGAAAAACCTGGACGGCTTGCTGGTAATATTGTTCCGCTTCATCAAGTGCCTGCGCACCATGGCGAGCAAGACCCATGTAGGTCAGCGCACGCCCCTGACCCTGCTGGTCACTGATCGCAAGCGCAATCTCAAGAGCCTGCCGGCTAAAGATGTAAGCCTGCAAATCATCGCCGTGCTGGTGGGACACCAGGCCCAGGTTGCCCAGCAGGTAACTCTGCCCCTGGCGATCACCAATTTTGCGGCAGATGCGCAGCGCCTGCTCATAATAGGCCGTGGCCCGATCCAGATCGCCCTGCCAGCGTGCATTGTCACCCAGGTTTTCCAGCACAATAGACTCATCACGCAAATTGCCGGCTTCTCGAAACACCCGCAGAGCCTGCTCCAGGTACCGTTCGGCCAGCGTATACTCACCCTGGTCGGCCGCAACAGCCCCCAGATTCAAGAGCACATTGGCTTCACCCGGCTGATCCCCCAGCTCACGGCACAGTTGAAAGCAGCGTTCATAGTAGCTTTTGCTGGCAATATAATCGCCCTGGCTATCGGCAATAATGCCCAGGTCGTTCAACATCCGCGTCTCACGCTGGCGATCACCGGACTGGCGGCAGATTGCCAGCGACTGTTCACCGAGCCCCCGCGCTTCGAGGTACTGGCCGGTCTGGCCGGCCACCCGGCTCAATCGGCGGAGAATATCGGCCTGCAACTGCACAAATTGCTCGCGCCGGGCAATGTCGGCAGCCTGGCTCAGGTGGTGCCGGGCTGCCTCATACAGGCCCTGGTTCAAAAGGGCCGTCCCCTGATGATAAGCGCCAAGCGCCGCCAGGTGAGCATCAGCCAGCATTTCGGCTTGCCGAAGCACGGACTGGGCGGCAGCAATTGCCTCATCATAGCGTGAGCAACGGGTCAAAAAACGTGCCTGTACAGCCTGAACATGGCCGATCAGCCGGTTGCCCAACTGATCCGGCTCAGCAAACTCAGCAACGCTTGCGGTCAATTGCGTTACCGCAAAGCCGAACAGCGCTTCAGCCTCATGGAAGGTGCCCTTGTAATCGTAGAAGGCCTCCAGTCCGTCGACACTTTGCGCCAGTATTGCCAGCCGGCCATGCTGAACTGCCCATTGCCAGGCGGCGCGGATGTTTTCCAGGTTGATGCTGATTTCCGTTAGCATATGCCGTGAGCCGAATTGCTGAAGATCCGGGCGCTGCACCAGGCCCAGGTAATATCGGCTGTGGCGATCGGCAACCTGTTGGGCTTCAGCAGGCAATGCCTGAAGCTTCTCGGCGGCATACTGACGGAGCAATTCGTGAATTTCATAGCGTTTATTGCGCGTCCAGCGCAAATAGCCTTTGGCCACCAGGCCTTCCAGGAAGAAGGGTGAGGCGCCAATGATTTCGCGCGCCGCACTGCCATCGAAACCGCCGCGAAAGGCAGCGATCTGGCGCAAAAGGCTCCGCTCGTGATCCGACAACATGAACCAGAAGGAGTCGATCATCGCCATCAGGCTGCGATGGCGATCACTGCGGCCACGTTCGCCTTGCTCGAGAAAAGCCAGATTCAGCTCGATTTTCTCGGCAATCGCCTCACAAGAAAACGTGCGCGTCCAGGCGGCGGCCAGTTCGATACCGAGCGGCAGTCCTTCCACCAGGCGACAAATCCGGCTGACGCTGGCGGCATTTTCCGTACTGAGCCGAAACTCGCTGTGGGTCTGCTGCGCACGGCGGACAAACAATTGGGCCGCGCTCGCCTGCTCGATGTCAGCGAGCAATTCCCCGTCGGGCAGCGACAAACCAGCCAGTTCGAGCGTTGTGGCGGCATTGAAGACCAGGCGATCACGGGACGTAATCAGCAGATGCACCCCGGCCGTCCGTTCAATGATTTCCTGCAAGAAAAAGGTTTCTTCGCGCAAGTGCTCAAAGTTGTCGAGCAGCAGCAAGAGCCGTTTGTTGCTGAGATGAAACAGAATCTGTTCACGCGGCGACTGAGCGCCCACCAGCGAGACACCCAGCGCATCGGCGATGGTATACATCAGAAACTCGGCGGAATTGAGCGGCGCCAGTTGCACATAACAGACCCCGTCGGCAAAGGCGTCGGCAACTTCGGCTGCAGCTTGCACGGCCAGGCGCGATTTGCCGGTACCACCCAGGCCGGCCACCACGATCGCACGCTGCGGGATGAGCATAGCCTTGATCTGGGCAATATCAGCCTCGCGTCCGACAAAATCGGCCTGACCGATGGGCAGATTGTGGCGGGGTTGGGCGGCCTGCCACTTGATCTGCGCATTGATCTGAACCGTCGTCAGATCGGGCCAGGCGCCCCAGCCCCCGGCAGCCGGATACAGCATTTCATGCTCGAGGAGATGCTGCAAGCCACGCCGGATAAGCGCCGGTCGGCCGCCGGTCTGGCTATAGAACCAGTGCAAGATATCCTCAGGCATTTCCCAATTCAGGCTATGCCGGATCCAGGTGCGCAGGCCCTGCAACGACAGTGCCGCAAGATCGACCTGGCTGCGCAGCATGTGCTCCTGGGGCCAGTGCAGGGTCGTGTCGATCCCTTCGGGGGCATACAGCAAGGCCAGCTTGATAGTGCCGGCCACTTTGAAGAGCGACTGCAAAAACTCCAGGCTGGCCGGATCGGTCTGGGCGGCATTGTCCAGCGTAATGACCACGCCATTCACATTCTTGCGGCGAATCAACGTGTTCAAGCTATCGGCAAAACGCTGAACCCCCTGCGCCGGCAGCGGCAAATCGCGCCACGGTTCTCCCAGGTTGCTGAGCACACCATAGACCCGTTCTTTGAGAGCCAGTGAGCCGCGCAGTGCAATCACGCCATAGCCACGCAGGTGGGCGGCGTCGGCTGCTTCGACCAGAAAGCGCGTGATGCCATTGCCGGCGGCGCCGCCTATCTGCAAAATGCCACGGGAGTGCCGGGTCAGTTCATGCAAAAAGGCATGCAGAACCTGAAGCTGTTCGTCGCGCTCAATCAGGCGCGATGGCCCATCGAGCGACACGGTTTCCGGGGCGGGCAAATCGTGGAGCACGGCCCGCCCGCGGCCGGCCCGTTTCGCCTGGTAATTGCGCTGGTCGGCAAGCTCAAACAGCTCTGCGAGGTTCTCACTATCGGCGGGGAACACAGCAAAGCCGGCGCTGATCGTCAGCGCCAGGGGCGGCTCACCGCAAAACTTCCTGGCGCCCACCAGGGTGAACAGGCGATCGGCAAAAATGCGTGCCTGTTCGCCATTGGTATTGCTCAGCAGCAAGACAAATTCATCGCCGCCATAGCGAATAATGCTGTCACGACTGCGGGTGGCAGCCCGAACGCGGGTGGCAAACTCGGTCAGCACTTGATCGCCGCAAGCATGACCGAAGGCATCGTTGATGCTCTTGAAATGATCGAGGTCGATCACTGCCAGAGCAAAGGGTTCGCCGGTACGCCGATGCTGTTCAACGGCTGCATCAAGACGTGGTTTCAGGGCCGCCCGTGTCAGCAAGCCGGTCAAGGCATCGTGCTGCGCAGCCAGCGCCGGATCGGCAGGTTCGAGCACTCTGCGGGCCACAGCCGGCGGCGGAGCGGCAGACGCAGGCTCGGCAGACGGCGCGAACGGCGACTGACCGGCGTCGGCAGCATGCGGCGCCATTTGCCGAACGGCAGATACCGGCAGCAACTGACCGACCGCACGTTCAGGAGCGCGCATCGGCGAGGTTGCAATCACCTGGCGGTGGGCCTGGGCGAGCAATGCCTCGGCTCTGGATGCGTCCACCGGGCGCGAAAAGAAAAAGCCCTGCGCTCGTTCGCAGCGGGAACTGCGCAGCGCATTCACATGCTGGATCGTTTCAACTCCCTCGGCAACAACATCCATGGCGAGGGCATGCGCCAGGTTAATGATTGCATTGGTAATGACGCCAACCTGCGGATTCACATCCATACTGCTCACAAAGGAGCGATCAACCTTCAAGGTATTGACAGGCAGGTCGTGCAGATAACTCAAAGACGAATAGCCGGTACCGAAATCATCAAGGCTGATCTGAATGCCCATGCTGCGCAGACGATGCAGCGTTGTAATTACCGTATCGCGAGAGCGAATCAGCATTTCTTCCGTGATTTCCAGCATCAAATTGCGGGGCAAAAGGCCGGTCTCTTGCAAAACGGAACGAATAAAGGGCAAGAGGTCGGCCTGTTCAAGATGATGGCCAGACATATTGACACTGAGCGTCAGATTGGCGAGCGCGGGAAACCGGGCGATCCACTGGCACATCTGGCGGACGGCAGTTCGCAGCACCCAGCGATCAACGGCAATACTCAGGCCTAACTCATCGGCCGTCGGCAGGAACTCACCCGGTGCAAGCAGATCGCGGTCAGGATGCTGCCAGCGCACCAGTGCTTCAAAGCCGGTAATCATACCATTTTCAAGCGCAATGATCGGCTGATAAAAAACCCGCAATTCTTCCTGTTTCAAAGCCTGGCGCAATTCGGTTTCCATTTTCAAACGTTGGACAACCCGCATATGCATCTGGGCATCGAATACCGAATAGCGCCCGCGCCCGTGTTCTTTGGCGTGATGCAGGGCGGTCTCCGCGTCACGCAGGGCTTCAACCGCTGCACTGTAAGGCGTCTGGCTGGTGACAATACCGATACTGACGGAGAGAAACACTTCCTGTTCAGCGACGGGAAAGGGATCATCGAGGTTGCGCAAAATATGTTCGGCGGTCGCCAGCGCCTGCCCGAGATTCGCAACATTCGCGAGCAAGATCGCGAACTCATCGCCGTCGATGCGAGCAAGCACATCGCTGGTGGCAAGACAGGCCTGCACACGCTCCACAATCGAGATCAACACCTGATCGCCGGCAGGATGGCCGAGGCTATCGTTGATCGTTTTGAAGCGATCGCAGTCGAGCAAGAGAACGGCAAAAGGTTGCGGCGCGACAAGCGCCGTATCGAGTTGCGCGAGAAACTCGCCCCGGTTGGGCAGTCCGGTGAGCTTATCCGCATAGATTGGATGCTGCGCGGCAGGATCCGGCACAGAAGATTGAGGAAAATTGTGCATTTCCACTCCGGAATCAGGTAGTACGATTTATTCAGGAAGCAAGGACGAGCTTATTTCACCGGAAGTTCATGATTTCGAAAGTTACGGACGGGAAACTATGCCTTTGAACGCCGAACAAATTGAGGCGCGTAGCCCTGGTGTATTCTATTATGCGAGATAAAGTCGGCAAGCCGCAATGGGTGGACGGTAAGCAAAGTGTCGAGGATTCGTGGAGGAGCGTTGAGGATATAAACTAAGGTTGATAATCATCGGGCAGCAGCAATCGATACCCAATGCCGCGTTCCGTCATAAAGAGCGATGCAGGAAGTTTTTTGCGCAGGTTATGGATATGAGGCTTGATAAGTGCCCGTGCTTCGCTATCGGGGGTATCCGTACCGTGAACGAAGCGTACAATATCGCTCGAGGTACAGACGCGGCCGACATAATGTGCGAGATAGCGCAACACCAGATACTCGATGCTGGTAAGATGCACCACTTTGCCGTCAAAAGAAACTTCGCGCCGGGTTGTCCCGACGATCAATTTGCCGAGGGTGAGGGTTTCGGCCGGAAATTCACGAGAAATCGGCAAAAATGGTTGCTGCCGGGCAGGTTTGGAGTGGCTATAGCTGCGTACGCCGTCGTATTCGAGCACAGTGGCAAGGGCTTCGGCGGCCATACGCATCCGCTGGTATTTTCGTGATCGATACAATGCCCGTTCGACAGCAGCGCGCAATTGTTCGCCGCTACAGGGCTTGAGCAAATAGTCGATGGCACCTTCCTGAAGAGCATGGATTGCCGTATCGAGCGAGCCATAGCCGGTGACAATAATGACTTCCGGGCGATAGGGTTGCTGGCGAGCAATGTGCATGACATCCATGCCGTTAAGCGAGCCGCTGCCATCGCTGCCGGTCAGAATAATATCGGCGATTACTACATCGAACACGTCGTTCTGCAAGCGTTCAACGGCCGTTTCACCGTTGGCGGCTTCACAGACCTGATAGTTGGCATATTGAAGCAGATACGCAAACGACTGGCGCGCCGACGCATCGTCTTCTACCAGGAGAATTTTAGCATTCACGGGTATATCTCCGAATTCAGGCAGGCTTGATGGGCAGCGGAGGCGAGGACGGGTAAGGGCTATACAGGCAGGCATGTACAATATTCCGAATTATTATAACATAACAGAGGTAATACGAGGGTGAGCGTTACGTTTCAGGGTGTTTTTCTGCGGCTGGCGCCATAGATTCAGCGGCGGTAGGAACAACGATGACCGACGACCGGCAATCAATGCTATACTAAAGGAGAATTTGCGATGACCAATTGCCCTTTGCAGTTCAGAGCTTGCGGCGCCGAGCTACAGCGGCGAGAACCAGAGAACCGTTGCCGTGGGCCTTCCTGATACGGTTCTGAACATTGGTACCAGTTCAACCATGGTAAGACTTGCTGTCGAAAAGTGGTAAACGGACGAAACAATGCCATTTGATCTACGACCGCTGTTTCAGGCACTACTGGCACTCTGGACGCTGCTGTTCCAGATAGAACATATCGATGGCAATATTCTGGTGATTATTGACGGCTACGTCGGGTTGCGAGTAGCCTTCGGTATTTTCTTTCTGGCCGGGCTCTCCGAGGCCTATGGTACGCGTGCCGTCACGCTGTTTCTCAACCGGCTGGGCCGGCGCCCGTTCTTTCTGAGCCTGGTGATTACCAGTAGCCTGTTTGTGATCGGCGCCGTGCTCTGGGCCTTCAGCATGCGCGAGATTGGGGCATTCTTTTTCAAGACGGAACCGGGGCTGAACGTGGCATTGCAGGCCGTCGGGATTGCCTATCTTCCCTTGCTCCTGGCGTTCCTGGCCTTTGTTCCCTATATCGGGCCGGCGCTCCTGGCGCTCTTGCAAGGCCTCAGCCTGGTGCTGGCGACGATGAGCGTCAGCCATGGCTTCGCGGTGCCAATCTGGGAAGCGGCAATCATCGCAGTAGGAGGCTGGCTGTGCCTGCAAGTCCTGCGGCTACTCACTGCAGCACCGACAACCTGGTTCAGTCGCAAACTGCTGCAGCTGGTTTCCGGGCGCGAGGTGCATTACCGACTGCGCGAGATTGTGCCGACCGTGCCGATGAGCCTGAGTGATCGGAGCCGTGCAACAGGGGGCGAATCGTGAACCTGCTGCTGTATTTGCTGCAACTTTTGTGGACATTTTTGCAACTCTTCGGCATCCAGTTGCTGTTCCTGGCCGGCCTGGGCATATTCACCGTGCTCCTGGCCGGCTTGCTGGTACCGTTGAGCGTCCTCGGCTGGTGGGCCGGCGGCGCCGAAGCGGCCCGCAGCCGGCCGGAAGATGCTGAAATGGAGACCGCCTCACCCGACACGACCAATCTACTGGTTGAGCCGGCGTCGGTGCCGGCGGATGTGAGCAATGCCCCGGAGCATTTTCTGATCTATCTCTCGGGGATCGGCGATGTTTCCGGCGAGTACCTGGCTGAGCGCGAGTGGGCCTTCATCGAACGGCTCAAAGCAGCCCTGCCGCGTACCTGCATTATTCACAATATTTTCGCCTTCTCGGTCACTAATGTCGGCCTGACCGAAGACAATCGCTTCGGCCAGATCTGGGCCGATATTCAACAGGCCAGGCTGAGCGGGACGCGCCTGCGGATGCTGGGCGGGCTGATCAATTTTCGCAACCTGCTGCACGTTGCCGTCTCTGCCGACCGGCGCTACGGCCCGGTATTCAACTACGGCACAGCCAGCACCATGGTGCAGTTCTTGATCGACGAAGGTTATCGCCCCGGTGATGGGCGCCCGGTGACGCTCTACGGCTACAGCGGCGGCGGTCAGGTCGTGCTGGGTTCGGCCCAGTATCTCAAGCCGGCAATTCAGGCGCCGCTGCAAGTAATCTCGATGGGCGGCGTAATGGCTGACAGTGACGGCATCGAACTGGCCGACCAGGTGATCCATCTGCAGGGCGAACGCGACAGCGTGCAGCGGCTGGGCGATTATCTCTTCCCGCGGCGCTGGCCGCTGCTACACCAGTCGCGCTGGAACCGGGCACTGGCCGGCGGCAAGCTGCGCCGCATCAACACCGGCCCCATGGTTCACTCCGGCCCGCAAAGCTACCTCGATGCCGAGAGTTTCCTGGCGGACGGACGCAGCTACCTCGACTACACCGTCGAACTGGTCAGCGGCCTGATCGCAGAGTTTTGCAGCGTGCATGCCGTGCCGGAGCGCCATGTGCGCGCTACCGGCGAGTCCGGCGGCCTGTCTACGCGCCAGGCCGGCTCAGCCTGATTGATACGACTTACGCAGTCAGCGTCGATGATGGCCACATCAAGGCTTTTTCGCCTGCGGCAGCGTGGAAGAAGATGTCGTTTTCGGTTGCTTTTGTGGCGAAGCCGCAAAAGCAACCGAATTGAAACGGTTTTCCGCATGAGGGACTCTATGCTGATGACCATGCTGCGTGGTAGCCGGGCTATTTTGCTGCGCCCGACAGTCGCGACCTTCGAGGCCGAAGAGCGCAACAGTGTGCGCTGGGCACTGGCTTATGTAGCCATCGGCGCCACACTGACGGCGCTGCTCGGCGCGCTGGCCTTTTATGTGCAACGACCATTTCTGGCAACTCAGTTTGCCGCACTTTCCACCGAGTTCGCCACCCTCGAACAGATCGTCGGCCAGGATTTGCCGCTGGAAGAGATTTTCTTTCCGACCGATAGCCGCACATCGATCCTGTCGAATATTGCCGGCACACTGGTGGGCTTTTTTGTCTACCTGACCATCGTATTCTTGTTGGGGCGCGGGCTGGGCGGCAGCGGCAAATACGGCGAACTGGCCTACGATGTGGCACTGTTCTGGGTGCCGATTTCCGTCGTTTCCGCCACCCTCAACGTCTTCTCATTCAGCCTGTTTTCTTGCATGACGGCACCACTGGTGTTGCTGGTCACGCTGTACGGCTTTTACCTGACTTTTCTGAGCGTGCAGGCCGGTATGAACCTGGCACCGCGACGAGCCCTGATTGTGATCCTGGTGCCGGCAGGAATAATGCTGATCTTTTTCTGCGGCATCCTGGTGCTGGCCTTCGCGCTGGTGGCGCAGGGAGCGGCGTAGGATACAACTCGAAAATGATAGCGTGCATCGGTATGGGGATTGCTGGCGGCTACGCTGCCAGCAATCCCCACACCGATGCACTTCAACGATGCATTTCATCTTTCACGATTGTATGGCTGCATGAAAGGACAAGGAACAGCGTATGGCCCGAATGATTCTGCTGGGGGTAGGCACCGGCCTGCCTGATCTCGATCGCGAGAATACGCATATGCTCTGGGACGGCCCCGGTGGGCCACTGCTCATCGATGCCGGCGGCAGCACCTACCAGCGCCTGCTGCGCGCCGGCATTGATCCGCAAGAACTACAGGGTGTCTTGCTGACCCACAGCCACACCGATCATATCAATGGCTTTCCGGGGCTGGTTTTCAGTATGCGGCTGGCCGGACGCAAAGACGAGGCCTTGCCGGTCTATGGGCTGGCGCCGACGTTGACGATTGTGCAGCAGGTGCTGGAGGCCTTTCAGCAGGAAGGGTTTGCGGTACCGATTGACTGGCGGCCGATTGAGGCCGGCGCCGAACTGGAACTGGGAGCAGGCTGGACGCTGCAAACGGCGCTGACCGAGCACCCACGCCCCTGCCTGGCCGGCCGCTTCGCCGGCCCCGCCGGCCGGGCGCTGGTCTATTCCGCGGATAGCGGCCCCTGCCCGGCAGTGCGCGAGCTGGCGCAGGGGGCGCAGGTGCTGATCCACGAGGCCACGGTGTCCCGGCCCATGGCCGGCCATGCAACGCCGCGGCAGGCCGGTGAGATAGCGGCGGCGGCGGGCGTGCAGCACCTGGTACTGGTACACTTCAGCCCGCGCTGGACGATGCCCGAGGAGCAGGCGATTGCCGAGGCCCAGGCCGCCGGTTTTGGCGGCCTGGTAGAAGTCGGGCGAGAGTATCAGGTGCTGCCGGTTGGCTAGGCGAAGCCGCCCCCAAACCGCCATCGGCAGGTGACCGGGCAACCGCCATGTGCGACGTTCTGCCTGATCTCGACATTCGGTAGAGCGTCATGTATACTGGTTTTGCACCGGCAACACCGTAGTTTCCCTTCTTTCCCCAATAATGGGCAGTCATGGTACAAGAGCTCAATTTGAGAGAAATTATCGACCGTTGTGCCCAGGAGGCCGATCGGCAGCGGGCGCAGGAGCGCGGCTACTGCTTTGAGTTGTTTCGCCGGGCGGTCGACCAGCAGGATCAGGAGGCCTGGATCGCCCTGGAACGCCAGTACCGCCAGTTGATGATCAGCTGGGTTCAGGCCTACCCAACCGGCGGCCAGCCGGCCGAAGAGATCGATGGCACGCTGCAGGAAGCCCTCGAACGCTTCTGGCGGACGCTGACAAAACGGGGGGTAAGCCGGGATTTTGCCCATGTCGGCGCACTGCTCAAGTATCTGCGGCAATGTGTGATCGCGACCATCCTCGATCAGCAGCGGCGGCGCCAGCGGCGCGAACGACTGGTGGAGCGCCTGGCGAGTGCGCCCGAAGCACTGCTCATGCAGAATTCCTTTGAAGAAGCGACGCTTGTCGAGCTCGCCCAGTCCGAGCAGATCCTGCGCGTACGCCGCTGGATCCGCGAGGAGGTGAGCGATCCGCAAGAACAGCGGATCCTGGCGCTTTCCTACGAGGACGAGCTGAGCCCGGCCGAAATCGCGGCCCGCTTTCCCGCCGAGTTCGGCGATGCATCGACGGTACGCCGGATCAAGGAGCGGGTGCTGAAGCGCGCCCGCCGGGCGCTGGCGCAGGAATAATACCAAGTGACGAGTGACAAGTGACAAGTGACGAGCCTCGATGTGGCGTTCGTATCGGCTAGAACGGTTGTCGATATGCGGAATCCGCAATTCGAATTGGTATAATTCCGGAGTGGCGGCAAAGCATAACTGCGCACGTTGAGTAATCAGAGAATGCCTATGCCAAACCGAGGCAGATTTATGAATAATGAACAAGCGACTATTCAAGAGGGCGATCTGCTGGCTTACCTGGCAGGGACAGCATCCGCAGCGATGGCGCGCCGGATCGAGCAATCGCCGGAACTGCTGGCCGAAGCCGCAACGCTGCGCCTGATGGACGCCGGCCTGTCTGTTGCGCTCGACCCGGATGAGGCGATCAGTACCGATGAACTGTTGCTCTACCAGGCCGGCCTGCTGAGCCCGGCGGAGGCCCGCCTGGTCGAGCAACACCTGGCGGAGCGCCCCGCGCTGCGTGCGCTACTGACAGCGCTGGAACTACCGGACGAAGACGTCACTCCCGGCGAATCTGCGCCGGCTGAGCGGCTGCGCGCCGCCGGGCGCCGGATCATCGAGGCACTGCGGTTGGCGTTGCCGCAGCAGCCCGCCACAGCACTGCGCGGCCAGAAACAGCGCAGTTATGTCTACCAGGCCGGCGAGTACCGGATTGTCCTGGCGCTGATACCGCCGCTGCTCGATGAAGCGATCTGGCAGATCGAAGGCCAGATCAGCCCGGCGGGCGCGCAACCGATACCGGTTGGCGCATCGGTACAGGCCCGCCGCGCCGATGAAACCGTCGCCGGCGACCAGGTCGATGAGGCCGGTTTCTTTGCGCTGGATCAGCTTGGGCCGGGCGACTACCGGATCCGGATTGATCTGGCGGAGGCCAGTGTGCTGCTGGACATCAACGTCGAATGATGCATGCCGAGCACATTGCCGCCGAACTGATAGCACAGGCCGACCGGGCAAATGGTCGGCCTGATCTGGCTGCGGAGCATGGACCGCTGGTCGGTCAGATCGTCGGCGCGCTCAAGCAGCATGTCGATGCGGAGAAGATGCGCAATCCGCGGCGGGCGCTGGCAATCGCCGAACTGGCGGTCGCTGTGGCGGCACGCAGCGATGATGCACAGGTGCGCGCCCTGGCGCAGTGGGCGTGCGGCAACGCTTGCTACCATCTCTCCCGTTACCAGGATGCGCTGAATTGCTTTCAGGCCGCTCAGTCCATCTATGTGGCGCACAACAATACCATCAGTGTGCTGAGTATGCAGATCAACCAGGTGGCAGTGCTGCAAGATATGAGTGCGTTTCAGGCGGCACTGGAACTGGCTGAGCAGGCTCGGGCGACCTGCCGGACACTGGGTTCGGCGGCCCGGCGCTACCTGGCCAGCCTGGAGATGAATGCCGGCGCGGCCTACCAGCAGATCGGCGCGCAGGAGTCCGCGCTGGCCGCTTACGAGCGAGGGCGCGCAATCTTCAGCGAGTTGCAGGAACAGGTCGAAACCGCCCGCATCGATATCAACCGGGCGAATGTGCTGCAGGAAATGGGGCGCTTCGCGGCCGCCGAGCAACTCTTCGGCCATGCCCGCGCCGTCCTGGTCGCTACCGGCCAGTACCAGGAAGTTGCCCGTGCCGACCATAACCTCGGCAAACTTGCCTATCGAAGAGGCTACTACCAGGCCGCGCTGCACCATCTCGAAGCTGCCCACAGCGGCTTTGCCGCCATCCCGAATCCGCTTGAAATGGCCACGGTCAATCTGTACCGCTCACAGGTCTATCGCGACCTGAACATGCCCCAGGAAAGCATTACGCTGGCGGCGACTGCCGAGCAGAGTTTTCGCCGCGGGACGGCACCCTGGCTACGGGCGGTGGCGCTGAGCAACCAGAGCAGCGGCTATCAACGGCTGGGTGCCTACTCGCGTGCGGCGGCGCTCTTGCAACGCGCCCGCCGGATCTATCAGCAGATGGGCGCGCAAACCAGGGTGCTGCTGCTCGATGTAGAGCGGGCTTACCTGGCCTGGCAAGAAGGCGAGTTGCAGCGTGCGCAACGAATTGCCCGCCGCCTGCTGCAGCGCATTGATGCCGATAGCTGGCCGGAAGTCAGCGTGCGGCTCCATATTTTGCTGGCGCGCTGCGCGCTGAGCCGGGAGCCGCCCGAACTGGCTACCGCCCGTCGGGAAGCCGGCGCGGCCCAGGAAATCGCCGAACGCTACCAATTGCCCGCCCGCATCGTCGCGGCCCACCTGGCCGGGCAAGTTGCCGAGTGCGGCGGCGATCCGGCGGCGGCATGGCAGCATTATCACCAGGCGCTGCACCGGCTGGAAGGGCTGCGGGCGACCTTGCCGCTCGACGAATTGCAACTTGGTCTGCGCGAAGACAAGCAGGCACTGTATGCCGATGCGGTGCGGCTTGGACGCCGGTTCGCCGATGCAGCCCATTTTTTTGCGCTGCTCAACCTGGCCTATGCCGCCCCGGTCGCCGGGATTGGCCTGCCGACAGCGGTCGATCCGGCCGGCACGGCGATCCAGGCTGAATTGCAACAACTACGCGAACAGTGGCACTGGCAGCAGGGCTTGCTGGATGCGCCAGGCAATCCGGCAGGCGAAACGATGCAGGATGCCGCTGCCGACAAGGATGAAGCCGTCCGCCGGCAACTGCGCGAGCTAGAAAGCCGCATTGCCGATCTGCTGCAACGCCGGCGTGTACGCAACGCGGCCAACCGCAGCCAGGGCAGCAACATTCCCGGTATCGACGATAGCTTGCTGGCAGCAGTGCAGGGGCGCCTGGCGGAACAAGACCTGTTGCTGATTTTGTATGCCACCGGCGAGCACCTCGAGGCAACCCTGGTTACTCGCGACAGTCTGCATTGCGGCGAGCAACTGGCGAGCGTGAGTGCGATCCAACGCATGCTGCGAGCCTGGCGCTTTCAGCTCGAACATGGTCTGACGCAGCAAACCGGCATGCAGAGCGCCCGCTTCTACCAGATGCTGCTGGCACCGCTGGAAACCCACCTGGCCGGGCGGCAACGGCTGTGGCTGGTGTTGCCGCCCGGCCGGCATGATCTGCCGATGGCGGCGATGCACGACGGCCGGCAATACCTGGTTGAGCGCTTTCAACTGAGCTACCTCTCGGCGCCCGAGGCGCTGCTACAAGCAGGGCCATTGAGCGTCACGGCACCTCAGCCGCAGGCACTGATCGTCGGCTACTCGGAGCAGGGCCGCCTGCCGCAGAGCATCAGCGAGGCCCGCCAGGTCGCCGATACGCTGGCTCCGGCATGGTCTCCCGTCTGCCTGCTCGAAGAAGCCGCCACGATTGATGCGCTGCGCCGGCAGCTCGGCACCTGCGATTTGCTGCATCTGGCCAGCCATGCCGTTTTCCGCCCCGACAACCCGCTCTTCTCCTGGATCCGGCTGGCCGACGGGCGCCTGACCGTGGCCGATCTCTCTGAGATCAGCCTGCCCTGCCGGCCGCTGGTGGTCTTGAGTGCCTGCGAAACCGGGCGCGGCCAGGCGCGCGGCGGTGGGCTCCTGGGCATGGGCCGCGGCTTCCTGGCCGCCGGCGCCGCCGGAATCGTCGTCAGCCTCTGGAAAATCGATGATGCGGCAGCAGCACAGTTGATGCAGGATTTCTACGCGGGTTTGCAGGCCGGATCGCCGGCCGATCCGGCCGCCGCACTCTGCCAGGCTCAGCGCCGGGCCTGCGCCCGCGGCGCGCACCCACGCGACTGGGCGGCGTTTCTGTTTATTGCGGGATGACCTATGACTCATCATCCATGACCTCAAGTTTTCAGCGAAATTCGCACGAAGGAGGGCTCCAATGATCGCACGCCTTATCCGAGATGGCCTGCTGCTCGGCGGCCTGCTGCTGCTGGCCGGCTTGCTGCCGGCGGCGCTCGCCCGTCCGGCGCAGGCGGAACCGCTGCCGCCGCTGCTCAGCGGACGCAACTGCGGCAGTACCGTCCTGGCTGCGCTGACCGGCCGGCCGGCCGGCCTGAGCCAGGATGCGCGCTGGAACGATAGCCGCCGGGTTGCCATCGATGATCCGCAGGGATCGCAGCTCAACCCGGCCATCGCCACCAGCGCCGACGGCACGCTGCATCTGTTGTTCAACGATGCACGCAATGGCGACGATGACATTTTCGCCGCCAGATCGAGTGACGGCGGCCAGACCTGGAGCGCCGGTGCGCAGGTCAGTGACGCAATCAGCGGCACGGTTCAGATCGATCCGGCGATCTGGGTCGCCGCCAACGGAACGATCCACGCGGCCTGGCGCGATGACCGGCGCGGCCAGAACGATATTTACACCGCCTATTCGAGCGATGGTGGCCAGAGCTGGAGTGAGAATGTGCGCGCCAACCTCGACAACGGTAGCGAACCACGCTCGGCACCGCAACTGTTGGGCACCGCCGATACGCTCCTGGCGGGCTGGTGGCAACGTTCAGTGACCGGCGCAATCGGCGGCAACCTGGTTATCGTCCGCTCCAACGACGGCGGCGAGAGCTGGGAGCGCACGGAGCCCATCAATGCGCTCGCCGACAGTGTCTTCGACGGTGGCTTCGACCTGGGGCTCGATCCGGCGACCGGGCGCAGCTATGCCGTCTGGCTGGGCATCCCGGCGGGCGCCGCCGACGCCCGCCGGATCATGCTGGCCTACAGCGATGACAATGGCGCGAACTGGAGCCCGCCGCGCCAGATCAACGCCGCCGCAGAAACCGCACGCAAAGCCGCGCCGGCCCTGGCTGTCGGCGAGAACCGGCTGCTGGCAGCCTGGGAAGATTATCGCGACGGCCTGCCGCAGATCCGGCTGATCGGTTCCAGCGACGGCGAAAACTGGACGGCGAGCCGGCAAGTGAATAGCGCCGAGAGTTTCGCGGCCTACGATCCGCGATTGCTGATCGATAGCCGGGGGCAGGGGCATTGCGTGTACTGCGAAGAGCTCACGGGCGGCGGCGCCAACATCGTTGCCGCCGAGATCGACGCGGAACCGGCACTCAGCCGCGAGCCGATCAGCGACGAAGCGATTGGCTTCAGCCAGTCGCGGCTGCGTGTCGCCATCGACCGGCGCGATAATATGTATGCCTTCTGGACGAACAGCACGGTCGATGGCGAGGGCATGTTTGCGGCCAGTCGGCCGGGCGCGCAGCATATGTTTTACCTGCCGATAATCACCCAAACTGCAGCAGCACCATAATAGTCAGGGCCGGCGGCTTCGTCGCCGGCCCTGACTATTATGGTGCTGCTGATACCAAATCCGGAAACCGCATAGAAAACCCTGCCGTAGCGCAGGGTTTTCGGTATTCTGTGGCGGCAACCGGCGATGGACGGCGTTGAGTAAGTGCCGGCGCTCACAAGAGCCTTTGTTCGTATCAACAGCTTGAGTATTCTGGAGGAAAACCATGCCGAGCATGATTCGCCCGTTCCATCGTATCGCCATCCTGGGCCTGTTGCTGGCCCTGCTGCTGCCAATGCTGACCGCCGTTCCCGGCCATGCCCAGGAAGAACAATCGAACAGCAGTCCGACCGGCTGGTGGTGGCTGGTCAATGTTACGCCGCAACAAGTGAGCGACAAAATCAACGACGGCTACCGGATCTTTGATCTGGATGTGGTCGACGCCTCACCGCTGCGCTTCAATGCCGTGCTGATCCGCAACCAGGGCATTCACCAGAAGGGCTGGTGGTGGTACTACGGCGCTGATGTCGATTTCGTTTCGGCAAAGCTGAGCGAGCACAAAGCGCGCTTGATCGATGTGGAAACCTACTGGGCGAACGGCCAGCAGCGCCTGGCGGTCGTAATGGTGCCGAACACCGGCAGTGAGAGCAAAGCCTGGTGGTGGTACGTCAATGCGAGTGCCGACTTTGTCGGCGAGAAGCTGAACGAGCACCAGGCCCGGCTGATCGACATCGAAACCTACGTACGCAACGGTGAGCGGCGCTACAGCGTGATTATGATCAAGAACCAGGGCGCCGACAATAAAGCATGGTGGTGGTACTACAACGTCACGCCGGAATTCATCAGCGCGAAGATCAACGAGCACAAAGCACGTCTGGTCGACATCGAGCGGCACGGCAATGGGCGCTTCACCGTACTCATGGAAAAGAACCAGGGCGAGTACTGGTGGTGGTACTACGGTATCGGCAGCACATCCCAGTTGGCACAGTACATCGACCAGAACGGCGCCCGCATCATCGACCTGGAGCGCTACACCGACAGCAACGGCAACACGCGCTACGCCGCACTGCTGCTGAACAACGCCAACGCCGTCACCACGCGGGTCGGCCAGCAGTTGCGCGAAGGCAGCGACGGGCAAGTCGGCCTGTATCTCAAGCAAGTCGGCGGGCCGGTGCTGGCCGCCCTGCAACACCGCTTCGTCTTCGAGCCGGCCAGTACCATCAAGGTAGTGCCGCATCTCTATGCCATGCGCGAGGTGCAAAACGGCAATGCTGCGCTCAACGATCTGCTGCCGCGTTATACCGATGCGGCCACCAGTTGCCCGACGGCTGCCCAGTCCGGCAGCGAGCCGCTCAGCACGGTGCTCGCGGCCATGATGAAAAACTCGGACAATGCGCGCACTCGCGCCACCGTCGACACCTTTGGCCGGAACAATATCAACAGCATGGCGCAGTCGCTTGTCGGCATGAACGACAGCAGCATCAACCACGTGATCGGCTGCGGTGGCCCGGTCGCCAATCAACTGACGCTGCACGACGCCGGTTTGCTCTACGAGGGCGTCGCCGACGGCAGTTTGCTCGATGCCGCCCACCGCCAGCAGTTTTTCACGCTGATGTTCGGACCGAGCTGGAGCCGGTTGAACCAGATTGTGAACGAAGAGGCGCCCGCCGGCATGCCGGCCGCCGCAGTACAGAGTTTTCGCAGCCAGGTGCAAACCTACCTGAAGGGCGGCAGCTACGGCGTGAACGGGCTGGCCTATCGTTCGCACACCGGCTGGGCACGGCTGCCCTTCTGCGTGAACGGCCTGCTTCGACCGCGCGAGTATGTCTACGGCGTCTTCATTCATGGCGCCAGCGACCACGCCGCTGCCGACGCAACCATCGGCGCGGTCGGCGGCGAAGTTTTGCGCGAGCAGATCCGCGCCGGGCTGGCAAGCTGGAGCGATTGTGCCGGCCAGAGCTACGTGGCGGCGGGCGAGGGCAAGACGCGCCTGGAAAACGACCGGCAGGGCCTTGAGTTTCGCCCGCTTTCGGCGGCTCTGCTGCCGCCGGACGGGCTGGTGATCGAGTTGCAGAAAGCAATCGAGCTTCCCATCCCCGATCCGGGTCCGTACCGGTTCATTGAACAAGCCTTCGCCCTGCAGCTCTTCGACGCCGGCAGCGGCAAGCAGCTTGACACATTGCCCGGCGGCTACGAACTGAGCTTGCAGTACAGCGACGAGGAACTGGCCGCCGCCGGCATCGAAAACGAGAACAGTTTGCAACTGTTTGTACAGGCAGGCGAAAACTGGCAACCGGCAGGAAGCGTCCGAATCGATCCGGAACGAAATGAACTCGTGGCCACGGTGGAACGCGGCAGCATCTTCGCGCTGGGGGCCGGCAGCGGCGAACAGCGCGTGTTCTTGCCGCTGATCATTCGCTAGCCTGCGGCAGCCAGGGTGCCGCAGAGTATGCAAAAATATGTGGATTTTTGGCGGCTATGCCGCCAAAAATCCACATATTCATCTCGTTTCGCGCATTACGCGCTAGCGACGTACTCTTGGGAGGAAGGACTGGTAGAGCGGTGGGCCGGCGGCGGCCAGGTAGCGGTTCGGCATCTGCCACCAGGAGATGCTCTGCACACGCCAGTCGGCGGCGTACCATTCTTCGCCCCGGAACTGCACTGCGGTCGTACCGGCCGGGATGGGCATCATATACGAACTGAAGGTGTCGTCGTTGTTGCTTTCCTGAGGCTGGCGGCGGGCCGGCTGCCAGCTCTGCCCACCATCAAAGCTCACCGCCAGATCCGGCCCGATCCCGGCGAAGCGCAGTTGCGCCCCTTCAATTGCCGGCTGGGCGAAAGTGACCGTCGGCGCCTCACGAGTCGCAGTGCGCTGATCGGCACGCTGCATCGTGAACGGTATTGCCGGCGCAATCGAGATATTGTCCCAGTGCCAGGTCGTCGGGCCACAACCGGCACAGTCCTTGGTCGGCGTATAAGAATGATGGCCGAACTGCACCGTACCGCGATCCCAGCCCAGGTCTTCAATCGGTTCGTCGACCCACCAGAAATCGTAGTCGGGCATACCGAACTTGATGTGGTCGCGGCTCAGCCGTAGCTCGAAGGTATCGCGCCGCATCGCCGCCGGCTCCAGGAAGTTGTCGTAGCCCTCCCACCACTTCGAGGGAAGCTTGTCGCGCTCGAAATCACGGACAACCGAGGCTTCAAACGCGCCGCTGTCCCGGCTCATATTCATGCTGATCAGCACGGCATTGCGCGGTTCGCCGCTCAAATCGGGCATCCAGTCGATCAGCGGCAACTGCAGGTGATCTTCCGGCGGCGTGATCCAGAGATCGATCCAGTCGCGGTCGGTTTTGCGGAGCGTCGACATGTCAAAGCGGATCACGGCTTCGCCCTGCGAGAAATCGACCAGGTGATTGGGCGTCAGGTAGATCAGGCCGTAGCCGCTGGCGTTGATTGCCGTCATCATGTGGTTGCGGCAAATGAACACCGTGTCTTCGTGGGCGGTAATCCGGTGGGTAGCCGGCGGCGGGCTGCAGTCCGGGCCGTGATCGGCATCCATTGGCTCGATCTCGTCCCAGGTACCGACATCCCGCGAATGAACGGTCACATCCCAGCGCGGCGAAACGAAGGGCAACGGTGCCGAAGGATTACCGTCGAAGGTTTCGAGAAAGCTGCCGGGCGTCACTGAAGGTTCCGGCACCGGCTCGGCCGTCGGCTCGGCCGTCGGCACCGGCTCGCTCGTCGGCTCGGCCGTCGGCACCGGCTCGCTCGTCGGCTCGGCCGTCGGCACCGGCTCGCTCGTCGGCTCGGCCGTCGGCACCGGCGTGTTCGTCGAACCGGGCGCATTTTGAATGCGGAAGCTGATCTCAACCCGGTCTCGCCGATTCTGGCCATCAAAGGCGACCACCGTCAGCGTATACGCCCCATCCGGATGCGCGCTGCTGTCCCAGCCCCGTGGCTCGCCCTGCCGATCGCCTTTGAAGAAATAGGGTTTCAGGCGCTCGGTGTGATTCTCGCTGTCCGCGCCGCGCAGCTGGAAGCGCACTTGCGTGATGTCGTCACCCGCAACGATCGCCTCGATATTGGCGATGCCGCTGATCGTATCGCCTTCGCGCAAGCCCTCAATGGCCGTGATGACCGGGCCGTCCTCAGCCGGCGGCGTGGTGCTGGTCGGCACCGGCTCGCTCGTCGGCTCGGCCGTCGGCACCGGCTCGCTCGTCGGCTCGGCCGTCGGCACCGGCTCGCTCGTCGGCTCGGCCGTCGGCACCGGCGTGTTTGTCGGTGCGCCATTGTCCACCGGCTGAATATCGACAACGTCGCGATGGCTGGCGGCAAAGCCGGCATAGGCCGCCGCAGCGTCGTTCCAGCTACCGGCACTGTCGACGCCTTCGTAAGTCCAGGCCCAGGCTCCGGCATAGCAATTGTCGTAGAAGGCGTTCAACAAGTTGGCAATGGTCATGTCGGTGTAGCCGGCATTGGCCGGAAACTCGCCGATCACCGTCGGCTTATCGAAGCCGGCATCACGCCAGGAGTTGAACAGCGGCGAATACGACCAGTACACTTCGTCGCCGTTCATCCAGCCATAGTAATGGATCTGATAGAAATCGAGGTAGCCCTGCGAATCATAGGTGGTCAGCGCCGCATCGTTCCACCAGTTGCCCACGGCACCAAGGGCCGAGTCGCTGTTCCACTTCATGCTGGCACTGCCGACCGTAACCAGCTGGTTCGAGTTGCGATGGATGGCGCCGGCGATTTCGGCCACAAAGCGCTGCATTTCGCTCAGGCTCACCGGATTCGGGATGCTCGAATTGACCGCACCGGACTCGGCAATCGCCCATTCCGGCTCATTGATAATATCCCAGCCCAGCACATGCGGATGCGTGCCGATGGTGTAAGGCGTGCCCGGCACCGGCTGGCGCAGTATCGGCAACAATGCATTATCGATGAACGACCGGCGCTTCTGCGCATCGACGATCAGGTCGCGATGCCCGCCGGCATGCTCGCCGTACTCCCAGGGATTGCTGTCGGCTTTGAGCATATCAAAGCTCCAGAGATTCGGCACCAGGTAGATATCGTGCTCGCCGGCCAGCCGCACTGCGTCGGCAAAGTCGTCGAGAAAGCCATCATCAAGGCCGGTGACCGCGCCGCCGCTGTTCGCGTCGAACTCGGGGCCGCCACGCCCGTCGGCGAAGATCCACCAGCGCACGGTGTTGGCACCATTGGCCTTCAGGTCGGCATAGATCGCCGCGACGGCTGCCGAGTCATAGGTATGCTGGCCCCACTCTTCAACCGTAGCAAAATCGGCGCCATAGCCGCCATTCAGCCAGGGCAGATTGACGCCGCTCAGATACCATTCGCCGCCCTGCCAGTTCACCAGGCGCTCGGACGGGCTCGCGTTGCTACAGGCTGCCGGCGCCGCAGTCACAGCACCCTGTGAGGGTTGCACATATAAAACCGAAAACGCCGCCAGCACCGTTACACAGATTCCCAGCGTGATCTGCAAAATCCGCAGTAAAGACCGTGACATGAGTGTTACTCCTTGCTAAATTGTGGGCCTCCGGAAATCCGGGCAGGCCCACTCGTTACCGTTTGCCGGCCACCGGCATCCAGCCAGGCACAGCGCTGCCTGTACGATTGCCGCGTCGAAGCAAAGGCTCACTTCTCGTTATGGAGAAAGCATGTGGATGAGAGACCAGATCCGGGGCAGACTTCGATCCGGGAAGTTCCCCCGACTTGCGTGGCTTCCAGCGATCCAATCGGTGACACTGGAAGAAAAAGAAGGTGCCATATGCAATCCGGTGAGGCTGCAACGCACTACCGGTCGACCAGGTTGCCGGGCTGCATTGCCCGCCTGATCACGTACGGAACGTACCGGATTGGTATGTGGAATAGGAGACAGGGCTGCTCGAAAGCAGTTGAAGAAATATGCGCGACTGCCGGGCAGGGTTCCTGCTGCGCATAATGACCGACGAAAGCTGCGAACGATTGATGCATTGTTCATAGTGAACGAAGGTTGGGGGACGGTGTCCGGCAGTGAAGCCGGGGCGCCGAGACACGGTCGGTATCCCCTGGACGACAGGCGAGCAATGCTGAACCTGGGAGCGCCTGCCGTTTGTTTGCGTTAACTCCTTTCTTAACTAAGTTTTAACTCCTGGCTTCGTCCAATGTATATCACATACAGCGCATTCCATGCTATAGCCTGCTGGTACTGGTCTCTGCTAGTCCCAGGGTCATAGGGCGTACTGAACGCACACCTACGCCGGCCCTGGTACGACGAACCCTTTTGGGATGCATTTTTCGCCCACGCCCGGCTGATCCTCACCTGCATTGGCAACGCCCGATGCCCGAGGAGGGGCGCAGCAGTGCGCGGGTTTGCACCCGCGCACTGCTGCGCCCCTCCTCGGGCATCGGCGGTGGCCTCGTCGCCATCGCCGCCGCCACTGCCTGCGCCGTTCTCGGGTATAATCTCAGGCGCTAAATCTTGCCGTCATCCCACTCATCATCCACGACCTATAAGCCATCACGTGAAGGAGATGACTGATGTCCGAGACTTCGCCTGACCAGCCTCGCAAAATCGACCTGGCTTTGCAGGGGGGTGGTTCGCACGGTGCATTTACCTGGGGCGTCCTGGATCGGCTGTTGAGCGACAGGCGCATCGAAATTACCGGGATCAGCGGTACCAGTGCCGGCGCAATGAATGCGATCGTGCTCGCCTCGGGTATGCAGGACGGCGGGCGCGCCGGGGCGCGCCGGGCGCTCGAAGCTTTCTGGCATTCGATCAGCAATGCCGCCCGCTTCAGCCCCATTCAGCGCACGCCGCTCGACCGGCTGGCGCGCAACTGGTCGTTGGATACCTCGCCGAGCTACTGGTTCTTCGATGTGCTAAGCCGCTCGTTTTCGCCCTACGACCTGAACCCCTTCAACTTTAACCCGCTGCGCACCCTGCTGCTCAACGCCGTCGATTTTAAACGAGTGCGTGCCGCCAGACACCCACAGGTATTTGTTGCCGCTACCAATGTTCGCACCGGCCTGGCCAGAGTTTTTCACAACGAAGATATGCGCCCGGAAGTCATCCTGGCTTCGGCCTGCCTGCCCTTTCTCTACCAGGCCGTCGAAATCGACGGCGAAAGCTACTGGGACGGCGGCTATATGGGCAACCCGGTGCTCTACCCGCTGCTCGCCGAAACCGATGTGCGCGACCTGCTGATTGTCCAGATCAATCCTTTCTTTCGCGCGGAAGTACCGAAAACCGCCCGCGACATTATGAATCGCCTGAACGAAATCACCTTCAACGCCAGCCTGATCAAAGAATTGCGCTCGATTGCCCTGCTGAAAGGCCTGGTCGACGAGGAACGTTTCGATGCAGTGCAACTCCGCGAGATGCGCCTGCATCGCATCTACGATGACGACGAGATGTATAAACTCAGCGCCTCCAGCAAACTCAATGCCGAATGGGGCTTCCTCAAATATTTGCACGATGTCGGCTGGCGCTGCGCCGACGAATGGCTGACCGCCCATTTTGACCAGATCGGCCAGGAGTCGACCTTCGATGTGGCGGAACTGGAACCGGTAAATTTTGCCGCCCGCCGCCGCACCGCCGCCGACAGCACCATGAGCTAGCGCACAATCCAGGCCCAAAAAGAGATGCCCCCGGTCTGAACAACCAGGTTGTTCAGACCGGGGGCATCCGCTCGTACGAAATTCGGCCAGGGTTCTATCGGGTTTTGCAAGAATGTTTTGAGAGCGTGTTTGGAGAGATACCGTGCGTTTATGTGAGCAAATTGGCGATGCTTTCTATGAGCCGACTCCATTGGATGGGCTGGCGCATATAGGCATTCGCCCCCGCCGCCCGGAAACGTTCCTCGTCACCGGGAAGAATCAGCGCCGCCAGGGTGATAATTGGCACCGCTTGCGCAGCAGTACGTGCGCGCATATCTCTGAGCAGTTCCAGCTGATCCGCCGCATGCAAGCCCGCATGCAACAGGATCAACGATGGCGTCTCCGTCCGAAGATACTCGAGCGCCTCTTCACTTTCCTCGGCCACCACAATGCGGCAACCAGCCTGCCGAAACCGATCCGCCAGCCCTGATGACGCTACCTGATCCACTTCAATCAACAGCAAGGGGGCCTGGCTGTTCAACACGGCGGTGACAACCATATGCTCAGCGTTACTCACCACGTCATCGGACGCCGGCGCACTCTGGCCTAGATACCGCTTTAACTGTTCTTGCTGGGCCTTCCGCCAGGGCAACGTAACCGTAAACTGGCTCCCAACATCGAGCCGGCTATCCAGGGCCAGCCCCCCCTTGTGCAAGGCCGTCAACCGGGCTACCAGCAACAGGCCGAGGCCGCTGCCATGCTGCGATCCTCGCCTGACCTGGCTGAAGGGCCGAAACAGGCGTGGCATGTCTTCCGGGGCTATCCCGATGCCGGTATCCCAGACAACAAACTGCACCAGGTTTGCATCCGGCACACCGATCACTTTCAAACCAACCTCTCCCCCCGCCGGCGTAAACTTGATGGCATTGGCCAGCAAATTGATCAAGATCTGGCGAAAACGGCGCTCATCGGCCTCGATCAGCAACACCTGGGGATCGATGTCCAGTGAGCAGGTGATGTCTTTTTTGGCAGCCAGTTCTTTCACCATGCCCAGGCTGGCCGCAGCAAGCATCGAGACGACTGTCACCACGCGATCTAAGCCCAGCCGCCCGGCCTCGATCCGGGCCACATCCAGAAAATCATTGATCAGATCAAGCAAGTGCCGGCCATTTTCTTCGATCCCGCCCAGGAGTTCCATCTGCCGGCTATTCAACGGTCCGGTCATCTCGGTGCGCAATACTTCGCTCAGGCCCAGCACCGCCGTTAGCGGCGTGCGCACCTCGTGACTCATCGTCGTCAGAAATTCGTTCTTCAAATCATTGGTTCGCCGCAGCTCTGCGTTGATCCGGGCCAGTTCGATGTTTTGTCGCGCAATCTGCTCCTTAAGCAACAGATTCTCATTGCGCTGCTGAACCCGCGCTTGCTCGCGCGCACCCCGTTCGGTAACATCGGTCACGACCTGGATAAGCCCACAGATTGCGCCCTGCTCATCGCGCTGCGGGATGGTCAACAGATCCAGGTACCGCGTGTCACCCGGCGGCTCCTCACGATTCACCTCGAATAACTGCAACTGCGCAAGCTCACCCGTCAGGATCTTCCGGAGTACCGGCTCATTGCCATACAATTCCGGCAGTACGTCAACCAGAGCCTGACCGGGCAGCAATTGCTGGGGAGACAATACCGTACTATTCCCACCGATCGATCGCACCATCAGCGTTACGTCAACCAGCAGGTAGATGCTCTCGCTGGCGGCAAAAATTTGTTGCTCAATACTCATATCAGCCATACTACGATGTTGTGGTTGGTGTAATCAGCGCCGGCGGCACCGGCTCAATCAGCCCTACCCAGCGTGATGGCACCCAGCCGATCAATTCGACCGACGGGCCTTCCGGCAACACCAGGCGCACCCGGTACCAATCGCCCCATTGCGCCAGCACTTCTACCGGCGCGCCAAGCGGTGCTACCAGGCTGGTGCGTGTGCTGCTTTCATCAGGTGTATCATACAAAAACACGTTGCCGATCATCACGCCGATAAACGGCGACGGCGTCGGCGTAACCGTCGGCGTATGCGTCGCCGTCGCGGTGGTCGTGGCCGTCGGCGTCGGCGTATGCGTGGCCGTCGCGGTGGCCGTCGCCGTCGGCGTATGCGTGGCCGTCGCGGTGGCCGTGGCCGTCGGTAGCGGTGTCGCGGTAGCGGTAACGGTAGCAGTCGCGACCGGCACCAGCAGCGCGCCAAAGCGCGCTTCAACTTGCCCGATCCAGAAGCCGAACAGGAGTATCGGCAACAGCAGCAACAGGCCAAAAAAGCCGACAATCAGGCGCTGGCTACGCGACAAGCGGCGCGGGTTGCCGCTGAAGTCATTCGCCAGCAAGGTCTCACGAAACACCTGGCGCGCCGTATGCAGCAACTCGCGATTGCTGCCATCAAAATGGCGCAGTGCATCATAGTGCGGCTCGTGGATCTGGACGAGCGCCCGACGCATCGTTTCCCGATAATCGGGCGGCTCAACGCCTTCGATGACGACGGCCAGGTACGCGGCGCCGCCGGCTTCCAGCACAATATGTTGCTCTGCATAGCCAATTGCGCCGAGTTCGCCGCTTTCACCACGCCCAAACGCCTCACGCGCAAAATCACGAATCGCCGTCAACATCCCGCTGACTATCTCACGATCCTGGTGTGTCGGATCGCTGGAATAATGATAGATCAGCAGGCCGGAATCGCGCTGGATCAAGAAGATCTCGTGGATGCTGAAGGGCAGAATGGCACGTAAACGAAATTCACTACTCGACACACCATGCAGGCGCGCTCGCCAGTAACGCGGATCGAGAAAAAGCTGAAACCCGTGCCGCACACGTGTATCAATGGACTGCGCCAGGTTGCGAACTGCTTCCGTCATAGCTCGGGCGATCATCTGGCCGATCACGGGGTACAGGGCATCGATCACATCCTCGCGGGCCTGGTACACCTGGCGCCGGATCGCTTCGCCCACGGCCGGCGCAATCGCCTGCGCAATTTCATCACGCGACTCTTGCACATGCTCGGCTAAAATATCTACCAGCAGTGGGCTAATGCGCGTGGCAAGCGCATCCGGTTTGAGCAGTACCTGGCGCAGTTCTTCAAGTTGATGGTCGGTTTCGAGATGCTCCACCATCGTCGTTTATTCCCTGGTGCCCGTCAGTCCTTCGAGCATACCCGTAACTGTATGACCGGTCTCCAGCCGGGTTGCAATTTCAATCAGCATACTTGCCAGAGCTTTCCGATCGGTTTTCTGGTATTCCAGCCGGTCGGCAATGCGCCGCAACTCGTCCCGCAGCGTATCTTCCGCCTGGCGAATTTCGCGGCGCAGACCATGGCTGCGCTGCTCATACTGATCACGCGCATCGATCATTTCACTGCGTACGCTTCGCAACTCGCTGTCTTGCCCAACCTGGGCCTTATGCATATCACGCAGCGCATCATTCAAACCAGCGATCGTCTCATCGTGCTGGCGAACCTGGCTCGCCAGTTGCTGAAGCAACGCATCCCGGCTCCGCTGGCGTTCGGCTTCGTGCCGCAGTTCATCGTTCATTTTCCGCACATTCAACTCGAGTGCATCGATGCGCCGCGCAGCCGTTTTTTCGATTTCGCTCAGGCGTTCGCCCGCCTGTCGCAGATCAGCATTGGAACGCTCCAGTTCGCGCCGCATGTCGCCGAAACGCCGTTCATACTCTTCAATCTGTGCCCCGAACAGAATTTCGCGCAGGCGATCCGCCTCGGCGCCCCGGAACCGCTCGCGTTCCGAGTCTGTGCCGAAAATAATCTCCCGTACGCGCTTGAGATCTGCCTGCGGCGCAACATTCGATCCATTGTTCGTGTCCGTATCCAGTTTCGGTTCAAAAGAAACAGTATCACGCTCAGTCATACGGCCTTCCTTTCGCTTACCATTGCAATTCCCAGTTGTTGAAACGCTTGCTCGACTCCCGCACCTGTGCGCGCACTCGTCAGCACATACGATGCCCGATGCTGCTGGGCCGCCTCAGCCAGTTGCTCATCCGCAATCAAGCGCAGACTCAGCAAATCAAGTTTGTTGCCGATACATACCAGGGGTACTCCCGGATTGACCCGATGAAACACGGTTGCATAGTTATGCAACGAGCCGAGTGTGTCACCTCGCGTCAGATCACAAACCAGCAGAGCGCCACTGGCTCCCCGATAATAATTGAGAACAATATTCGTAAATGGTTCGCTACCGGAGGTATCCCAGAGCAACATAGTAAGCCGCGTACCAGTTGGAGGAGGTAGCGTGATTACTTTTCGACTGACTCGTACCCCGATGGTACTGATGTAGCTTTCGTCAAAGCGATTCTCAACAAATCTCCGCACCAGGCTGGTTTTGCCAACAGAAAAATCGCCGAGCAGGCAAATTTTTTTGGTCAACTCGCTCAAAATGTCGTACCCTGGTTACGAACCTGTGCCGGCGCCGGCCAGTCAACATATGCGAATGGCATACAGCAAACCCATGCGGTTGTTACGGTTGTGGCTAGTGGTCTGACCAGGCCAGCGGTGACAATAATCTGGTCAGACCACTAGCGCAATGCTGGTTCAGGCGCAGCACCACCGTATCGGCGGCACTACGCCTGATATGCAATGCCAATGATAGCGCACGATCTTACCGGCACATTTCATTGGATAATATATTGCAAGTAGTTCGAAGGCCAGCATGCATCATAACATAAACTCCTGCACGTATGGGTAAAAATTCAGGTAAATCTATCGATAATTTTCTTGACAAAGCCGGGGCGTGCTCGCGTGCTCCGGCAGGTTGACATTGCCGCACTTATGATGCAATAATTCCTTCTACGATTTATCATCGGAAGCTCTTGCGCTATGAACAGGCAGAGAACCATTTTAATTGCCGACGACGATTATTATGCCCGGCTCACCCTGCGCTCACTCCTCGATCCCGCCGGGTATCGGGTACTGGAAGCCGCTACCGGTACGGAGGCATTGCAACAGGCCGCTGAGATGCAGCCTGATTTGATCATGCTGGACGTGCTCATGCCGGCCCTCGATGGCTTCGAGGTCTGTCGCCGCCTGCGGAACGATGCTCAGTTGCGCGAAATCCCGATCCTCTTGCTGACTGCGCTTAACGATCCGGATTCCCGTCTGTATGGCCTCGATATTGGCGCTGACGGCTTCATTAGCAAGCCTTTCGACCGGGCTGAACTCCTGGCCCAGGTGCGCACGATTACCAGGCTCAATCGCTACCGCCTGCTGCTGTCTGAACAGGCTCGCTTCGAACGCCTGATCCGGCTCTCACCCGACGGCATCGCTATCCTGAATGCCGATCATCGCTTCCTGCTGGCAAACCCGACCCTCGTCGTGATGCTTGGCGCGATAGATGCAAACTCCTTGCTCGGCCAGTCCCTGCCGGCTTATATTCTGCCTGAAAGCCTGGATCGCTACTATGCCGCCGTCCAGATATTGCAGCAGAGCACGCAGCAAGGCGTCTGTGTCGAGTTGTTTTTACAGCAACCCGGTGGAAGCGACCTGGCCGTGGAAATTAGCATCGGTAGCTTTCACGACCTCGAGCATGCCTATGTCCAGGTGATTTTCCGCGATATTACGGCGCGCAAGCAGGCTGAGACACAGATCCAGCGCCAGATCAGCCAGTTAACCAGTTTGTATGCGATTGGAACGGCGATTACTGCCAACCTCGATCTCGATGATGTGCTCAATGTCTTGCTTGACCGCATTGTCGATCATCTTGGCGTAGACGCCGCGAATGTTCTGCTGATGGATCGCCACACATCGCTGCTCGGGCCGGCAGCGAGTCGCGGGCTCGCCCTATCGCAGGCGCAGGAATCGCTGCTTAAGCCCGATGAAGGCCTGGCCGGTATGGCCTTGCAAACATGTCGGCCACTGGCAGTAACAACCTTGACCGGCGAACGCTTGCATTGCGCCCGCGACCAGGAACTGGCAGCTGCTTTTAGCAGCTATTTTGCCTGGCCGCTCCTGGCCCGCGGCGAAGTTCACGGTGTGCTCGAAATTATGTACCGCACACCCTTTGAACCGGACAACAACTGGTGGATCTTTGTAAATGCGCTGGCGGTTCAGGCGGCCATCGCCATCCACACCGCCCGCCTGTTTGCGGATCGCGAGCGTGCCAACGCTGAGTTGATGCATTCCTACGACGCAACCATCCAGGGCTGGTCTCGTGCCCTCGATTTGCGCGACCGTGAAACCGAGGGGCACAGTGTTCGAGTTACCGAACTGGCTATGCAACTCGCCCGCCGTATGAACCTGCCGCCCGAAGAGATCGACCATATTCGGCGCGGGGCGCTGCTCCACGACATCGGCAAAATGGGTGTGCCCGATCATATCTTGCTGAAACCCGGCCCGCTTTCCAGCGAAGAGTGGGATGTCATGCGTATGCATCCTAAATATGCCTACGAGTGGCTCTCGCCAATTCCTTTTCTTCATCCGGCCCTCGCCATTCCCTATGCTCATCACGAACGATGGGACGGCAAAGGCTATCCCCGCGGTCTCTGCGCCGAGCAAATCCCCCTGGCCGCCCGCATCTTCGCGGTAGTTGATGTCTGGGATGCCCTCTGTTCGCACCGGCCTTATCGCGAAGCCTGGCCGGAAACCCGTGCCATCGAGCATATCCGCGCACTCGCCGGCAGTCATTTCGATCCCCAGGTGGTCGAAGTTTTCCTCGAATTGATCCACGAACGTATCACCGAAAAGATCTGTTGATGAGCCTGGCTCCGGCAGCAATGCTGCCGAAGCCAACCCCTCCCTGGCCTGCGGCCACACTCCGGCAAATGCCGGGCTTCAGTTCGGCCCACACCTGACACAAACTGCGTCGGCTATGACTATAATCTCAACATTTTTCCGGAAACCCGGACGCTTCGCTTACCATCATCCTCTTGTATTGACGCCGGTATTTTTGTCATAATAGACCATGCGAATGAAGCGATTGGAAAATCAGAGCATTGCCATCCCTGCGTGTGCGCCGGATGTTGCGCAACCAGCAGGACGCCGACCGACCGACATCGTTCCTATCGAGAAAGCCCGCCGTAGTTTAAAACGAAACAGCCTTTGTCGAACTTGAGACAACTGCTCTATCACATTTCATCACATTCGGGGAGACAATCATCATGCACCGATACGTCCTGCAACGCGGCCCGATTACCCTCCTGCTCATGGCCGTCATCGCCGCCCTGGCCACCGGCAGTATGGCCTCCCTCGCGCCGGCAACGCCCGCAAACACTGCACAATCCGCGTACATTGTCCAGGCCGAAACTGCTGCTCGCGCCGCCGCCGCGGTCGAACAGGCCGGCGGCAGCATCACCCACGAACTCGACATTATCAATGGGGTGGCTGCTCTGCTCCCGCCCGCCGGCCGCGCCCACCTCCAGGCAAACCCGCGCCTGACGTTGCATCCCGATACGACCGTGCAAACGGCCTATGACGACCAGGCATGGTGGGAAACCGATACGGCCGGCTATCAACTCTATCCCTCCACTGCCATCAATGTGCATTATCTGCACGAGCACGCCGAGGTCTGGTCGCCCAATAGCAAGTGCCAGAACGGCAGCATTACCGTCGCCGATGACTGGTCGAACTGGTCGATCAAACCACACCGCGGTGCCGGCGTCACAGTGGCCGTCGTTGATAGCGGCCTGCTGCCGATGGCCAGCAATAGCGATTGGACAACAACAGGTGATGGCACGCTGTATGCGGAAAACAGTGGTCGCTGCATCATTTATCGCGACTTTGTCGACCCCACCAGCCCAACCAACAGCATTGACGGCAATGGCCACGGCACCCATATCGCCGCCACCATCGCCGATAATCGCGAAGATCAGTTGCACCCCTGGATGAATGACACGCCGGTCGGCGTGGCCCCGGACGCCAACTTGCTCGTCGCCCGCGCATTGAACGCCGACGGCTCCGGCAGCTATGCCAACGTCATTGCCGCCATCGACTGGATCGTCGATCATAAAGACGAATATGCCATCCGTGTGCTGAACCTTTCGCTGTACGCGCCGGTCACCGGCTTTTACTGGCAGGATCCGCTCAACCAGGCCGTGATGCGCGCCTGGCAGGCCGGCATTGTCGTCGTGACCGTCGCCGGCAACGATGGCCCCGATGCCGGCACCATTACCGCACCCGGCAATGTGCCCTACGTAATCACCGTCGGCGCGCTGACCAGCGGGCGCTACACCGATAGCGGCCGCGACGAACTGGCCGACTATTCCGGGCGTGGGCCGACCGAATCGGCCTTTGTGAAGCCCGATCTGCTGGTGCCGGCTACCGGCACGATCGCCGCCATGCCCAGCGACAGCTACCTGGCCGGCAAAATCGGCAGCGCAGGCATCGTTTCCAACAAATCGGTCGACTTCGCAGTCGGCAGTTTTGGCGACCATAATGCCTATTACAAACTGAGCGGCACATCTATGGCCGCCGCCCAGGTCAGTGGCGTAGTTGCGCTGATGCTCCAGCCCAATCCCAACCTCAGCCCCGACCAGGTCAAGTATCGCTTGCTTTCCACCACTCGCCCAGCCTTTGATGACCTCGCCGGCGAACCGCTGTATACCGTCTGGGAACAGGGCGCCGGCCTGATCGACGCTCGGCGCGCAATCACCAACGGTACGCTGGATGCCGCAAATGTGGGGATGGACATCGCACTCGACCTGGAGCCGAACAACAGCGAGCACTACTGGGGGTACACCATCTGGGATGAAACCAGCGGCGAATTCCGTTTGATTGCCACCGACACCGGTGATGCCATCGAAGTCTGGCAGGGTGGGCGGCGCTCGCATGCCGGCAGCGAATGGCTCTGGAGCAGCGGGCGGCGCTCCCACGCCGGCAATGCCGAGACCTGGGCCGGTGGGCGACGTTCCCATGCCGGTTCCCTGCTGTGGGCAGGCAGCGATATGCCCTGGCTGCAAGCCGACCTGCAATCCGTCGGCAGCCTGAACAGCGAAGTGGTGCTCAATCCTGATTGGAATGAAGAAACCGCCACAAACCAACCGGCAGAAATGAACCATACCGTCTGGTTGCCGCTCGTGCGCAATTGACGGCACCGGACATACCGACGCCTTTCAACTATAGCGTTTTTTACTCTGCCGGCCGGCCCTCACCCCCGGCCCCGCTCCCGCTCAGGCCAGCGCGGTGAGTTGCGTTCGCGAAACCGGGTTCCCATGGCGCACTTGCCTGGCAGGAGCGGG
>DAOTUJ010000077.1:0-24931 GCA_034437175.1 Chloroflexaceae bacterium | reverse complement strand
GTTGATCTGCGCGGCCCGCTGCACGGCCGCGTAGAGTTCATCTGAGAGTTGTACGGTAATGGTCTGGCTCATAAGACATCACCTCCGGTGTTCCCTGGCTGTTCGTATCGTCAGTATAGCACGAGCCAGCTGCCCGACAAATGCGGAGCGAGTCTGGTGGTGCGCCGGATGATCTGCGTATCGTCGGCCTGCGCACAGGCAGTCATTTTGTGCAGACCCTATGCTATACTGCTGGCATCGCAAAACTGTCGAATTACCGTCGTACAGGCCAGATCACTAACGGTACCATAATGACCCCGATGTATCACATCACCCATGGGCGCAACCTGGCGTCAATTATCAAGGCTGGCGGTTTGTGGTGTGATGCGCAGCTGGTGGCGCAGAGTCTCGACCCACTTGGGATTGCGCACCAGCATATCAAGGAACGCCGCAAACAGCGCGATGTGCCATGCGCTGCCGGCGGAACGCTCGCCGACTATGTACCGTTTTACTTCGCTCCGCGCTCACCTATGCTCTATGCGATTCACCGCGGTCAGGTTGCCGGTTACGACGGCGGGCAAACCGGTGTCCTTCACCTGGTTGCCGATGTAGAAACAGTCGCGACGTCCGGCTGTGTGTGGGCGTTCACCGAAGGCCACGCCGAGATTGCATTCACCGAGTTTTTTACTGACTTGCGCTTTCTTTCCGCGATAGATTGGGCTATCATGAGCGAGACATACTGGTACGATACGGATGAAGATGGAGATCGGAAGCGGCGGCGACAGGCCGAGTTTCTGATTCACCGATTTTGTGCCTGGACGCTGATTACCGAAATTGGCGTCATCAATCAGCGAGTCGCTGATCGCGTGCGGTCGATGCTGGAAGGGGCGGCGCACCAACCTGCGGTTACCGTGCAACCCGGTTGGTACTATTGATGGGAGGCGCTGCATGATTGTGCCGACGAGTGGCAACTTGCTCGAAGCTGATGTGGAAGCCCTGGTGAATACCGTCAACACGGTTGGCGTCATGGGCAAGGGGATTGCGCTGCAGTTCAAGCAAGCGTACCCGGCGAATTTCCAGGCATATCGTACTGCCTGTCAACGGGGCGAGGTGCAGCCTGGTCACATGCTGGTGGTACCGACCCGGCGGCTGGCGAATCCGCGCTATATCATCAATTTCCCGACCAAGCGCCACTGGCGCGGCAAGGCGACCATAGAAGACATTGAGGCCGGGTTGCCCGCGCTGATCAATGCCGTTCGGGAATATGGCATCACGTCGATTGCGTTGCCGCCGCTTGGCTGCGGCAATGGCGGGCTGAGCTGGGACGATGTGCGGCCACGAATTGAGGCAGCCTTTGCGGAGTTGCCGGATGTGCGGGTATTGCTCTACGAACCCGATGGCGCACCCGCAGCGGAAGCAATGCACATCGCGACAACGCGCCCATCAATGACACCCAGCCGTGCTGCGGTCGTAGGATTGATCGAGCACTATGCGCTGCCGGGCTACCGGGTAACGATGCTGGAGATCCAGAAGCTGGTCTACTTCCTGCAAGCGGCCGGCGAGCCGCTGAACCTGGAGTTCACCAGACATCGCTATGGCCCATATGCCGAAACACTGCATCATGTGCTGCAACGCATTGAAGGCCACTTTATCCGGGGCTATGGTGACCGCAGTCGCGAGAGTTCCATTCGCTTGCTGCCCGAAGCCCTCGACGAAGCTCATACGGTGATTGACCAACAGCCAGCTCTGCAGGAACATATGCACCGGGTCAGTACCCTGATCGCAGGCTATGAAACGCCCTACGGCCTTGAGTTACTTTCGTCGGTGCATTGGGTTGCCCAGGAAGACGAGGCTGCCCGCACCAGTGCCCAATGTGCGGTTGAGCGTGTTCATGCCTGGAATGAGCGCAAGCGTACCTTCCGTAGCGATCATATCACACGGGCATGGGAACAACTCCATGCTCAGCATTGGGTTTGATTGCCGGTAGATGACGGCTGCGACCCTGAAGAAATCCCATTACTCGGTTGCATTCAATATTGCCCTGTCTCAGCCGATCAACTGTTTGATACAGTCCACTACTTTTGTCTGAAATTCCGCAAAAATCCTGCTTTCATAAGGTGGCATACTCCTCACTCCACCTCGAACCCGGCCTGGTCGAATTTCAGGGTGCGGCTGTTTTCGGTGACGGTGCGGACGACGTGTTCGGGCGCGCCATCGGGGATGCTGGCGCTGATTTCGATGGTGATCCGTACGTCCGCGCCGACCAGGCTGGTCAGGTGCTGCACGATGGCGTCGGCGATTTCTTTGGAGCGGCTCGCCAGCCGGTTCGGGTCGCTGACGGTCGCGCTGCCGTAGAAGCGGCGGGGTGGCTGGTTCACTGGTTCAAGCGGGCGTGGATCCGCAATGCCGGACGGCTGTCCGGGGCCGGGCCGGTCGACAACGGGCGGTTGCGGCCCGGGATTGCCGGTGACCGGCGCCGGCTGGATGGCGTCGAGGTGGCGCCGCCCCGCTGCCGGTTGCACCAGCACGCTGTCGCTGTCCAGACTGACGCTGATGCGCTGGCCGGCTTGCAGGCCCCGGTAACTGCTGCGCTGGCTATCCCAGCCATCGGCATAGGCGAAGGTTTCGTCTTCCCAGGTGAGCTGGGCCACGCCGTGTTCGATAGCGGCGCGCAGCACCTCGCTGTCGCGCAGCCGCGGCAGATAGACGTAGCGGGCGAAGTCGTCGGCGAGTTGTTTCACATGGACATGGTCGCCGCGCCAGAGGGGGATGCGGTCGAGTTCCATGCGCAGCCGGGTGCCGGCCATCTGGATGACCAGCAACTCTTCGTTGCGCAGTTTTTTCGCCGCACGTAGTGCCAGTGCCTCGGCGGATGGCCCCTGGCTCTGCAGCCGGATTTCGGTCCAGTCCGGCAAGCCCTGTGGATCGGGTTGCTCGGGAACCAGCAGCCAGGTGTAGGTCTCTGGAATGCGCTGCTCGACGGTGTCGTGGAACTGTTCGCGCCGGGTTCTGGCCTGGTTGGCCTGGAAGGAGTCCAGCCCCAGCGTGTCGCGCTCGTCTTCGATGGATTGCCAGGCCAGGTATTCGCGGGTGGCCTGGTCGAGTTCTTTGAGCCGGGTGGCATCGGGCGCCAGGAACACCAGGGTGTTGCGGTAGGTGCGCGGGCTCGATCCGCGCGAGTCCAGCAGCGCTTCGGCCTGCTGGCGGGCGGCGCTGGCGCTGGCTTTGCTGCTGTGCGGATACGCCGGGCCAAGCAGCACCAGCCGGGTCTCGCGCTCGTCGGGGATGTCGCTGCCGCCGGCCGGTGCCGCGTGGACGGCAGCGAAGTCGCCGCGCTGGCGGGCGGCCTGACGCAGCCGCCGCAGCAGTTCGTCGTGAACATCTTCCGTGCGCAGGCGGGCGGCGCGATCCTGGGCCAGCCGGTTGACGCTGGGCTGGGTGCCGTACCAGTAGCGCTGGGCATTCTGGTACAGGTAGGTGGCCTGGTCGGCCAGCCGGCGCAAGGCATCGCCGAAGATGGCCACGCTTTCGCCCGGCTGGACGCAGCCGAGTTTGATCTGGCGATCCTCAATGCCCTTGTTGGTCATGCGGAAGGTCGGCGCCGAGCCGAGATAGAGCGTGCGGGCAACCCGGCGGGTCGCCGAGTAGCGCCCCAGGTTGGGATTGTCTTTGTCCAATCGCAAGGGCAGCGAGTTCGGCCCGTCGATGTCTTTTTCGATCACCGGCACCCAGGGGTCTTCCATGTAGCGGGTCAGTTCATACTGCACGGTGGGCTCATCGACCGGCACACCGGCCGGCAAGATCAGCAGTGAGCGGTCGTCGCGCTGCCAGAGCGCATGGATGACCGCCGCCATCAGGCGCAGTACGCCGCGGGTGCGCTGAAATTTCTCCAATGTGCTCCAGTCGTTGTAGAGCCGGTCGAACAGCTCGGGGTGGATGGGGTAGGCCGCCTGCATGCGCCGTTCGTAGTCGGCGTCGCGGCTGTGCGCCGGAAACTCGGCGGTCTGAGAGCGATAGAGGGTGCAGAAGGCCCGCACAACGGCGTCGCGCTGCGGGAAGTGATCCGGCTCGGTGATGGGCTGGAACAGCCGCCGGCGAACGATCTCAAAGCCTTCTTCGGCGCTGGCCGGGCGCCAGGCCGATTCGAGCCGGCCAAAAGTGTTTTTCAGCCGGGTCAGCGCCTCGCGCCCGGCCTCGCCGCCGATCTCGATGTCGGAGGCGGGCAGCGACGCGACCACCAGCACCTGCGGCACCGCGCGAGCCGCCTCGGTCAATGCCTGGGCAAAGGTCAGGTTGGCGTCGAAGGAGCCCGCCGGCAGATCACTGCGGGTATAGAGCTGGCGCACATAGGCCACCCACTCATCGATCAGGATGAGACAGGGGCCGGCTGCCTGGAACAGTGCGCGCAGCCCATCCGAACCGGGGCTGACGCCGGCGCGGTCGGCTTCGGCCACAAAGCCATAGCCCTGCGCGCCGAGCAACTGGTAGGCCAGTTCGCCCCAGAGGGTATGCACCTCGGTGCCGTCGTCCTTGCGATGCACACGGGCCGGTGAAATAGCCGTACCAACCAGCACGGCGCGTCGCACATTCGGCAGCGTTGACACCTCGGCGGCGGCCAGGACCGGCTCGATGCCCGGCAGATCGGCCGGCGACGATCCCGCGCACATATGGTAAAGCGCCAGCATCGAGTGGGTCTTGCCGCCCCCGAAATTGGTTTGCAACTCGACGACCGGATCGCCGCCGGTGTTGCTCAGCCGGCGCAGCGCACCGACCAGCAGCAGGCGCAGCCCCTCGGTGACGAAGGTGCGCTGGAAGAAGCTGCGCGGATCGCGGTACTCGTCGGCGCCCTCGCCGCGCGCAACCTGGGCCAGGTCGGCGGCGAACTCGGCCTGCTGGTAGCGCCCGGAGGCCACATCGGGATGCGGCGTGATAATCTCGCGCCAGGGGCGCAGACCACCGGCCGGCTCACCGACCAGCGGCGCGGTAGCGACCTTGCGCGTCTCGCGGCGGGCCTGCTCCTCGAAGCGAATGCGCAGAACTTCTTGCTTCTGGCGTTCGACACTGGCGGCTTCGGGTGCGGAGATGGCGCTCAACAGGCGGTGGATGCTATCGAGGGCGCGATAGGTGTCATCGGTGGAGAAGGCCTCCTGGTGCGCCCATTTGTGACGGGTGTCGCGCAGCTCGCTGACCAGCGAGCGCTCGGCGTGGCCCAGGGTGCGGCCAAAGACACTGTTCCACTGTTCCCAGAGCATGCGCAGCAACGGCGAGGCATCGAGGCGCGGCTCATCGCCATCCCATTTCAGCTCATTGCGCCAGTGCTCGGTGACCGGAGTGACCCAGTATTTGCCGTGAATGGCGGCAAGTTCGCGCTCGACATAGGGCCGCAAACCCTGTTGCAGGCTTTCCAGCCCTTTGCCGACGCGGTCGCGATTTGAGAGTGCCATGGCTTGCTCCTTATCGTGGGCGTGCTGCCACCAGTGCTGCAAGATCATCCGGGCAGACGGCGATCACAACGACCCCATGTGCGGCGAGCGCTTGCTGATGATCATGCCAATCTGTATCGACGGCATTATGAATGGGCGGATGTTCAGGATGTGTACGAGCAACCGCCACAAACGTGCGATCGGAGCGGTCAAAGCGCTCCAGTGCCGGATCATCGGGAAATTCGGCAAAATCGTATGCTGATTGGGCGTCAGCTGCCACGGTGATGGCCACCTGCACACATCGCTGAGGATTGGCCTGGTTGGTCAGCACCCATTTGAGAAAGGCATCACCAGCACCAGGCTGACCCGCCGAACGCAGATTCTGCATATATTCGCGGAGTATCAGTCGTCCATTGTCGATGACGAGTACCTGCTGATCAGCCGCGAAGGTTGCGAGCAGCCGCTGACAGGCCTTGACGCAGGCGAGCGAGGCGTGGGGTGATTCGGATCTTCCATTGGCCACTTTGGCAACATTGGTATCGATGATCGCATGGCTCATGGATTGCTCTCCCGTTGCTGGCGCTCAATCGCTGCCTCTGTCATGGCCAGCAGGTCGCCCATTTCATCCCCGAAGAAGTCTTTGGGCCAGTTGGTGATGTTGCCGTAAGGATCCAGTTCTAACTCCTGGAGTTGCGACACGCCCTGGTTGTTTGTGTTGCAGAAATACAGTGCAGCCTGATCCCTCGAAAGTGCTTCTTCCGCAATATGCCGTTGCAGTCGTCGTAACAGGTGTTCGCTATGGCTCTCTACAATAATCTGGATGTTACGGCTATTCACAGCATCGATAAATACATCCGCCAGGCCGGCCTGGATACGCGGATGCAGATGAATTTCAGGTTGTTCCAGAATGATTGTCGAGCCTTCCGGTGCATAGTAACAAAGCACCAGGACGGGCAAGATCTGCGAGACACCGAAACCAACGTCGGTGATCAGCACCTCAGAGCTGCGTTGGGCTCGTTTGACCCGTACTTCGTACGATTTGCGGTTTTCGGCAATCGCACGAAGCGAGAAGTCGTGGATAAGCCCGAGTTTGCGCAGCCACATGGCTACCCGTGCTTCGACGGTTTTGGTTGGCCGGCGGCCCTCGCCGATTTTGATGCTGGGTTGTTCGCGTGAGGCCAGCATTGCCGAGACGGCCAGTTCACCACGGCGACCAACATCCTGTGGCCGTTCGCCACCCCAGACATAGTCACGCTGCGGGTACTCCCGGAGTGGGCCAAGATAGAACATCCCATTGAAGAGTTCTTCAAATGCCAGCACCAGGTCGGCGAGAAAACCGGCATTCTGGTAATAAGCATTGACCTGGTCGGGAAAGCCGTAACATTTCACCGGGGGCGGCAACGCCGCTGGCCGGCCACGACTCCGTTTTAGATCGTAGCCCTCTGCACGCAGATCATATTCAGGACGCCCCTGACCATTGACAGACAAACGTTGGTCCATACCGAATGTGTAGCTGCGCAACGCATCGGCACTCCCGGTCTGAAAAGCATAGCGAAAACGATCAACACTGATCGATTGGTTTGTACCGGTGATTCGTGTGGCAAATTCTAGCGCGGGAATGGCAAACAGGACGCGCCGTCTCGGCGCATCTGGATCAATCACGCGGAGTGGTTCAGGCAGGTTCCACTCGATAGCGATATCGATATGGCCGGGCACGGTATGGGCATGCACGATATCGTAGAAGGTGCCAAGATCAACATAGGTGCGATCATCACCAGTGTTGAGCACACGCTGGCGATCAGTCGACTCGACCGTCTGTTTGAGCATGAGCAGCAGTTGCAGGATCGCCGTCTTGCCAGAGCTATTCGTGCCGAAGAGGCCGGTAATCGGCGCAAAACGCATCGCACCGGTATCTCGCCAGGATTTGAATTGTTGCGCCCGAAGTTTCCGAATCATTGCTGTCTCCCCAGCTACATGTCAAGCCCTTGCTGGTTCGGCGTCCCGCGTCGCACATCCGCTGCCTGTCGGGTGATCTCCGGCCAGGCAACGACCAGGCTGTTGTAGGCCAGGGCTTCCTGTGCCCAGCCTTTGCGCTCGCAGGTGGTGTAGAGCCGATAGGCCAGGTCGCGCGCCACCTCGCCGGCACCGCCGACCTGGGCCAGCAGCGCAGCGGCGCCGCTCTCACCGCGCTTGTCCAGCGCATGCACCAGGTACTGGCTGACCTCCCACACGGTGATGCGCCGGTCGCGGGCCGGATCCCAGTCCTCCAGCAGTTCCTCGCGCTTGAGCAGGCGCACCTTGCCGCCGCGAGCGATGACGATGCCGGAGTCGACCATGCCGGCGACCGAGGTGTTTTTGGCTTTGGAGAGGGTTTCGGCCACGCCGTAGGGACCTTCATTGATGCCGTACTGGTCGAACCAGGCAATCGCCCAGCGCGTCTCGGCGTCGAATTCGCCCTCCTGCTCGGCCAGCACCGTGTCGAGTTCCTGATTGATGATTTGCAGCGCGGTACGCACCCGCATCGGCGAGCCGTCCGACTCGACGACCTTGCTGTAGCGCGAGAAGACGGCCATGCCGGGACCAATCGCGGCCTGGGCCAGATCCACCGGCGCAATATTGCCCTGCTGCAGGCGACGCAGCGCCTCGGGTAGCTCAGCCTTGAGCGCATTGAGGAACTCGCGCCGGGTCGCCGCACGAGCATCCGCCGGGCGTGGCCGGCAGACGAGGACGATGGAGGAGGCGAGGGCGTTGCTGCCGGTCTCACGTAAACGCCCCGGTCTTTCTGTTCGTATAGGCCAGGTTCCTTCTACAGAGAAACCTGCTCGGATAAGACCTTCCAGCATCGTCTCCCACCCGGTTGAAGCAGTACCGGGAGTGCTGGCGTCCTGCCCGCCGTTGGGCGGGACACCAGCACCCGGTGGGGTCGCTTTCGCTTTGCTTGAAGGCGTAATAGATGGTTAGCGGATATGCCGGGTGATGAGCAATAAGGATTCGGTCAAAAACTTTATGCAAACCTGTCTCAAAGAAAGTCTGAGCGGCTTCACGACCACCATGGCGAAACGGTTCAGCGACTAACTCCTGTACTTTGGGAACAAGTAATGTTCCAAATAACTCAGGATAAAGGGTCTGGAGTGAGCGGCGCAGCCAGATGTAGAAGAAGTCGCTTAAATCAGCGTATGGAACATTGTCGTAATAGGGTGGATCAGTCGATACCACAGTCTGTATCGAAGCATGAGTTTCGAAAGCAGCCGCATCTTGCTGTGTTATGTTTCCCTGATCATTTGAAATAATTTCAGCGATTACTTTCTCAATCAACTCAACCTGCCGCCAGAAATTTCCGGAAGAATCGCTAAATGGATTTCCTTCAGCAAAATCCCAATTCATGGAAAGCGCATGTCGGGCAAAAGTCGGAGCTATTTTCAGGTGCTGTGGATTTGGCTGCCAATGGCATTGGGTTGAAGCAAGATCGGCCGCCTTGCTAATCGAAAGACCGAGATACGTCGCTATAGCATCAGCATACGCATCGAAGACGTATGCATCTTGCATCCCAGATGCATATGAAACGCTCACGTTTTCGGCATCGCGAAGCACTTGCTCGTGTACTTCATTGATCAAATCACTAAAGGTAGTAAGGGCAACGAGTTGGCGAGGCGTAAAGAGATCGCTATGGCGGGTAATCCCATAGTTCTGAACACGAAAGCCGAGTGCCTGTGCAGGCAAATCAGAATCTGGCATCCAGTCGGGTTGGGCATTTGCAGCTATGCATTCATGCTCGTTATCAGATGGCAAGAAGACACGACCCTTTTTGCCTTCCGCGACAATGGCCATCATCTGTGTACCCAAGCGCCTAGCCTGCCCTTCAGAACGAACATGTTCGAACAAAACAGGCATATCGCAGCAAACGCAGCGTGCTCCCCGGCGATTGACAGTGCCCTCGGGCATATTTCCCTCACCATAACGCACAGTAAACCGCACCTCGGGAGCGCGGGCGGCTCGACCGCTTGCGGTCGAGCCGCCCGCGCTCCCGGCATCTACCACCGGCTCGACCCAGACCTCTCTACCATTCTTCGTACTTAGTGCAAAACTACGCGCGAGTGGCATTTGCGCCCCACACGCCGGGTTCGGGCATTTCACCGTCCGCGCCCAGAGCCAGGCGATCACGGTTGCCTCGCCGCCGCCGTATTCCTTCGGCAGTTGCACTTTGGGATAGAGATGACCAATTCGCTTTTCGGCCTCGTCGCGCATCCATTTGCCGTAGTAGCGCACATCGGCGGCCAGGCCGGCGGCACCTTTCCACTCGGCGCCAATACGGTTGCGATCCTCCGGATTGACCGGCGGCATATTGGCAAATTTCGGTGGAATCTCAATCAGCGCCTTGTTGATCAGCACTGCCACCGGGTTCAGGTCGGAGGCATGGGCTTCCAGGCCCAGTCGCTGAGCCTCCAGCGGGATCGAACCACCGCCGGCAAAGGGGTCATAGACCGGCGGCGGGTTGTCGTTGGTGGCGGCGCGAATCAGCGTGCGGGCGGTGCCAATCACCTGCTCATTGTTGCTGTTCTCCCAGGTCACCAGTTGCTCAATGAAGCCGAAGAGCTTGTAACGCCGCTGCTCACCAATCGGCAAGCTATCCCATTCCAGGCGCTTGCCGGCGGGAACCGGCAACCTGTCGATCTCAGCCAGCAGCGCCTCCGGCACCCCCTCTTGCTCCGGGTCGTCCACCAGCGAGGCAAAGAGCACCGCGCGGCAGGCGGCCAGCGGGCGGCGCGCCCACCAGAGATGTAGCGTGCTCGGGTGGCCGTGGCGGATCGACTTCTCGCGCGCCGAGGCCTTGTTGATGGCATCGAGCGGCAGGGCAACTTCAATGAGTTTACGGGTGGGCATTGGCGTTTCTCTCTACCAGATCGTCGAAACCAGCCCGGCGCGTTGAATGGCGTCATCTCGCGTGATGAGTGGGAGTTGGAAGTGAAGTGCCGTCGCCGTAATCAGGCGATCCGGCATCTCCGGCACCAGGGCACGCGGAACCTGGCGCAGCGCATCGGCAATCACTATATCGAGTGCCGCAATCGCATAACTTCCACCGGGCGTATTCAGCAGTGCAAATAACTGGTCAACCCGTTGCCGGTTCAGGCGACCCTTTTCCTCAAGATACACAAATTCGATCAGCACAATCGCCGGCACCACAATCTGATGCATGCCGGCATCAGCCTCGTGAAAGAGTTGCCGCGCCGTCGGCGACAGCTTCGGATTGCTGACCATGTGCCAGTGGAGTGCGTGGGTGTCGCTTACATAGCGACTCATTGATCGCGCTCCTCGAATGCACGCCACATCTCGCGGCGCACATCCGCCAGATCATCGTCGCTAATCGCGGTATCGGCCAGCAAGCCGCCCAGGGCGACCGGAACATAGGCCGCCGCTTGGGCGGCATATTTGCGGCGCAAAAACTCAACAAAGTCGGCAACTTCGACCAGCTGGGCTTCCGGTAGCGCATCAAGCGATGTGATGATCTGTTGTTTCGTTTCTTCGTGTGTGGTCATCCAACTTCTGCTACTTTCTATGTGTTCAAACGTACTCGAAAGTACGCCTTGCTCACCTTTGAAATTCCTGCTTCATCCTGCACCGCCCGCTCAAGCGCGGGGCTTACACGCAGTCCACAGACGTGTTTTCGTCCCGACGTAGCCACTACCGGGGACGGCTGGTTCTCAGGCACCAACAAGCCGTCGTCCTTCGTCGCGGATGTTCCGTGCTGCGTTCACATCCCGCTCAAGCACCGTTCCGCAGGCCGGACACACCCACACCCGGTCTGCCAGCGTCAGGTCAGGGTTGAGGTGCCCGCACTCGTTACAGGTCTTGCTGGACGGGTAGAACGGGGCTAGCCGTACCACCTGCTGCGCCTTGTAGCCAAGCTGCCGCACCATCTCGCTGAACGCGGCATCCGCAATCGCACGGGCTAGTTTCCGGTTTTTTAGCATGCCCACCACGTTCAATGTTTCCAGCGCAATGATGCCGGCTTTCTGCGCTAATCGCGTGGTCAGCTTGTGCGTGGCATCGGCGCGCAGGTTGGCGATCCGCAGGTGCAGTCGTGCCAGTTTGCGCTTCGCTTTGTGCCAGTTGTTGCTGCCTTTCTGTTTGCGGGCCAGCCATCGACTCAAGCGACGCAGTTTCTTTTGCGCAGCAGCAAGGTGCTTTTGGTTCTCAAACACCTCACCGTCGCTATCGACTGCCAGCGCTTTTACCCCCAGGTCTACCCCGATGACCCGTTCCGGTGCCGTCTGCTCCGGTTCGGGGAGTTGCACCTGGATGCTTACGAACCAGTAGCCTGCTCGTTCACTGATGCGGGCGCTCATGATCTTGCCCGCGAAGCGCAGCACCTCGGTCATATTGACCCATCCGAGCTTGGGGACACGGAGCCAGGAGCCATCAACGGTGAATTTGTCGTTGGACAGGTAGAATGACCCATAGCCTCGCTTGCGGGACTTGAACTTCGGGAAGCCCACGCGCTTCCCGTCCTTGCGACGTTTCCCGTTCTTGCGCTTCTTCATGTCGTTGAAATAGTGTGCTACCGCGTGCTTCAAGTCGGCGAATGCCTGCTCTGGCGCACACTTGGTCGTTTCCAGCATAAAGGGGAATTGGTCGCGCTTGATGCGGTTGAACTCGGCTTTCAGGTCACCTGCCAGCGGCAGCTTCTCGCCCGCGTTCCGGGCTTCCCGCAATCGGGCGACGGCCCAGTTCCAGGCAAAGCGAGCATTGCCCGCGGCCTGCCGAAAATACCGTTCCTGGTCAGGAGTCGGGTTCAGACGTATCTTGTGTGCGCGTTCCATCAGATGCCAGCGCTTCTTTCAATGATTTCCCATAGTTCCGTAATCCATCCACCAGTTTCAAGAACTTCGGGCGTTTGAAGTTCAGTCCCCCACCGATGTCGGCGATCCATGCATCCACGGTCAGTCCGCGTGCCGAACAAAACGGCTCAAGGGCTTTGCGTTGATTGTTCAGGTCTGGACGGTGCGCCGGACTGGAGACACGCAAGTACACCATGGTCTTGCGTGGAGCGGGTGCAGTCTGGATACCCCGCAACCCCAGGGCTTGCCGGATATGCTCATCAGTATACTGCCGTCGATTGCCTGGTGTACGGAGGGGTTTGAGTTTTCCTTCCCTATCCCACCGCTAAAGGGTCTTCACGGACAATCCAACCCGCTCCGCAAACTGCTGTATCGTGTACGTGTTCACAAAGTACATTATGACACACGTTCAAGCACTTTTTAAGATCTAGATAACATCTCCACTCAGTGTCGATTTCCCTGCTGTTTCGCTGTACGCAGCATATCATACCCCGTTTGAGACGAGATCTTCATTATGCAAATCGCTTCCAGATCCCATAATGTCCGATCACAAAACTGGCATCTTGTTCTACTGTGCTCCCAGGAACAAAACAAACTCCCGAATTCGCCACGTGCTGGCCGATATAATTCTTCGGGTTACTCTTGTCGTCATTATTGGCCCGCCACTCACGCCCCACCAGTGGCTCAATATCTCCACTGGCAACTGCATCTTTTGCGGTGGTGTGGGCCAGCAGATAACAGGCTGGGTTTTGTGCAGCTTGGAGACTAATAACAGGCCGCTCACCCTGAGTGTTGATTCGTGCCTGACCTTCAAAAAGTTCGTCATTGAATCGCTCGCAACTCATCAACTGCAAGTCACCCCATCCGTAGCTACGTTCGCCACCCACTTGCAGCCGCTGACAGGCGGCTTGCCATTGCAAACTGCAATTATCCTTCTCAAATACATAACCGACAAGAAACACCGCTTTGCCATCATCAAGCGTATGCGGAGAAAGAAACTCCACCTCATGCAGCAGGCCGGTCGCCGCTGACTGCTGCGGATAAGCAAGTGCCGTGCTGCTGTAACTGCTCAAAAAGCGGCGGCGAAAATGTGATGGGTTGTTCCAGGGCCAGGCAATGTGATAAGTGCTATGCGATGCAGTGGCCGGGTAAAAATAGGTGTACGCCAGAGATTGATGTACATCCTCGCCCATACGCTGATATGCCTGGGGGCCAGGCGATGGCCCGGAATCGCTGGCGGCATCACGGGTCAGGCGCATGGTCAGAGCACCCCAGAACACACGCCCGGTCAGATAGGGGCGGGTACGTTGCAAATTACCTACCTTTCCCCAACCGATGTGGGCGAGAGTACGCAGACGAAAAACAACCTGATAGGTCTGCCAGGCCATTGGATACTCCTCAACCGCGCGCTTTGGCGCCATAGCGGGCATAGATCAGCATCTGTTCCAGCGTTTCTTTAGCCAGTAACAGGCGTTCGAGATCGCTCGTGACATTGTCGCTGATATACTTCAAGATCGTTTCAGGTGTCTGGTTATCTGGTTGACCCCAACCAAATCCGAGATCATCAAGGAGCTTGAGCATCTTCTCGACAATAGTTTTACCATTATCCTTCTCTTTCGCCAGCAAATAGAGAAAACAAGCGTAGACACCATTCTCCTGGAGGACACCCAGGGCCTTTGTTACCGTCGTTTCGATATGCTGATCACCTGATTGAACCACAGCCTGGGCATGTTGGGCGGCCAATCGATCAAGATTATGCATTGGTGTGCTCCTTACCAAACTCATCCACGATCGGCTCACCTACAATGGCCATGCGGCCAAAACCGCGCGTACCCATACCGCCAACGCCCAGCCATTCGATCATGCGCAACCCGGCTTTGACCACGTCCAGCGGGCCTGTCCAGGCTCCACCCGGCAACGGTTTGTTTTGCTTCGTCTGGTCAACCTTGACAAAGCCACCGCGATAATCATCCAGTGCCACGTCAGCGGTCAGAAACGTCGCACGTGGCAGTGCCTCATAGGTGAAGAGTGCCTTATCTTCGGCGGCGCCACGTTCCGGGTCAATCGCCACCGAGGTGCGCACTTCCAGGTTGCTATTCACGATCTGGCTAAACAGCGCATCGTGAACCAGTACAATCTTTTCGCACACAGCCTTCCAACGCGCTGTATCCTTCCATGCATCCGGCGCGCCGATGCTCACCTTGCCGCCAACACCGACCATGAGCCAGCCAAGGTTCAGCGGATCCTCGCGTGTCCAGGTCAGCAGCGCACTATCGGTCGCCCAGTCTGCCGGTGGCTCACCCACCGTAAAGCCCGCATCGTGCAGGCGCGAGAACGTACTCACCCAGACCGGCCCCGCCATCGAATGCACCGGAAACAGGAGCACCTGAGCATCAAAGACGTTCACCACACCGGAATAGCCGACGGTATCTTCTTCCCCGCCGTTACGCTTCGTCTTTTTGAGATAGCCAAACGTGTAGCAAACTGGATTCTTATCAGGCTCATTCACTTTATCTTGACTTTGCCCAGCGGCTTCAGGCGTACCATACAACTGAGCCGCATAGGATCGCGCAGCTCCATGCAGGCTCGTACCTGGAATCTTTGGAATACGTGTTCCCGGCTCGCGCACAATACTATTATCGACGCGGCCGAGCCGGTAGCCGCCAGTGCCGATATGCACGGGGTCGGTCGTTATAAAGAGAAACCGCTGTCGCTCGTAGATAGCCATTATTAGCGCTCCTTCATTATCTCCATGCGCAATTCGAGCACATCGGTCAGTTCACCCCGGACACCGGCCTGTGTCAGGCTGTCACGTGTGTCCTGGTTCTTCCAGGCATCGCCATGCCATTCTGCCCCAGCCAGGGTATCGGCCACGAATTGCCGAAAGACTGGATCGGTAAGTGATTGTCCATTACTATCCGTGCCAAACCATGTCTCGCGGGTTGCTTCGATCGTCGAGACAATCTGGTAACGCTGAGCTGTCTTGAGTTGCTGCAAATAGCTCCACAACACCTCCAGACGATCAAGGTCTTCGAGGTAGAACGGTCGCGTGCGACGACTGGCCCGGCGACCGTCAGCGTCATAGTGGATGTCGAAGCGGCGTGAGGTGGTATCGAGGAATTCGAAATCGAAGGTCGAAGGCGTGAAAAGAATCTGATCGCCCACCTGCAGATCACCAGCGTGAATGAGCCAGTTGCCGTGTGTGTCCTTGAAGACCCGCTGGCGACCATCCGGCTGCGTATTGCCGGCTTGATCGTGCTGAAAAAACACATATGGATACCAGTTGTCGGGTGTGGTGCCATCGCCCATCACGGCGGGTACATGCCAATCAATCGTATTACTGCCCTGTTGAAGCGTGAGCGTGATGGTGTGTTGAAACTGGCTTGTTCCATCAGCCAGCGCACTTTTGCTTGAAGGCAACGCGCCCTGCGGAGTCGCTGTGACCCGCCAAGACTGGAGTGACGATGTCCGTTTGAGCATCGACTGCCCGGTATCCAGCGCGGCACGTAGTGGCGTTCGGCGCGAGAAATAGACCGCGCCAAGATGCAGCGGCAGGCGATTGCGTACCTTTCCCATCTCGCGTTCGTATTTGAGTTTAATCTGCTGTAAGATGTCGAGGGAATGATCAGCGGGCACCAGCGCCATAAAGCTACGCGGCTCGGCCAGAATGGGAATAGCTGTCGAATATGCGGTATCCTGATGCTCAGTTCTGATCAGTCGCTGACCAGTCAGAAGATTTTGCTGACGTTTACCGGGCGTCGCTTCAGGATTACGCAGGATAAGTGTGCGGTTACCCTGCATAAACTCTTGTTGGAGATAATCTTCGATCCAGATCGCAGCGCTTGCTGCATCTTTATAGGTATGTCGTTCTGCACCGAGACGATGCGCAACGACGTTGAGATTGTCGGCTGATATGAGATAACCGCCTTCTCCATCCGCTTGCTGTGGATACCAAACCACGCTTAAGGTAACAGCACCGAGATCCAATTCATAGACATGGAAACGGCCAAGATTTGGCGCTTGATCAAAATAGAGCAGCACACGGCGACGGTCATCTAATAATAATTGAGCCAGTTCAGCACGAATGTCTTGCCAGAATTGCCTCGTAGTCTGCCAGATGCGCTGTACGCGGCTAAAAGAAGCTGTCTTTGTAGTTATCGTTCCTTCGTGGGGGGCAATCACTAGAAGCGAGTCGAGCAGGCTTCCCTCCAGCCATCCCTTAAGATCGAATTGCCCGACGATCAGCGCCAGCCGCCCATTCGTGTCAGCGATCTCGTCAATCCAGATCGTTTCGTACGATTGATCGCTTGCCCAGGCTTGCGAACGATCCAGTCGTCGCTGTTCACAGATATCACACACATTGCGCTCGATGGCTTTCCTATCTGGCCCTTGTGGTCGCAACCCACATACCGTACAAATGACATCGACTCGGCTGTTCCAGAAAGCCTTGATAGCTTCTACATCCGCTTGAGAGCGAACGTCTGGCGATAGCATCACATTGATTTTTGGTAGCTTGTCGTTTTCACCACGATTCGGATCTTGCCCCCACCAGCTTATCGGTTCGAGTGCCAAAACCGGTACTATCTCACCCCCCAACTGCAATGCTTGACGACCCTTCAGCGTTGCTTTGGCAAATTCCTGGAGCATCAACTGAGACAGTGGATCCCCCTTGCTGTTCGTTAAGCTGAGCAGGGCAGGGAGATCGGCGACAACATAGAGGCTGCCATTCTCATCCCGATACACCTCACTCGCCAGGGGGTAATCTTCTTCGAGCAACGAACGAACCTGGTCCAAAGCGGTTTGCAGCAACTGTTGTCTACTGAGCAAATCGGGAAGGCGCACTACGTTAAGCAAGTAGCCCAGTCCATCAACCCGAACACTGAGCAATCGCCAGCGCAAATCTTGCGCGGCAGGCGGGGCACTACCCGATAAGAGAATACTTGCCAGGGATGTTTTGTACAGCGCACCAACCAGCAGTCCCCAACTCCATAGATCAACCTCATTGGTTGGTCGCCGTGTATCTGCGCCAACCTGAGAAAATAAACCGTGTAAGGAACTCAAAAGACTATGTCGTCTAGTTTTGGAATACGCTGCGAGCGAAGCCCAGGGCAATGCCCACATCTGGCTTGTCAGCCCCGGTGGAACAGCGCGTTCAAACCCAAACGGAGAACTGATCTGAATACCGGGACAGTTCTGCTTTCCGCCAGCCGGGTCTTGTTTGTCAAAGTGAGCAGTGTTATGGCAGCGGGAAAGATACTGGCCTAAGAGGTCGGTATTCCAGGTTCTGTCATCGAGCAGGTTAGTTACAGTACGAGCGTTTGATTGAACGGGCAGTTGTAGGTTTACACTGATCAATGCATTGTAACGGCCAGCGAGGCTGTTAGGATCAATTGCTCCACCACTGGTACATGCTTCACTACGGGGTAGGGCCGAACCTTGAGGATTCGCAGCTTGCACTTTCAGGTGCTCATCTGAACACTTGCGATAGTCATGCAGCCAGCCGATCGCTTCCGCCAGCAAGAGGGCATCACGATTTTGGGCAAGGATCTCCAACTGGCTCATCCCTCACCTCCATTCCGCAACTGCTCGGCCACCTGCTGTGTTTGTTCCTGCAAGCCGCTCAGGGTCGTAAACCTTCGTTCGGTAACGGGTGGTTCGGAAGGTGTCACCGGTGCAGGTTGCTCTACTGGCTCCTTCGCGGCGGCCTCCGCCAATTGCCGCCCTTCGCGATCCCACCACTTCTGCGCCTTCTCGTAGAGTTGCCGCTCTTGTTTGCTGTACTGTCGTCCCTGGCTCTTGATCAATGCCTCATACTCCGCTGCTGATTTTAAGCTTCCATCCGAGCGACGGAAGTCGGCATGCAGACGGGTAGGGGTTTCCAGGTAGCGGGCCAGGGTCGGCGCGGATGGAGCAGTCTGGGTACTGACTGGCGCATCTGGAGCGGAGAGCGCAGCACGTATCAGCAACTTGCCCTGTCCAGCGAGTTGCTCTTCTACAACGCCAAAGCCACTGCTGGTTTTGGCTCCGAAGCCGTAGGTGGTTAGCATCGCTTGAAGACCCTGAACCGTTACCTCGAGATCCTGGGCGACCTCCATTGCGAGATCCTGTGCGCGATCGCACCTATCCGGCGAACCAAAGGGTACGTACAGCAGCAGGAGTGTGCCTGTAGTGCCTTGAGGCACACATTCCATGAGAATCGGCCCACGCTCGCCAACACCGCTCTGCCGGCTGTGAGGATTGATCACTTCCAGTCCGATCTGGTCAAAGAATGTCGCGAAGAAATGTAGACGCCCAGCGAAGAACCCGCTCGACGAGAAGTAGCGTCGTACAACCCGGCGGTAGTATTGTGCCTGCCGCTTTCCACCAAATGTATCCAGGAATTCTTCAAAGCTCGTGTCATCTGTCTGCACACCCTTTTCGTTCCCGAAAAGCCGCGCAAGCTGAATGCGCCGTTTCACGAATAGTTTGCGATAGATGTGCTGTTGCTGCTTATCACTGCTGAGGCTACTCCACCATTCAACCAACTGATAAAGCATTGCAGCGCGCAGTGAGCCTTTCCAACCCGTTGCCGCAACCATTGGCACCTGAAAGATCTTCTCCTTGCGCACCGGGTTATCGAGCAGATGGAACGTGGTGTCATCTTTGCTCAGATAGGGCTTGCGCAGGCGAAATGGCACGCGCAGCAGAAAGCTGAATGCCGGCATCTGGTAGATAGCGTTATCGTCTGGCAGGAAGTCAAAAGTCTGCGGGATTGCGCTTGAAGCAAGCTTTTTCTGCCAGGCATCCCGAATGGCATTATCAAGGTCAGAGCCCTTGGCCTCGAACCAGAGGTAGGCCAGGTGAGGTTCAATCTGCACTGCCTGATTTGCAGCCCGACTTAAATCATTCTCGGCATCTTGGCGTGCTCTTCTTCTTTCGTCTGAGTCTCTGATTTGTTTTGCCTGATCCAACCTTTGTGCAGCCTGCGCAAGTTCGCCTAGACTATCACTCAACGCTATCTGCCGGAAAGCATAATAATCACGCTGCATCACCCGCCCCCTCTAAACCTAACAGACCACGCAGAAACGCCGCTGCATCGCCGCTATTCGGCGCCACTGAGTCATGTGGCGAGTTGAACTCACGCCAGTTCTCAAGCGTGTAGTTCGTTCGCAGATGATCGTGAATGGCCTGCACAGTCGTGTCTCGGCTCCAGCCATTTTGATACTGTGTTGCTTGTTCAGGGATCCAGCCCCACACACGCAGCAGGCCATCAGCGTAAGGCCGCGATACTTTGATCTTGGACGCCATACGATTGCCCTGCACCGTACCCATAATGAAATGGCGTAACTGCTGGTTTGCCGCAAACAAACGGCGCAGGTCATACTTCAGGTTGAACGTAGCCTGTTCCTGCGCACCCGGCAGGTGAATACGCGCCAGAAAGATGTTGTGCAGAGACGGAAGTTGAGGGTAGCTTTTACTGTCGGCAGTGGCAAGCAGCCAGTCATACAACGGTCGGGTGTCGAACCGGCCATTCGTCAGTTCGATCACCCCGAAGCCCATCTGTGGTCGAGCGCCGATGGCGGCCCAGTCGGCAAGAAATTGGATCAGGCCTCCGATAATCTCAGGCTTGAAATCAGGGTGCAAGCTCTGTATTCGAAGCGTAAGGGTGCCTGAACGTGGTTTCTCATTTGCATTTTGAGGGAAGTACCAGGTCGGATTCTGATTGCGTCCATTTTTATTGTACGGGCGTTGCGCTCGAATTTGTGGTTGGACAGCACTGTCGGGCTTAGTATAATCTTCGATTTCTAGCCGAAAGCGCTTGCGCCAACCCGTAGCCCCGAAAATCTGGGAAACGTCACACAGTCCTGCCTCTCGTAAACGAGCGGCTTCTTCTGACGCCTTGGATTCGTCATATTTCTTTTTATCAAAGCCGCTCCGCTCATTCTGAGTTGGATCTGATACTTCACCCCCCATACCCCGTACCAGCGCCTCCATCCACCAGCGCAAACTACCAAGGATACCGGTTTCATGGAGGCGATCAACCTTGCCTGTTTCGATGCCGCCGGTCCATAAGGGGGTAAGCGTTGTGATGGGTACGTCCATACCGATCCTCCTTAGCAATGCACTACTTTCATTGGACATACGCTTCCAGTCAATTGCATCAAGCTTGATCCTACGTCACAGGCTTCAGATAATCATTCTGGCAATCCGCATAACCGGGCAAATCTCAATCGCTAAACCATAACATCTGTAGCATACAGGGTAGCACAAAAACCCGCAATTACTCCGGCTCATCACCCCGCTCCCACAGCTCATCCCAATCGTAATTGACGCTGGTGGCGCCGAAGTCGGGTTCGCGGCTGAAGGGCCGGCACAGATAGCGCACGCTGCAGCCGGCGCCGGTTTCGTAGCTGTCCGGCGCGTCGGCGATGCCGGTGTGGAAGGCGTCGCCCTCCGGGAAGGCGGCTGCCGGCACCTGCACCAGCGCCAGGATGAAGTCGTCCGGCTTGTTCAGCGCAGTCAGGATCTCGTTCTTCGTGACGGTCACACTGGTGGCGCCTTCAATGCGGCCTTTGACCTCGATGAAGCGCAGTCGGCCATCGCCGGGCACCCGCGACTCGATGTCGTAGCCGCAGCGGGCGGCGCTGACATCGCGTGGTTCGTAGCCCCGGGCCTGCTCGGCGGCCATCACTGCTGCCATCGCCGCCAGTTCGACCCGCCGGGTTTCGCGAGCAAACAGGCCGGCCTCGGTGACGCGGGTGCCGGCCAGCCGGGCCAGCAGGCCGCCCGGCACCACCAGTGCCCCGGCGATGACCACCGGCGGCAGCGGCGAGAGGCGGCGCTCCTGGGCCAGTTCCTCGAGCCGCCGGCGTAGCCGGGCTTCGAGCTCGTCGCGACGCTGGCGGGCGCGGGCCGAGTTCAGCCGCGGCGTCTTGCCGGCTTCTTCCTGTAGCTGCAACTCTACGGCACGCTGGTCCCAGTAAATGATCTCTTTGGTCAGCCGCTCTTGCACCGCCACCACGGTTTTCGCCACCAGTTCTTCCTTGCGCTGCCGCACCTCGTCAAAATGGCGCGGCACCAGCTCACTGACCGCATAGTCCAGCGCCAGCTTCGCCATGTCGCGTTGCAGCCACTGCGCTTCCAGCAGCTCGGTGACCAGCGTGTGCTCGTCAGCCGTGAGCGGCCGGTAGTCGAGGTAGGGTGCATAGCCAGCCATATGCGCCTGGTCTTCAGCATCGATTTCGACAAACTGCACCTGGCGCGAGACGATCCGCCGATTGCCACTCCGATCGCTGCGGGCATCCTGCACCGCGTGTTCCAGCGCAAACAGCGCGCGCGGCGTTTCGCCGGGGTCGTCCGGCGCGACCAGAATGGCGCCGCGCTTGAGCAGATCGCGCTCGCGTTCGAGGATCAGGTCGATGGTCGCGTCGAGCAGCGGATGGCCGGGACAGATGAAGGCGGCCGGCGGCTTGCCCGGCAGGCTGATGCGGTCTTTCTCGAAGGTCACGCGCTCATAGCGCGCGAGCACGCCCTCGCGCGCGCCCAGGATGCGGTCGCGCTGGCGAATGACGGCGGGGACGTGGGTGATCTCATAGCGCTTCGGCTCGCGCTCGCGCATACTGCCGCCCAGTTGCTGGAACGCCGCCCGAAAGAAGGCCGCGATGAAATGCGGCTGCAAGCGGCGGGCCTTGGCGCGCTCCATATCCTCGCGGATGCGCCGCACCTGGGCGGCATCCATCGAGTCCCGCGCCAGCGCCCGATCTTCCAGCAAATCGGTCAGATGCTGCCGGTCGAGCGCCGCATCGACCACCTGCGAGAGCCGCGCCCGCACCTCGGGCTGGTCGCCATAGCGAATAGCTTCCAGCAGCAACTCGCGCAGCGAACGATCGGCAAATTTCACCTTGCCCAGCACATCAAAGACCCGCCCGTGCAGTGCCTTGCGCTCCTCGTCCAGCTTCTGCAGCAAGCGCTGGTAGACCGCGCCCTCGCGGGTTTCATCAGCGACCAGGTTCCAGAGATGACAGACTTCGGTCTGGCCGATGCGATGGATGCGCCCGAAACGCTGTTCGAGCCGGTTCGGGTTCCAGGGCAGATCGTAGTTGACCATCAGATGGGCGCGTTGCAGGTTAATGCCTTCACCGGCGGCATCAGTGGCAATCAGGATCTGCGCCGCCGGATCCTGCGTGAAGCGCTCCTGGGCCTTCTTGCGCTCGTCGCGGCCCAGGCTGCCGTGAATGACGACAATGGCTTCCGCCCGGCCCAGCAGCGTGCCGATGCGCTGCTGCAAATAGTTCAGCGTATCGCGGTGCTCGGTGAAGATCACCAGCTTGCGGCGATGGCCCTGCGCATCAAACATCTCCGCCTCGTGCTGGAGCAACTGCGACAACTCGTCCCACTTGCGATCCTTGCCGCTGCGCCGCACCTGCAGCGCCAGGTCTTCGAGATCGCGCAGGATCGCAATCTCGGCCTCCAGCTCGGCAATCGTGCGCGCCGCCGTGGCCTGGTCGATCACCTGGTCTTCGGCCTGCTCTACTTCGGCCTCCGGCGCATCATCAAGGTCGTCGAGATCCTCGATCCCGGCCAGCGACCACTCCGGATGCATGATCAATGGGAGGTCTGCTTCGCGCTTGAGAAGTTGTTCCTCCTGGAGCCGGGCCTGCAAGCGTTCGCGGCGCCGGCGCAACGACTGGGAGATCGCCTCGGGCGACGAGGCCAGTCGGCGCTGGAGGGTGGTCAGCGCGAAGCCGACCGTGCCCTTGCGCCCGTTGTTGTCGAGCGCTTCGGCGCGGTTGAACTCCTGGCGCACATAGGTACTCACCGCTTCATAGAGTTCGGTTTCGGCCTCGGAGAGCGTATAGCTGGCCGTGTAGGCGATGCGCTCGGGGAAGAGCGGGCGACCGTCGAACTTGAGCAATTGCTCCTTGGTCAGCCGGCGCATCAAATCACTGGTATCGGCGGCATGCACACCATCGCGAAAGCGGCCCTCGAAGCGGTCGGCATCGAGCAGCGCCAGGAAGAGTTGGAAATCTTCCTCTTTGCCGTTGTGGGGTGTAGCGGTAAGCAAGAGCAGGTGGCGGGTCAATTTGCCGAGCAACTGGCCCAGCCGATAGCGCCGGGTATAACTGATCTCGCCGCCGAAAAAGGTCGCCGAGAGCTTATGGGCCTCATCGACAATCACCAGATCCCAGTCGCTCTGTTCGAGTTTGGCCTGCACCTCGGCTGAGCGTGAGAGCTTATCGAGGCGGGCAATCGCCAGTGGATTCTCCTGGAACCAGTTGCCGGTACGGGCCGCCTCCAGTTTATCGTTGGTAAGAATCTCGAAGGGCAGGTGAAAGCGCCGGTCGAGTTCATCCTGCCACTGCTCGACCAGGCTACCGGGCGCAACAATCAAGCAGCGCTGCACATCATCGCGCACCAGCAACTCCTTGATCAGCAGCCCGGCCATAATCGTCTTGCCGGCGCCGGGGTCATCGGCCAGGAGAAAGCGCAGTGGCTGGCGGGTGAGCATCTCGCCATAGACCGCCGTAATCTGGTGGGGAAGCGGCTCAACGAGCGAGCTATGCACCGCGAGGAGCGGATCGAAGAGATAGGCGAGCCGGATACGATGCGCTTCGGCAACCAGCCGGAAACGGGCACCGTCACCGTCGAAGCGCCAGGGACGCACCGCACTGGCCACCACGAGCTCGGGCTCGCGGGAGCGGTAGAGCAACTCGTGCCCCAGGCGCCCCGCCGCATCCTTATACGTCAGTTCAACCGCCGCCGTCCCGTGCCAGGCCACATCGACCACAATCACGAGCTCATCCGGCAGAATACCCTGGATCGACGCACCGCGCGTCAACGCTTCGAGACGAGCCATCAGCCATCCTCTGTACCAGCGGGTGATTCATTCGATGAACGTTCTTCAGGCGCCGCTTCTGCATAACGCTCGACAATCAACAGGTGAAACGCCGCCTCGGGCGCGATCCCGGTAATATCGGCATAGGCCTGAGCGATGCGCCAGGCGGTGCGGCGTTGCATCCCGCCGCGCCGGCCGGGATGTAGCTCGGGATGCAGCAGGCCCATAATCGTCGAAAAACCAATGCCGGCCTGCCTGGCAAAGGCGCGCTGCGACAGCCCGGCGCGAGCGACGAGGTCGGGAAACTGCGGGTTCAACTGGAGGCGAACCAGTGGCATAGCACCTCACCAGACCTGACCAACGCCATTTAACACCATCCGGCAGCATTATAGATCAACCGCATAAACGCAGCATTACCAGGGTTTTTCCAGGAGAAGACAGATATGCCTCGCTAACGTTCGCTGATCGTTTCACGGTCGCTTGCCTTTAGGCGCGGAAGCCCACCAGCTTTAGAGACTGCTGAAAAAGTGCCATGACACCACAATATGCAGAGGTTAGGCAAGCCTGATCTACTACAGTTTATGTACTCAGCAGACTTTTTTAGCAGTCTCCTTCAGGCTTGGGTTCATGACTATGGCACAGGTGTATGACAGTTCCCATGTATTTGGTTACGATTCGGCGCGAGACTTAACCAGATCTCTGGTTGAGCTTTGACAACCCAACACGTCACCATGGGCCCTCGCGAGCATGGGTCTTTCTTTCAATGATGCGTTTCAATCCGCCGCGCGGATCGTTGCCTCACTGACTCCCACTGGCTATTGAACTCCTCCGTCGTGGTCGGAGTTTCAATCCGCCGCGCGGATCGTTGCCTCACTGAC
>DAOTUJ010000076.1:0-23743 GCA_034437175.1 Chloroflexaceae bacterium | reverse complement strand
GGAGCGGGGGTTGGGGGGTGAGTGCCGGAGCGCGGAGTCTCCCATCTGACAAAAACGCTCTCGTTGAAAGGAGGGCCATCCCCCGTTGTACCGGCGACGGCCAGAAAACCTACCCCCAGAAGGTGCTGGTCGCCCGGTTGGGGCAGCTCGGCAGCGACGACATGGGCTGGGATGCGCATTCTTTATCAGGCCGAGCCCGCGCCCGGATCGGCATCAGGATCCGGATCAGGGGCGACCTGGCGGATTTCGCTGGGGGTCTCGATCCAGCCGCGGCGTAGCGCAAACAGCACCGCCTGGGTGCGGTCGTTCAGCGAGAGTTTGCGCAAAATCGACGAAATATGGTTCTTGACCGTTTGCGTACTGATGCCCAGGCCGTCGGCAATGTCTTTGTTGCTGCCGCCGGAAGCAATGCGTTCGAGAACCTCGATTTCGCGGTCGCTCAGTGGCGTGAAAATCGGGAAATCGGCTTCCGGCAGCGTTGCCAGTGCCTGCGGCAGATTGCGGAACTGAGTCAGCACCCGGCTGGCTACCCGCGGTTCCTCCAGCAGCACATCGTTGATCACATACTCGCCGCGCGCTACCCGGCGCACGATTTCGATCAGCACCTCCGGCTTGACATCCTTCGAACGGTAGGCGGCTGCTCCGGCGCGCAACGCATTGAAGGCCTGCTCGTCGCTTTCGTGCATACTCAACATAATGACACCGATGCCGGGGTGCTGGCGGCGCGTCTGGCGTGTCAACTCCAGGCCATTGAGACCAGGCAAGTTCAAATCGACCAGCATAACGTTTGGTTCGTGACCGGGACCGGCGGCTTCGAGCCATTCCAGGGCTGCCTCGGCACTGGCAGCTTCGCCGACAATCTCTATGTCATCTTCCGACGATAGTGTCCAGCGGACACCCTGGCGAAAGAGAGGATGATCATCGACTATCAGGAGTCTTACGGTAGCGTTGGGGGCCATGGCAGTGGTTCCTTTCCCTGGCTTTCGAGCCATTCCCGATAGGCGGCTGTCGGATCGCGCAGGTTCGCGATGCCGGCTCTGGCCAGTAGCTGCCGGGTTGCCGGCAAGGGCAAGCCTACAACCGCTGTATAGCTGCCAATCACCTGGCGCACAAGCCGGCCGCCCAGCCCTTGAATGCCATAGGCGCCGGCCTTGTCGAGCGGCTCGCCGGTTGCGACGTAATCGGCGATCTGTGCGGCGTCCAGCACCGCAATCTCGACCCGACTGGAAACCAGGTCGAGCAGGAATGCCGGTTCACCCTGACCGTTGCGTTGGGCCAGGCAGAGGCCGGTGTACACCTGGTGTTCGTGGCCGGCCAGCCGGTATAGCATCGCTCGGGCGTCGGCGGCATCGCGAGGTTTATTCAACACCTGGTCGTTGAGCACCACAATCGTGTCGGCACCAAGGACAAGTTCGGCTTCGACCTGCGGCAGCACGGCGCCGGCCTTGCGCCAGGCCCGCAGCGTCGGATGGTCGTGCAAACTCACCGGGCAGAACGGCAAATCGCGGCGCACCGGTTCGGGCGGCAGATGTTCATCTTCTTCGGCGTCGGTGGTGACGATGCGAAACGGGTACCCAAGCAGCGCCAGCAATTCGCGACGGCGCGGTGAGGCTGAGGCCAGTACCAGCCTATTCTGCTCGGTATCGATTTGCGACGCGACCGGCTGATTTTGCATTGCAAACTCACAGCGCTACAGGTCTGTCAAATCCGTCCTGCCGGATGATAGCACGGCCAGTGATACTATAGCAAATTTTGGGGCGGGCGCAAAGGAGAGTGCTGGAGCGCAGCGCTGTGGCTCAGGCGATCGCGCATTGCTGCGATAGCACGCCATTCAATAATCGGACAGCGTTCACGGAGTGGCCCGGGGATCTGTTTGACGGCTTCACCAATTATTTCGAGGCTGCGCACATAGGCGCGCTAGCGCGTCTCGTTTTGCAAATCGCGTCTCGTCTTGCAAGTAAGGTTGCTTTATCCAGATTCGCCGATGTACTCAGGAGATATGCTGTCTCATCCAGCATATGCTGAAAATACTCACGCGCTGAGGGCGGCCTATTCAACCTCATGCAGAATATATGGGCCGATGTGAGGACTGAGCGATTCAATCGTGATAAGATCAACATTGCGGCCAGACAAATCTTCGAGGAAAAACGCCAGTTGCATAAAATTGTCAAAAGTCTTCTGTTCTGGCTCAAACTCCACCAGAATGTCTACATCACTGCGTTCTTCGGATTGGTTCCGCACAAAAGAACCGAATACCTTGCTGCCGCAGGCGAAACACGCCTATGCTACAATGAGCTCCATGCAAACCCTGATCACTTCGCAGAGCCAGTCCGATGTGTCGCTTACCGTGCGCGGCCTGGCGGCGGGCTATGGCGCTCGATTGGTGATCCGTGATCTGCACTTCAGCCTGCGTCGCGGCGAGGTGCTGGTGATCAGCGGCGCCAACGGCAGCGGCAAGAGTACGCTCGTGCGCCTGCTCTGCGGCTTGCAGCGCCCGCTGGAGGGCCAGGTGATCTACGAGTATGCCGGCAATCGCTGCGATCCGCGGGACGCCCGCCATTTGTTTGGCTGGGTCGCGCCCGACCTGGCGCTCTATCGTGAACTCTCTGCTGCCGAGAATCTACGCTTTTTTGCCCGCGTTCGCAATCTGCCGCTCGATGATGTGGCCATCGCACAGTTGCTCGCCGATGTTGGCTTGCGCGGGCGCGGCGCCGATCTGGTGGCCGCCTATTCATCCGGGATGCAGCAGCGTCTACGTTATGCTTATGCTCTGCTGCACCAGCCGCCGGTCTTGCTGCTCGATGAGCCCACCGTCACGCTCGATCAACGCGGTGTGGCGGTGGTCGATGCAATTATCGAGCGCCGGCGCCGCCACGGTATCGTGGTGATCGCGACGAATGATCCGCGCGAGATTGATTACGGCGATTATGTGCTGACGCTGGGTGGAGCCGCCTGATGAACCAGCCGCAGGAGCAGTATGCGCAGCCGCTGGCCGCGTCGCGTCCGACCAATCTCGGCCGGGCGGCGCTGGCGGTGTTTCTCAAGGATTTGCGCAGCGAATTGCGCACCCGCTACGCCATCAACACCCTGGTGCTTTTCGCCGCCAGCGCGGCGGTTGCAGTCAGTCTGGGTGCCGGCTTCCTTGGCCTGCGTCGCGATGAGCAATCGTTGCAGGTGCAGGCGGCGCTGCTCTGGATCGCCTTGCTGTTTGCGGCGCTGAATGGCCTGGCCCGCACTTTTGTGCAGGAAGAAGAAACCCGTACTATGGCCGCGCTGCGGCTGGCCGCCCCGCCGACGGCGGTCTACCTGGGCAAATTTTTCTATAACCTCTGTTTGCTGGCGCTGCTCGATGCGGTCACCAGCTTTCTGTTCATCATTTTTGTACGGGTGGAAATCGGCAATCTGCCGCTGTTTCTAGCCCTGTTGAGCGCCGGTAGCCTCAGCCTGGCCGCCGCCACCACGATTATCGCCGCCATCATTGCACGCACCAGTATGCGCAGTGCGCTCTTTGCCGTGCTGTCCTTCCCTCTGTTCGTTCCCCCCTTGATTGTTGCCATTCAGTCCACTGCGCTGGCGCTGGCCGGCCAGGAATTTGCCGCCGGTTGGCCCGCTTTGCAAACTCTGCTTGCCTACGCCGTCGCCATGTTCGTGACATCTCTGCTGCTCTTCCGCGCCGTCTGGGAAGCGTGAGGAGCGGTGGTGCGGTGGTGCGGTGGTGCGGTGGTGCGTTGAGACGCGCCAACGCGCCAACGCTCTTTTCGCTCCTGAAAATTTCACTGTGGCGGGCGGAATTTTATCTCGCAGTTGAGTTATTTGTGATACTATGGAGCGAACATCGGAAAGATTAATAACCAAAAACTGTTGTTTTTACGCACAGAGCGTAGTATGATGAACAACACAGGCATGATATGTATGTCGATGCACGGCCGGCAATTGTTGCTCCCGCACCAGGCTACACTGGCCGTGACCTGGAAAGGAAGCTCCATGACCCGGTATATGGGTCGGTTAGCAAAGTTGCTCATCGGTGTGTGGATCGCCGGTGTGATTGTGGCGATGTTTCTGGTAGTTCCGCAGTATGAGGGACTCGGCAACTCCGGCCGGATCGTTATTCTGCATGTGCCGACGGCCTGGGTCAGTGTGCTGGCCTTTGCTATGTCGGCGCTCTTCAGTGGCCTTTACCTCTGGCGACAAAATCCTGCCGACGACGACCGCGCAACTGCGGCGGCTGAGGGCGGTTTCCTCTTTACGGTGCTGGCGACAATTACCGGAGCCATTTTTTCGCAGGTGGTCTGGGGCATTTATTGGAACTGGGATCCCCGCCAGACATCGATTTTTGTGCTGATGCTGATCTATGCCGCGCTGTTTGCACTGCGCTCGGCCATCGATGATGTGCCGCGCCGCCGCCAGCTCAGTGCGGTTTATTCCTTGTTCGCTTTTGTCACTGTGCCCTTCCTGGTGTTCATTGCGCCGCGCCTCACCGAGAGTACCCTGCATCCCAATTGTGCTTTCATCCAGGGCTCCGAGTGCGCAGGTCTGACTCTCGAAGTCGGCAAAATCGGCTTGCTCGCCGATTACAAGGTCGAGTTGCTTGCGCTTGAGCAGCAGGCCAACCTGATGGTCGCCGAAGTCAAAGTCAGCGCGCCCGGTCTGAGTAGCGAGGCAATTTTGCGGCCTTCCTTTGATCTGAATGCAGGAATTATGGCCGACCGACCGGCTTTTCCCGACCAGCAGTTTCAGCTGGGCCTGGAATATGTTTCGCCCGAAGGCAATCGCGCTTTGCTGAATATTGAGGCGCCCGGTAGCGGTTTGCTTGAGAATCAACGGACGCTCTGGACGTTCCTGGCGGCGAATCTTGGTTTTACCGCGCTTTTCTTCTGGATGCTGCAGGTGCGGGCCGACCTGCTGGGCACCCGGGGGATGCTTGAACGGCGAAGAGGGCTTGTAGCATGAACGTTGCGCTTGAAGCATCGGCGGCTATCTATGTTTCGCTGGCAGTGGCGCTTTCAGTCTGGATCGGCATTTTTGTCTATCTCTGGCGGATCGATGCGCAGGCCCGCGACTTGCGGCGCCGAATTGAACAGTTGCCTGAACAGGTGGCTGACGCCACGCCCACTGCGGTTTTGCAGGTGCAGGAACGCACGCTGCGTGCGGAACGGCCGGAACATAATCTCGAAGACCTGGTCGAGAAACCTTGAGGTGTACCTATGACAGCAGAAAACTTGACGATCAATCGCGGTTTTCAGATTCGCCCCCTGCATATTGCCGGCATTGGCATTGTCCTCCTGGCAGTTGTGTATGGAGTGTTCGGCTTTAAGGATTCGTTTCGTTCCTATACCACCAGTGTTACCGAAGCGGTCAACAGTAGTAACAGTGTGCAACTGGCGGGCTTCCTGGGCAGCCAGGGCGAATACGATGCGCAGGGTCACTGGACGTTTATGCTCCAGGATGAGAACGGCGAAATGGTCAAGGTGGTGTCCAACCAGCCGCGTCCGTCCAACTTTGAGCAGGCGGTCAGCATTGTTGCCATCGGGCGCTACGATGCCGGTCGGCAAGCTTTTATGGCCGATGAACTGTTGGTGAAGTGTCCATCGAAGTATCAGGAGCAGGTTTGACGTTGAGGAACCTGCGCTCCCTCGAAAGGCGTAATATATGTTTTTATTCGGTACGGTGCTCCTGGTTGCGGCGACGGCGATGGCGCTGCTGGCGGTGATCAGCTATGGACTGGTTATCGGGGGGCGCAATGCGGCGCTGGGCTATGGGCGCTTCGGGGTGCTGGCTTCGCTCTTCGGGGTGGCCGTCTCCTGGCTGATGGTGGTCGCCCTGTTTGCCGGCCGGCGCTTTGATATTGCTTATGTCTACAATTACAGTTCGCTCGACCTGGATTTCTTCTTTACGGTCGCGGCGAGTTGGGCCGGTCAGCCTGGTAGTTTTCTAATCTGGGCGCTCTTTGGGGCGCTGGTGGCGGTGCCGCTGATTGGTCGCTCGCGCCACTTTGAACCTTACGTTCTGGCGATTGTGATGACGGTGCAGGCGACCCTGCTGATCTTCGTGCTGATTTTGAATCCTTTCAGCCCGATGATCGATCCGAGTAACGGTATGGCCGTTACGCCTGCCGATGGCAGCGGCCTCAACGCGCTGCTGCACAACTTCTGGATGATCATTCATCCGCCGATTCTGTTTCTCGGCTATGCCCTGGCTGCCGTGCCCTTTGCCTTCGCGCTTGCCGGGCTCTGGCGCCGTGATTACGATAACTGGATCGCTCGTGCTATGCCCTGGACGCTGGCGGCCTGGTCGGTGCTGGGCCTGGGGCTGCTGCTCGGTGGCTACTGGGCCTACGAAACGCTGGGCTGGGGCGGCTACTGGGGTTGGGATCCGGTTGAGAATTCCTCGCTGGTGCCCTGGTTGCTGCTGACCGCGCTGCTGCACGGTACGCTGGTGCAACGTAGCCACGGTAGTCTGCGTCGCAGCAATTTTGTGCTGGCTATTTTTGCCTTTCTCACTGTATTCTATGCGACCTTCCTGACGCGCAGTGGGGTCTATGCCAATTTTTCGGTGCATTCCTTTGTGGCCGAAGGCATTTACGGCACGCTGGTCGCTGTGCTGCTGCTGATGCTGATCGGCAGTATGGGTTTGCTGGTTACGCGCTGGCGTGACATTCCGGGTCGTCCGCTGAGCGAGAAGTTTTTCTCGCGCGATAGCTTTTTCGTGCTGGCGATCCTCTCGATTGTGACGGTGACGCTGGTGATTGGTATCGGCACGTCGATGCCGGTAATCTCGGCGATCCCCGGGGTTGGCCATACCCTGCAGGGCTGGCTCGGCAGTACGTTTGAAATCGAAGACGGTACAAGCTTCGGCGCACAGCCCTTCGAAGATGGGCGCTTTAGCCTGGCGCAGAGCTTCTATCAGCGTGCAACGCCGCCGCTCGGCCTGGTGATAGTAGCTTTGATGATTATCGGGCCGCTGCTTGGCTGGCGCGACAGCAATCTGCGGCATTTGCTGCGGGCGCTGCGCTGGCCGGCGGTACTTGCGGTGCTCGCCGGCATTGTGGCGATGCTGATCGGCGTGCGCGATCCGCTGTCGCTGGCCTACGTCGGCCTGGGTAGCTTTGCCATCGGCACCAACCTGTTGATGCTGGTGCGCACGCTACGCAGCGGCTGGCTGCGCATTGGCGGCTACCTGGCCCACGCCGGCTTCGCCGTCTTTCTGATCGGTGTGGTCGGCTCGAGTGCCTATGCCACGCCCGATGAACGCCTGGCGCTTTCGCCCGGCGACACGTTGAGCATGTATGGCTTTGATTTTACGTTCAATAGCTGGAAGCAAACGCCCGACGGCAAGGGTGTGATCGACCTGACCGTGCAGCAGGGTGAGGGCGAGCCTTTCAGTGCTCGTCCCCAACTCTACTTCGATCAGCGCATGGGGTCGACCATGCAAACGCCTTCGGTGCATAGCTACTTCTGGCACGACCTCTACGTTTCGCCGGCTGAGTATGTGCCCGAGAACGATCCGGCTCGCCCGGTGATGGGTGTCGGCGATACGGTGGTAATGGGGCCGTATGAACTGACCTTCACCAGTTTCGACATCGATATGCAAGCGATGATGGCCGGCGAGCCGAATCCCGAAGTCGGTGCGACGGTGCTGGTGCGCTATGAGGGCGAAGAAACTGCCCTGACGCCGAAACTGCGCCTCAAGCAAGATTCGACGACCGGCGAGGGATCCTTTGAGTTCCTGCCGGTAACTATGCCGGGCGGCCACGAGTTGTCGCTCGAGACCTTCGATCCGACCCAGCGCATTGTGCTGTTGAGTGCTGAAGGACTGGATCTGCCGGTGGTGCCGGCGCGTGCTGTGGTGACAGTAAGTATCAAGCCGCTGGTGGTGCTGGTCTGGGTTGGCGTAGTCACGATGATGCTTGGCGGCTTTGTGGCTATGGCGCGGCGCTACCTGGAGAGCGATGCCCGCCTGCGCGGGGTACGCCTGCGTCTGCCGCGTGGCCTGGCGCTTCCGTCGCGCCGCCGCCCCGGCTGGCGCGCTACGGGAGACTAGGAAGCGTTGAAGCGTTTGAGCGTTGAAACGTTGAAGCGTTTGAACGCTGGAACTTTACTACCTGCGCAGTCACGTTGTATGCAACCAGACCCGAGCAAACATTCTATGGCATTCATTGCTGCCGGCTGCGCCGGCAGCAATGAATGCCATAGAATAAACTGTAACTTCCACTCTGCCGAAGGCGAAAAAACCCTGGTTTCGCCAGGTGCCAATGCCGACCGCGCAAGTTATAAAAACAGCTATGCAAGATTATTACGAAATCCTACAGGTGCATCCACGGGCTGATGCCGATTCGATAGAAGCGGCGTATCGTCGCCTGCGCGAGCGCTACGACCCGCTGCGCATGGAAGGGGCCGCCGATGAACTGGTCGAACTGGCGCGCCGGCGCCGCGATGCGATTGAGCGGGCCTATGCGGTGCTGAGCGATGCGCAGCGCCGGGCCAACTATGATCGTGAGCAAGCCGACCGCGCCGCTGCCGCCACTGCACCCAAAACTACTCCGCAGCCTGGCCCGGCAGAGGCGGCTACCGAAGCTGAACTGGATTATCGGCCACTGGCACCGGCCGGCGGTCAGGAGCGCGTCGCCGATTTTGAGACCCAGCCGGTACGCGGCAATCGCCGGCGCCGGCAGCGCAGTGGGCGCGCCACGCGCAGCCGGGCACCCGCCTGGCTGATGCCTGCAGTGCTGGTTGGTGGGCTGACCTTTGCAGTGGTACTGGCCGGTCTGCTGATTGCCGGTACCCCGGCTACAGGCCAATCTGAAGCGCCGGCTATCGATTCGGCTGCCAACGCCGCTGCGGCAACGCCCACCGATGATCAGATCGTCAACCAGTTTGAGGCGCGCATTCCGGATTCGCGCCAGGTGACGATCAATGCGCCGGAGAATGTGAATTCCTGGATCAACTATGGCAACCTGCTCTACGATAGTGTGCAGGTCGTTCGTGAGCGCATGCCCGATAGCGACCTGTACCAGGAGCGGTTGCCGCGATGGTTGGAAGCGAGTGAAGCCTACCGACAGGCGCTGGAGCTCGATCCAGACAACGCGCTGGTGCGCTCGGATCTGGCGGCCAGCCTCTGTTTTTACGGTGCCGGCATGGGTGATGCAGTGTATATCGAGCAAGGGATTGCCGAGGCCCGCCAGGCTGTCGGTGCCAACCCCGACGAAGGCCGGGTATTGCTGAACCTGGGTATCTGCCTGGTTCAGGCCGACCCCCCGCAAACGGCGGAGGCGCTGGAGCAGTGGCGCCGGGTGCTGGCTGTCGCGCCGCCTGAATCGGGGATTGCCTTCGAGGCGCAGCGCCTGCTTAACCTGTACGGCAACTCTTGAGCGGAAATGCGGCTCCCAAATTGCAACAGCAACCGTATAACCGTATGCCGGTCTGGATGGCGGGCTGTGAGGCAGCCCGCCATCCAGACAACGATCCTGCTTCGTTAAATCGTTGAGATTGTTTGCAGTATTTCCTATATTTTTACCGAATCTATACGCCATCGATGTCCGAAAAGCCGGTTAGGTGTATCCGAGATATGTTACAATATCGAGTACGATAATTTATGCACACACAGCAAGATTACTATGATATGCTCGGTATCGACAGTGATGCCGATACCGCGATTATCGAAGCAGCCTATCATCGTCAGGTCGATCGCTACAATCCTGGCCGTTTCGATGAAGGGGATGCTGAATTACGGATCCTGGCGGAAACCCGTACCGCAGAATTGCAGCAGGCCTATCGAGTGCTCGTGGATCCGGAACAGCGACGGCGTTACGATTTGCGAACCGGGCGCCGGCAGGCGCTGCCGCCCGTAACGCCTGCTGGTTCGTCCCCGCGTCGGCAGGCCGGACTCACGCCGCGTGAATGGTTGATGACCCTGGGGGTTGCGGTACTTGCGATCACCTTGCTGACCGGGATCTGGTTGTTTACCGGGAATGAAAGTCCGGAGGCGGTAGCAATGGGCGAAACCATGCGCCCGGCGCCGCCGATTGAACTGGCCCGGCTTGGCGGTGGCGAAGTCAATCTGGCCGATTATCGCGGCCAGGTCGTACTGGTGAATTTCTGGGGAACATGGTGCGAGCCCTGCCGACGCGAGTTGCCGGCTATGCAACGGGCATACGAGCAACTTGAGTCGCAAGGCTTCACGATTATCGGTGTCAATCTGGCGCGCGATGAAGGCAGTTACGGCAATGATGAATCCGATATCCAGGCTTTCCTGGAGGCATACGGTGTGACGTATCCGATCGCCCTCGATTATCAAGGCGAGGCAACCAACGCCTACCGGGTATTTCCCTTGCCGACCAGCTTTTTTATTGATCCGGACGGCAATATTCGCTATGTGCGGGTAGGTGAAGTGACCTTCGAAGATGTGGTGAGTCGGTTTGAGCAGTTACAGGCGGAGGCGACCGCCCGGCAGTAATTGTCAGCATATGAGGTATGCGATGGAGCAACGAAGCGTTCTGGTTGTGGATGATGATGCAGGCCTGCGTGAGTTGATCAAAATCAACCTGGAATATGAAGGCTACCATGTCATCCAGGCTGAGAATGGTGTGCAATGCCTCACTGTAGTTCGTGAAGAACGCCCCGACCTGGTCATTCTCGATGTGATGATGCCGGAGATGGATGGCCTGGAAGCCTGTAGCCAGATGCGCGGCTTTTCGCAGATACCGGTACTGATGCTGACGGCACGGGTGCAGAGCGAAGATATTGTAACCGGCCTCGACCGCGGCGCCGACGATTACCTGGTCAAGCCTTTCAATATGGTCGAGTTGCTGGCGCGCATTCGGGCGCTGCTGCGGCGAGTGCCGCCTGCCTACCGGCCACTGACTGCGGGCAACGGTACCATCGCTATCAACCAGCAGAAGCGCGAAGTCATGGTGCGTAACGAGATCGTCGATCTGACACCGACCGAGTATCATTTGTTGCTGACCCTGACAGAGCACGCCGGCAGAGTCGTCGAACACGAACAGTTGCTGCGTGCGGTCTGGGGCCAGGAATACACCCGCGACAACGATTACCTCAAAGTTTACATCTGGCACTTGCGGCGCAAACTGGAACTCGACCCGCGCAACCCGGCTCTCTTGCTGACTGAATGGGGCATCGGCTACCGCCTGGTGCCCTGACTGAGGAAAAAGCGGTATGGCGTATTGCTCTGGTTCCCAGAGTGAAAGCAGACTGCGCGTTTGACAATGTATCGAGGGATTTAGTACAATCTAATGCAGAAGCCGTATGAATAAAGCATGATAGGCACGTTTCTGGTTTGCAGAGATTTGAGGGAGCTGGAGTAGAATTTCTACTCACTCCCTCTTTTTGCGGCAAATCATCTTCGGCGGCGCCCTTAGAGAGGAGGGGAGATTGTGGCTGTTAAAGAGAACATCCATCATACGCCTGCCGCTATACCGGGAACCAACGGCGTGATGCCGGATGGGGCGACGGTTGGTGAAGGGCGTCGGCGCGTCATTATCGAGCGTGTGTCACCGGAAATCGATGCCGGGCGGTTTGCAATCAAGCGCGTGATCGGTGAAGAAGTCACGGTTGAGGCCGATATTTTTTCCGATGGGCACGATGAGCTCTCGGCGGCGCTGATCTATCGCAAGGACGGCGATGAGCAGTGGCAGGAAACGCCGATGCAGTTTGTCGACAATGATCGCTGGCGGGCCAGTTTTGGAGTTGCCGAACAGGGCCGCTACGTCTATAGCGTCTATGGCTGGGTCGATCATTTCAAGACCTGGGCGCACGATATGGAGAAGCGGGTTGCAGCCGGCCAGCAAGTCGCGGTTGATCGGGAAATCGGGGCGCAGATGGTCGATGAGGCCGCTGCGGCTGCCGACGCTGCCGGTGCGCACGATGACGCACACTGGTTACGCGAGTCGGCGGCGATCCTGCGCGGTGGCGGTGCTGCGGCGGTTACGCGGGCTGCGGCGCCCGAGTTGCTGATGGCGATGCGGCGCTTTCATCCGCGGCGCTACTGTAGTTACTATGAGCGCGAATTGTTCGTCACGGTTGATCGTGAGCGGGCACGTTTCAGTGCCTGGTACGAATTGTTCCCGCGCTCGACCTCGCCCGAGCCGGGGCGTCATGGGACGTTTAAGGATGTTGAGGCGCGCCTGCCCTACGTGGCGGGTATGGGCTTCAATGTGCTGTACTTTCCGCCGATTCACCCCATCGGGACAACGTTTCGCAAGGGCAAAAACAATAATGTCACGGCCGAGCCCGGTGAGCCGGGGAGCCCCTGGGCCATCGGCAGCGAAGAGGGCGGCCACAAAGCGGTGCATCCGGAACTGGGGACGTTGCAGGATTTCCGCGATCTTGTCTGGCGTGCCGGCGAGTTTGGCCTGGAAATTGCATTGGATATTGCATTCCAGTGTGCGCCCGACCATCCCTGGGTGCGCGAGCATCCGGAATGGTTTCGGCATCGGCCCGATGGGACGATCCAGTATGCCGAGAATCCGCCCAAGAAGTATCAGGATATCTATCCGATTAACTTTGAGAGCAGCGATTGGCAGAATCTCTGGCTGGAACTCAAGAGCGTCTTCGATTTCTGGATCGAACAGGGTGTGAAGATCTTTCGGGTCGATAATCCGCATACCAAAGCGTTTCGCTTCTGGGACTGGTGTATCAATGCCATCAAGCGCGAACATGCCGATGTGATCTTTCTGGCGGAAGCGTTTACCCGGCCCAAGGTGATGTATCAGCTTGCCAAACTGGGCTTCACTCAGTCGTATACTTATTTTACCTGGCGTACCCAGAAGGGCGAGTTGATCCAGTACCTGGAAGAACTGACGCAGACTGAGGTGCGTGATTATTTTGGCTTCAATTTCTGGCCGAATACGCCGGATATTCTGACGCCGCAGTTCTATAACGGCCACCGTTCAACCTTTCTGGCTCGCCTGGCTATGGCCGCGACGATGTCGTCGAATTACGGCATCTATGGGCCGGCTTATGAGTTGATGGAATATGTGCCGGTATCGGGCAAAGAAGAATACCTCGACAACGAGAAGTACGAGATCAAGGCCTGGGATCTGGGGCGCCCGGATAGCCTGCGTGATTATATCAGCCGGATCAATCGCATCCGAAACGAAAATCCGGCTCTGCACCAGAACAACAGCATTCGCTTCCATCGGCTGGATAACGACATGCTGATTGCCTACAGCAAACATACGCCCGACCTTTCCAACCTTATCCTGACCGTCGTCAACCTCGACCCGGACTGGACGCAATCAGGTTGGGTGCAGTTGCCGCTTGACGAACTGGGCCTGGATCCGACGCAACCTTACCAGATGGATGACCTGATCAGCGACAATCGCTATATCTGGAGCGGCGAGTGGAACTATGTCGAGCTCAACCCGGATATTATGCCGGTGCATATTTTTGCGATACGGCGGCGGCGGCGCAATGCGGCCGGCGAAGAGTTCTTCGCCTGATTGCGCCGGGGTCGAGGGAACATGTTCTTTCGGTTCGGTTCACTTGCGGCCGGAACCGAAAGAACGTCCTGTTACCTTGCTTTTCACGTTATCGAAGTGAACATACGTTACGCGGTGGCGACTGCCTTTTTTCGCCCCATTCGGCTGTGCTCAGGGCAGGCTGCGGCAGGGCGGCAGAAATCGTTGCTTTCGTTTGTGCTGGCGCCAGAGCCGCCGGAACAAACGAAAAAGACCGTCATTTCCTTGCTGCCGCAGGCAAAAAGCCTTTGTGGCAGCCAACATCAGCGCCAGCTGCGTAAGACGCATCGTTGCAAAGCGTTTGCGGTCGCTATCGCACGCTCACGTTTCGCTGGTTTTGCAATAAGAAGATGGGATAAATCGCGTATATGACACAATACGAAAACGGTGTTTCTACTTTAGACAATAGCGCGGATTGGTATAAAGATGCCATTATTTATGAAGTGCATGTGCGAGCGTTTGCCGACAGCAATGGCGATGGGATCGGTGATTTTGCCGGCCTGACCGAGCGCCTCGATTATCTGCAAGACCTGGGTATTACTGCGATCTGGCTGCTGCCTTTCTACCCCTCGCCTCTCCGTGACGATGGTTACGATATTGCTGATTATAACGAAGTAAATCCGACCTATGGCACGCTCCAGGATGTGCGTACGTTCATTCGTGAAGCGCATCGCCGCGGGCTGCGCGTGATTACCGAACTGGTTTGCAATCATACCTCCGACCAGCATCCCTGGTTTCAGCGTGCGCGCAAAGCCCGGCCGGGTAGTTCAAATCGGGATTTCTATGTCTGGAGCGATTCGCCGGATAAGTATAAAGATGCGCGGATTATTTTCAAGGATTTTGAGACATCGAACTGGAGCTGGGACTCGGTAGCCGGCGCGTATTACTGGCATCGTTTCTATAGCCACCAGCCGGATTTGAATTTTGACAATCCTCAGGTGCAGAAAGCCGTCTTCAAGGCAATGGATTTCTGGTTCGAGATGGGCGTTGATGGCTTGCGACTGGATGCGATTCCCTACCTGTATGAGCGTGAGGGAACCAATTGCGAGAACTTGCCGGAAACCCATGGGTTTTTGAAAAAGCTGCGCCGGCATGTTGACGGTAAATTCAAGCATCGCCTGTTTCTGGCCGAGGCCAACCAGTGGCCGGAGGACTCGGCGGCGTATTTTGGCGAGGGCGATGAATGTCATATGGCTTTTCATTTTCCGGTGATGCCGCGACTGTTTATGTCGATCCATATGGAGGATCGCTTTCCGATCATCGAGATTCTGCGCCAGACGCCGGCCATCCCGGATAATTGTCAGTGGGCGATTTTCTTGCGCAACCACGATGAACTCACATTGGAAATGGTCACCGATGAAGAGCGCGATTACATGTACCGGGTGTACGCGCAGGATCGCCAGGCGCGCATCAACCTGGGCATCCGGCGGCGCCTGGCGCCGCTACTGGGCAATCATCGACGCAAGATCGAGTTGATGAACGGTCTGCTCTTTTCGTTGCCGGGCACGCCGGTGCTGTATTACGGCGACGAAATCGGTATGGGTGACAATATTTATCTTGGTGACCGCAACGGTGTGCGAACGCCGATGCAGTGGAGCGCCGACCGCAATGCCGGCTTCTCGCGGGCCAACCCGCAACGGCTGTTTTTGCCGGTCATTATCGATCCCGAATACCACTACGAGACTGTCAACGTGGAGGCGCATCAGGCCAATCCGCATTCGTTGCTCTGGTGGATGAAGCGACTGATTGCGTTGCGGCGGCGCTACAAGGCCTTCGGGCACGGCAGCATCGAGTTCTTGCAGCCCGAAAATCGCAAGGTGCTGGTATTCGTGCGGCGCTACCAGCACGAGATCATCCTGATTATTGCCAATCTTTCGCGCTTTGTGCAGGCCGTGGAAATCGATCTGTCGGAGTTCAAAGGCATGATGCCGGTCGAAATGTTCGGCCGGATCGAGTTTCCGCCGATCGGCGAGTTGCCCTATTTCATCACGCTGGGGCCGCATTCGTTCTACTGGTTTACCATCGAGCCGGTACGTGCCGAGAGCCACATTGCCGCGCCCGGCGGCGTGCCTGAGGAACTGGTGTTGATCGAGGCCGGCGGTAGTTGGGAGGATTTCCTGACCGGCAACGGGCAAACTCGCCTGCTGAACTTGCTGCCGGATTATATGCGTCACCGGCGCTGGTTTGGCGGCAAGGCCCGCCGCATCAAGAGTGTCAGCTTCAATGATAGTGTGCCGGTGCCTTTTGCCGGTGGGACGGCGTTCTTGACGATGCTGCAAGTAACCTATACCGAGGGGACGGCGCAAATATATGCGCTGCCGCTGGCTTTCGCCGAGGGGGAGCGCGCCACCATGATCATTCACGATACGCCGCATGCCGTGATTGCGCGGCTGAATCTGACACCGGGCCAACCGGCGGCGAAGAAGGGCCGCAGCCGCAGCGCTAGCAGCAATGGTGCCGAGGACATGCCGGGCGAAGCCGGCCAGGTGCGCAGCGGCATAATCTACGACCCGCTGATCGATCGCGATTTCACGGTGGCATTGTTCGAGTTGATGGCCGGGCGCAAGCGACTGCGGGGCGGCAACGGTAGCCTGGTGGCCGCGACGACCCGCTCCTTTCGCAGTTTGCGGGGGCCAGGCAGTCCATCGCTGGAGCCGTCTGTTGTTCGCGCCGAGCAGAGCAACTCTTCGGTGATCTATGGGCGCAAGATGATTATGAAGCTGTTCCGCAAGCTCGATACCGGGGTGAACCCGGATCTGGAAATCGGGCGTTTCTTGAGCGAAAAGAGCCGGTTTGCGCATACGCCGCCGGTCGCCGGCATGCTCGAATATCAGCCGACGCCGCGCAAGCTCAGCAATGAGCAACCTGAGCCGATTACGCTGGCGATTTTGCAGGGCTTTGTGGAAAATGAAGGCGATGCCTGGGCCTATACCCTCGATACGCTTGATCACTTCTATGAGTATGCCCTCACCTCGCAGGGCGAGATCGACCATACCTGGATCATGGGTGGCGCGGAGCCGGCGGCCACGGAACCGCCGACCGAATTGACATTGCACGACCAGCTCGCGGCGATCCAGGTCTCGACCGGGACGCTGCTTGATCTGTGTAATCAGGAGATTCCGGTAGCAGCGCATGCGATGATTGGCGGCTACCTCGAGTCGGCGCGGCTGATCGGGCAGCGTACCGCCGAGATGCACCTGGCGCTGGCCAGTGATGCAGAGAACCCGGCTTTTGCGCCGGAGGCTTTCTCGACGCTCTATCAGCGCTCGGTCTACCAGTCGATGCGTACGACGACGACGGATATTTTCCAGACGATGCGCAAGCAGCAGAAGAAACTGCCTGAAGCCATGCGCGAAGATGTGCAGCGCCTGCTCGACCGGGAAGGCGAAATCTTGCAGCGCTTCCAATCGATCAATGAGGCGAAGATTGAAGCGGTTCGCACGCGCACCCATGGTGATTATCACCTGGGGCAGGTATTGTACACCGGCAAGGATTTTCTGATTATCGATTTTGAAGGCGAACCGGTGCGCACGCTCAGCGAGCGGCGGATCAAGCGCTCGCCGCTACGCGACGTGGCCGGTATGCTGCGTTCGTTCCACTACGCGGCCTATGCCGTGCAGCGCCGGTTGCTGGGTGGCCCGTTGCGCCCGGAAGACCAGGAAATTCTCGACGGCTGGGCGCGCTTCTGGCACCTCTGGAGTAGCGTGACCTTTTTGAAGGCCTACCTGGAGACGGCCGGCAAAGTCGCTTTTATTCCGCAGCAGCGCCGCCATCTCCAGATTTTGCTCGATGTCTATTTGTTGGAAAAAGCGATTTATGAACTGGGCTATGAACTGAACAACCGGCCGGACTGGCTGGCGATCCCGATGCAAGGGGTATTTCAGTTGATCGGCGCGACCGGTGCGACCGGCGTGGCAGTTGATGCCCAGTCATAAGGATCGCATGATGATGCTGGCACGCTGGTTGCAACATAATGAGCGTGCCGTCATCATCATGTGACCGCGTATCGAGGAGGTTATAACGAATGTCTGATGATAAGAAGCGGCGAACAACCCGCAGTAACAAAGAGACCGACGGCGAGGAAACGACGAGCCCTAAAACGACGCGCTCGCGCAGCAAGGGCAATGGCGAGCAACCAATGGAGGCAGTCTCAACGCCGGTCGCTGAAACTGCGGTCGAGCAGCCGCCGGTCGCGGCACCGGACGAGCCGCCGCTGCCCGATACGCTGCAGGCGCCGGTGCCGACCTCCGATCCGGTGGTCTACAAGAATCTGCCCTATGTGACGCGCATCAGCGAAGAAGACATGTTCATCTTCAACGAGGGCAATCACTTCAATATGTACGACCAGCTCGGCGCCCACCCGATGACGGTCGATGGCGTGACGGGAACTTATTTTGCGGTCTGGGCACCGGATGCGCAGTATGTGTCGGTCATCGGCGATTTCAACGGCTGGGATGCCGGCAAACATCCGCTGAAGCCGAAAGGTGCTTCGGGCATCTGGGAGGGTTTCATACCCGAAGTCGGCAACGGGACGGTCTACAAATATCACGTGGCCTCGAAGTTCGACCTGTACCGCTCGGATCGCGCCGATCCCTATGCAACGCTCTACGAGGTTTCGCCCAAGAGCGCCTCGGTGGTCTGGGATCGCGATTATGAATGGCACGACCAGGAGTGGATGCAGAAGCGGGCCTGGCATAATTCCTTCGAGGCGCCTATCTCGATCTATGAGGTGCATATCGGCTCCTGGATGCGCGTGCCCGAAGACGGCAGCCGCTCGCTGAGCTATCGTGAACTGGCGCCGCGCCTGGCCGAATACGTCAAGAAGCTGAACTTCACCCACGTCGAGTTTCTGCCGGTGATGGAGCATCCCTACTACGGTTCCTGGGGTTATCAGACATTGGGCTACTTCGCGCCGACCAGCCGTTACGGCACGCCGCAAGATTTTATGTACCTGGTCGATTACCTGCACCAGCACGACATTGGCGTGATTCTGGACTGGGTGCCCTCGCATTTTGCGGTTGACGGCCACGGCCTGAGCTATTTTGACGGTACGCATCTCTACGAGCATGCTGATCGACGCAAGGGTTTCCACCCGGATTGGGGTAGCTACATCTTCAACTATGGCCGCAGCGAGGTGCGCAGCTTCTTGCTGAGTAGTGCGATCTTCTGGCTCGACAAGTTTCACGTCGACGGCCTGCGCGTTGATGCGGTGGCTTCGATGCTCTACCTGGATTATTCGCGCAAAGACGGTGAGTGGATTCCGAATATCTACGGCGGCAACGAGAACCTGGAGGCGATCGGTTTCCTGCGCCGCTTCAACGAGGCCATTTACGAACGCTACCCCGATGTGCAGACCTATGCCGAGGAGAGCACGGCCTGGCCGATGGTTTCGCGGCCGACCTATGTCGGCGGGCTGGGCTTCGGCATAAAGTGGGATATGGGTTGGATGCACGATACGTTGCATTATATGCAGCGCGACCCGATTCATCGTCGCTTCCACCACAACGAGATGACCTTTCGCGGCCTGTATGCTTTCGGCGAAAACTTCATTCTGCCGCTCTCGCATGATGAAATCGTACACGGCAAGGGCTCGCTGCTCGACAAGATGCCGGGCGATATGTGGCAGAAGTTTGCCAACCTGCGCTTGCTCTTTGCTTACATGATTGCGCAGCCGGCCAAGAAATTGCTGTTTATGGGCGGTGAGTTCGGCCAGTGGCGCGAGTGGAAGGTCGACGATAGCCTGGATTGGCACCTGCTCGAATATGAGTCACACCTGGGCGTGCAGCGAGTTGTCTCGGATCTGAACCGCATCTATCGCTATGAGCCGGCGATGCACGAGTACGATCTGGATCCGCGTGGTATGGAATGGATCGATGCCAACGATGCCGATAACAGCATTTATGTCTTTACCCGGCAGGGCAAATCGAATGGCGACATCATTCTCTGCCTGTTCAACTGCACGCCGGTGGTGCGTGAGAACTATCGCATCGGGGTGCCGCGTGGCGGCTGGTGGTCAGAGATCCTCAACAGCGACGCCAAAGAATACTGGGGCAGCGGCGTCGGCAATGCCGGCGGCGTCGAAGCCACGCCGGTGCCTTCGCATAATCGCCCGGCCTCGCTGGTGCTGACGCTCCCGCCGCTGAGCGCGCTGTTCTTCAAGAGCCAGGGCTAAGCAAACAGCCGATGGGATGGGGCTTGCCGGCAACGTCGGCAAGCCCCATCTCGTCGGTTGTTTCTTAGCCGCGAGAAAGTAAAAGAGGTTTATGCCAAACTCAGCAGTAAATCCAGCCGCTTTGCCGCAGACAATGGCTTTGCTCCAACCCGGTGGCCTGCCGCTGGGAGCAAGCTACCTCGGCGATGGACGCTGCCATTTTCGGCTCTGGGCGCCCGACAACCAGCGGGTGGAAGTGCATCTGCTCGGCGCGCAGGAACGCTTTGTCGAACTGGCGGCATGCGACGACGGCTACTTTGAAATCACCGTCGAAGGTGTGGCGCCCGGTACGCTCTACCGTTTTCGGCGCGACGACAGCGACGAGCGCAGCGACCCGGCCGCGCGCGCCCAGCCTGAGGGCGTGCATGGCCCCTCCGCCGTCGTCGACCTGGCGTATGCCTGGAGCGATGCGGGCTGGGCCGGCCGGCCGCTGGAACAGTACGTCGTCTACGAGATGCACGTCGGCACCTTTACGCCTGAGGGTACTTTCGAGGCGGTGATTCCGCACCTGGACGAACTCAAGGAACTGGGGATTACGGCGCTGGAGATTCTGCCGGTGGCCGGCTTTCCCGGCACGCGCAACTGGGGCTACGATGGCACCTTTCTTTTCGCGACCCAGCAGTCCTACGGTGGGCCGCAGGGACTGCAGCGCCTGGTCGATGCCTGCCACCAGCGTGGCATGGTCGTCGTCCTCGACGTAGTCTACAACCATTTCGGGCCGGAGGGCAATTATCTCTGGGGCACGGCACCCTATTTCACGGATCGTTACCGCACGCCCTGGGGCAGTGCCATCAACTTTGACGGCGCGCAGAGCGACCCGGTGCGGCGCTTCTTTATCGAGAATGCCTGCTTCTGGATCGAAGCTTTCCATATCGATGCGCTGCGGCTCGATGCGGTGCACGCCATCTTCGATTTCTCGGGCAAGCATATTTTGCAGGAAATCAACGATTGCGCCATGGGCCTGGCGCGCCGGCTGAATCGCCAGGTACACCTGATCGCTGAGAGCGACCTGAACGACTCGCGGCTGATCCGCCCGGTCGAACTGGGTGGCTACGGACTGGCCGGCCAGTGGGCCGACGATTTCCACCACGCGGTGCATACGCTGCTGACCGGCGAAAACAATGGCTACTACGAAGACTTCGGCAGCATCGAGTTGCTGGCGAAGGCCTTTGCCCAGGGTTATGCCTATGCCGGCGACTACTCACCGCATCGGCGGCGGCGCCACGGTAATTCGCCGAAGGGTTGTCAGGGGCGCCAGTTTGTTGTTTGCACCCAGAACCACGACCAGGTCGGCAATCGGGCCTACGGCGACCGGTTGAGCAGCCTGGTGAGCTTCGAGCAGTTGAAACTGGCCGCCGGTCTGTTGCTCAGCGCGCCCTTTGTGCCGATGATCTTTATGGGCGAAGAATACGGCGAGACGGCGCCCTTTCAGTACTTCACCAGCCACAGTGACCCGGCGCTGGTCGCGGGGGTTCGCGAGGGCCGCCGGTGCGAATTCGCCGCCTTTGCCTGGCAGGGCGACGTGCCCGACCCACAGGCCGAGGAGACCTTCACCAACTCGCGACTCAACCATGCTCTCAAGCAGCAGGCGCCGCACAGGTTGCTCCGGCAACTCTACCGCGACCTGCTGCGCCTGCGCCGTGAATTGCCGGCGCTGGCCGAACTCAATCTGGAACAGCAGCAGGTGATCGCCTTCCCGCAGCAGCAGAGCCTGCTCGTGCGGCGCTGGCACGGCGCCGACCATGTCTGCGCGTTGTTCAACCTGGGCGCTGCCGAGGCAACGCTGCAACTGCCGCTGCCGGGCGGGCTCTGGCGCAAAGTACTGGCCTCCAACGACCCGGCCTACAGCCAGGGCGAAATGATCGCCGCTCTGCCGGATCAGCTGCCGGCCAGCGGCCAGTTGAGCCTGCCGGGGCACAGCTTCGGGCTGTACCAGGCAACCGGCTAGAACACCGGTAGAGTATTCAGTTCGCGCAAAGCCGCAAAGAAGATCGCTTGCGATCTTCGCGGTTTTGCGCGAGCTTTTTTTGAATACTCTACCAGCGCCCGGTGAGGTACCGTTGCTCAATCGTAACGCACCTCCGTTGTGGGGCCGGTAACCACCGTCGCCGTCTCCCAGATTTGCAGCAGTTCGCGATGATACGGGAGGCGGTACAAAAACGACTCGCGCAGCACACTATCGGCAATGCGGTCAGCACAATGCTGGAGTTGCTGATAGGCCTCGTTGAGGACGGCCCCTGCATCCGGATGCTCGCAGGCCTGCAAGACCTGGTAGCACACCAGGTAGAGGCGAAAGGGTTCTTCCGGGCCGTAGGGACCGTTCTGTTGCAAATAGGATCGAATATCGGCGGTGTAGAGCAGCGCCTGGCTGATATCGCCCTGCCGCAGGGACAGCCGGGCCAGGCCGGCCAGATTCTCGACCACAAAATGCGGCTGACTGGCTTGCTGGTGCAATTGCAGAGCCTCACGATAGGCATCGCCGGCGGCACGGTACATGCCGCGCTCGCAGCAAACATGGCCAAGTTTGGTCAAATTGCTGCCGAGTAGTTCCGGATAGTCGATCCGGCGAACTGTCTCCACGGCTTGCTCGCAGGTATGCCAGGCCTGGAGATGATTGCCCTGCAAACAGAGCAGCAGTCCCAGATTGCCCAGCATGCGGACTGCGACCGGCAATTCTTGTACCTGGTTGAAATCGCGCACGGCCTGTTCAAAACAATCACGGGCCTGTTCCAGCGCCCCCAGTTTGCTGTAGTTGACCCCCAGGTTGCCGATCGCGCCGATTTCGCCGTGGTCATTACCCATTTCGCGGCAGATCGCCCGATCCTGTTCGTAGTAGGCATTGGAGCGATCATAATAGCCTTGATCGTAGCAGATCATGCCCAGGCCGTGCAGCGCAATAGATTCTTCGAGGCCTGCGCCGGCTTGCCGGGCGCAGCGCAACGCTGCCTGGTAGCGTTCTTCTGCGCAGGCAAACTGCCCGCGCTCGCGGGCGATATGGCCGAGCAAGAACAGGCACTGTGCTTCAAGCAGCGAGTTATGCACATAGTGAGCAATCGTGACACCCTGCTCCAGCACTTCTTCCGCTGCGGCATACATGCCGCCGACCCAGAGCAGGCGCCCCCAGCTGCGCAGGATTTTCGCCACAATCAGGGCATTGGCCGTCACCGGCCGGTCTTGCAACGCCGCGACGGCAGTACTGAAGAGCGCAACGCCTTCCTGGATCAGCCCGCGCCGATAGTAGTAGCGGTTCAAGCTCCAGACCGCCTGGTCGAGCATGTCGACAGCGCCTTGCTCCACGGCCCATTGCCACATTGCCCGCAAGTTGGGCAATTCTTCATCGATGGCTGCGAGCGCCTGCTCCTGCTGCACAGCTTCTTTCTGTGTTGCAAGCCAGCCGGCATAGTACGCTGCGTAGAGTGTATCGGTATGTGCTTTCAACGCAGGGAATTGCAGCAGTCGCTCGTACATTGCCTGGCGCAGCAAGGCATGCAGTTCGAGCCGGCTGGCGGAACTGGTTTGCACCACGACTTTATCCCGCAGCGCGACCAGTTCGATGCGGCTAGCTTCGGTAACGCTCAGGGCGGCTTCAAGGGTAAAGCTGCCGGAAAAAACCGCCAGGCGCATCAGAATGTCACGCTCGCGGTTGGGTAGTTGCGTCCAGACATAATCAAAGACGCGCTGGATGTTTTGCTGGCGCGTGGGAACGCTGCGACTTGCGGTCGTGAGCAACGCACGATCATGGCTGAGGGCGCGGGCGATTTGCCGGCAGTTCATCGTACGCACCCAGCTGGCGGCAAGCTCAATGCCCAGCGGCATGCCGCCGACAGAGCGACAGATCTCGACAATTGCCGCGAGTTCCTCCGGCGGAACCGTTCTCGTCAGTGCCGGCTGTACGCGCCGGGCACACTTGTAAAATACAGTTTAGAAATGGTTCTTGGCCACTTTTGGTGAAACGCTCACGTGGCCAGGAGCACCCGGCGCTGGAGGAGCGCAAAGCCCGCGCGACCAAACATCGCCCGCTTGAGCATCTTGACTCACCTTTCGGTAGTCCCGGCGAT
>DAOTUJ010000075.1:0-86872 GCA_034437175.1 Chloroflexaceae bacterium | reverse complement strand
GCGGCAGAAGCGCGGCCAGCAACTCCATCGTTGACCTCCTGGTAGGTGAGTACGATGGAGGCCAGTATAGCGTTGCCGGGTCATTTCACCAAAATTGGCCAAGAGCCACTTGACAACTGGAATTTACAGCCGGCAATGACGGGCTGAAATCCGTGTCTTCTGATATATCGAATCGGCCGGCATGAGTAGCTCAAGGACTCACGCATGGTGGTAGCCATCTACTCGCCTGGCCGGTTCCAGGGATCGTTACCATGTCGAACACTGCCCCCACCCTCGAACTGACCCTGCGCCGTGACGGCAACGAATACCGTGCCGCGGCCCGGCTCAGCAGCGCTGTCAGTGGCGTCGTTGACCTGGCGGCGGATGCGCTGGTGGCCCTGGACTGGGCAGCGCTGCCGGGCGATCCGCTGGCCAGCGGTCAGGCGCTGACCAGCGCACTTTTCGGCGACCCGGCGCTGCGGCGCGCCTACGACCGCGCCCGCGCCGCGGCGGATAGCAACGGCATCCCGTTGCGCCTGCGGCTGAACCTTCCGCCCGAGTTGCAGGCTCTGCCCTGGGAGACGCTGCGCGACCCGCACGATGGCACGCTGCTGGCGCGCAGCGAACGCACGCTGCTGGCGCGCCTGCTCAGCGGCGACGACCTCACCCCCATCACGGTGCCGGCCCGCCCGTCCCTGTGCGCCCTGGTGGCGGTAGCGTCTCCTACCGATCTTGCTCAGCAGGGCCTGGCGCCTATCGATGTCGACGGCGAACACAGTCGGTTAGCAAAATCGCTGGGCGACGTACCGGCAACCTTGCTTGCCGAGCAACAACGCTGCACGCTGCCCAATCTACTGGCCGCCCTGCGCGACGGATCGCAGCTCTTCTGCCTGGTCTGCCATGGCCAGGCGCATCCCGATGGTAGCATCGCGCTGGCGCTGGAAGACGAGCAGGGCCAGACCAGCTGGCTGCCGGCGGCAGAACTGGCCAACCGCATTGGGGTGCTGCAACGCCGCCCGCTGCTAGCGGTGCTGGCGGCCTGTCACAGTGCCGGCGGCTACGGCGCCGAACTGGCCGGCCTCGGCCCGCTGCTGGCAACGCAAGGCGTTCCGGCAGTACTGGCCATGCAGGGCACGATTGCCACTCGCACCGCACGCGACCTGCTCAAGCATTTCTTTGGCGAACTCGCTCGCGATGGCGCCGTCGACCGGGCACTGGCCGCAGCGCGCGCCGCGCTGTCCGGCGAGGACTGGTGGCAGCCGGTGCTCTGGCTGCGCGTACCCGACGGCTGCATCTGGCACGAGGTAACCGCGGAGCCGCCACTCGGCGGCGGCAGCCGAGGGGTTGATTTCGGCAGTGGCAACCAGTTCGGCAACGTCAATATCGGCGATGTTGTCGGCCGCGATGTGATCAAGACCGACATCACTCACGGTGACCGCATCAGCACCGGCAACATCGAAGGCAGCGGCATCGCCATCGGGCGCGGCGCGCGCAGCGATGTGCGTGATGTCAACACCGGCGGCGGTGATTATGCCGAGGGCAATATTGATAAAAGAAAGGGCAATTTTGTGAGTGGTGATCAGTTCACTATGACTGGTGATTTCCGTGGTGCGATTCTCAACATTAAATCGACCCTCAACAATGTGTCGCAGCGCATTGGCGCCACCGCGCAGGGCGACGACGCTACGAAGGCGCAGCTCCAGCAGTTGATTGAGCAGCTGAGTGCCGAGCTGGAAAACGTTCCGGCTGAGCAGGCGAAAGAAGCTGAGCAGGCGGCAGACCGGGCTGAAAAAGCGGTGACGGAGGCGCTGAAGCCTGAACCGGACAAGGAAGACGTCGAGTATAGTCTGTCCCGCCTGCAGAAGGCTGCCGAAAACATCGGCAAGGTATTGCCGACGGTGCTGCCCATCGCGACCCGGATTGCGGATGCGGTACGAAAGATGATGGGGGTGTGATGCTATAATACTGACACGACTTATGCGGTCGGTGTTGATGTTCGCCACATCAGGATCTTTTCGCTTGCGGCAGCAAGGAAATAAACATCTATTTCCGCGTTCCAATTAATCGACATGTGTTGAGGATCTATGACCACTGCAGTACTGGTAACTCGTCACGCTGATGATGAATATACGGCGCGCGCGCTGGCGCTCTCGGATGTGGTTGCCTCCGGCGCAAGTGAGGCGGAGGCGATTGCAGCACTTCGGGCAGCACTGGCCGATTTGCAAGCGCGCAGCCACGTGGTGCAGGTTGATCTCCCGGTTCCGGCGGCACCAGCCGACGATCCCTGGTTGCGTGCGGCGGGTATCTGGGCGACTGACCCGTCCTGGGAGGCATTTCAAGCGGCTATTGCCGCGTATCGAGCCACTATCGATACAGAGTTCGCGCCTGAATGAGTACGCTGTATGTGCTCGACACCGATCATCTCTTGTTGTTGCAGCGCGGGCATTCGCTTGTGCTGACGCGGCTGGCTCCTGTTCCGATCACGCAGCGGGCCATTACGATTATTACGGCCGACGAGCAACTTCAAGGGCGATTGGCCGTTATTCGGCGGGCAAAGACTCAGTTCGATGCGGCCCGTGAGTATGAGCGACTGCACGAAGCACTTCAGTTCTTCGCCACCGTGCGGATCCTGCCCTATGATGCGGCCGCTGTCACCCGGTTTGAAGCCCTGCGTAAGCCGGGCATTCGTATTGGTACCCAGGATTTGCGCATCGCCGCCATCTGCCTGACTCAACAAGCAACGCTCGTGACACGCAATCAGCGTGATTTTCGCCTCGTGCCGGGTTTAGCGCTCGAGGATTGGTCGTTACCCGATCCGTAATTTCCACGCCGGATTGCTGGAGTCGCGGCTTGCACTTCCTGTACACCCAGTGTACACTAATAGCCGGCAGATATACCTACCGGAGGTACAGCGATGGCAACCACACGGATCGAGCTTCCCGAGCAACTTGAGGCCTATGTGCAGTTCAAGATTGCGTCCGGGCTCTACAGTAATGGCGCCGAGGTCATTCGCGATGCGCTACGGCATATGATGCAGGACGATGAAGAAGCGCTGCGGGCGCTGCGGCTGCGCGATGCACTGGCACTCGGGTTTGCGCAGATCGAGCGTGGTGAAGGCAGTGCCTATACATCCGGGATGATGGACCAGTTGAAACAGCGGGCCGCGGAACGCGCTGTTGCGGGACACAATCCGAACGCTGATGTTCAATGTAAGATTTAACAACCGCAGGGGACGCAGCGGTGCGCAGAGGCGGGCACGCTATCGCTTGAAGTGCTCGACCAGGCTGTTTCGCACGAAAACCTCTGCGCACCGCTGCGTCCCCTGCGGTTAGAAAAAATCAGCAGCAACTTGCCATCGCTTGCTCCAGCGCTGCCGCAGTGTGCCCTTGCAGGGCGTCTACGAGCAGCGCGCAGCACCAGCGATAGCCTGGCCATCGACCTCGGCCGGGTCTATACGCAACTGGCTACGACCAGCACGGTCGAGCGCGAGCGTTTGGTCGGCGCTGCGCTGGAGGCGTTTGATGCGGCGGCTTTCCTGTCGGCCCACACGGGCCGGCAGTTGCTGCCGATTGCTGCGCGCACGGCGATGCATACCGAAGGCCGGAAGACGCCCGAAGCAGAATCCGGCCTGATGCAGGGCCGCCTGGATACGCCCTTCGATCTGGAACGCTTCGACGCCGACGATCTTGCCCAATACGCCCGCGAGTCTACGGCGCTCACCTTCCTCGGTCCACAGTTAGACAGCGAGGCGATTGTCGCCGCTCCAAACCTGGTGCTGCTTGGCGAGCCGGGAAGCGGCAAAAGCACGGCGCTACGCTATCTCAGCTACACTCTGGCCCGCGCCGGTCTCGACCCGGCGCTCGATCTGGCCGAGCGGCTGCCCGGCTGGTCGCTCGGACGCCGCCTGCCGGTTTTTGCCCCGCTGCTGCCGCTGGCGAAACAGTTTGCTGCGCATCCCGAGAAACTAGGTGTCCTGTGTGCTGTGTCTGGTCGTGAGTACAGCAGTATCGTAAAGATTTGTTCGGATAGCGGAGCGCAGTTGGCCCTCACCCCCGGCCCCGCTCCCGCGCAGGCCGGCGCGGTTAGGCTAGTTCATAAAACCGGGTTGTGATGGCGCGCCGGCCTGGCAGGAGCGGGGAGTGTAGGGGAATGCTGGAGACGATTGTGGAATCTTGTTAGAACAGTCTGCCGTTTATGGCGTTATAATTGGCGATATGATCACAGAAAACGCATCTTGCTTTGCAATAGCACGCTCCCCTCTCCCGTCAGGCGTGCGTGCGCAAGCAGTCGAGGCAAGCGGAGACAGCCAGTCACGCACGGCTGAACGGGAGAGGGGCCGGGGGTGAGGGCCATCCGGTATTAAAAAGCCCAAACACCTATCGGAGAACGCACCATGCCCCATTCCCATCACCGCTGGCGTACAACGCCGGCAAAGCACCTTCAGGCGCGTATGTTCCGCCGATCAACCACACCGGCAGAGGCTGTTCTCTGGCAACAACTGCGTGGTCGGCAGGTGCTGGGGCTCAAGTTTCGGCGCCAGCATCCACTGCACGGTTTCATCGTTGATTTCTGCTGCCTCGAACAGCGTATCATCATTGAGCTTGATGGCGATATTCATCAGGACAGTGAACAGGCCGCCTACGATAAAGAACGCGACCAGGCGCTCGCCGCAGCTGGCTTTCGCATCCTGCGCATCCCGAATGAGCATGTGTTGAGCAATATCGATGCAGTGCTGGCAGCGATCCGGCAGTGAGATCGCTGATGGCCCTCACCCCCGGCCCCGCTCCCGCGCAGGCCGGCGCGGTTAGGCTAGTTCATAAAACCGGGTTGTGATGGCGCGCCGGCCTGCGCGGGAGAGGGGGTTGGGGGGTGAGGGCCGGTTCGCGAGATCACCCGATGAGCAAAAACGCTATCGTTGAAAGAGGCGGTGCCCCCGCCTTTTGTGGTTGGTGTGACCTGGGATCATGTGCCGATGAGCGATTGCAGCGTCGGTGGCACGTCACACAGACCGTGAACCTTTTACCCAACAGCGGATTGCCTGTCGGAACCGGCAAGATTTAATTGGACAGGTGCAAACACCTGTTCGGATTATGCACGAAAAGCGGTGAGAATGCAAGGCTATCTGAAGCGGCTAACGCGAGCAAAGGGCTTCTATCCCAGGGTGAAAGCACCTGGGCTTTACGCCCTTATCCGTAATCACGGCCTGTCAGTTCAGCTTCTTCACGCTGCATTTTGCCGATCACGATACTCCACCGAATATGACGTGAAGAGCCGCGGCTGGCTGCACGAGAAACGCCGGCAACCGGCGTATCAATCGTGCTTTTCGGCAGACTTCGACAGATCGGCAGACATACGATGCTCAGATGATCCTCGCATCAGGATGCCCCAGGTGCCTGGATCTTTCGTCCCATAACGGTTAGAATAGTGGACATACGGCGCTGATTCCGTAACGGTCTGGAACCCATCCATCCTGGCTCTTCGACACACGAGGTGCTCTTATGGCTTTTTCGCAGGGCCATGCGCTCACTATCGGGGTTGGCAGCTATGCTCACGCGCCAGGTCGCAATGTTCCCGGCACCGCAGTCGATGCGCACGCTGTCGCCAGTACGGTGCAAAATCCCGCGTTCTGTGGCTACCCGGCGTCTCAGATCACGCTGCTGTGTGATGCCGATGCCAGCCGTGATCATATTCTTGCCGGCCTTGCTGCGCTCACAGAGACCAGTCCTGATGATACGGTGCTGCTGTTCTACAGCGGTCATGGTGAATTCGCCAGCGACGGCAGTTATGTCTTGAGTACCCACGATACGCAGTGGCATGGAGAGCGCGTGCGATCCGGCAGTGGGATTGGCCATATCGAATTGCTCAAATATCTTCAGGCTATCCCTGCTCAACGAGTGCTGCTGGTGTTTAATGCCTGCCATGCCGGTCTGCTCTCGCCAACTCTGGGCAATCAGCCGCCCCGGCCGGGACATCCCTTGCCCAGCCAGACGGCTCAGGCGCTCCTGGCAACAGGGAGTGGCCGTATCATCATCAGTGCTTGCCGGGAAAACCAGTATTCGTTTGTTGGTTTGGGTGAACAAACGCTCTTTGGTCAGGCCCTCGCGGAGGGCTTACGTGGCGGTGGCGAGGTCTTCAATCGGAACGGGTATATCAGCGCCTTTGATCTTTATACTCATCTCTACTATGCCCTTGAAGACGCGGTGCCGCGTGATGTGCCGCAGCATATTCGTGACCGCTACGGTTCCAGGCAGGAGCCGGAACTCACCGTCTTGAAGGGTGTCGGGCCGTTCGCCGTGGCGCTTTATCGCGGCGCAACCTCCGCAGACCCATTCCCGGCTGATCACGCACTCCCAGATGACGTCACGATACGCGAGTTGAGTGAAAGCCGCAGTCGGCGTGCCCTGGAGAGCATTCTCGGAACTGCTATCGTTCAGGGTGATAACACTGGCCAGAATGTCGGGGTCAATACGGGCACGATGCATCTGAGTCGCCAGGAAATTTACAATATAGCACCAAATCAGGGTGCGCAAGGGACGTTCGAAGGGCCGGTGACATTCCATCAGCCACAGTCTGTTGCAGGCAACTATATTGCTGGCAATCAGATTATCAATCAAGCTGCGAGCCCAATTGCTGGAACGGCGCCGCGTAAGCCATCGCTGATCATTGGGCGCGACGACGATCTGCGTGCGCTGAAACAGCGGGTAGGCATTGCCACACCGGGAAGTGCGCCTGCACCAATGAAGGTACTCACAGCAATGCGCGGCTGGCCCGGTGTCGGCAAAACGACCCTGGCGGCGGCACTGGCTCACGATGCGGAGATTAGCGAGCGCTTTCCTGATGGTGTGCTCTGGGCTTCCCTGGGGCAACAACCGAGCCTGTTCGGTGCGCTTGCTGCCTGGGGACGTGCGCTCGGTGTGCCCGATCTCAACCAGGCACGAACGATTGAAGAAGCGTCTCAGTTGCTGCGTGGATTGCTGCGCAGCAGACGCTATTTGCTGATTGTGGATGATGCCTGGAAAGCCGAGCACGTGCTTCCCTTTCATATCGGCGGGAGCGGCTGTGCGGTATTGATCACGACTCGTCTCCCAGAGGTGGCGCGCCAGATTGCGCCAACGCCTGGCGATGTCTCTACGCTCGGCGTGCTGAGCGAAGCCGATGCGCTGGAACTCTTGCGGACACTTGCTCCAACTGTCGTTGCCGGCAACGAAGCAACCAGCCGTGAACTGGTCAACGATCTCGAAGGATTGCCGCTCGCAATCCAGGTGGCGGGTCGCCTGCTGCAGACCGAAGCAAGCTATGGCTTTGGGGTCACTCAATTGCTGGCCGACATCCGTGAAGGCGCGAAGCTGATCGAGGCACAGGCGCCGGCAGATCGTGCGGAGGTGGCGCAGGAAACGACCCCAACCGTCGCAGCGTTACTGAAGAAAAGCACCGATCTACTCGACGTGCAGACGCTGGACTGCTTTGCCTATCTGGGCGCATTTGCTCCAAAACCGGCAACCTTTGATGCCACCGCAATGCAGACGGTCTGGGAGGTCGATGATCCCCGCCCAGCCATTCGGACACTCGTCGATCGGGGTCTGCTGGAGCCATCCGGCCAGGAACGCTTCTGGATGCACGCCATTCTGGTGGCCCACGCGAAATCGTTTTTGACCGAGGAGTGAGCGATGCCGTCCCACCATCAGGCCTGGCTGAAACACGCGCGCTTCTATCAGCGGCGCCAGGGCATCAAGAAACGATGCCATCGCCATCTTCCTGCGGCAGCAGAGCGGCACGCAGGCGTTCAGCCAGCGCCGCTCCGCAGTGATGTTCGACAAACAACAAGCCAATCTCGCGTTCGTCTGCATCAGGATACCGGCGACGCAATGCCATGCGTGCACCTTACAATAGCAACGCTGGTCATGTCAGCGGCGAGCCCGACCCCTTTCAACTCTAGCGTTTTTCGCCCGGCCGGACGGCCCTCACCTCCGACCCCGCTCCCACTCAGGCCGGTGCGGCGGGTCTGGTTCGCGAAACCTTGTTCCAATGGTGCGCCGGCCTAGCGGGAGAAAGGAGCACACGAGAACGCCGTTGCCCGGCCCCCCCGCTCCTGTCAGGCCGGCGCCGGCGATGGTTAGGGGTTCATGGGAGGCATCTGTCGCGCCAGGCTGTACGGGAGCGGGGGCTGGGGGGTGAGGGCCGGAGCGCGGAGTCTCCCATCTGACAAAAACGCTATAGTTGAAAGGTTGCCCGGCCCCCCCGCTCCTGTCAGGCCGGCGCCGGCGATGGTTAGGGGTTCATGGGAGGCATCTGTCGCGCCAGACTGCACGGGAGCGGGGGCTGGGGGGTGAGGGCCGGAGCGCGGAGTCTCCCATCTGACAAAAACGCTATCGTTGAAAGGAGCTCGACCCGCCGCGCCAGGTCGGCCTGGCGCAAGAGATCTATTTGCACGTGTTCAACCGATGGACTGGTATCCGAGATTCCTGAATGCATTGGCGCTAGCTCTGCTCATCGTACTGACAAACAGATCATGCCGATGATTATACAGAAACGAATCACTGGCTTCATTATAGCATCCAGGTTCTGGAACAGGCGGATCGCACAGGACCAGGATCTGGCGCGCTGTGTGTTGTACCTGGCCGATATCGGCGTGCCAATGGGCGCACTGGTACGCGAGCGGCCTACCACGCACAGACGGGCGTGCCGGTGCTGCAGGTTCTGCTGAGCGATGCGGAGCGGATTGCCGAGCGGGCGGGTATCGCTGCGCAGCCTGCGGGCTGATCCAGCAGTTAGTGACGAGTGACGAGCCGCGATGTGGCGTTCGTATCGGCTAGAACGGTTGTCGATATGCGGAATCCGCAATTCGAATTGGTATAACTCCTGTAATTGATATGCATTCGCTTCCTTCACCCGTCTGGTGATGTGGCCCTGCCGGTAGCTGGCTGGTGCCCAATCTGCAAGGCACGTATGCTACAATGAAAGGTAGTATGTTCCGTTCGCGACCACAATCCAAACTCCAGACTGGTAAAGAGAAGCCCCTATGGAAGATATTGTTCAGCTTGTTACTCTGGGCGAAGACGGCGTTGTCCGGTGTGAGGCATGCCAGTGGCGTTGCCGATTGAGGTCGGGAGAGCCTGGAAAATGCCGTATGCGGATCGGCAGCGATGGCAACTTGCAACTGCTCAACTACGGCCTGGTCAGTGCGGCAACGATTGGCCCAATTGCCGATTTTCGCTTCTGGCATTTTTTTCCCGAAGCCAAAGTATTATCGATCGGTGGCTGGGGATATGCCTTTCCGACGGATCAGCAGCGTGGCCCATATGCCGAACTACCGGTTGACGAGAGCCAACGGCGTCGGCTCGAACCGGATCGGGCGGCGAATGTGGCGCTCGATAAACTCTGTCGCGGCGTGATCTGGGCCTATGCCGAGCCGGCCGTCGCCTTCGAATTCATGCGTGATCTGCTGCAACTCAGCCGCGCCTCCAGCCGCTTTACCGCCATTGTCACCAGCGGCTACCTGACGATGCAAGCACTCGACAATATCGGCCACTATCTTGATGGGCTCAATCTGGATTTGCGTGGTTTCAGTGATACGGCGTATGCGCGGCTGGCCGGTGTACCGGATTGGCAACACATTCTGCAAGTTGCCGAACACGCCCTACAACGCTGGAAATGCCATATCGAAGTTACTACCCGGCTACACCACGGCGTCAACGATAATCCCGACGAGCTGCGGGCCATGGTCGATTGGATCGGCAGCACACTCGGCGCGCATACGCCCTGGCACGTGCTGCCCGGCGACATGGGCTCGGAAACCGCTGCCGCCGTTGTGCGGGCCAGACGAATCGGCCATGAACAGGGGCTGCAATTTGTGTACGGCCCCGAAGCAAACCAGTCGACTCGCTGCCCTGCCTGCCAGGCTGCGCTGATCACTCGCGACAACAACATCACCCGTGTTGTCGGGCTCAACGGCGACCAGTGCAGCAACTGCGGGACACAGATTTATTTGCGACACTCGATTTTCAAGGCGCGACCGTCCTGATGAGCCAGAACTCATCAGGACGGCTGCGTTTGCCGGCGTTACCGGCATTCTGATCCCAGAGGATCAGATAGGCCCTCTTTCAGAGGGGTGGATGTTGCTGATGACGATATAGTACACTTCTGGCCGCCGCCGTAGTGCTTTCGATGATCCACTTCTCTGCGATCCCAAAATAGTGATCAATCATGACCATACTGATGCAACGACCGGCGAATCGTCATGACTCTGGCTCCTGAGACGGGTTCGTTTCCAGTCGCATGTGCAAAACTTGGATTAGAAACTGTTTTCCGTTGTTTTTTGGTTTTCATTACGGTATAATCTCGAAGAAGGTGACAGTCGTCCGGGAAACTCCGGTGTGCTGGCTAATGACCCGTGCTATTATTCAGGTTTTGTAGATTGTATGGATAATTCAAGCCCGCGACCCAACGTTAACTTCGAGAGTCGTTCACTTAACTCACTTCCGATCGTTGATACCGCGACTGATTGGGACGATATCGACGATGTATCGGCGCAATCGCACAGTCTGCCGGTTCGTAGCGTAGTCAAAGAATTGCTCGAAACCGCGATTTTCATTTTGCTGGTCTTTTTCATTATGCGCGGTATGGTGCAAAACTTTAAGATTGAAGGCTCAAGTATGGAGCCGAATCTGCAAAGCGGTCAGTATATTCTCGTCAATAAGCTGATTTATTTCCATTTTGATATTAATGCGCCCCTGCGCTTGCTGCCCGGCATGGATGATATCGAGCAACGCATCATTTATCCTTTCCGGCCACCCCGGCGCGGCGATATTATTGTCTTTGAATATCCCCGTGACGTCAGCAAAGACTATATCAAGCGGGTGATTGGCTTGCCCGGCGATACGGTGGAAATGCGCGGTGGCCAGGTCTATGTGAATGGCACTTTGCTTGACGAAGCTTATCTGCAGGAGATGCAGAACCAGACTTATTGCAATGGCCCGCAACGCTGTGCCGCCGGCCCGGTCGTCGTGCCGCCCGGCAGCGTCTTTGTGATGGGCGACCATCGTAACAACAGCAGCGACTCGCGGGAGTGGGATGCGCTGTCGCTCGACCGGGTGATTGGTCAGGCCTGGTTGCTCTATTTCCCGCTCCAGGATTGGGGGGTGGTTGAGCATTCCACCTATGCCATCGATCAGGCGAATCAGAACTGATGCACGTTGCGGTTAATGCGCATTTGCTGGCGCATACGCGCTCCTTTCGCCGCGCCGGGGTCTCGTTCTATATCGAGCAATTGCTCAATCATCTCGCGCAGTTCGATCAGCAGAACCGCTTTACGATTTATACAACTCGCGGCCTGGGTGCCGCTGAACTCGGCTTGCCGGCCAATTTTGTGGTGCGCCCCAGTCGCCTGCCCACGATCAATCCGCGCCTGCGCATTCCCTGGGAACAGGTTCTCGCGCCGCTCCTGCTGAGTCGCACCCGCGCCGGCCTGTTTCACGGCACGCTCAATGTGGTACCGCTGCTCAGCCCGGTCCCTACGGTCGTTACTGTACACGACCTGGCGTTTATTCGCTTTCCGCAGACTTTTCGCGCCTACAATCGCACCTACCTCGATTTTGCGACCCGCACCAGCGTCAAGCGTGCTGCCGCGATTCTGGCGGTCTCCGAGCATACCCGCCGTGAACTGGTCGGGTTGCTTGGCGTCGATCCGGCCCGTGTCGTCGTTACGCCGAATGCCGCCCGCGCCCATTTTCGCCCACCCGATCCCGCCGCATTGCAGCGTTTCCGGGTTCGAAAAGGGCTGCCCGAACGCTTTATCCTCTATGTCGGCACGGTCGAACCGCGCAAAAACCTGGTCAGCCTGCTGGAAGCCTATGCGCGTCTACCTGCCGAACTTCAGTTGCCCCTGCTGATCGGCGGTGGCAAAGGCTGGCTCTACCAGCCGCTGTTTGAGCGACTTGCACAGCTTGGCCTGGGCGACCGGGTGCAGCCGGTGGGCTATCTCGACGAGGCTGAACTGCCGCTCTGGTATGCTGCGGCGACGCTGTTCGCTTTTCCGTCGATCTATGAGGGATTCGGTATGCCGCCGCTCGAAGCGATGGCCTGTGGTACGCCGGTGCTGACCTCGAACGGCGCCAGCCTGCCCGAGGTCGTCGGCGATGCCGGCTTGATGGTGCCACCGCTCGACATCGATGCCATGGCGGCGGCGCTGACCCGCTTGCTCCGCGATGCTGATTTGCGCAGCGAATTGCGTGAGCGCGGATTGCGGCGTGCCCGACAATTTTCCTGGCACGCCTCTGCAGAACGAACCCATGCTGTTTATAGCAGGGTGGCTAGCGGCGCTCCCATTCAGTCAGATTCCATGTGATGGGCGCCAGCGGATCAAGGGCGATGCCGGCCAGATTCGGGGTGCTGATGGCAACCAGCGGGCGCTGGAATAGCGGCAGAGTCGGCAATTCCTGGGTGTAGAGTTGCTGATGCCGCAGGTAGGCTGCGATTCGTTCTTCGCGATCCAGGCTGGTATTGGCAATTCGGATCTGCTGGTCGGCCTCGCGAAAGCACCAGCCGGCAAAATTGTTGCCCGTCCAGCCGTTTTCTTCGTTTGGTACCGCTGCACAACTCCATAGACTTAGCCCGCCCGGATCATGGCCGGCAATCCAGGCAAATTGCGCAAGCTGGAAGCTCCGCCGGAAGAGTGGTCCTGCCGGGTTGTATAGCTCCTCGTTCGGCAATTGCTCAATGATCAGGGCAATCCCCACTGCGCCCAGGTCGCTGACGAGTTGATCGGCAATCGCCCGGCGCAGCGGTGTGCCCTCCGTCGTCAGCAAGGTGAGCGTCAGCGGTTGCCCTTCGACCTCGCGAATCCCGTCGTTATCGCTGTCGATCATACCCATTTCGTCGAGCAACTGGCGTGCCTGCTCCGGATCGTGGCGGTAGAGCGTCAGATCGCCGGCGGACGCTGCGGCCCAGTGGTCGTGCAGTATCCAGCTGTCGAGCAGGCGATTTTGCGTGCCGATCAGCCTGCGCGCCAGTTCTGCGCGATTGATGGACTGGGCTATCGCCCGCCGCATACGCAGATCCTGGAGCAGCGACACATCCAGGTTGAAATCGAGGTGCTCCCAGATTGGCCCCGCTGTGACGTAGAGTTCCAGAACGTCTTGCTCCGCATCCTGGCTCAGCACGGCCAGTTGCTCGGCACTGACCCGGTCGCTGATGGCAAGATCGATGCTGCCGCCGGCAATCGAGTTTCGCAGCATGTCGAGATTGTCCAGCACGACAAAGGATACCGCTTCGGTGGCTGGTTCCGCGCCAGCATAATGCGGGTTGCGATTGAGCCTGATCAGCCCTGCTTCACGGCGCTCAATGCTATAGGGGCCATAGCTGACCGGTCGCAGCACGTGTTCGTTTTCGGCCAGTTCAGTGGGCGGCACGCTGGCCAGCAGATGCCGTGGCAGCGGTGTCCAGGCCGTTTGCAGGTAGGCCGGGCCGGTATAATCGGGTTTGAGCACGGCGCGGGTGGTGTGAGCATCCACCAGTTCGTAGCGTTCGGTAATAGCCAGGCTGGCGGTTGCCTGGGCACCGAGATTGACCTGGCGCGCCAGTTCATAGGCAAACAGCGAGTCGCCGGCCGTCAGCGGCTCACCGTCCGACCAGCGCAAATCCGGGTTCCAGCGGAACGTTACCACCAGTTGCTCCGTCTGCGTGACGGTATCAGTCGGTGTTGTGGAAATATTGCCGTTTGCATCGAGAAATACCTCGACCCGGCGGATTTCCACATCGCCGTTGTCCAGCGAGGGTACCCGTTCCAGCACACCGGTCGTCGTCATCTCGTAGGAAACCGGAAACAGCGGCGGCGGAAAGAGCAACTGGGTAATCGGCCCGGTCACCCGTTCATCGCTGGCATCCCACTGGTAGGGCCAGAGATCGGGTGGTTCGTCGAGCAAACCGATGCGCAGCGTCGTCTGGCTGATCTGGATACTGTCTGTGGCGGCTGCTGTCGGCACCGGGCCGGCAGTCGGCTCCGGGCTTTCGCCGGCCACACCGGGGTTGGTCGGTCGGGGCGTACCGCCTTCAATTTCGCAGCCGGCAGTCAGCAGCAAAAGGAGCAGAAGCGCAAATATTCGTACCATATTCATCATGGGGATAGAATCGCCTACAGTAGGGGCAGATCCACGTGTCTGCCTTCAATGGCATGCCCGGCAAAGCTTGTATGCCATGCCTTATCGGGCCATTACCGCGTCGGAAGGGCGCCCACATGCGGGAGCCCTTACGTTGCCACATCACGATGGGCGGGCCGTCCGCCTGCAGAGCCGGCCTCGGTGACGCTGCGCACGAGCGCATGGGCCAGGACGTCGGCGGCCACGCTGCCGAGCACCAGGAGCGGCGGTGCCGGGCGGCACCCGGTGGCCAGCACGAAGACGCTGTCGCCGTCGAACGGCGTATGCACCGGGCGAATAACGCGGGGCAGCGCGGTCTGGGCCATCTGGGCCAGGCGGCCGGCTTCGGCCTTGCTGAGTTGCGCATCGGTAGCAACGATGGCGAGAGTGGTATTGCTGGGTGTCGGGCGGCTGAGGCCGGCGAGCAACTCGGGCCGGCGCAGCAGGCGGCGTGTATCGGCGAAGCCGCCGTTCGGGTCGCGAGCGCCGGCCAGGATCGTTCCCTGTTCGTTGCAAACATCGCCGAGCGCATTGCAGACCGCGAGCGCACCAACGGTCGTGCCGTCGGGCAAGGTCTCGCTCCAACTCCCGACACCGCTTTTCATCGCCGCAGCCGGCCCCAGCATTTTGCCGACCGTCGCGCCCAGGCCGACGCCAACGCAACCTTCTTCGACATGGGCGCCGGCTGCCGCACAGGCAGCATAGCCCATCGCTGCATCGGCAAAACCCTCGGCATTGCCGATGGCCAGGTCGAATATGACGGCAGCCGGCACAATCGGTACCGGCAGTGCCCCGGTTGGAAAGCCGATTCCCTGTTCACGCAGCCATAGCATCGCGCCCTGCGCTGCTGCCAGCCCAAAAGCACTGCCGCCGCAGAGCGCAACCGCATGCACCACATTGACCGTTGCCCGCGGATCGAGCAAATCGGTCTCGCGGGTACCGGGCGCACCGCCACGCACATCAACCGCACCGACCGCACCGTCGACTGCGCGCACGACAGTGCAACCCGTCAGTGCCTGCGGATCGCCGGCAGTGCCGACCAGAATACCGGGAACATCGCTGATGGCCGGCATAGACTTACTCGCGAACGACGGGCTCGGACTGCCGCCGGTAGGTAGGCAGGGCGAGCCCGTCGGCAGCCAGGCTCCGATTGCCATTGTCGCCACAATAGGGGCAGACGCTCCATGTCAGGTCGATGACGCGTTGGCAGCCACTGCAATGGCGGCGCAAATTGGTATGGCAGTGCGGGCAGAGAATGAAATCGGCTTCAACCGGGCGCTGGCACGCGGGGCAGACGAATTTCTCTTCGATATCGCGGCGCAGATACTCTTCTTGCAGCGAGCGTTCATACTTTTCGGCCAGGGTCTGATTGGGGCGTAGAATCATATGCAGCGGTATTCCGGCGAAGGGCAGCAGCAGCACCAGGCCGACGGCGAGCACCTGCACCGAAATATCATCGCTGCGATTACGAATATCCCGATAGGCCCAGAGCACCGAAGCGGCCCAGAGCAATACCAGGTAAGCGCCGATCAGGGTACCCAGCAAACTGAGCAAGGGGCGCAAATTGGTGAGAAAGTCCTGAATAACCTGCATACCAGATGATCCCTCAATAACCGGAGTTACGCGGTGGCGACCGTGACCGCCTTATTTGGGCCTCCGGCAGGGTGGCAGGAACCGTTCATTTCGTTCGTTCCGATGGCTTCGCCGCCGGAACGAACGAAAAAGATAGGCATTTCCTGGCTGCCGCCGCCTGCCCTGAGCCTGTCGAATGGGGCAAAAGCGCCCCTGATGCGGCCAGCATCAACGCCGACCGCGTACATCGTGTCAATAAGCGCATTTAGCTCGGATCGCCGAGCAAGCGGCGAACCTCAGTGCGCAACACAAACACCGTTGCACCGCCGACCTGTATTTCCATCGGAGCGGGTGGATAGAACTCACCGGACTCGGCCATCGGCGGCATCGGCGAGACATAGCGCGTACGCGTGGCGCAATGCTGGCGCACAATATTGATCACCTGATTGACCTGCATATCTTCGACGCTGAGCATCAAGGTGACATTGCCTTCGCGCAGGAAACCGCCCTCGCTGCTGATGCGCGTAACACGGAATCCACCGCCGGTAAGCGACTCAACGACTTCACCGGCGTCTTGATATTGAACTACCGCAAGGACGAGTCTCATGAAGTTTGCTCAAGAGTTGGAATCCGGCTGAGGAGCGGTGCAACTTCGGCTTCGATCTGGTCGGCGAGTACATCGATTGCGAGGCGTGCATCGAACCGGCGCCAGCGCTCGGGTTCACGCTGCATCAATTCGCGGAAGCCGGCGGCGACACGTTCGTGGTAGGCGACATCGCGGGCATCAAGGCGATTCCAATCCGGCACCTGAGTACCGGCGGAATTGCCGTCGGCGCCCATCTCGTTGAGCGGGCTACGCAGACTACGCGCATTGCGCTTGCGGTCGAGACCCTCTTGCACATCCAGATCGAGATAGAACGTCAGATCGGGCTGCAGGCCACCGGTCGCCACAGTCGTAATTGCCATCAGTTCATCGATGTCGCGGCCGAGGCCATAGCCCTGGTAGGCATATGTCGAATCGGCATAGCGATCACAGAGCACAATGCCGCCGGTCGCGAGATAGGGCCGAACAAGCTCGCTGACCAGTTGGGCACGGGCGGCGGAAAAGAGGAAAATCTCGGTGCTGGGCGCCATTTCGGTATGGCGCAGATCGACCAGAATGCGCCGGATGAGTTCGCCGATGCGGGTACCGCCCGGCTCGCGGGTCAGAATTACCGGGTACCCCCGATTTTGCAGCCGCTCATAGAGCAAGCGAATCTGCGTGCTTTTGCCGCTGCCTTCCGGCCCCTCAAATGTAATAAAAAGCCCCATTGTTCTCGCTGGTCGCTCCTCGCGCCGACAATTTCCGAAACTACAATCAAGCGCATTATACCAAATTTCAAACATGTTGCGAAAAGGCCGCAAGGCAACGGCTCTCAGCAGCTAACTACGCGAGATCTTCACCCGCCGGTTCGGGTCGGCGCCGCGACTTTCCGAGCGCAGGTTGTAGCGATCGGCCATCTGGTGTTGCAACCGGCGGATGTAACTGCTGCGCGGTGCCAGTTCCACCGTACTGCGCTCGCCATTCATTACCTGCGAGATCGCGGTTTCGGCTTCGAGCATGGCATCCTCAACCGGATCGTCGCCGTCGCCGGAACCGCCGGGCTCATCGGAAAAGCCATTGAGCTGGAAAATATGCGCCAGCTGACGCTCCATCTGGGTGATGGTATTGTTGCGTAGCACGTACACCGGCACGCCCTGGTCTTCGGCCTGTTTGAGGCGCTGGGCGCTCTGGCGATAATAATTCTTCAGCGTCATCACCAGAGTCGCGTCGTGCATATCGCGCACGATCAGCGCCGGCACGTGCAGGCGCTGGATGGCGCTCTCCAGCCGGTTACGGCTCACGCCGAAGGGAAAGATGCGTTGGGCCGGCACGAGCGTATCAGGCGTACCGGCGGCAGCTTTTTCCCGGCGCGGGCTTGCGGTACCGGGCCGGCTCCGCTCGCGCCGTACGCTCGGCAACAGGTCGCTGGCCTGCGCCGGCTCCGGCACCGTCTGCTTGATATTGCCCTCAGCATCTTTGTAGCGCAGCTCGGCTTCCGGTTCCTCGCCGCGCAGAATTGCATCGACGGCGGCAGCGACATCGGCATAGACGATCATCTCGTCCCAGCTTTTAATTTCGACCAGCACATCGAAACTGGGCGGTGCCTTGCGTTCAAGGACCGTTTTCTGGGTACCGCGCCGGCGGGCTTCTTCATCACCCAGCGTAACGGCCTGAATGCCGCCGACCAGGTCGGACAGCGTCGGGTTGACCATCAGGTTGTCGAGGGTATTGCCGTGGGCAGTGCCGACCAGTTGCACACCGCGTTCGGCGATGGTACGTGCTGCCATCGCCTCGAGCTCAGTGCCGATTTCATCGATGACGATTACTTCGGGCATATGGTTCTCGACAGCCTCGATCATCACGGCGTGCTGTTCAGCGGGGCGCGGCACATGCATCCGGCGGGCGCGCCCGATGCCGGGATGCGGAATATCGCCGTCGCCGGCAATTTCATTCGAGGTGTCGACAATCACCACGCGTTTGCGCAGTTCCTCGGCCAGCACGCGAGCGGTTTCGCGCAGCAGCGTAGTTTTGCCGGTACCGGGCTTGCCGAGCAGCAGAATACTCTGGCCGGTTTCCACCAGGTCGCGAATAATCGCCACCGTACCGAAGACGGCCCGGCCGAAGCGGCAGGTCAGGCCAATCACCATACCGCGGCGATTGCGAATGGCCGAAATCCGGTGCAGCGTTCGCGGAATCCCGGCGCGATTATCTTCGCCGAACTCACCAATGCGGTCGGTTACATATTCAAGATCTTCCCAGCGCACCTCAGAACTACTTAGAAAGCTTTCCTGGCCACGGTAGCGTGCCTCGGGCAGCCGCCCAAGATCAAGAATGATCTCCAGCAGATCGGCCGGGTCATTCGGCATACTGCGAATGGCCTGTTCAATATGCGGCGGCAGTGCCGCAAGCAACAGATCAATATCATTGTTCAGATCCTGACGATCGCGCATAGGGGTAGGATTCCTCTCTGGGAGCGGAGATCTGGGGAGCCGTTACGCGCGGTTCCAGGCCCGGTTCCAGCGTTGGAATCAGAGCCGGGCGGCGCACCGGAACCACGGTATGCTTGACGAGCAAGGTTTGCTCACTGACGGGCTGAAAGCCCAGATCCTGGGCTGGTACAATCAACTCCTGCTGATATTCGCGGAGTAACAGATAGACCTGGCGGGTATCGGGCAGTTGCGCCAGGCCGAAACGCAGCACATCAACGACGGCATCCCGCTGATCGGGGCGCACCAGCAAGGTCAGCACATGGGCAGCAGAGCCGCTCAAAATATGCAAATAGGCCGTCAAATCATCGTCGGGGCCGAGCACCCAGGCTCGCCGGCGCAACCCGGCCCATCCCGGTGCCAGCGAGAGCGCCCAGGTACGCGAGTTCTTGACCTCGGCATGCTGCACCAGGTGCGGCGTCACCAGCCCATACAGCTTATGGATCGCCCAGTGATCGCGGCGAGCCTGGGCGCGCATCGGGGCCAGCGTGGTTCCCTGGTTCCAATCCGGCCCGGAGAGTTGCAACAGCGCCCGGTGGGCATAAGCCTGGAAACCGAGTTGACGAAACAGTTCACGGATTTCGTTATGTTGAGCTGGAATAGACGCATAGACGCGCTGCACATAATTTTGCGCGGCGCTATAGCAGATCTGGTCGAGCAGGCGGAACCAGAGGTCGCGGTCACTGGGGAAATCGGCATGGCGTGCGCCGTGCGCCGACATGTAGATCACATCCTGTTCGGGCCGGCCGCTCCGGCTGCGAGCCTGCACCATCGCGCTCATACCGCGGTCGCGATAGACGGCGGTTGCCCGCTCGCGACTGGTTGCCTGCACCATGCAACGCAACGCAAACCAGAGTGGCCGATGCGGCTGAACCAGCAATTGCTCGTTGTATAGCAGCACCTGGCTGCGTGGTTTACGGCGTAGCGACCACAGATCGCCAGGTGTGACGGCAAGAATCATACCGACAATAGATGGCGGGCGAGGCACATTTCAGATTTCTGTGCTGCCCGGCATACCCTAAATGCAAGAAAGAACTAAAGAACCAGGGAACTAAAGAACCAGGGAACTAAAGAACCTGCGCGATCCGGGCCTGTCAGCTGCGCACCCTGGCGAGATCCCTGAAACGGCGCGAGCCGGAGCGCACGGCTGACAGATCGGAGGCTGGGGCGACTAAAGCTCCAGAAACAGCCGATGCATGCGATCATCGTTCGTCAATTCCGGGTGAAAAGTCGTTGCCAGCAGCCGATCCTGGCGCGCAGCAATGATCGATCCGGTTGGTTTCGGCAATGCTCCCAGCACATCGACGCTCGGCCCGGCGCTTTCGATGATCGGTGCCCGAATAAAGATGCCCGGCACTGGTTGTGTGCCGAGAGCTGGTATGGCCAATGGCATCTCGAAGCTTTCAAGCTGGCTGCCATAAGCATTGCGGCGTATCACAATGTCCATCAGATCCAGGCCGGGTTGCCCCTCGCGCAAGCCGTCGCGGATCTCGTGCGCAATCAGAATCGCGCCGGCACAGGTTCCCCAGACCGCCAGATCCCGGCCGGCACGCCGGCGGATCGGCTCGAACAGCCCGTTGATCAGCAGCAATTTGCCGATGGTAGTACTTTCGCCGCCTGGAATAATCAGACGCTCAACTTCGGCCAGATGTTGCGGCAGCCGCACCTCGCGCACCGGCGCACCGAGGCGCTGCAAGACCTCGACGTGTTCGCGAAAATCGCCTTGCAGCGCCAGAACTCCGATCATCGGCTACCACCCGCGCCCGGCCATCAACTGGGCGCTCGGGATCTCATCGATTGCGATGCCGACCATCGCTTCCCCCAGGTTCTTGCTGACTTCCGCAATAATCGCCGGCTCATTGAAATTGGTCGTCGCCTGGACAATCGCTCGTGCGCGCTTGTAGGGATCGCCGGACTTGAAAATGCCGCTGCCGACGAATACTCCGTCAACCCCCAGTTGCATCATCAGCGCCGCGTCGGCCGGCGTGGCAATTCCGCCGGCAGCAAAATTGACAACCGGCAGCCGGCCATTGGCCGCCACGTGCTTGACGAGTTCGTAGGGCGCCTGAATAGTTTTGGCGTAGGTGAACAATTCGTCTTCGTCCATCGCCTTGAGCCGGCGGATCTCGCTGTAGACCGCCCGGGCATGGCGCACGGCCTCGACAACGTTGCCGGTACCGGCTTCGCCCTTGGTGCGCAACATGGCGGCACCTTCAGCGATTCGGCGCAGGCCTTCACCCAGGTTGCGGCAGCCGCAAACAAAGGGCACCTTGAAATTATGTTTGTTAATATGGTGCTCTTCATCTGCCGGCGTCAGTACTTCACTTTCGTCAATATAGTCAATTGCCAATGCTTCGAGTACCTGGGCTTCGACAAAATGGCCGATACGGGCCTTGGCCATCACCGGGATCGTCACCGTCTCTTTGATGGCCACGATCAATTCCGGGTCACTCATGCGGGCGACACCGCCCTGGGCACGAATGTCGGCCGGTACCCGCTCCAACGCCATCACCGCGACAGCGCCGGCTGCCTCAGCAATTTTTGCCTGCTCCGGCGTGACTACATCCATAATCACGCCACCCTTGAGCATTTGTGCCAGGCCGACCCTGGTAGTTACGGTCGACTTCTCCATCTGTTTCCTCACTCAGCATGCATACGAATAGACATTCTACGAATTTCCGCCATCTTGTCATTTATTGTACCATAGGCCGCAGAAAAAGTTTCGCCGATTGGAACCGCTTCCGCAATGGTCTTGCGGTACAATAGGAAGAGTATTGTTTCTTGCTTTGATTTTGGCAGCGAAGCTGCCAAAATCAAAGCAAGAAGACTTTTCGAGATGCTATGCCACTACTGGTTGATGGGCACAATCTGATCGGGCAACTGCGCGAGGTGCAGCTCAGCGACCCGGACGACGAGGCGAAACTGGTGCTGCTGCTGCGCCGCTATGCGACGCGCCGGCGCGGTGGGCGAGTGGTGGTCGTCTTCGATCGCGGTACCTACGGGCATCCCGACAATCTCAACGGCTACGGCGTCGAATGCGTTTTTGCCCGTTCACCACGGGACGCCGACCGCGAGTTGATCCGGCGCATCCGGGCGATCCAGCGCACCGGCGACTGGCAACTCGTCAGTTCTGACCGATCGGTAGTGGGTGAAGCCAGAGCGCGCAAGATCATCGTCATCTCGGCGCAGGATTTTGCGCGGCGCCTGGAACGCCTGCACGAGCCCCGCGCCTCGTTACGCGAGAAACGCAATGATCGCCCACTCAGCCGGCAGGAAATCGAGGAATGGCTGCGCCTGTTCGGCATCAGCGATGAGGAAGCCTCAGCCGAAGGGGAATGGCCGCCGCCGGGCTACGAATCGTAGCCCGGCGGCGGCCATTCCCCTTGCGGTTCGCCCATCATGTGCGATGCATCCGCGCCCGGAGCTTATTCCGGGCGTGCTTCCAGCAGCAATTCGATTTGTTGCTCGTTGCCGGCGCGCACGATTGTCAACGTGATCGTATCGCCGACGCCGGCTTCGGATTCGAGGTAGCCGATCAGATCGTCAATGCTCACGACCAGCTGTTCGTCGATGGCGGTAATGATGTCGCCGCCGATGCGCAGGGTGCCGCCGCCGTAGCTTTCGCGTTGCTCACCGGCCCGTAGTTGCGCCTGCGCCGCCGGGCTCCCGCCGACAACATTGGTGATCAATACGCCCTGGCGTACCGGTAAGTTGAACTGCCGGGCCAGCAATGTGTCGACATTGAACATGCCGATGCCCATCCAGGGATGCACATAGCGCCCATCGCGAATGAGTGCCGGCACGATCCGTTCGACCGTGCGGGACGGCACGGCATAGCCGACCCCCTCAAAATCACGGTTGAAACCACTGACCGCAATTGCCGTATTCACACCGATGACTTCGCCGCGCGCATTGAGCAGCGGCCCGCCCGAATTCCCCGGATTGATCGCCGCATCGGTTTGAATAATATTGGGAATACTAAATGCGCCGCCGGCCCGGATCGGCCCGCGCAGACTGCGCCCCAACCCACTGATGACGCCGACAGTCAAGGTGTTTTGTTCGCCGAACGGGTTGCCGATCGCGACTGCCGTCTCACCAACCTGCAGGTTGCGCGAATCGCCAATCGCCAGCGGCGCGGTTTCGGGCGGCAATTCGTCAACTTTGATGACCGCCAGGTCACTGTCGGGATCGCCACCAATGATCGTAGCCACCGTCGTCGATCCATCGAAGAAGGCCACCTGCAGCGCAGTGGCGCCTTCAATGACGTGATTGTTGGTGACAATATGGCCCTGGTCATCGTAGAGGAAACCGGAGCCCTGGGCGGCCGGCAGATTGTCCGGCACCTGGGGCGCGCCATTGAGCGGGCCGTCGCCATCGTTGCTCAGTACCACATCAATGCTGACGACAGCCGGGTTGGCCTGCCGGTACAACTCGGTCAACAAGCGATCCTGGTCGGTCACCACCGCACTCAAGGCCGGATCAATCGTTGGCTGCGGATCGATAGTGAACCGTTCACTCGTAGCGGTTGGCGCCACTTCCCCGGCCGTGGTCGGTTCTGCGTTTGCCAGGGCGGCCGGTTGCGCAGTTGCTGCTTCGGAGCGATCACCAGACGGCCAGCCCTGGCCAAAACCGCAGGCGGCCAGCCAGGGCAGCACCATGATCAGCGTCAGCAATTGCGGAAAACGTGCAAGCATTGTTTTCATATCAGCCCCTGCATTCCGGGCGACCGGGCCACATACCGGGCCAGACCGAGCAGAAGAAGAGCCCGGCGCTAAAGCCGGCCAGTCCGCCATTGAGCAGCAGCAGCCAGAGCGGCGCATACCACCAGCCCTGCGCCATACCAATGATTTCGAGCGGCCAGAGCAGGAAGGGCAGAGCACAGAGCAGCAGACGCAGGAACCAGGGCAGGCGCAGCAAGCCGTCGATCAGCGGGCGAAAGACACTGCCCGACCGGGTCGGCAGCAGGCGAGCCATCCAGAGCCCGATCGTCGCGCCCCAGCAGCGGGCACAGACGGCCATCGGGATGCCGGCCAGCAGATACGAGCGGTCGGGTGTTGGGCAGATATAGGTTGCCAGCACATCGCGGGCGAGCACACCGGCATCGCTCACCAGCGGCAGGCCGGTAGCGCGAAACAGTGGCGAAATGATCGGCCCCAGAAAGAGCACAGCCAGAAAGACATCATAAATGCGCGGCGGCCAGACATAGGGACGGCGATTTGGTTGATGAATCGGATAGGTTGTCATATTTCTTAGGGTGAAATCTGTTGAACGGCAAACCAGATACGGGGCAGCATCAACAATTTTTCACGTCGCTTCAGATGAGCTCGTTTCGTATAGACATCGTAGTTATTGGCTTCGATCTTGTCAAGAATACCGCGATAGACGCGGGCGGCGGCGGCGATAGCCAGCCGGCTATCGGGCGGGAGCAGCGCGATACCGGGCCAGCTTTCGGCGTAAAGCTGGCGGGTGCGGGCGATCTCGAAGCGCATCAGCGCCTGAAATCGCTCGTCCCGTACACCGTGCAGGATCGCATCGGCGCTCAGGCCAAAGCGCTCCAGATCTTCGAGCGGCAGATAGACGCGCCCGCGGCCGGCATCTTCGCCAATATCGCGTAAAATGTTCGTCATCTGCAGCGCCACTCCGAGCTTGATGGCATAAGGTTCGGCGCCGACTGCCGAGCCGGTGATGCCCATGCTGAGCAAGCCGACCACCGAGGCGACGCGGTAGCAATACAGCCAGAGATCGGCAAAACTGGCATAGCGGCTGATGGTCAGATCCATCGCAACGCCGGCCAGCAACTCATCGACCAGGCGCTGCGCCAGATCGTAGCGGCTGCGGGTATCGTGCCAGGCTACGAGCACCGGATCGTCGTCCGGCGGTATCGGAGCACGTACCTGGAAAACCCACTCGGCCAGCGCCAGCGTCGGGTCATTCGCCGCCTGGTCGACAATATCATCTGTGGTTCGGCAGAAGGCATACAGAGCCCGGACAGCCCGACGTTTTTCGGGGGGCAACAATTGCGAGCTAAAAAAGAAACTCTTGGAAGCCTGGCGCGTCACTTCGATGCAGCGGAGATACGCCTCCTGCAAGGAATAGGCTGATTCGGCGCTTGCCCCTTCGCGACGTGCGAGCGCACCATTGCCAGCCAGCCGTAAAATCTGCGCGAGTTGTTCTTCAGCCGGTAGGGGCTGTCCGACAAATTCGCCGCTGGCCGGTAGCGACAGGGCCAGTGGAGGAATCGGTTTCAACGACACGCTGCGCTCCTTGGCGCGTACCCACGCATGGGCAGCAGTCACCCGGCGGCTGCACCACTGGCGATGGGAACGACACTGATTAGACCTATCTTCACGTATAGTAAAACTATACCCTGAATCTAGCCATTTGCACAAATCGTACCCGGCAAATCGCTGCAAAGCCAAAAAAGAAGGGAGCCTGCCGCATTTCGCGTCATAGCTCCCCACCTGACAACCTGCCTGCACCGTGAGCAACGACAGTCACCGTATCGGAACGTGCGACCGTGATGTTCCCGTTTGCACCCGCCTGATCCCTGAGATCGCCATTCCAGCGTACTAGCGTGCCGTGCTGAGCAAATCCGTAATCGTATCGATGGTTTCCTGCGCATCTTTGCCAAGAAATACGCCGGGAATCCGATCACGCAACCCGGGATTGATATTGAACGCACGACCACCATAGCCGAAGTGGGGCCGGGGCGGCGACAGTTGCAAGACCGAGCGCCCGATTTCCAGCAACTGAATAGCCGTTTCGGTCGTTGATGCCGCAACACAGACCAGGTCGGGATGAATGCGCTGAATTGTATCCAGCAGATCGCGCAGCGGCACTTCCGGCCCCAGATAGACGACCTGCCAGCCATGGCGTACCAGGAACACAGAAATCAGCAATGCACCGAGATCGTGCCGCTCACTGGGCGCACAGGCAACAATAATCATGCCGCGGCCATCGGTAATATTGTAGGTATTGAACAGGCTCGACAGCTTGCGTCGGACGAACTGCGTGGCAAAGTGCTCCGTCGTCACATTGAGCTTGCCCTGGTGCCACTGCTCACCGATCTCCGTCATCGTCGGCTGAACAAGCTTGAGAAACACCTCTTCGAGCGGATACAATGCAAAAGCTTCGCCCAGAATTTGCTCCGCCCGGGCGGCATCAAAATCCGTCAGCGCCGCAAAGAACCGGCTGTTGAGCCGTTCCCAGGAATGAGGTTCCGTATCAACCGCTGTATTGAGCCAGGTCAGGCTTGACTCGGTGCCGTCGACCATCAAGGCAATCGCCTGACTGATCGTCAACCCTTCAGCCGTGCGATCACGCAACCAGCGGATGGTTGCGATGTCGCGTTCCGAATACAATCGATGACCGCCTTCGGTGCGCTGTGGCCTGGGAACGCCATAACGCCGCTCCCAGGCCCGAAATGTGTCCGCCGGCACACCGGTTTCCTGGGCTACCGCTTTGGTATTATAGCGGGGCTTGTCGGAAAACTGTGCAAGAAAATTTTGATGCGCCATGGCGAGCCGCTCCCTCCAGGGTAAATGGCCTAAGGTCAGCCGTCGTCCGTTTCGATGTAGTTCCGACACGGCTCTATCGCAGGTCGGTTATCGTATTGCCCCAGGATTTCGGAACTATACCAGCAAATGATTGATGGCGCAACCGTCGCACTGGTAACTTTTCCTGTTGGTCTACCTCGCATCTTCATTGCCTACGATGTGGTAGCCGGCAGCAGTCTGGACTAAGACCTTACACCATACCGGATCAGCAAATACATGAATACGAGACTCGATCCGTTCGTATGTCCGTTCGGGCGGTTGCAATCATGTTCATTGCTGTAAACGGTTACGCTTGCAACTATATTTTTGATTGTATCATGCTGCACAATCACTGTCAATGAAATGCACAACAGAATAGTGCGTTACGCTGATCGGTCGTTTGCTCCTATTTGCCCCTGGCCATCGATTAGGGTATAGTAGCAGCATGCGGGCACTTATTACCGGAATCAATGGCTTCGTTGGCGGCCATCTGGCGGAATATTTGCTAAGCCTGGGGGGGTGGGAACTCTGGGGTCTGGCACGTTCCGGCCGGATCACCTTGGCGCAACTCGGGGCGGATGTGCGCCCGGTGGCGGCGGATCTGAACGATGCCGAACAAACCCTGGCCGCGCTCGATGCCGCGCAACCCGAGGTGCTGTTTCACCTGGCGGGGCAGCCGTTTGTGCCTGAATCGTTTCGCGATCCCGCCGGGACGCTGCATAGCAATGTTTTTGGTATGCTGCACCTGATTCAGGCCGTGTTGCGTCTCGGGATCAAACCACGCATGCTGGTGATCGGCACCAACGAGGAATATGGCCTGGTTCCGCCGGAACAGCAACCGATTACTGAAACTTTGCCGCTGCAACCGGCCAATCCGTATGGCGTGAGCAAAGCGGCTCAGGCGTTGCTGGCGCTCCAGTACTGGCGGAGCCATCAACTCGATGTCATTGTCATGCGGCCCTTTACCCATATCGGGCCGCGCCAGAGTGCCCGCTTCGTCACTGCGGCTTGGGCCAGCCAGATCGCAAAGATCGAAGCCGGACGCCAGCCACCGGTGTTGCGGGTCGGCAATGTGCAGATCCAGCGTGATTTCACCGACGTACGCGACATCGTGCGGGCCTATGTGCTGGCGGTGCGCCAGGGCGAAGTCGGTATGATCTATAATGTCGGGAGTGGCCGACCGGTTGCGCTCCAGGAGATCCTGGAGTTTTTTCTTGCTCAGGCCGCCATGCCGATTGATGTGCAGGTCGATCCGGCTTTGCTGCGCCCGATTGATGTGCCGCTGGTGCTCTGCGATGCCGGCCGGCTGCGCGCTCGTACCGGCTGGCAACCACAGATTGCGCTTGAACAGACCCTGGTTGATATTCTGCACGACTGGCGAAGCCGCGAACGGAAATCGCACTGAATCGAAGCTCTTGAACTAAGCGGGGTTGCTATGAAAGCAGTCATTCTTGTCGGTGGCCTGGGAACGCGTCTGCGTCCGCTTACTTGCAATGTGCCCAAACCGATGATCCCGATCATCAATCGGCCCTTTATCGAAGCCATGCTGATCCGCCTGCGCGACCAGGGGATCGATGAAGTCATTCTGGCAGTGCAGTACCTGGCGCACCGCTTTGTCGAAACCCTCGGCGACGGCTCGCGCCTCGGTATTACGCTGCATATTGTCGAAGAACCCGACCCGCGCGGCACCGCCGGTGCCGTCAAGCATGTCGAACACTTGCTGGACGATACCTGCTTCGTGTTCAATGGCGATGTCCTGACGGATCTTGATCTCCCGGCAATGCTGGCTTTCCATCGCGAACACCAGAGCCAGGTAACGATTGCGCTGACGCCGGTTGATGATCCGACGCAGTTCGGCCTGGTGGAAACGGAAAAGCATGGCCGCATCCATCGCTTTCTTGAAAAGCCGCGCCCGGAAGATATTACGACCAATATGATCAACGCCGGTACGTATATTATCGAACCGGCGGTGTTTCGCTATGTGCCGCCCAATCAACATTATATGTTCGAACGCGGGCTGTTTCCGGTTTTGTTGCAAACCGGTGACCCGATGTTCGGCTACCCCTCACGTGCTTACTGGACGGACATTGGCCGGCCGCACAATTACCTGGAAGTCAACCAGGATATTCTGATGGGTAAGGTGAATTATACGCTGCCCGGTGAACAGCAGGCCGAGCGTATCTGGCTGGAGGGCGATGCGGACATTGCCGCCGATGCGGTCATTCACGGGCCGGTTGTGCTCGGGCCGGGTGTACGGATCGACCGCGGTGCCCAGATTATCGGCCCGACGGTGATTGGCGCCGGTTGCTCGATTGGCCCCGATACCAGTATCGAGCGGGCTGTGCTCTGGGATGGTTGCCAGATCGAAGCAGGCGTGACCCTGCGTTCTTGCGTGCTGGCGCGCAACATTCGCATTGGTGCTCGCACGATGATCAGCGATGGGGCCGTCATTGGCGATGATTGCACGCTGGGCCAGGAGAATCGCCTCGAACGCGGCATCCGGATCTGGCCGGAAACCCGCCTGCCCGACCGTTCGATTTCGTTTTAGTGGCCGCAGAATGCCTGCGTACGGGTGATGGCACGGCGAAGCCGTGCCATCACCCGTACGCAGGGTTGCCTTCCGCCCTGCCGGAGCCGGAGGCGAAAAGAACGTTATGCTGCTCGCCGCATTGCCTTATGCGGCGAGCATGTTATAATGGCAGCGCACTGATGACGAAATATTCGTGATGCTGTGCGTAACCACAGTGTTCTGGGCGAAGTCACGCTTCGATGACTAGTGAAGGAGGCGAAGGACATGGCTCGTGTCGCCATTAATGGCTTTGGGCGAATCGGCCGGCAAAGCTTCAAAGCAATGCTGGAACATCATGCCGGTGATTTTGAAATTGTTGCGGTTAACGACCTGACCGACAATGAAACGCTGGCCCATCTGCTGCGCTACGACTCTACCTATGGCCCGTTTGACGGCGAAGTTGAGGTCACCAGCGACCAGATCATCGTAGACTATGATGAAGACCGACTGGAAATTGCCGCTCTGGCCGAGCGCGATCCGGCCGCCTTGCCCTGGGGCAAACTCGGTGTCGATATTGTGATCGAGGCCACCGGTCGTTTTACCGATGCCGAAAAAGCCAAAGCTCACCTGCAGGCCGGCGCCAAAAAAGTGATCATCTCCGCTCCGGCTAAGAACGAAGACATTACGGTCTGCCTCGGTGTCAACGAAGAAATGTATGACCACGAGCGCCATAACATTATTTCCAATGCCTCCTGCACGACGAACTGCCTTGCCCCGGTGGCCAAGGTGCTGAACGACCGCTTCGGCATCGCCCGCGGCCTGATGACCACTATTCACTCCTATACGATGGATCAGAATTTGCAGGATAATGTGCACGCTGATCTGCGCCGTGCCCGGGCTGCCGCCATGAATATGGTGCCGACGACGACCGGCGCCGCCAAGGCGGTCGCGCTGGTCATCCCTGAGCTGAAGGGCAAGTTCCACGGCTTTGCTGTTCGCGTGCCGACCCCGACGGTCTCGATGGTCGATTTTGCGGTGTTGCTCGAACGCAGCACTTCGGTCGAGGCGATCAACGAGGCTTTTCTTGAGGCCGCCGATAGCGAGAAGATGGAAGGCATTCTCAGTGTCAGCGACCGGCCGCTGGTCAGCAGTGATTTCATCGGCACTTCCTATAGCAGTGTCGTCGACCTGCCGCTGACGATGGCGATGGGCGAGGATTTCTTCAAGGTGGTATCCTGGTACGACAATGAGTGGGGCTATTCGGTGCGAGTCGCCAACCTCACTGCTTACCTGGCCGATCACTTCGAATAAATCGCGATGCGAGCCGGGCTATGACCTATGGTTCGGTTTGCCCACAATCGGGCATGCAAACTGCGGGTATGTTGCTTGCCGCCGGCAAGCAACATACCCGCAGTTTTATACGGCACGCACCGAATAGATCCACTCGATTTCCTGGAACGGGTTGCGGCTGCTGTCGGTGTTCTGGCGCAGTAGTTCCATTTCTGCGGCACAGTGGGGGCAACTGCTTAGATGGCGACTGATCTGCTCGTGCTGCGGAGGAGTGAGTAGACCCTGACGGTAATCAATCATCTGCTGGGTTGATAAACAGAAGAGCCGATACAGGCGGGTACGCAGCAGGCTCTCGATCAGCCGGAGTTGCTCGTATCGTCTCCGGCAATGAGGGCAGGTTTCGAGATGCCTATGTTGTTCATTGCTTCCCTCGCCATCCATGATCTCGAGCAAGCCGATGTCGCTGAGGCAGCCGGGATCGCGGTACCTTTCTTCCCACATCCCTGCATCATCCATACGATGCGTCCCTTTCCCTTGTACCTGGCCGGGTGAACCCTCCCGATACATAGAGAACGCAACGGAATTCTTTTTTTGCACAGTGAACAACCAGGCCGGCTTTGCGCACGTTGCCGCAGGGTTCGTCAGGAAATGTCCATCTGGCGCAGTTGTGGGTTGCGGCTCAGCCGCCCAAGAACATTGCGTTTGACGTTGTATACGTCATTCACGCTGCTGAACAGGTTCTGGTAACGGGCGAAAATCGCCCGCGGCGCCAGGCCCAGCACGAATGAACTGTAAACGACCACGCGTTCGATTTCGTTGTTGAGTTGTGTATCGATAAAATTCCAGAATTCCTCGCGATGCACCCGGTTCATCGCTTCCTCGTCCGGCGAATATTGCGGCGTATGCTGAACCATCATGGTTTCTTCCGGCAACATTTCCGACCAGGATTGAGCCCGGACGCTGTCGATCACGACGCTGGTTGCACAGAGTTGCAGGTAGTGCAGCAGGGCGGCCAGCGTCGGGAATGAGGCGAAGCGTTCCGAGTTGACCGCACGCCAGAATTTGGTAAATGCGCCGACCACAAAATACTCGCTGCTCTCACCACTACTGGCAAAGGCGCCGCTTCGCCGCACCCAGCCCTCAACCAGGCCGCTGTAATGCCGGTAAAGGTGCTCCCAGGCGGCTTCATTGCGTTCGACGAGCGCCCGGCGGAACAATTCGTAGCTGAAACGAGTGTCGTGGGTCTGGCCACGGTAAAAACGTTCGCTCTCAGTGGCGCAGCGGCGAGTCAGGGTTTGCAGATCCAGTTGCTCAGGATCGTCGGGTTCGCTACCCAGACTCTGGTTCATTGGCAACCGATTCAGGCCGGTCAGCGTGGTGTTGCTGTAAACTGTCCTCATTTCGCTTTGCTGCACCATTCCTCGATCCTCCTCTGTGCTATGCCTGAACGCAGTCTGGCGATCCTGTGCTGATATAAAAAGCTGCCGGTTTACGGATAGAAGGCGTCAAGCCCAGAAGCTTTTGCTCTGGGATAGAAGCCCTTTGCGTGCTTTCGCCGCTGCAGATGGTCTTGCATCATTGCCACTTCTTCTTCTACAGATGGTACGAGTGACGTTCACGTTGCTTGAAAGCATACGACGCTATTCCCTAGCATTGATTGTAGGGAGTCACTCTGTGCTTGAGAAGCCAGTGAGATGAGCAGGAGATGACAGATGCTACTATAAAAAGTAGTAGCAATGGCGGGTATGCGAAAATCGGCGGCACAATAATGCGAAAGGGCGGAGGTATGGACGGAACCATGCATCGGCGGAGTAGTGCCGGTGCTGGTCGGCATAGCTTTCATCCGGTTGCGACGACGTATTCACCGTTTTCGTACCTGCTTAAACGTAGCTCAATCAGCTTTTTACCATCATCAGCCCTCTTATGATAAAAGCTGATAGCTATATGAGACAATGGGCCGCAGGTACTCTCTTACAAATTGTAGCATATAGGATGCCTGACTATTATGCTGCATCAGTTATGCGTGCGCACCGCGATGATGCCGGAATCGCCTGCGGCAGGGTGGAAGTAGACGTTTCCACGCTGCTACAGCCTGATATTTCCCGTGCTATACTGGGCCGCGATAAACCTGAGCAGAATGAGAGATGCAACCATGAAGATCTACAAGGCCCGTGCGCCGATGCGGATCGGCTTTTTCGGTGGCGGCACCGATGTCAGCCCCTATGCCGAAGAACACGGCGGCAAGGTATTAAACTGTACCATCAATCTGTTTGTGCGCTGTATGCTGCGGCACAGCCGTGATCCCGGAATCACGATACGCTCGCTCGATCTGGCCGAGGTCAGCCGGCTGGTTTCGGGCCGGCACTGGGATGGGCGCCTGGCCTTGCCGCAGGCGGTGCTCGATGCGCTGCTGGGCGACCGGCGCCAGCAAGTCACCAGCCAGCCCGGTTTCGAGATTACCATGTTCAGTGACGCGCCGCCGGGTAGCGGCCTGGGTTCGTCGTCGGCGCTGGTGGTGAGTATGCTGCGTTTGCTGGCTGCCGTCTATGGTGGAACCAGCGATCCGCATACGCTGGCTGAACTGGCCTATCGGATTGAGCGTGTCGATCTGGGCATTCCCGGGGGCCGGCAGGATCAGTATGCGGCGGCCTTCGGCGGGATGTGTGTTTACCATTTCGGGCGCGAGCGGGTGATCTGCGAGCCGGTGCTAACCGACCCGGCGGCGCTGCTGGAACTGGAGAGCAGCCTGATTATCGGCTACATCGGTGATCGGCGTTTGTTGCGCTATCACTTGATGGAAGATCAGGTGCGGCGCCTGAAAGAAGGCGACACGCTACGCTATCACGACGAAACCAGAGCCTTTGTCGATACGGCCATCAGCCTGCTGCGCAGCCAGCGCATCGAAGATTTCGGGCGCCTGTTGCACGATGCCTGGGAAGTGAAAAAGGCCTTTTCGCCGCATATTGCCCCGCCCATCGTCGACGAAGTCTATGAGATTGCCCGCCGACATGGTGCCTGGGGCGGCAAAATCACCGGGGCCGGCGGTGGCGGCTTTATGGTGTTTGCCTGCCCCTTCGATCAACGCCTCGAACTGGAGCGCATCCTGGCCGAGAAAGGCGTCCAGGTGCGGCCCTTTTCTTTCGTTACCCACGGTGTGCAGGCCTGGGCGGTCGGCGAATCCGACGCAAGCATCCCGGCGCTGGCCCACGGCGCATAGCAAACCGGCGTTTTCTTTGAACCGGCCGGTTCAAAGAAAATGCTTTCCACACGTTCATTGCATTGACGCCGCTAAAGCTGCGGTGCTACGATACAGCAGATACTTCGGCTGTTCCATCTGGGGAAAGAGGCAGCATGCCTGCACGCAAGCACTTGTCGTTCCTGCTTATTTGTGTGTTCCTCTGCAATTCATGGCTGGTTCCGCGCTCCCTTGCAGCGGGAGCAACCACTGCAGCCGCACGGGCGGAACTTGCCGCCTACGCTGATCCGCTCGACATCGAAGCTTTTCTCGCTGCCCAACCCGGCCTGCTGAAACAGTTCCGGGAAGCCGACAAAAGTGCTGCCGCGCTCATCGCCGACAACAGCCTGTACTATGGCCTCAGCCCACGCCTGTTGCTGGCGCTGCTCGAAGCTTGCAATCAACTCCTCAGCGATCCGGCGCCGGCGGCGGCGGCACTGCAGCGCCCCTTCGGCTCCGCCGGCCCGCCCGGTTTCGCCGCGCAACTCGACTGGGCCAGCCGCACCCTGCGGGCCGGCCTGGGGCCCTATGAGCGCCCGCCGAATGTCTACTTTACCGATGGCACCAGCCGTACGCTGCGACTTGACCAGGCTCCCGAGGGGGTGGCCGTCCAGCGGTTGCTGGCGATGGAACGCAGTTCCAGCGAATGGCAGCGCCTGGTCGAGCGATTCAACCAGGCCTTTGTGTTCTATTTCAACAATGAGTTGCCCGATCTTTCAGCAGTTCCGCCGCCGGACGACACCCGCATTAGCCAGGATTTCAGCCTGTTGCAACCCTGGCCGGCCGGAGTGCCGGTGATCCATCTGGCCTATTTCGACCATGCCTACCCGACGGTCGACAGCGGGCCGGACGGCAACTCGATAGTGGTTAACTATCTCGGGCGCGGCGATGTGCAGTACAACAGTCACGATGGCCACGACTATGTCTTTCCGGATCTGCCGGTTGGAACGCCGATCCTGGCGGCAGCCGCCGGCATGGCCTATGCCCGCACGCATCGCGGCAACGGTGTTGTGATTCGGCATAGCGGCGGTTACGAAACCGTCTACTGGCACCTGGATCGTTTTGCTGCTCTGTTTGCCGGGCGGATCGATGCGAATGCGGGAGTTTATGTTGCTGCCGGCACGGTGCTGGGCACCAGCGGGCGCAGCGGCTTTGTGCAGGGCACGCCGCACTTGCATTTTGAAGTGCGCCATTACGGGCGCCAGGTTGATCCCTATGGTTGGCAGGGAGCGGGCCCCGATCCCTGCCTGGCCTATGCCGGCTGTGCCGAGAGTCGCTGGCTCTGGGATGCCAGCCTCAACGGTAGTTACAATTTTCACCCGCCGGCAAGTCAGGCTTCGGCAGTGCTGCTTCCAACCGATACTGAGCCGCCGTCTGCGGCGGTAGCCTTCGCGCCACCTGCGGATCTGCGCTACCTGGCCGATTTCGATGATCGCCTGATCCCGCAGGTGGGCCAGGGCTTTCCCAGTCTCGAAGGCCAGGCCGAGTTTCGCGACGGGCGCTTCGGGCGGGCACTGCACATCGGGCCGGCGATGGGCCTGACCCTGCCGCTGAGCGATAATATCGACCTGGCAGCCGGGACGCTGAGTTTCTGGGCCAACCTGCCGGAAGCCTACCCGCCGACGTCGGTGGCGCGACACTATCTATTTGCCGCCAGTGCCAATGCATTCGACGAGGCCGGTGTCTATAGCGGCACGATGGCGTTGCGCCGTGAGTTAAGCGCCGAGGGTGTGCCGCTGTGGAATTTCTGGACGACACCGGAGCATGGCGCAGCCGGGCGCCATGCTTTGCAGGCGACGGATACACTGGGCGCCGGCTGGCATCATTTTGCCGTCACCTGGGATGCCCGGCGTGGGCGGAAAGGTCTGTACATCGACGGGCGTGCCGTTGCGCTGACGATCGACGCGGTGCAATTGCCCGGCGACGTCGGCCCTTTGTTGCATCTCGGGCGCTTCACGTATGGCGGCCAGAGCATCGCGGCAGCTTTCGACGAGTTGATGATTTCGGCGCGGGTGCTGTCTGCCGAGGAAATCGCCGATCTGGCAATGGCCGATCAGCCCTTCGCGCCGAGTGCTGAACGAATCAATGGTCGGCGGATTTTGCTCGACACCAATGCCCTGGATGATCAGGGCGGCGTCGTGGCAGTACAGATCGGACGTGACGGCGAATTTGGCGCGCCGCAGGCCTATTATGATCGCTACCGCTGGAATTTGCCGGCCGCCGAAGGCAGCTACGAACTGGCGGTGCGTTTCTATGATCGGGCCGGCAACGTCAGTACCATCAGGCACACGCTCGAACTGGATCTCCCTCCGCAGCCGGTGGTGACGCTGGTGAGCAACGATGGCCGGCACGCTGTGCTGTCCATCGTGCCGCAATGGGCCGGCGGGCCGCTCGAAATGCAGATCAGTGAGCAGCTCGGCTTTGCTGCTGCCGAATGGCAACCCTTTCGCCCGCGCCTGATCTGGCAATGGCGTGATGAGCCGCGCACCCTGTACCTGCGCCTGCGTGATACAAATGGACAGGTCGGGCCGACAGAGCAGGTGCTGCCGCAGGGCCGCTGCCTCTTGCCGCTGGTGACGGCGCCGTAAAAAAGCCCGTCGTACGGCTGTCGGTGCTGAAGTCGCCGGCAGCCGTACGGCGGGCTCTTTCCGGAGCGGAATTAGAAGTCGGGAAGCTCCTCTTTGCGCAGGATCTCGTCCTGGTTCTGTTGCGGAATGCTGACGCTGGTGGTCGCGCCGCCAAGACCGCCGCCGGTTGACGGATCGTTCTCGACAACCTGCGGTACCGGCTCCGGATTGGGCGGGCTCTGGGTGACGTTGGGCGAGCCGGGCGTGACGTCGACGCGAGTGATTGCCAGGTGGCCGCTGGCCGGCCCCTGAACGGTAAAGGCATAGTTACCGACCGGCAGACGTTCGTCGAGACCGATCAGTGCATAGAATTCACCGTAGGAATTGGCTTGCTGCTGCGGCAGACCGCGTACCGAGCCGTCCGGCAGCGTTACCCAGATGTTGATGAATTCGAAGGGTTCAAAGAACTGCCCCTGGATCTCGAATTGCTGATCCTGGCGCAAGGTTTCCGGGTAACGCCAGGCGACCCGGATCTGGCCCCAGCCGTTTTCGACCGAGGGACGCGCATCGAGGTGGAAGTCGGTGATCACCTGGTAGCCGCTGCTGGTGCCGAGCGCAGTAAACTTGTATTCGCCGACCGGGTAGGCTTCGCTAAACACGAAGGTCGAAGCGAAACTGCCGACATTGCTGGTAAACTGCTGTGGATAATCGATGATGGTTCCGTCGGGAGCGGTAATCCAGACACTGACGGTTTCCTGGGCGCGAAAGCCGCGCCCGAAGATGTTGACGGTTGCGCCGTGCAGCCCGCTGGGGGCGCCGGTGGTATTGTCTTCGACGTTGAGCGTGCTCGGGCCGGCGTTCGGTGCCGAGCCGACCTGTGGAATGACGGCAAAGGCAACTTGCGACTGGCGATTGCTACGCTGGCCCAGCGCCGTAAACACATAGCAACCGTAAGGCCAGCGGTTGGACGTCTGGAAGGTGAAATAATAGTCACCGCCGTTCGTGGTCAGATCAATGAATGGCTCGTTGGCGGGCATATCGATGATGCCGTCGAGCCCACCCATGTCGGCAACCCGGCCATCGGCAACCAGCGGGCTGAAGACGCGCCCGTCGGGGAAACCGATGGACACGGAGATCAGTTCGTTGTCCCAGTACTGGCGCAACACCAGGCCGACCCGATCGCCCTGAAAGGTGGCCGGCACCGTCTGGCCAAAGCACTGGGCGGTCGTGGGTGCAAGCGCAAAGGCACTGGCGCCGACATTGGCGCCGAACGAGACGTAGGTGAATCCCCCAATGAGCAAACTGAGCGCTACCGCAAACATAATGCTGAAGAAGCGCCGTTGCGTCGTGTGCAACTTCATGCCGGTTCTCCTGAGCTACAAATCAAGACCGTTCCAAAATTCTATCTGCTCCCGAAATTCATCACCCTCCTCTCATTGTTCAGGGGACGACAAGGCCCGGCCCTGCCGTTCGTGGCTGGCCGTTGCTGTCATCGGGTATGGGCGCCGGAGCAGATCGCGGCGCATTCGTATCAATGCAGGCTAATGGTACTGATTCGTGATTGCAACGAGCAAGTTGCGTATATTACGGCAAAATGACAGGCTGAGAATCAAATGAGAGTTTCGTGATGTGACTTGCGCAGTCGGTGGCGGTGTTGCCGCCAATGCCTACAGAAATAGGAACCGTGGTATATTGGTAGTACAAGAATGTTGTACCAAAAAGCACGGAATATACCATGCATACATCAACCTATACCATGCTCTATGATGGGCAGTGCCGAATGTGTCGCAGCCAGGCCGAACTGGTGGCTCGCTATAACGATGATCGACAGATCGCGTTGCTGGATCTGCACGCGGCTGTAGTGGCTGCGCGCTTTCCCAGGATTAGCGTGGAAGATGCGCGGCGCGAGTTGCACCTGGTCGGGCCCGATGGTCGGATCTACCGGGGGGCCGAGGCGGTGCGACAGATCTTGTTGCTGCTGCCGGCTCTGCGGGGCCTGGGTGAACTGATGCGCTGGCCGGGGGCGATGTTGCTGGCCCGGCCACTGTACGCATTGGTAGCCGGCAATCGCTATCTGCTGGGGGGCCGGGTTGAACCCTGCCCGGATGGCGCCTGCGCCCTGCCGGATCGCGAGTCACGGCGAGATCAGGGCTAGCATGGCCTATGTTGTCGAAAGTACCTGATATTTTGTTGTTTGCACTCCTGGCATGGAGTTTGCTGGGAGGAGTTGTGGAAGCAATCGGCACTGAAGCGGCCGGCGTGGTGTATGTGGTTGCCGGCGAATTGATGGGCATTGAGCCGGATCGACTGCCTGCTTCACCCATGCCCCCGGCGCCGCTGCTGCAAGAAGGCGGTGATCGGGGCAACGCAGCGCGATTTGCCCTGCCGATGGCGATCTTTTGCGGCATATTGCTGAGTAGTCTGTCGCTTGCGATTGGCATTGGGTATAAGCGACGCTTCGATGCATTGGCCGCTACAGCCGAATCCGACAGTGAAACTGGTGAGCCGGAGGCGGTTCGTTGAACACCGGTCGGACTACTCCTAGATCTTGATAGTACTATGAGTAGCTCGCCGAGAGGAATAATTCCCGACTTGAAAGCCGCTGCGAAACCCGGCATACTGCGGACAGATCGATACGGCACGTGGCCATGCTCGCCATTGCTTCTTCAGATATTCGTGACACAACAGAATGAGGCATAGTATGGCAGCAATATTGCAACTTTCGATGGTCGGCATCTGGGGGACGCTGGTACTGATTCACATGCGGCGCCTGTTGCGGCTGGCCTGTGTTGAGCAACTTCGCCGCTGGGAAGGGCTGCGGTTTCGTTCCGGACTCAACCGGATCTGGTGGTGGCTCGGCCAGGATGAGTTCTGGCATGCAGTGCGCGTTGATTGCGGTCGCTGCTTGCAACTCACGGCGCTGATTTTCCTGGAAGCCTGGGGACTGGCACTTCTGCCGGTGTAATCGTTCATGAATATTCAATGGCTGGCGGTCATTGCCGGCTGGCTTGCCGATACGTCTCTCTCAACGCTGGTGCGCGTGCTGGCACTCTGGATCGGTGCCAGCACATTCTTCCGGCATCCCGATCCCGGCCAGTTTTCCAATCTGCTGTTGCTCGCGTTCCTCCTGTTTGCGGCGCTCGCTGGTGGCTATGTTGCCGGTGCGGTCGCCGATGCATCGCCGATCATCCATGGCCTGATGGTCGGCGTGCTGGGCATTATCAGCGGCTTCTTCCTCAATCTTGGTCATGCCGGGCTCGCTCCGCTGTTGCTGCTTGAGCAACTCGCCGGCTGTGTCCTCGCCGCGTTCGGCGGCTACATCAGTTCGTTGCACCAGGATAAAACGCATTATCAATAATCGCAAATCTGAAAAGAGGCGTGGCCACGCCTCGATCCACGGAGGATCGCATGAGCAAGAAAGATCAGCTGGTGATCTGCACGTTTCCCAATGCTGAACAGGCCGCGGCGGCGTTGCAGCTGCTGCAAGATCACGAGCGCCGGCGACCGGGCCACCACCTCGACAATATTGCGGTGGTACGCCGCAACGAAAACGGTGAGATCAGTTTTTTCGAGACCCGCGAAGTGGAAGAAGCCCAATCGACATCCAGCCTGGCCATGGTCGTTGGCTGGATGCTGGGCGCTGCCGGTGCCATCCTGGGGGGGCCGCTTGGCCCGGATTTCGGTGTGCGTTTCGGTGCCTATGCCGCCGATGATGCGACTTTGCGCCACGATGTCGGCTTTCCTAACCAGGTGCTGCGACGCTTCGGCGAGCACCTCCAGTCCGGGAGCTCGGCTTTGCTCACGGTGGCAACCGCCGCTCAGCGTGACGAATTGCTTGCGGAACTTCGCCGGCTCGGCGGCGAACTGGTCGAAAATAGTACGCTCCCGGCGAAGATGCTGGAGGCGATGGGTGCTGGATGACAGGTCGCGGGTAGTCGGCATCGATCACCCGCGACCTGCTCCCCACTGCGGCAGCGGCGCAAGCAATTCTATTTCCGCGCCGGTGACGGGGTGACGCAGCGCCAGCCGCAGCGCGTGGAGCAACTGAGTTGCTAATGGCTGGTCGCGATAAGCGGCCGGGCCACCGTAGCGCGTATCGCCCAGGATGGGGTGGCCGGCGGCGGCCAGGTGCAGCCGGATCTGATGGGTGCGCCCGGTTCGTGGGTATGCCCTGAGCAGCGCCGCATCGCCGCAACTCTGTTGCAGCACAAAATGAGTTTCGGCCATTCGCACACGCCCGCCGCCCGGCAATACCCGATCAAGCTCGCTCAGTTCGTAGAGTCGCCAGCGCCCGCCGCCTGCCCGCCCGTGGCCGCTGCGCATACTGAATGGGCTGTGTGCCGGGATTCCCTGAACCGCGCAGCAATATTCTTTCATGATCGCGCCGTCGGCAAATGCCCGCTGTAACCCCGGGTTGGCCTGCGGCGCTTTCGAGAGCAACAGCACCCCGGAGGTATCGCGGTCGAGCTGGTGGGCCAGGTGCAGCGGTGGCGGGCTGCCGTCACGGGCAGTCAGCCAGCGGCGCACTGCGGCCGGCACATGGCCCTGATTGTCCCAGGGCGTTGCATTGCTGTACCAGCCGGCCTGCTTGTTGACAGCCAGCAGCCAGTCATCTTCGTAGAGCAGATCGGCGTTGCTCAGTTCCAGCTCCGGGTAACGCCCGCCGGGTGGTAGACAGAGCGTGATCTGCGCACCGGCAGGAGCGAGTTGTTGCGCATCGCTGACTCGCTTGCCGTTCAGCCAGAGCCCGCCCCGCGCAATCAACTCGTCGGCAGCTATGCCGATCCAGTCGCCGATCCAGTCGGCAGTGAGTGCGGCCAGCGACCGACCGGCCTCGCTGGCCGTGATAGGCCGGCTGATCCGTTCAGGCCGGCTCATCGGGCTTGCCTGGCCTGGTTGATCAAGGCTTGCTTCAGATCCCAGAGCCGCTCGGAAAGCGACACATGGTAGATGTGCGGATTCATGATGCGGCGCACACCGGCATCCAGGCGATCAACATCGGCCTGGCGTTGCTCGCGGATCGCCTCAAGTGTCGGCAGATCGTATACCCGTTCGCCGGTGCGCAATACATCGACCAGCAGCGGCTCGATTGCCGCGATCCGGCGGCGCTCAAAGGTGCGGTAGCGCGTATGATCGCTGGGATGCCGCAGCGTCAGTTGGTCTTGTTGGGCCGGTACTTCCTCATCGAGGCAGATCAGGTCGGCGTTGGCGCGGTCGCGCTCGTCGTAGATGCGCCAGACCTGTTTGCGGCCGGGGTTGGTGATCTTGCTCTGCGACTCGGCAATTTTGAGGGTCGGCAGCCATTCGTCCTGCTGCTGCAAAGCCACCAGTTTGTATACCCCGCCCAGTGCTCCCTCGCCGTACGACGTCACCAGGCGCGTGCCGACGCCATAGATCAGCCGGCCGATCAGGGCATCGGCATCAACATCGTAGCGCGCCGCCTCCTCGATGATCTGGGTCTGGATCTGCCAGATCACCAGTTCATCCAGGTCGTTGGAAAGCACAATCGAGCTGTCGCTAAATCCGGCGGCGTCCAGCATATGCGCCGCACGGATTGCCAGGTAGGCCAGGTCGCCCGAATCGAGGCGAATGCCGACCGGTTTGTGGCCACGGCGACGTAACTCCTCGAAGACCCGAATAGCGTTCGGCACACCGCTCTCGAGCGTGTCGATGGTATCGACGAGCAACAGGCAATCGTCGGGATACACATCGGCATAGGCCTGGAAGGCATCGAATTCGCTCATGCCCAGCGACAGAAAGACCTGCACCATACTATGGGCGTGCGTACCTTTCGGTGGATAACCTAACACGTGCGACAAACCGACATTTGAGGTAAAATTAGCACCGCCAATCAGGGCCGCGCGCGTACCGGCGTTGGCACCGCGATCCTGGCCGCGGCGCAAGCCGAATTCGAGCACCATTGCGCCGCGGCTGCTCTCGCGAATGCGGGCGGCTTTAGTGGCGATGAGGGTCTGATAATTGAGCTGGTTGAGCAGGGGCGTCTCGAGGATCTGGGCCATGGCCAGCGGGCCTTCGATGATGGTCAGCGGCGTGTTAGGATGCACGACCCGGCCTTCGGGAATGGCGCGGAGCGAAATGGTACCAAAATGACCTTCGCGCCGTAGCCAGTCGAGAAAATCGTCTGCAAACACCGGTTTGCCGGCATTGTTGCGCTGGCTCCGTAAATAATCCAGATCTTCATCGCGGAAGCGCACATTTTGCATCCAGTTGAGCAGCCATTCGAGGCCGGCGGTGACACAGTAACCGGCTTCGTGCAGGCCGTAATTGGGATAGCGGCGAAAAAAATGGTCGAATTGCGCAGGCCGCTCGTGCAAGCCATTGCGGTAATAGAGCTGAGCCATGCTCAACTGATACTGATCGGTAAACAGAATTCCTTCGGCAGTCATTTGATCGGCCAGGCGCATTATTGGCCTCCTTCGTGTTTAGTGTGATCATTACACTATTTTAGACCAGGCGGTCGCTTCTGTCAAGATGCCCCGATGTGCGACGTGCGTGGGCGGCCGGAACATCATGTTCTTGCCGTTGATTGTGGGACGCAGCCGCAAGGTAGTTAGTTAATGAACTAACATCTGCCAGGGGAGCGGGATCAGAAACTGCTCATTTCAAATTGCGATAATCAGGTACGTAGCTTTTTTGAGATCGCTCGTTCATATAAGCGTTATGCAACTGGCACAGACATTTCCATTCCTCATCGCACTGATCATTAGTAGCCTGATTGCTCTGGGGATCGCGCTTTTCGCCCTGCGCCGCCGGTATGCAGTCGGCGCTCACCCGCTGATTGTGCTGGCGATTGCCATTGTGATCTGGGCTGCCGGCTATGCGATGGAACTTTCGCAGAGCGATCCGGCGGCGATGATTGGCTGGGCCAGGATCGAATACCTCGGGATTGTGCTGGTGCCGGTAGCCTGGTTCTGGTACGCGCTTCAGTACACCGGGCATGACCGGCATATGCGTCCGCGTCAACTCGCCTACCTGTTGGTGATCCCGCTGCTCACAACATTGGTAATCTGGACGAATGAAGCGCATGGCCTGTTCTGGAGCCGGATTCGTTTCTCCGCCCTTGATACGGCCACCATTCTGACGCCTGCTTTTGGCACCTGGTTCTGGATCCACACCACCTATTCCTACATCCTGGTGTTGAGCGGTGCCGCCATGCTGGTGCGCCTGGCATTACGCACGCACCCGCTTTACCGTCGCCAGGCTACCGTGCTCGTCTTTGGTGCAATGACGCCGCTGATTGGCAATATGGGCTTTCTCCTTTTTGCCAGCCAGGATCGAACATTTGACATAACGCCAATGCTGTTTGTGATTTCGCTGCTGGTTGTCACCTGGGGGCTGACGCGTGAACAATTGCTGGAGACGCCGCCGGTGGCGCGTGACCTGGTGATCGACCAGATGCGCGATGGGGTTGTCGTGATCAACGAGCAGGAACTGGTGGTCGACATCAATCCGGCAGCGCGAGATTTGTTGAACCGCCCGGTGCAGGCAGTAATCGGCCGGCACCTGACCGAGCTGTTGCCGCAATTGCAGCCGCTACTGGCCGGCCATCGCGGGCAGGTCGATGTGCAATCCGAAACTGAACTGAGCGTGAACGGGCGACAGCGCTGCTTTGACGTACGGCTTGTTCCGCTGGCGGGTTGGAATCAGCAGGATCGAGGGTGGTTGCTGCTCTTGCGCGATATTACCGCGCAACGTGCAGCCGATCGCCGGTTGCGCTTGCAGAATGCCGAACTGCTGCGCGCCAAAGAAGCTGCCGAGGCCGCGAACCGGGCGAAGAGCACATTCGTAGCCAACATCAGCCATGAATTGCGCACACCGCTGACCTCAATCATCGGCTACAGCCAGTTGATGCGTCTCCAGATCGCGATGAAGGATTACGGGACGATTCTGGGGGAAATCGACACTGTCGAAAAAGCCAGCCAGCATCTGCTCGAAATGATCAACAAGTTGCTCGACCTGGCCAAGATCGAAGCCGGCCGCACCGAACTGTCGATCGAGCAGTTTGCGATCCCGGCGCTGCTTGACGAAGTCGTGATGATGGTGCGCCCCCTGACCGACGAGCGTCAGAACACGCTGCGCATCGATAGCCCGCCCGATCTGGGGGAAGCGCGCACGGATCGCGGCAAACTGCGCCAGGTGCTGATCAATTTGTTGGGCAATGCTGCAAAATTTACTGAAAACGGCTCGATTACCCTGCGCGCCGCATACAGCGATAATACCGATTCCTCGCAACTCGAAATTCAGGTGATCGATACGGGGATTGGCATTCCAGCCGAAGCGCTGCCGACCCTGTTTACCGAGTTCACCCAGGTGCATAGCAATGGTCAGCCAAAATCGCGCTATGGCGGCACCGGGCTGGGGCTGGCGATTTGCAAGCGTTACGCCGGCATTCTGGGTGGTAGCATCGGGGTTGAGAGCACCTATGGCCAGGGCTCGCAGTTCACCGTACGCATCCCCCTGCACCCGGCTCAGGTGAGCGAACCGGCTGCGCCGCAGGCCGGTGTGGCTGTCGATCCGGAAGTTGCTGCAAACGTTGAAAGATAAAGCGCAGGGAGTTCCGGCAATATAGCCGCCGGAACTCCCTGCGCTTTATCAAATATGAATGGCGGCACCGGTGGCGACTGCATGTGCCGCCTCGCCGACGGCTTCGTGCAGGGTCGGATGGGCGTGGATCGTATGCATCAGGCTGCTGCCGGTAGCCTCGTGGCTGAGCGTCAGGGCGCCCTCGCCGATCATCTCTGTCACATGCGGGCCAATCAAGTGAATGCCCAGCACCTCGTCGTACTGCTTTTCAGCAACAATTTTGACGAACCCGAAGCGATTCTGACCGATCACGCGGGCCTTGCCATTGGCTGAGAAGGGGAATTTGCCGACTTTGACATCGTAGCCACGTTCGCGGGCACGGGCCTCGCTGAGGCCAACGCTGGCGATTTCCGGGTTGCAGTAGGTGCAGGCCGGGATTTTCTCGTACTCCAGCGGTTGCACATGATGGCCGGCCATATGTTCGATAGCCAGCAAGCCTTCCGCTGAAGCTTTATGCGCCAGCCAGGGCGTGGTGGCGCAGCAATCGCCGATCGCATACACGCCGTCGACGCCGGTGCGCATATAGCCGTCGGTTTCGATGAAGCCGCGAGCATTGAGCCGGACGCCGGCTGCTTCCAGGCCGATGTCCTGGGTATGGGGCTGGATGCCGATAGCCACCAGCAACTGGTCGGCGCTGAGCTCCAGGCGTTCGTCTTTGTTATCGATGACCGTTGCCAGCACCTGCTGATCGCGCGTTTCGATGCTTTCGACTCTGGCGCCGGCCATCGTTTTAATGCCGCGGCGCTGAAAGGCTTTTGCCAGTTCGCCGCTGATATCTTCGTCTTCCACGGGCACGATGCGCGGCAACGCCTCGACGACGGTAACATTGGCGCCGAAGGCGCGATACATGGAGGCAAACTCGATACCGATTGCCCCGGCCCCGATCGTGAGCAGGGTTCGCGGCACTGCTTTCAGGTACAGCATATCGGTCGAAGACAGGATCCGCTCGCCGTCGAAATCGGCGCCGGGCAGCGGGCGGGGCCGTGCGCCGGTGGCAATCAGAATATGCTTGCAGCGTAGCAGTTGCTCACCGCCATTGTTGAGGCGCACCTGCACCTGACCCGGCGCCAGCAACCTGCCGCTGCCGGCATACACATCGACGCTGTTCTTCTTCATCAGGTAGGCCACTCCATCGGTGCTGGCCTTGATTACGGAGTCTTTATGTTTCATCGCGGCGCCGAGATCGAAGCTTACCTCCGGGGCCAGCACACCGAACCGTTTGCCCTCGCGGACTTCATCAAGCAAATCGGCGCTGTGGAGCAATGCTTTGGTCGGGATACAGCCAACATTGAGACAGACGCCACCGAGCGCGTTGCGTTCGACAATCGCTGTTTTCATCCCCAGCTGGCCGGCGCGCACTGCGGCAACATAGCCACCCGGACCCGAGCCGATGATCACAACATCATAAACAGTTTCACTCACGCTTTTTACCTTTCCAGCCCTTTCAACATTTCGTGGCATTGGGCATTGTAGCACACTCGCCAGGGTGGGCGGTGGCGGCGGATCCGGTGCGGACGGGATGGCCGCGCCGCCACCGGGGATGTTCCGACGGCGATGGAGGGGGGTGGCGGTGGCTGCGCAAGACGGTTCTAAACGTGGTACGATATGCTTCATGAAACAGCGTCGTGACCTGTTCTTGCTGCTTGCTTTGATGGCGGCTCTCGTGCTTTTCACCATCATCGGGCCGGCCGGCAATGATGATGATGCGCTCAGTGCTGCGCCGACTACGCGCTCAAGTGGGCCGGACGGCGCGCTCGCTCTCTTGCGCTGGCTGGAAGCGCAGGGCTATGATGCGCGCCGGCTCGAGTTTCAGGATTTTACCGTTGAACCGGCGACGGATGTCTTTTTTATGCTCGGGCCGCGTGAACCGGTGACGGATGCGCATGCTGCTATGGTGCTCGATTGGGTTGACCAGGGTGGCACGCTGATCTATGCCAGTGAGCGACTTTTTGGCCCGGATCCGCTGCTGAACGAACTCGATATCGATCTCCGGCCCTTCGAAGATGACCAGAATGAAGCTTTATTCGATAGCATCGAATGGGCACCGGTTTTGCAGCCCGTCTTTGATGCCCCGCCGCTGCAAGCCGCTCTGGTGCGCACCGACCGCGTGCTGGAAAGCGAGCGCGCCGATGTGGTGCCGCTGCTCGGTCGGGATACGGCCTATGTTTTGATGGGAGTGCAGCATGGCGCAGGCTACGTCTACGTTGTGTCAACCCTGTTTCCCTTCACCAACGATGGCTTGCGCACTGAACAGAATGCGGCGCTCTTGCTTAATTTGCTGCGGCGTGCCCCGCCTGATGCCCGCGTTGTCTTCGATGAGTGGCATCACGGTTTCTTCGAGCCGCCTTCGCTGCGGAGTGCGGTACTGAGCAATGCCTGGGGCTGGGCGCTTATGTATGCCCTCCTGACTCTGGTCGCCTATCTGGTCTTGAGCGGGCGCCGCTTTGGTCGCCCGATCCCTCTGGCCGAAGAAGTTGCCCGCCGCAGTAGCGCCGAATACGTCGACAATATTGCCGACCTGCTGCAACGTGGCGGCAAACGCGATTACCTGCGTGGACATTATCTCGTGGCACTCAAACGACGCCTGGCGCGGCCTTATGGCCTCAATCCCGCCCTCGATGATCCGGCTTTTGCCGAGGAACTCAGCCGTTATCGACCGATTGAGCAGGCCGAACTGGTAGAACTCTTGCGTCGCCTACGGTGTCCGAATCTCAACGACGAGGAATTATTGCGCTTGCTGGCCGAAGCTGATGCGCTTGAGCAACGGTAGATGCTATGCAAAACCATGTGCAGCCAGTACTGGAAATTCTAGACGACGGGATCGGGCTGTATCGCTCTGCTTTCAGCAGCTTTGCGCTGATCGTTGCGATCTGGGTTTTGCCGCTGTTTATCGGGTTGGGATTGTCGCTCTGGTGGGCGTCGTCGCTGGCTGAGGGGCCGTTGCTGCTGTTGCTGTTGGGCTGGGCGCTCATCGCCGTGCCGCTGTTGGTCTACATGGTCGGCAGCGTGAGCCGGGCGGCTATGGCGCTGCAGCAGCAGCGCCCGCTGCGCCTGCGCGAGGTGATCGCGATCCCGCCGCTGCGGGCCGCCGGTATGGGTTGCTATGGGGCACTGTTGCTGCTCCTGATGAACGTTATTTCCTCGATGCTGTCGATGATTTGCATTTGCCCGCTGTATATCGTGATGGTGCTGGCGCTCGGCGGTGTATTCAGTGTCGGCGAACCGCTGGGTGAAGCCGGCATGGTTATCGGGGTGTTCCTGATGCTGATTTTCGGGCTGGTATTGATTGTGCTCTACGGGCTGGGGTTGGTATTGTCCGGTTCGGCATACAGCATTGTGGTGTATGGCTTGCAGCCCTTCGTGCAAGCGGATCGGCCGTTCACGATGATGCTTCAGGAAAGCATCGATCTGCTGGTCTATCGGCTGGGTCGCAATCTACTGATTTTTCTCGCTACCAGTGCCGTTTTCGGCGCTCTGAGCATCAGTGTAACCATCGCGATCAGTGTGCTGTTGCCGCTGCCGCTGATTCTGGCGCTGGGTGAACAATCGGTGCTGGCGCAGAGCGTAAGTGCGACGGCCTGGATGCTGGGCGTCATCGTGGTATTGCCGCTGCTGCCGATCTGGATGGCATTGCTCTACCGGCGCAATGTGTATGAACGCGAAGGGATCGACCTTGCGCAGCGCATCATGGCGCGCTACACGCCCGCCGAGCGGCACGAACTCGTCTGATGAACAGAAATTGCTAAGGAAGTTCCTATGAACGTGCGTGAGCTTGCGGAACGGATTCGGGGTGAGGCGGCCAAAGTGCTGGTTGGTCAGGAAGAGCCGTTTACCCTGCTGCTGGTGGCGCTGCTGAGCGGTGGCCATGTTTTGCTTGAAGGTGTGCCCGGTACGGCCAAAACGCTGATGGCCAAAACGCTGGCTCGCCTGGTGCAGGCCGAGTTCAAACGCGTCCAGTTTACTCCCGACCTGATGCCCTCCGATGTGATTGGTACCCAGGTATTTGAAATGGGGAGCGGGCAGTTTCGCCTGCGCAAAGGGCCGATTTTCACCCAGGTATTGCTGGGTGATGAGATCAACCGGGCGCCGGCCAAAACTCAGAGTGCGTTGCTCGAAGCGATGGAAGAACGGCAGGTGACGATTGAGGGCCAGCGCCTGCCGCTGCCCGATCCGTTTTTCGTGCTGGCGACCCAGAACCCGGTCGAATATGAGGGAACCTACCCGCTGCCCGAGGCACAACTGGATCGTTTCTTGTTCAAGGTGCTGGTTGATTATGCACCGCCGGAAGTGGAAATCGAAGTTCTGCGGCGCTATCAACGAGGCTTCGATGCTCGCCACCTGGATCAGGCCGGCATGGAGCCGGTGATCTCGCCGGCGTTGCTGGCCGAGTTGCGCGCCGAGATCAGCCAGGTGCAGGTTGAAGATGGAATTTTGAAGTATATTACCGACATTGCCCAGGAGAGCCGGCGCAGCCTCGATCTGCTGCTGGGCGCTTCGCCGCGTGCCGGCATCGCCTTGCTGCTCGCCTCTCGCAGCTATGCGGCCATCCAGGGGCGGAGCTACGTCAGCCCGGATGATGTCAAATACCTGGTACGCCCGGTCTACCGGCACCGGATCATTCTCAAGCCGGAGGCTGAAATCGAAGGGCTTACGCCCGACACCGTGATGGGGCGCATTCTGGGCCGAATCGAGGTGCCGCGATGAAGGTGGATCCGCAGGATTGGCATGAACTGCTGCGCGAGCCGCCGCGATCCCTGCGCCTGACTTATACCGTCGCGCCGGAACAGAGCCCGGATACGCACTACCAGCTTGCCCTGCGGCCCTATGGCCAGGCTCGCCTCGACTACCACAGCACCGGCCTGCATCACGTCTGGGTCGGCGAAGTCGAGGCTTCGGTCGTTGGCCAGATCCTCACCGCATTGCGCATGGCCGGCTTCCCGGTAGTGCCCACGCTTCCGGTATGGACGGTGCCGAATTCGGTGATCACACGCATCGATATAGCAACCACCGGCCTGGAAGCCAGTTGCCAGATCGAACTCCAGGACGGTAACGGCGATGCCGCTTGCCGTACGGCGCTACAGTTGTTGCAGAGCATTGTGGCGCAACTCTCGGAAGAAAGCGTCAGCCAGGCCCAGAACCAGCTCGCGCCGGTGCTCAGAGAGCGACGAAAGATTCAATAGCGAAAGGAGATTGCGATCCATGGATTCAGATGCAGCTCCTGGTTGATCTGCATAAAGGCAACAGCCGTCAGGGATCGGGTGGTGCGCAGGAGACCCGGCTAGCCGTGAGGCTGTCGGGCCTCAAGGACAGGCGCGACCTCAAGATTGCCGATGTCGGCTGCGCCCTCTATGAGCGGTATCGAGCTTTTTTCAGCTATGGCTACTACATTGCCCGAAAGTCCGGCAATTCAATCCAATCGTGAACGATAAGAATGAGCATAGGGGTATGGTGCTGTGTATGAGGTAGCCGAACACAGTACCATACCCCTATGCTCATTCTTTCCTAGCCAGGGTTCAGCAGGAACTTCATCGTCTCGGCGAGTACATCGGGTTGCACCGGTTCTTCAACGATCGCGATAGTCCAGTCGCTGGCATAGGGCACCGACTGGAGCTGGATCATGGGCAGAGAGCTGGCAATCACGATGGGAATGCCGGCCGTGGCATCTTCGGCGCGCAATTGCTCGATCAATCGCTCCTCGGCGGTTTCCAGGGTTGGCAAAGCGACGATAAACAATTCGGGCGGCGGAACCGGAATTTCATCGGGCGAGCAGGTGGTGACGATGAAAGCATCTGGCGGCACCATCGCGGCCAGTCGGTCACGAGCCGCATGATCAGTGGCGACGACTGCAATCGAAATTGGCATAGCGAGACGCTCCTCTGATACAGCTTATCTCTGGTGATTCTAGCACAGGCCTGCGTATTATGCTACCTGGGAGTATGCATGGTACCCATCAGGGTGGCATCGAGTTGCGGCGGGCGCCGGGGCAATGAGACGGTGATGCTGGTACCGTGGCCGGGCTTGCTGTCGGCGCGAATGCTGCCGCCGTGAGCTTCAGCCACCAGGCGGCAGAAGTACAGGCCGATCCCGCTGCCATGTCGTCGTTCGCGCCTGACCTGGTAATATCGCTCAAAAATATGCGGCAGCAACTGCGGATCGATCCCGATGCCGGTATCCCGGACGCGCAGCTCGATCTGTCGCGTATCCGGTGATCGGAACAGCTCAATGTTGACACGGCCGCCATCGGGCGTGAATTTGACGGCATTGCCGACCAGGTTCTGTACCAGGCGCGCCAGCAGGCCCGGGTCGCCCCAGATGATGGTGAGTTCCGGCTCGATCAAATGATTCAACTGGAGGTTGGCATAATCGAACAGGCTCTCCAATGACTTCAGGGCATCGTCCAGGAACTGGCGCGGCGATACCGGCAGCCAGTTCAGCGTCAACTGGCCGGCTTCCAGGCGATTGGTATCGAGGAGCAATTGCGTCAGGTGCATCAATTGCTGGGCACTGGTGCTCGCCAGTGCCAGCATATCGTCGATCGCGTCCTGATCGAGGTCAGACGTTTGCCGCAGATAATCGATGGTTTGCATCAGGCCTTGCAAGGGTGTGCGCAGATCGTGCACCAGAGTCTCGGCGAGTTCTTCGCGCCAGCGCAACTGGCGATGGAGCGAGTTGCTCGATGTGCGCAGCGAATGGTTGAGCTGCTCCTCGAAGCGGATCAATTCAGTTGCGAAGATCGTCATCAGCACCGGATCGGGCGCCTGGATCGGGGTTGCTTTGCGGTAAGATTGCAGCTCGTTCAGCTTTTCGGGGCGGTAGTGCGCCAGCACCAGCTCGATCCGATCGAGCACCTGGTTGATCGCCTGGGGATCGAAGGTCAGCAGGGTGTTAAACTGGCGACTGGCTTCATCTTCAGCCGCTGCCAGACAATCTTGCCCGCAGAGCACGACTGAGAAGGTCGAACTGAGGATCGCGAGAAACCACTCCTGGCGCAACGGATCATCGCCGGAGAGCGTCACATGCAACTGGCGGGCGTGGCTTTCGGGGGGCAGGTCGCCGCCGGCAAAGATGCAGATCTGGTGGGCGATATCGGCCAGGGCGCGGTAGCGTTCGGTTTCTTCGCGCCAGTGCGATGATTCCTGGAAGCCGGTGAACAGCACCGCTTTGAGTTGATGCCGCAACACAATATCTTCGAGCGTATGCGAGACATGCACCAGTGTCGCCTTGGTGCAGCGCATCAGCGCAAGTTCATCATCGAGCCCGTGGCGAAGCAATTGGAAGAGTGAGAGTTGGAGTGGTGCCGACATGCAATGTTCCCGCTTCAGGTGTGCCTTACTGCGGGAACATTATACCAGAATACGCCGGACTGTAGAAACATCGCATCGGGTTGCCTGATTCGCTCAAGAATGCGCCCGCTGCGAATGCTGGGCAACGTGCTTCAGCAGCGTCAGCAGCACCTGCTTGACACTCTCGCGTTCGACGGCCACACAGGGGACGACCGGGATTTCGATGGGAATACCGAGCCGCCGGCGCACGTAGGGGATAGGCATGGCTGCCGGATCGTCCTGTTTGTTGGCGGCGACCACAAAGGGGGCGTCGGTAATGTCGGCGAAGCGCAGCATCAAGTGCTGAGCTTCGGCAAAGTGAGCCGGCCGGCAACTATCGACGAGCACGACGTAGCCGAGGCAGCCGATGGCCAGGTGTTCCCACATAAAATCGAAGCGTTCCTGCCCAGGTGTACCGAAGAGATAGAGGTTCAGGCGCTCGTTAATGGCGATGGTGCCGAAATCCAGTGCCACCGTCGTTTCGTGTTTGAGTTCCCGCTCCTCATCGAGCGTGACGGCATAATCGGTCGAGACCATCTCAATATCGCTGATCGAGCGAATGAACTGAGTTTTGCCAGCCGCGTAGCTGCCGGTGATAACAATCTTGAGCGCCTGCATTGCTTTCTCCTTCTTCGCTACAGCCCGCGGATCCGACGCATAATCGCGTCGAGCAAGCCACGCCCAACGTTTGCTGCTTGTTGCGATTCTTCCTCACCGGCACCGGCAGATCCGGCGAAGACCGGTGCCATTGCTGCCTGGCGCAGCTGCTCTGCCTGCGCCCGAAGTTCGGCGGATGCCGGATTGCGGGGTGCCGGCGGCTGCACAATTTCCAGCAGGCCAATCGAAAGGAGTTCGGCAACGGTTTTCCGTGCGCGATCAAGATCCAGCCCGGTTGCTTCACAAATTGCACCCAGGCTCTGGCAACTCGACACCTGGCTCAGAATTCGCCACTGATTGACGTCGAGACTGACGCCGCTTTCGGCGCTACTGGGCAGCGGAGAAAGCTGAAGCCGGGTTTCCTGCGTGATCGTATGGTACGGCATTGCCCGGAGCGGATCGTCGCGGCGGCGCATGCCTTCCATCACCAGCCACTCGCCGTCGTGCGTGATGCGCACCGGGCGGTGCGAAGCCTCCAGATCATGCCGAAAGGTAAAATGGGCTTCGTCCCAGGTCATCATCTGGAGCACCGCTTCATCGTGCGCTGCGACGACGCTGCGTTCGCTGCCCTGGACAACCAGCGCATCGATCAGGCGTCCCTCAACGACATAGACAATGCCACGTTCGGCTGGCGCAACCAGCAGCAGCACGCCAGATTTTGACCCCATGCGGAAAATCTGGATCAAGTCGCTCAGCGACATATCTTGCAAGGTACCTTCAAGAGCCATAAAAGCCTCCGCACAGAGCCAGGCGCTGCGTGTCAAATGGGAGACGGCCCTGGATTTCAGCGACGCAGCTACGAAACCCAGGGCAGAGAACCGGGCCGGAAATTAGAGCGCCTGGCTGATCGCCTGGGCAGCTTCGCGAGCCTCGATGCGGATCAGGCCCAGGTTGGCGCCATGGCGCATATTCACTGCCAGCAAACCCTGATCGCCTGCCGGCAACACCATAAACAGGCCATTGTCCGATTTGATGATCGTCTCTTCGGTCATGCCCATCTTCAATTCGTTTGAAACCCGTCGGGTGACCCCCATCATTGTAGCCGCTACGGCGCCGACACGGTCAGCGTTGACATCGGCTGACATCTTCGACACCAGTACAATGCCATCCATACTGACTGCGGCCGCGCCGGCGATATCTGCGCCGGCATTGTTGGAGAGCCGCTCGAGAATGACCGAAATTTGTTCCTGTCGCGATGCCATGGCTTCGTTGTCCTTTCTGCCCTTTCGGGCAATCCGTACAGAGTGCTGCGCGATGTGCGCGATGCTGGTTACTTATAGGTATAGCATAGATTTTTTCACCGGCTTTGTGGATAACAAATTGATAGCATATACATAGTAGTTGCATTGCAAATCAGCGGTGTTATTCTAACTGCTGGTAATGGGCTGTCAACAGTTTATGTTTGCTATGCTGCATATCATGAATGGGACTTGCCCAATCGGCTGATTTGCTCGCGCCGCAATCGGGTTTACGGCCTGGGTTCCGGCCGCTTGCGGCCGGAACCCAGGCAAAAACGTGCATTTCTTTGCCGCTGTGGGCGAACAAGAGATTTCGAGGCTGCGCCCGGTTGGTTGGCACCGTCGGTGGAAGATAACCAAAGAGACACACTATGGATGCGCTCACTGCGATGTACCACAACTTTCGTTGGAAACTGGGAGCGACTCATGTGCTGCTGATCCTGTTGTTGATCCTGGGAGCGGTGGCACTCTTTTTTTCGCAACGCCAGTTGCGTTCGGCATTGATGTTGCTGGATCCGGTTGGGCATTCGATACTCGAACAGGGGCTGGTGCAGGGCCGACTTGATCGGTTTCTCGAGGATGCGCAACTGGCCGCACTCGCTGCGGATGCAGCCGTGCTGCATAGTTACGAGCGTTCCAACCGCAACCTGGGCGAACTGGCCGAGGCGCTTGCGATCTTCAATGATGCTGCCGGCAACGAACTGGCCGGGCGGATCCACGCTTTGCTGAGGCAATCCGAAGCGATGCTGGCCACCGCGCCGGGCGTACAGCGCGAGGAGCAACTGGCGCAGCTCCGAGCGGCCGGCGCAACCCTGCGCCAGGACGTCGCAGCGTATGCTCTGGCGCAGCAAAACCAGGCCCGGCAACTTGATCAGATGCTTGACCGGCACGGGCAGTTTATGCAGTTTGTGGTCGCTGCGGCCTTGTTGCTGGCGCTGGCCATTCTGGTTCTGCTGGTGCTGCTCAATGCGGCGCTCCTGCGCCCGCTGCGCTACCTCGACGGCATGATGCGCTCGGTGGAAAATGGACAGTACGATCTGGCTGAACCGACGGTTACCAGAGCTGAACTGGGACCGTTTGCCCGCATTGTCGATGTGATGGGCGTTACCCTGCGTGGCCACCGTGCCGCCCTGGACGACCAGTTACGTCGGACGTCCCTGCTGATGCAACTGGCCTTTGAGTTGCGCGAAACGCTCGATCCGGCGGAAATCATCGAGAAGGTGCTGCGCGTCATCTCCAGTAATCTTGGCATTAGCAATGCCAGTATCATTCTCGTCACGCCACGCGGCGATCTGGATCTGCTCTGCGATTTTCGTGACGGGGTAATCAAATTGATGGATCGCGAACGTGCCCGGCGGGTGCTCGACAATGGATTGGCCGGCTGGGTGTTGCGGCGCAATCGCAGTGTGGTGCTGACTGATGTGCGCCAGGACGAACGCTGGACACGTTGCGCTCCCGAACATGACCAGGGCAGCGCGGTGGTCGTGCCGATCCGCCAGCATCGGGAGCCGCAGTGTGTCGGGGTGCTGACGGTGCATCATCACGAGCCCGGTTACTTCAGCAATCGGGATCTAGTGTTGATGGAGGGTGTGGTTGCTCAAGCCGATGTGGCGCTGGCCGCGGCACGCCATTATCAGGAAGAACGCCGGCGCCGCGACCAGGCCATGGCTCTGTTTGCTATGAGCCAGTTCCTGACGGCTGAACGCTCCTATGCCGATCTGGCGATGATGATCCACGAGAAGAGTCGGGCGGTCTTTCAGGCGGAGTATGGCTTGCTCTATCTCAAGCGCCAGTCGGGTGATGCGGTACCGGTGCTGGTGGGCCGTTTGCCGGCGGCGCCGATCAGCCCGATGATGGCGGAATGTACGGCAGCCCTGGCACAGCGGGCCTGCCGGGAGGCCGAAGTTGCCACCGAAGGCTGCCGGCGGGACGATATCGACTATGCCTGTGTAGCCCTTCCGCTCAAACAGCACGGTACAGTCTTCGGCGCCTATTTGATGGTGCATATCAATCGTGGCGAAGCCAGCTACTCGGCCAGTGTCTGGTCGTTGTTAACGATTTTCGCCAATGTTATTGCGACGACCTGCGCCAATATGCATCTGATCACGCAGTTGCGTCAGCACGCCGATAGCCTGGAGGTGCAAGTGCGCGAGCGAACTGCCGAGTTGCTGCGCAGCCGTGACCTGCTGCGTCTGGTGTTCGACAATTTGCCGGAAGGCCTGCTCCTGCTGGATACCGACGGGTGCCTGCTGGCGGCGAATAATGCTTTTGGCCACGGCATTGTTGGGCGCACGCCGCGCAGCATCGTTGGCTGGCACTATGATCGGCTATGGAACGACCTGGCCGAGCATGCCGATCTGTACCTGGAACCCCAGGGCATGCCTCTGCGCCCCGAGCGCGCCGGCGACATCGTTGAGTGCAAACGGGTGTTGTGTACCGATACGGTCGGCCAGCAGCGCTGGTATGTCGTTGAGCGTACGGCCATTGATCGGTCGGATAGTGTGCCGGAACGCTACCTCGAACGCTGGCGCGATGTCACCCAGCAGGAAGAGTTGCAGCGCCGGCTGATTATCCACGAGCAGATGACCAGCCTGGGGCGGCTGGCGGCCAGTGTGGTTCACGAAGTCGGCAATCCCTTGCAAAGCGTGGTCGGTTGTCTGGAACTCTGCCGGGAAGATCCGGCGCTGCCGGCACGCTCGGGCGAGTACCTGGCGATGGCGCAGGATGAACTCGAACGCATGGGCCGCACCCTGGAGCGATTGCGCGATCTGTATCGCCCGCCGCAGTACCGCTGGCACGCTATCGACCTGGCGGGGTTACTGGTTGAAGTGCAACGCCTGACGTTGCGCCAGTTCCGGCGCCATAATGTGGTGCTGGAACTCCGTCTGGCGCCCAATTTGCCACCGGTGTACGGCCAGGCTGATGCTTTGCGCCAGGTGTTCTTGAACCTGGTGTTGAATGCGCAGGAGGCCATGCCGGACGGTGGCAGCATTCAGGTCTGCGGCGAATACCAGGCGCTTGCCGACCAGTGCCGGATCGAGATACGTGATAGCGGCATCGGCATCCCCGCCGATCAACTGGAGCGTATTTTCGAGCCCTTCCACTCGCAAAAAGCCCAGGGTGTCGGCCTGGGCCTGTACCTCTGCCGCCAGATCATTGAGCAACACGGTGGTACAATCAGCGTAGAAAGTGTGCCGCAGGTCGGTACGACGTTTACCGTCATGGTGCTCGCCGGCATGCCTGAGGAAGACGACGATGTACGAGACTAGCATTCTGGTGGTCGACGATGAGATGATTGTGCGGCGGGTGATTGGCGATGCGCTGGCTGGTGCCGGTTACAAGGTAGAAACAGCCGGCGATCCGGCGGCGGCGTTACAAATCCTCCAGCACCAGAAGATCGACCTGATCTTGCTCGATTTGCAACTCGGCGACAGCAATGGCATCGATCTGTTGAAGCAGATTCGGCGGCGCGATGAGTTTTTGCCGGTCATTATTCTGACGGCGCACGGTTCGCTGCCGAGCGCGATTGAGGCTGTGCGCCAGGCGGTTGCCGATTATTTGCTCAAGCCGGTGCGTATGGAAGCGCTGCGCCAGCGAGTGGCTGAGGTGCTGGCGACCCATAAAACTCGGCACAACCGTGAGCATCGCATCAAGGCGATGTATGAAAATTTGCAAGCATTGATGCAAGAAGAGGGTCTGATCAAGCCGGAAACCACGTCGTTCCAATCACCCGCTGATTCCTTTATGCAGGGCCGGAAGATCTATGAGGTCGAACCATTGTTGATCGACGTGGCGCAGCATATGGTGCGTATGCACGGCGAAATCATTGAGGTGACGCCGACTGAGTTTGCGATCCTGCTGGAACTGGCGCGCCAGCCGGGCGCAGTGGTTTCCTGCGCCCGGCTGGTGAGCGCCAGCCAGGATATCGACCTCGACGAGGAAGAAGCGCGCCAGGTGATGCGGCCGCATATTGTGCGCCTGCGCCGCAAAATCGAGTCGGATGCTCAGAATCCGATGTATATTCAAAGTGTGCGCGGCCTTGGCTACCGCTGGGGGGCTCCGCGCTGAACAGCAGCATCCCGCCTCAGCCGAGCAGTTCGTGCGCTGCCAGTGCAATGTGGCGTGCGCTGATGCCGGCGGCGTCTATAAGTTCGGCTGGACTGCCCGATCCGGGTAGATTGCGCACTGCCAGGTGTTTGACTCGCAGCGCCGGCATTTCCAATTTCGCGCTGCTCAGCGCTTCCAGTACGGCGCTGCCCAGGCCGCCCTCGGGCCGGTGATCTTCTATGATGATGACGCGCCCCGCTGTCTGCCGCACTGCATCGGCGATGGTCTGCACATCCAACGGCTTGACCGAGTAGGCATCGATGACGTGCAGCATGATGCCGTTTGCCTGCAGTTCATCGGCGGCCTGTAGTGCCTCGTGGACGGTGATGCCGGCGGCGATTACGCTGATTCGGTCGCCTGCTGATTCCCGCAGCACCCGGCTGCCGCCGATGTTGAAGCGTTCGTCGCTGTTATAGATCACCGGCGTTTTGCCGCGGGTGGTGCGCAGATAACTGATGCCCGGCCGGTCGACCATGGCGCTGAGCAATTGCCCGGTCTGGTTGGCATCGCATGGGTAGAGCACGGTGCTGTCGTAGATCGCCCGCAGCATCGCAATGTCTTCCAGCCCCATCTGCGAGGGGCCGTCTTCACCGATGGAAACACCGGCATGCGACCCGCACAGCCCGATGGCGACCTGCGAAATGCCGGCCATGCGGATAAAATCGTAGGCGCGGCTTAGAAAAGCGGCAAAGCTCGAAGCAAAGGGGCGGTAACCACGAATTGCCAGGCCAACGGCGGTGGCGACCATTTGCTGCTCAGCGATAAACAGCTCGAAATAGCGCCGGCTGTGGGCTGCAGCAAAAACATCCGCTTTTGTCGAATTGCTGACTTCGCCGTCCAGTCCGACGATCTTGGGGTGCAGTGAGCCCAGGGCGCGTAGCGTTTCGCCGTAGGCCTGGCGCGTAGCGACCTGGCTGCCGACTTCATAATCGGGAACGGCATAAGCATCCGGCTCGGGCAGCGGTGTCGGCGCCAGGTCTTCCGGCGGAACCGTGGCGATGGTCAGGTTGCTCTCGCCGCCCAGTTCGGCGAGTGCCTGGCTGGTTTGCGCGTCGGTGGTCGGTTTGCCGTGCCAGTTCTCGGCATCTTCCAGAAAGGAAACCCCGCGCCCCTTTCGAGTCGTTGCAATCACCAGCGCCGGTTTCTTGCGTGGCTGACCGGCATCGGCGAGCGCCTGATCGATCTCGTGCAGGTCGTGGCCGTCGACTTCGATCACTTCCCAGCCGAACGCACGGGCGCGTTCGGCATAGCGCCGGCTGTTCCAGCCGTGGGCGGTCGGCCCGGTCTGGCCTAGCCGGTTCAAATCCAGCAGCGCCGTCAGATTATCGAGTTCGTAATAGCCGGCTTTGTCGAAGCTTTCCCACATCGAGCCTTCAGCCATCTCGCTGTCGCCGCAGAGCACCCAGGTGCGGTAGGGCAACTGGTCGAGGTATTTGCCGGCCAGCGCAATACCGACCCCGATGGGTAGGCCCTGGCCGAGGGAGCCGGTGGCAACATCGACCCAGGGAAGCGCCGGCGTCGGGTGGCCCTGTAGTCGGCTGCCGAAACGGCGGTAGGAACGGAGTTCTTCGTCACTGATCGCGCCGACGGCGCGATACATGGCATAGAGCAGCGGCGAGGCATGGCCTTTGGAGAAGATCAGGTGATCATTGCTGGGATGGCCGGGATTGGCAAAATCGTAGCGTAGATGCCCGCTGAGCAAGACGGCCATCAGGTCGGCGGCGGAGAGCGACGAGGTGGGATGGCCTGAGCCGGCAGTCGCTGCGGCGCGGATGCTGTCGACGCGCAACTGTCGCGCCAGTTCCAGGCGCACATCAGTCTGAACCGTCATCGTATCATACTCCTTTCTGGACATAAGGTGGATGGAGCGCTGGAATATTCAGACGCCCATCCGCGTATGTTGCAAGATCGGTTCCAGGTGCGCACGCGAGCGCAAAACCGGCGTGCATACCGTCGGAGCATCTGGGATTTTGTGAGCGTACTTATTCGATTTCGTTGGAAGCGGTGGGTGGTTTGGGGACAAAGCGAGCAAAGAAGACCCCGAGTTCGTAGAGGAAATACATCGGGACAGCCAGCAGAGCCAGGTTGATCGGGTCGCCGGTAGGGGTGATGAATGCAGCGATGATCACCACAGCGACGATGGCGAAACGCCGATAGCGCCCGAGTTGGTGGGCGGTGACGACACCGAGCAGTGCCAGCACATAGATGATGATCGGTAACTCGAACACCACACCATTGACGACCAGCAGGAGTGTTATGTCGCGCAGAAAGATAGCGATAGACGGCTCGATTTCGATGTTGGGCGAGCCACCGAAGCCGACCAGGAACTGAATAGCGGCCGGCACGGTGACGAACCAGCCGAAAGCTACACCGGCCAGGAAGAACAGCGTCACGAAAGGCAGGGCAAAGAACAGAATCCGGCGTTCGCGGTCGGTAAGACCGGGCACAATAAAAGCCAGCAACTGATAGACGATCATCGGCATACCAAGTATAATGCCGACGGTCAATGCCACCGTCATATAGCTGGTAAAAGTCTCGGTAGTATTGACGGCCTGCAAGTTCTGGCCTGTGGGCAAAAACGAGGTAATGATGACATCGACGAGTTGCACCGGGCCGAGCACCAGAAAGAGGCCAATGCCCATCCCAAGGAGCACCCCGATGGTAGCGCGAGTGAGTCGCGTGCGCAATTCCTTCAGGTGATCGATCAGGGTCATTCCCGCCGCTTCTTCTTCAGCGGGTTCCGGGCTATCGGGTTGTTGTCGCGAGATCCGGGTTGCCATTCAGTTCACTTATACTCGGCGGTAGGCACCGGCAAATCAGGCGCGACGCCGTTGGCCTGGTGCTGGTGCAGCCGGGCGTGGAGTTCATGAATTTCAGCCATCAGCACTTCGACCTGAGACTGGAGAGCCTGCACGTCAGCCGGGGTTGCCGCTGCAGCGCCGGTAGTAGCGGCCTGGGCACTACCATTGCTCCGCTGATCGGGAACCGACTTGAGTTTGCTGGGATGCGGTCGCTTGCCCCATTCGGGGTCGTCGTCGTCGGGGCGACCACGGGGAACCGATTTTGCCGGCGTCGTTGCCGGAGCCTCAGGCAGTGCCGGGCCGGTTGATGTCGAGGGAGGCGGCTCCGGCGTACTGGTTATCGGGTTGATCGTTTCGGCGGCGGCCGCGGTATCGGTGCGCTTGCCGGCGGCAGCGACTTTGTTGGGAAGCTGATCGGCGCTGACGGAGCCGGCATTGTTGCCGGCTTTTGCGGCACTTTCCTGATCTTTGAGCGAGAACATCGCACGCGTTTCAGCGCGCAATTGCTCCATATCTTCGCGAACATTCAACTGAGCACGAGCCTGTACCAGTTCATTGCGTAATTCAACAATTTCGTGCTCGAAATCCTGGCGGATTTGCTGGATCATCTGAGCTTCCGGCGATTGTTGTTGCCAGGCCATCAACTCAGCCAATTTGCGCCCGAGAAAGCGACCGGCTTCCGGCAGACGTTCCGGCCCGAGCACAATCAGACCCAGAATCAGGATAAAAAACAATTCGAGCGGCCCAACGCCGAAAAAATTCATGCCCAATTACCAGAAAAATGCACTGCACACGATACATTCATACATGAATCATACCATGAGCAGCGCCGGTTGACCACAGACCATGGAAGCGCTTTGATCAGGCTTCCTGTTCACTCATATGATCGCGCAGGTAGCTCAGCGCATCGCCGACCGTCTGGATCTTCTCAGCCTCCTCATCAGAGATCTCGACGTCGAATTCTTCTTCGAGCGACATAATCAACTCAACCAGATCCAGCGAGTCGGCGCTCAAATCCTCGGTAAACGAAGCACTCGGCACAACTGCGGTTTCATCGACCCCCAGTTGTTCAGCAACAATTTTTCGCAGCCGGGTTTCCATATCGGACATTGACATCCAGAACCACCTTTCAAAACTCAATTATCACACAGGAGGCCATTCCTGGACGGGTGCAAACAGCCTGTCACCCGATCAATCCAGGGGCGCATCGGGCATATAGCGATTGACGACGGTACCCAGGACGCCATTGACAAAGCGGCTGGAATTATCGCTACCGAAATGCTTGGCCAGCTCAACCGCCTCATTGATCACCGCCTTGATCGGCGTTTGTTCTTCATCATCAATGAGCAACTCAAATAGCGCAATGCGTAAAATCGCCTTGTCGACACCCGGCATCTGGCTAACGGGCCAGTTGGGCGCAGCTTCTTCGATGATCCGATCCAGGTAGCTACGATGTTCCCAGACGCCATAGACCAGGCAACTCAGGAAGCGCCGCCCATCGCTAGGCAATTCCTCTTCCAGGTGGCGTTCCACCACAAGATCGACCGGATGATCCGTGAGGTCAACCTCAAAGAGTGCTTGAAGGGCGGCAATCCGAACCCGGTGACGTAAGCTAGCCACTGATCACCTCACGTGTGACGTACCCGACCTCGATTATATCGAAAGGTGCCGTAGCGGTGCGTAACCACCTGTCGGGAGGAACCTCTCCCACTTTTGTTGCATTGCAAAGGTATCTTATCACAAACGAAGGTATTCTACCGGCAATCCTGTATAGCGTCAAGCCTTTGCACACAGCTTTCAGGCTATGTGCAAAGGCCGCAGAGCTGCAATGCCGCCGTCACATCATCACCCCATTACCATGCCGCCGTCAACGACGACAGTCTGGCCGGTGATATAGGCGGCGAGGTCGCTGGCCAGAAAGCATACCAGGTTGGCGACTTCATCGGCCCGGCCGAAGCGACCGAGCGGAATGCCGGCGAGCACCTGCCGGCGGGTTTCTACCGAGAGCGTATCGGTCAGTTCCGTTTCGATGAACCCGGGAGCGACGGCATTGATCGTGATATTGCGGCTGGCCATTTCGCGGGCAATCGAGCGGGTAAAGCCGAGGATGCCGGCTTTGGCGGCGGCATAATTAGCCTGGCCGGCGTTGCCGCTGATGCCGACAACCGAACTGATATTGATGATCCGCCCGCGGCGCTGCTTTGTCATTGGGCGCAGCGCCGCGCGAGTGCAGAGATAAACACCGCGCAGATTCGTATCGAGCACCGCATCGAAATCATCTTCTTTCATGCGCAGCAACAGCGCATCGCGGGTAATCCCGGCATTATTGATCAGAATATCGATGCGGCCATAGTCGGCGAGTAATTGCTTGAAAAGCGCCTCAACATCCGCGGGGCGACTGATGTCGGCTTGCATGGCCATTGCCGTACCACCGGCCGCACGGATGCCGGCGACAGTCTCTGTGGCGGCGCTACTCTTATTCTGGTAGTTGACGATCACCGTTGCGCCGGCGGCGGCCAGGTTCTGCGCAATAGCTCGCCCGATACCGCGCCCGCCGCCGGTGACCAGGGCAACCCGTTGCTGCAAATCAATCTCAGGCATAGCACTCAGTTCTCCGCAATCTCAAACAGGGTTGCCCCATCGATGGCCACGATATTGCGCCGATTGCGGGCCGACTTGAGCGCATCGGCGGTAAACTCAGTATTGGTGATGACCAGGCCCTTGAGCAACTTGCGGCGCTTCAGTTCCTGGGTCAGGCTCTCGATGGTACCGGGGCGCACCTTGTCGGCCACACTCAGCCGCAGCAAATAGGTTTCGCCCTCATAATTGAATTCCAGGTCGAGGTGCTTATCTTTGTCGATGAAGCGATAATCGACGAACTCGAAGCCCTTCTTTTTGAACAGGTTCGAGACGTAGGTGCCGAGCTGAGGCAACGACAGGCCTTGCAGATCCTCACGCGTGCGTACCGCACTGGGCCGTTCGAGGCGCCCGCCGCGTTCCTCGACGAATCGTTTGAGTTCGCGATTGCGGGTTTCGGCTCGCCCCGACATCACCGTCCCGAAGGCCGGGAAGGGGATCATCGCGAACAGTGAGAACGAGACATAGAAAAAGATCAACTCATCGGACGAGATCGGGCGTGGCGGCTGGTTGGCCTCGATAGCCAGTTCCGGTAGCGGCAAGACGCCGGCATCGGCCAGCAGGCCATACACCAGCACAAAAACCAGGCCCATCAGAAAGCCGCTGATGCCCAGCATCAGGCCGTGGCTCAGATAATTGCCCCTGACCCGCCGGCCCAGGTAGAGCCCGGCCATCACCGGCACAATGCCGGCCAGAATCTGTAAAATACTCGGCGCCAGGAACAGCGCGCACCAGCCGCCTGCCATAACCAGCGCCGTAATCAGCGTTACCCGCCATTCGACATTGCGCAGCCCCAGGGCCATGCGCGCCAGCAGCGGAGCTCGTTGCGGCGCTTCGGCCCGGTTCTGATCCGTGGCAGTTTGCTGCTGTTCCTCTTGCACGTCCACACTCATGATTTAGCTACTCCAGAGTTTGCGTTTTCTGTCGGCTCCTGTTCGAGCAACTCGTCAACTGCCTCGCGCAATTTGCCGAGGTCGGAAAAAGCCCGGTACACCGAGGCAAAACGAATATAGGCGACTTCATCAATCTCGCGCAGACGGAGCATCACTTCATCCCCGATCTGCTTCGAGTCTGCTTCCGGTTCGTCCAGCGCCATCAGAGCTGCTTCGACATCGTTGACCAGTTGTTCGATCTGTTGAACGGCAACCGGCCGTCGGTAGCAGGCCGTCCGCACGCCGCGGGCCAGTTTTTCGCGATCATATGGTTCGCGTTTGCCATCTTTTTTGACCACCGTCAGACTCACCGACTCGACGCGCTCGTAGGTCGTGAAGCGACGTCCACAGACCCGGCAGCGCCGTCGCCGTCGTATGGTATCACCTTCGTTGAGTTTGCGGCTATCAACTACATCGGTATCGTGATGCTGACAGTAGGGGCAACGCATAAGAAATCTTTGCTACCAAGGGTACTATAGTACGTTCCATCTTCCAGCGGCATTGCCGCTGGAAGATGGAACGTACTATAACTTACACAACGTACGCGATCGTGCGGTTGCTTGCGCCGCAACAGGCGTTTTTGGCATGCGACAGCATGGAAATGAATGTTTTCTTCCACATCTGCCGGAGGCGAAAAAGCCCTTGCGGCGCAAGCAACCACGCCGACTGCGTAAGTCATATTCGCTACGATTATAACACAGCCATGTATTTGCGCTTCTGGTTGCGCAGTGTTATACTTGAAGCCTCAATCTGATTTCTGGCTCGATGGTGTTTTGCTTATATGTCATTTTCGGCAGGATCGAGCCTGAGAGTACTAGAAGGCGAGCGCTCCACCGTGAAGCCCACCGCAGTGATTGTGGGACATCTCGCGCCGGATCTGGACTGCCTGGCGGCGATCTGGTTGCTGGTACGTTTTGGCGGCGCTGAAGATGCAGCACTCCAGTTTGTGCCGGCCGGTACAACGCTGCAAAATCGTCTCCCCGACGATGATCCGGCGATTATTCATGTCGATACGGGTGGTGGGCGTTTCGACCATCATCACACCGCCGATCAGTCGCTCAGTGCAGCCGAACTGGTTCGGCGCGTAGTCGCTCCCGCCGATCAGTCGCTACGCCGGCTGGTCGACCAGGTGACACGGCTTGATCATGCTGATCAGCAGCCATCAAAAAACGGCTTATTCTTCCACATCAACGATTTGATTGCCGGGTACAATGCCCTCTACCCCAATCATCCGCATCACGTTGCGTATGCAATGATGCCCAACCTTGATGCCTGGTATGAGCAAGAACTGCGCCAGATCCGACTGGAGCGGGCCTTTGCCGAGCGGCTGGAATTCCAGACGCGCTGGGGACCCGGGATTGCGATGCAGAGTGCCGATGGCGGATCCAGCCGCCTGGCGTACGGTTCGGGCGCTGTGCTCTATGCGTACCGCGACGGGCATGGCTATATGGGCATTGCCGCTCGCAGTCGCTCGCCGGTCAATCTCGAACCAGTCTATAGCGATCTCCAGCGTGTCGATGCCGAGGCCGATTGGTTTTTGCATCCCAACCGGCGCCTGTTGCTCTGCGGCACAGCGAAAGCCCCGCCGCGCCACAGTTCGACGCTTTCCCTCGAAGAACTCGTCGGCGTCATCACCGATGCCGTCGGCCCACGTCGCTAAACCAGGCTTGATGAACCTGCCGGACTCTATGCCGGGATCGCGGCACCGCGACCCGCGCCGCGCCGCCGGCGCCTGGAACCAGCCGGGTTCAGGTTTGCCGCATGGGTCGCCGGGCTGCCGGCCTTCGGCCGTTTTCCGGTGCTCAATCCGAACCTGGTATTAATGCTCAGCGCTTGCAGCGAGATCCAGGGCGGCGGCAAGCAGCGTAAGAAAGGGCACGATTTTGCGCGGATCGAGCCGGTAGTTGTTGCGCCCACGTTGCTCGATGATGCCGGCGGCCAGCAGTTCCTTCAGGTGATGGTAAAGCTGACCCGCCGAAGTTACCTCCAGTGCCGCCTGAAGTTGCTGGCTGCTGTGCTGGCCATGCAAGAGCGCTCGCAGCAGCAAAAGACGCTGTGGGCTACCCAGGGCTGTAATTACCCGTGCAATCCCTTCGGTTTCCAGTTGCAGCAGTGCGGGTACCGGGCGCTCGACCTGCCAGATGTATTCGGCGCCCTGCAATTCCACCGCACCGGCATAAGTCACTGCGCCGCGAGTCTGATCCGCCTCGTAAGGCGGGCCACGGCGCGCACGCATCTGCTCGATCAGGCTGCCGTCGGCCTGGGGCAGCGCCGGCGGGGTAGAGGGCGGCGGGCCGGCCTCCAGCGCGGCCAGGCGTTCCTGGAGTATGGCGAGCTGGGCTTCGATTGCGCTGATGCGATCAGGGGTATCGTTCAAGAAAGGTACCTTGCTTTTTCGTGCATTTTGGCGGTTTTGCTGCCAAAATGCACGAAAGAACTATCTCCTTCTGCGGAGCGCCTGCATCAATCCCGGAATATACGCTACTGGAGCGTTTGCCGAACCTCCTCGGCAAAGGCGGCATCCTCAGCCAGTTGCAGCATAAAGCCCTGGTGGCCGAAAGTCTGGTTCAGCCGCAGGAAGGCCGAGAGCGGCAGTTCCGGCATAAACAGTACCACGACTCGCTGCTGATCGGCAAAATCTCCCTCACGTGGAACGACATAGAAGGCCTCGGTGATCAGGCCGGGCAGGCTGCCGCCCTTGGCGGCAAAATCGCGAAAGCGCGCCTGATTGCCGGCAAACTGCATTGGCCAGTTCAGGTAACTGCGCATGCGCTGCGCCACGGCCGGCGAAATGAAGCTGTCGTTGGCAATGCCGGCCATAATCCGGGCATAATCGGCGGCGCTGCCGCGCGGCGCGAGCAGTGATGTCGCGGCAGCCTGGAATGTCAGGTCGGGCAATGATGCGTTGCTTCGCCAATCGCGCTCGGCCTGAGCCCAGCCGGTGGTGACATACAGCTCTTTGCGCCATTCGACTTCTCGCCGGTATTCTACGGTGCTCAAGGCGGCCAGGTGCTCGATGCGTTCGTGCTGCTGGCGCGGCTGTTCATGATTGCGCCAGCTCAAAAACATGCCCAGGCTCGACAGGGGCAGCGATTGCTGTTCCAGACCGGCTCGCTCGATCACATCACGCATTGCAGCGAGGCCGATCCGGTCGAGCAGGTAATCGGCGGCGGCATTGTCGCTTTCGACGATCATCGCACGAACCAGTTCATCGAGGGGGACGCGCTGGGCCGGGTCGAGCGCAAAGCCGGCTTCGTCGGTAGTGATACCCAGTTGCTGCAAGCTGGCCTGGTGCGCGCCGCCATCGGTGCCCGGCAGGTAGTAGCGCTGCCAGTCGGCCAGCATTACCGGCTGATCCGGCTGCAACCGGCCCTGTTCAACCTGTTCGGCATAGGCCGCCAGCAGCAGAATTTTGATAGTCGAAGCCAGTGGCAAGGGCTGATCGGCATTGTGGCTGATCACCGGCTGCTCGTGGTCGATGCTGCCGTCGGGCAATACACGGTAGCTCACCAGGGCCACGTGGTCGCGCCGGTTTTGCAGCAAGGCCAGAATTTCTGCAGGCTCTTCCAGGCCCTGCGCGTACTGCGGTTCGGCAACGATGGCCTGGAGATTGGCGGCCAGGGCGATAAGTGCGTGGCGCTGCCAGATTCCACCTGCCAGCAGGATCAGGCCGGCGGCAGCCAGCGTGATCGTGCAGCCGCGCATGATCCGACGCCACAGCGCCGGGCGCTGCGCTGTCTTCTTGCTCATCTATTACTCCTTTCGCTATTCTGTAATTATGGAATTTTTATTCCATAATTACAGAATAGCGAAATTACCGATTTTGTCAAGTTGTTTGCTCTGATCTAGCAGAGCGAGTAGAATACATATACCTTACGCGCCTTACGCCGCCGGCGTTGAAGGCTGGCCACATCCAGGACGTGTTTCGCCTGCGGCATTCTGGAAATGACTATCGTTTTCGTTGGTTCTGGCGGCGCCGCCAGAACCAACGAAATAAACAGTTACTTCCAGGCTGCCGCAGGCGAAGTAGCCGGTTGCAGCGAGCAACGCTGGAGTATGTAGCGGCCTGACCGGGCGGCACAGCCACCAGGAATCAAGGGCGGGCCGAAAGAAATTTATGCATTCGCGAGAAGAAATTCGCCTGACGAGGTTGGCGGACTGCGCCGGTTGAGCGTCGAAGATGGGGCCGGGTGCCCTGCACGATGTGCTCGCCGGGCTACGCCTGCCGACCAGTCCCAATTTAATAATCGGCCTCGATGTCAGTGATGACGCAGCGGTCTATCGCATTGCTCCGGATACGGCGCTGGTGCAGACGGTGGATTTCTTTCCGCCGGTAGTCGACGATCCCTACACTTACGGGGCGATTGCCGCAGCCAATTCGCTCAGCGATGTCTATGCGATGGGTGGCCGGCCGATGATGGCGCTGGCGGTTGCCGCCTTCCCCGACAATCTGCCGCTCGACATCGTGCGCGCCATTATGCAGGGCGGCGCCGATAAGGTTGCCGAGGCCGGTGCGGTGCTGGCCGGCGGTCACACGGTTATCGACCGCGAGCCGAAGTATGGCCTGGCCGTCACCGGTACGGTGCATCCGGATCAGGTGTTGGCCAAAGCCAATGCGCAGCCCGGTGATCTACTGCTGCTCACCAAGCCGCTGGGTACCGGCCTGATCACCACTGCGCTCAAACGTGATGTGGCGGATGCCGAGCATGTCGCGGCAGCAGTGCATAGTATGCTGCGGCTCAACAAACGGGCCGCCGAGTTGACTGAGGCCATCGAGGTTCATAGCGCCACCGACATCACCGGCTATGGTTTGCTCGGTCATGCCGCCGAAATCGCTCGCAACAGCGGCGTTGGTCTGCGCTTCGATTGGCAGGCTCTGCCGATTTTGCCGGGCGCTCTCGGCTATGCCGGCGAGGGTGCGGTGCCCGGCGGCCTGCTGCGCAACCAGCAGTACCTCGAAGCCGGCGACTATGTGCGCTATCGCGGCGAACTCAGCACCGCGCAGCGCCTGCTGCTCTTCGACCCGCAGACCTCCGGTGGCCTGCTGCTGGCGCTGCCGCCGGCTGCCGCCGATGCTTATGGCGCTGCCTGTGCCGCCGCCGGTCAGTTCTGCTGCCGCGTCGGCGAAGTTGTGGTCGGCTCCGGCATCGAAATATGGGGAGAATAAACCGAGAGAAGGGTATACTGGTTGTGAGCGGCTGCGGCATGCGCCAGCAGATTGAGTCGCACCTGGCTCAGTTCATTCGCAGTGGCCTGGGTTTCGTGGAATGCCGGGTCGAAGCTCGGTTCCACTTCAGGGATATGACCTCATCAGGGGAGCTCGCGCTGCCGGTACATTTCTTTGCGCTCGACATAATGATCGGCAGCCTGGGCAATCCGGGCGGCCTGTTCCGGGCGCAGTGCGCGGATTTTGCCGGGAATGCCGAGAACCAGTGAGCCGGGCGGTACTTCCATGCCCTCCGGTACCAGCGCCCGGGCACCGATCATCGAGCCGCGCCCGATGCGTGCACCATTGAGTACGACCGCCCCGATGCCGATCAGCACCTCGTCTTCGATGATCGCGCCATGCACGATGGCTGCGTGGCCAAGGGTGACTCGATTGCCGATAATCACCGGCAGACCGGGGTCGCCGTGAATGATGCACCCATCTTGAATATTGCTGCGCTCGCCAATGCTGATGGATACCGTATCGGCACGGAGTACACACATCGGCCAGACACTGCTTTCGGCGCCGATGCTGATTGTTCCGGCCAGAAAGGCCTGTGGAAACACATAGGCACTGGGGTGAATATCGAATTCATCGACCAGAGCCGGCATAGATCTGTTCATAGCGTCCTCAGCAACTCGTTGCCCATCCGGGTATCGCCGGACATGCCCGCCAGAGCAGGCAAAAAGATACCAGGAGTATAGGCCGGATTACCTCGTGCGTCAACCATCTTGGCAGCCAGGCGGCTATCGCAATGCTACGAGAACCATGGTTCAAACGTCGTAATAGTGCCCCGTTACAATGCGCCTGTCGGTGAAAAATCTCCCTGAAAAGGCCATGCTATGCGGCTTGCAAATCAAATGTAGTATTACCCGTCGGCGACTGGTGCCATTCGCTGGTGGGCAGTACTATGTTTGAAATAGCATTGCTTTCTTTTAAGGTTGACAGCCCGCTTCCGTGCTGGAAACAAAAAAGCCAACAACATGCGAGATTGATGCTTCCAATTGTTCGTGAGTAGCAAACCTGCTACCGGGAACATCGGAACGCTAATGAGGAGCAAGGAATGAGCGACCCTGGCAAGACCGAATCGAGCCTTGAGGCGGAAAATGCAGCCTTGAAACAGGAAATCGCGCAATTGCGGCAGCAACTGTCCCGGCATGAAGCACATGACGCAGAAAAATCTCGCTCCGTCGAAGCTGATGGGCATATGTTCAAACTCCTTATCGATAATGCGCCGGATGGAGTTGCCATCAGCACAATGGACGGGCAGATCCGCTATGTCAATACACGGTATCTGAAGATGCACGGCTACGGTGATGAGATGCTGGGTACGACGATCATGAATGTGGTTCCCAATCCAGCGGAATTGGAGCCGGCAATGCAAGTGCTGCGTGAACAGGGGTTCTGGCAGGGCCGCATTACCCATCAGCGCAGCGACGGCAGCCACTTCCCGACGCTGTCTTCGGTATTTATCATTTTTGATGATGTGGGGCGACCGCAATGGCTGGCCGCCATCGACCGCGATATCAGTGCGATTGTTGAGCAAGAAGAGCAGTTGCGCCTGGCACGTTTCACCCTCGAAAATACTGCTGATGCTATCGGCTGGTACGATATGAGCGGCAAGCTGGTGTATCTCAATGCAGCCGGGTACCGATTGTACGGCTATACGTCGGAGGATTTGCCCGATCTCCACGTCAGCAGCATTGATCCGGGATTTACCGCCGATGTCATTGAGCGCCTGGCGATCCGTTTGCGCAGCGAGGGCTCTATGCGGATAGAACGTGAACATCACCACCGCGATGGGCATGTTATTCCGGTCGAAGCTACGAATAGCTATATGGCGTTCGAAAATCGCGAATATATCTGTGTGGTCATTCGTGATGTTAGTGAACGCAAAAAGACGGAAGCCGAACACAGCGCGCTGCAACAGCAGATTATCAATGCGCAGCAAGATGCTCTGCGCGAAATCTCGACGCCGCTGATCCCGATTTCCGACGAGATCGTGATTATGCCGTTGGTCGGCACTATCGACAGTATGCGCGCCCAGCAAATTATGGAAACGCTGCTCGAAGGCATTGCCCACTACCAGAGCGAACTGGCCATCCTCGATATTACCGGCGTCAGCATGGTCGATACGCAGGTGGCGCAAGCCCTGATCCGGGCGGCGCAGGCCGTCAAGCTGCTTGGTGCCCGCGCCATCCTGACCGGCATCAAGCCACAGATCGCCCAGACGCTGGTCCATCTCGGTGTCGATCTGCAAGACATCGTCACTTACGGCAGTTTCCAGAGCGGCGTGGCAGCGGCTCTGGCCCGGCGCGAGGCTATGTGGTAGCAGCGCAAGATATGGCTGAACGAATGACGGGGCGGCTTTGCCGCCCCGTCATTCGTTCAGCCATATCTTGCGCTGCTACATTGTCAGATTCCGAAAGCGAAAATCGTCGCGCCCCGGAAACACCTGTTCCAGCGCCGGATTGACCAGCCGCCGCGCCACGATCTCGGCCAGCACATCGCGAAAATCCGTGGTGATCGCCAGGTCGCCGGGCCCGGCGAGCTGTTCGCCTTGCAGTCCCGGCCAGTCGCCGTAGATCCGGCCGCCGCGCACGTTTCCGCCCATCACAAACATCACATTGCCGTGGCCATGATCGGTTCCGCCTCCACCATTCGCCGCGACTCGCCGCCCGAACTCGCTCATCGTCACCACCGTCAAGCGGTTGAGCCGGGCACTCAAGTCGGTGTAGAGCGCCCGCAGGCCTGCCGCGAACTCCTGCAGATTGTGCGCCATCTCGCCCTCGGCAGCGCCCTGCCGAATATGCGTATCCCAATCGCCAATGTCGGCGCAAGCCACTTCGAGGCCGATATCGGCCTTGATCAGCAGGGTGATCTCTTTGAGCGCCCGACCATAGGGCGTGTCCGGGTACACTGCGCCGTCGGCGGGACGGTAGCCGTTCGGGTTCAACTTCGCGACAGTGTCGAGCGCACTGAGCGTCGTTCGTCCGGCAGCGGCCAGCAGCCCGCCGCCCTGGTAAAAGCGCCCGTGAGCTGCTTCCAGCTTCGGCAGCTCCAGGCGCCGGGTTTGCAAGCCAAATGCCTCGAGGCTGCTGATGGCCGTAGCCATGCCGCCGCGTAATGAAGCCTGGAGCAGCGCGCCAAAGCCAACCGCGCGGAAGGGGCTATCGTTGCTGGTGGCCGTTGCAGCAAGATGCCGGCCTAGCCAGCCACCGGCGGCGCTCTTGTCGCCGGGCGTGCCGCGCTCCATATAATCCATTGCATCAAAATGCGAATGGGTCGGGTCGGGTGAGCCGCAGGCGTGCACGGCGGCGAGCCGGCCGGCGCGCCAGATCTCGTGCAGCGGTTCGAGCGCCGGATGCAACCCGAAGAATCCGTCGAGGTCGATGACGCCCTGTTCCCGGCCGGGCGCGGCCAGGGCCAGACTGCGGCGCTGTTCGTAGTAAGCCGCATCACCGTGCGGCGCGACCATATTCAGGCCATCGGCGCCGCCCCGTAGAAAAATGCAAATCAGAATATCGCGCCGGTCTGTCATTATATACTCCTCTGGTGGTTCTTGAGTTCCTGGTTCTCTGGTTCTTTTTAATAAAGCTGAAAGGCCGGCGCAGCCAGTAGCAGCCCGAGCAGGCCGCTCAGATCCGGGCGCTGCCGGCCGTCACCGGCTAATTTGACATAGTCAATCAGCGCCTCACGAACCGCATCATTCGGTTCGGTGCCGAGCACCTGGCGGCTTAGCGTATCGACCAGGGTAGCCGGACTGTTTGCGTCGTCCGCCAGTTGCTCCAGGTCGATGCGGGTGCGGCGGATGCTGTTCTCAGCCAGGGCCAGCGCAAAGTTCCAGCGCGCCAGCATACCGCTGGTGTTGATCCAATCGGCGCCGCGCGGCGGGTAGCCATCGGGCGCGGCCCAGCCGAAGAAGGGCTGCCCCATCTCGTTGAGTATTTTTACCAGCGGCAGCGCACTGTTGCGCAAATTGCCCTGTACCGTCGCGCCGCTTATCCGTAGCGCCGAAACCATCAACCGCAGCGGCAGCTTGATCTTTGGTTCAGCTTCACGAAACGCCGGCGAATGCAGAATGCTGCCCAGCGTTGCCCGGATGTCGGTATCGTTCTCGAGGTAAACCCGCGCAGCCCGTTCGACCAGCGCCGGCGGTGGGTCATCGGCGACGAAGGCCTGGCTGATTTTATAAGCCACCCGGCGCGCGGTTGCCGGGTGGCTCGCCAGTTCCGCCAGCAGCGTCTCGCCCTGGCCGATCCCCAGGCCGGCCGGCAGATCGAGGTTCAAAAAAGGCACCTGTCTGGCGGCAGCATCGTGCAGGCTTGCATCGAAGCGAAAGGCGCCGACCTTGAGCAGCGCCCGCGGCCGGTTGACCGTCCAGCCGGTAAAAATCCTGGCCACCGCCACAATATCATCGTGGGTGTAGCCGGCATCGGCGCCGAGGGTGTGCAGTTCGAGCAATTCGCGGGCATAATTTTCGTTCAGGCCGCCACGACCTGAAGCCGGGTCGCGGTTATCGATGTTATCGAGATAGACCAGCATGGCCGGACTGCGTGCCGAGGCCAGCAGCAGATCGCGGAATTTGCCCAGCGCATGTGCCCGAATCACCTCGCGGTTCTCGGCTGGTTTAAGCAAAATCGTGCGTGGCTTGCGCAGACTCACATTAAAATGATTGCTCCAGAGATCGACCATAATCTCGAAGATCTGGCGTTCGCTGAAGGTTGCCTGCATCAAGCCGGCAACCTGTAGATCGAGGACAACCCGCATCGGGCCGGGTTGCTTGCCGGGCGCAAAATCACGCAGCAGATCGGGCGTATCCATATTCAGAGTCTTGATACCGGCCAGCCGATCCACCAGGACACTATCGTCGATCTGCTCTGGATTGAGTTGCTGCTCAATGAATTCGGCGGCTCCGAGCGCCCGCACCTGTTCCAGATCGCCGGGGCGCGGCCCAAAGGTGATGCGATTGAGCAGGTGCCGGATCGGATCGCGTGCGGCGGGTTGGTCGGCTGCACGTGCCAGGCGGCCCATCGTCTCGGCTTCGGCGGGGTGACCGCAGCCGGCCAGCCAGCCTGGCATCAACAGATAAGCAGTGACAAGACCACTCTGCTGGAGAAAAGTTCGGCGACTGATAGGCATTGGTGTCTCCGGGTTGAATAAGTGAAGAACCAGAGAACTAATGAACTAAGGAACCGGAGGATTGCAGAATTGGCAAATCGGAAGAAGTTCCTGACTCATTGGTTCATTGGTTCCCCCACACACAGGGTTCCTGGTTCTCTGGTTCCTTAGTTCTTCCTCGCTCACAAGCGTAGACGACAGATGTGAAGAAAATGTGCAGCGCGTCTGTGCGCAAAGTGAAGCTAGCGCCGGTGGTACGCCAGCTTGCGAAATGCCCGGTCGGCACCGTGTTTGAGCGGGCGACCGTGGCCAAAGCAGGCGACTGCGAAGTTGAGGGCGGCCAGTTTGCGCAGGCTGCGCCGTCCGGCGGCCAGGTCTTCGTAGGCAATTGCTTCGGTCAGGCCGAGGAAATGCACCGCCGCATCGCCGGCGAAGAGCACACCGCCGTGTTTTTGCCACAACAGGGCGATCTGGCCGGCACAGTGGCCGGGTGTGTGAACGACATGCATGCCGCCGCCAATCGGCAGGTAGGCACCCTCGTCGATCTCTTCCTCGATGGCAGCCGGCGGAATCTGCGGGTCGACCGGCCTGATGGCCAGGTTGAACAGCAGCCTGTTGAGCAAGCCCGGTGCGGCCTGGAGCGGGCGCATGCCCTGGCCCAGCCGGATCAGCGCCGCGTCCAGCGGATGCGCCAGGGCGATTGCGCCGGTGGCGGCCTTGAGTTCGGCCAGCCCCCCGGCGTGATCGGGATGGCAATGCGTCAGTACGATGCGCCGCAGTTCCGGCGGTTGGCGGCCAATCGCCCCGATCGCCTCCAGCACTTTGCCGGCACTGCCGGGAAACCCACAGTCGATCAGTGCCAGTTCCTGCTCTTCGGCTAGCAAAAACGCATTCACCCCGCCAAAATCCAGGCCATAGAGCCCGGGAACGATTTCTTGAGGCTTCATGACTCGTCTCTTTTTGAACATTTGTGCTTAAATTATGGTATAATAAAGTCAGGCAATGTTCGATCTGAAATACCAATGAAAACCGACCACACCCTCAAACGTTTGACCGAGCTCTGCCCGGAAGATTTGCTGGCATTGCTGGGTGCACCGGCGAGCGAGGTGCTTCGTGTAGAAACCTTGCAACTCCCGGCCACCTCGACCAGCCTCGACAACCTGATCTCCCTGCGCGGCCCTGATGGTCGCGTTTTTCTGCACCTGATCGAGTGGCAGGGTTACACCGACCCGACGTTTCTCTGGCGCGTCCTGCATTATGTGAGCTGGCTGGGGCAGCGGCGATCAGAGCGGCCAATCCTGGTAACGGTTATCTATCTCAACGGGCGACGATGTTGGTGATACGCTGATGCAAGCCCCAGAGTTGCCGGGCGGTTGGATGGTACAATTAAACTATGTACGTTTATGGGAACTGGACGCGGCAGCGGCAATTGCGAGCAGCCGGCGCGGCTGGCTGGCCCTGGCGCCGCTGCTGAAAGGCGCGACACCCGAACTGGTTCAGCAAGCCGCGCAGACCTTGCTCGCAGATGCGCCCTCGCCGGCCCAGAGTGATTTGCTGGCGACCCTCGGCATTTTTGCCGAGCCATTATTCAGCACTGAGCGGTTCATTCGTATGGTTACGAAGGAGCGTTTGATGAGTTCTGAGCTGATTTCATACCTCTTCAAAGATCAACTGGCCGAATTTGCGCAACAGCAAGCAGAGCGCGAAGCGGAGTACGCTCAGCGCGAAGCGGAGTACGCTCAGCGCGAAGCGGGCTTAAAAGCAACGCTTCAAAAAATGGTAGAAGATGCAATCATTGCACGCTTTCCCATGACGCCTGCTGTCCTGGTTCGCCGGATCGGGACAATCAATCAGCCGCAGCAGCTCGAAAAGCTGCATCACGATGTGCTGCTGGCGCCGGATCTGCCGGCCGTCGAGGCATTGATTGCGGCGGCAGCACCGGATCCTGCTGCCGACTGAGTTGCTCAGTTGCGCGCCAGTTGCCATGCTGCGCCCAGGCAAGCGCCGCCGGCAGCGAGCAGCAGGGCCGCCAGTAGCCAGCCCGGCGGTCCGGCCAGTTCGGAACGCGGCAGGTACCAGGCCCAGTGATCGACCAGGTGCTGGTTGGGCGGGTCGAAATACCAGGCCCAGCGTGGTGCTGCCGGTTCCGGCAAGGGTGCGATGGCCCGGTCGATCAGCGGCCATTCGGTGCCCACCAGGCTCTGCAACTGTGCGGTGCTGATCAGCGGTCCCAGTTCATCGTTGCGCTCCGAGAAGCCGATTGCCTGTGGGTTCCAGGGCACGGCCGCGATCTGCACACGACTGCGCCCCGGCGGCAAGGCGATCGTGTAGGCACGCGATTGGTGCGCCGGCGGTTGCGCGATGGTTGCGCCGTCAAGCCTGAGCGTCAGTTCACTGTCCGGCGCGTCCGCCGGGCGCCGGTCGTCGATCCACAATCGCAATACTCCCATACTCTCAAGCCGGCAACTGATACTCCCGACCGCGCCGCTACGCCGGGGCAACCTCTCTTCCATGGGCCCTTCAACGGGAAAAAAGCCGTCGGCCAGGGCACAGTGCGATCCGCCGTAACTATAGTTCCCGATTCGCTCGCCGATAATCCGCCAGTGCGCCGGCAGTGCCGAATCGCGCCATGAGTTGATCCGGTCGACTTCCAGCGGCATGTTCAGGTAGGTGTTGAAGTTCAGCCAGACCCCGCCCAGGTTCGCGACGAAGCCCAGCCCGCTCAGCAGCAGTACCGCAGCGACCCGCAGCGGATGCCGGCGCTCGCTGTTCAGCCAGAGCCCGGCTGCCGGCAGCAGCAGTAAGGCCACAATCGGCAGTAAAAAGCGTGGCCCCCAGACCCCGCCGCCGGCCCATTCGCCCCAGCGCGCATACAACAAAATATGCGCCAGCACCAGGCCATAAATCAGCAACAAAAGGGGTGTGTGCTTGCGAGCCAGCCTGAAGGCACCGGCAAAGCCCAGCACCAGCGGCGGTGCGTACAGAAACAGGCTCTTGCCGGGGCTGAGTAACAGGCCGTAGAGCCCGTAAAATAGTGGCGTCGTGAACAGATCGGCCTCGCTGCCATAGCCGCTGGCGAGCGGGGTGCCGAAGCGCACCAGGTTGTACCAGCCGATCAGCACAAAACCCGGTAGCAAGCCCAGCCCCCAGGCCAGCGGCCAGTGACACTTGCGCGCACGCCAGCTCAGCCAGAGCAGGTAGCATCCCAGCAACGGCAGGGCAATCCCCGAAGCAACCCGCGTCGCCACCAGCAACCCTGCCGCCAGCCCGGCAACAAACAGGGTACGCTGTGGCCGCTCGCTGTTGCTGCGCAGCGCGTCCAGCCGCTCGGCGGCCAGCAGCAACAGCAGCGCAGCCAGCGGCTCGGAAAAGAATGTGCGGGCATACGGCCAGGCAAAGGTTGCCAGGCTGTAGAGCAGTGCAATCGCAAATGCACCGCCGCGATTTGCGCCCAGTCGCAAGCTCCAGGCCGTCAGTACGGCTGCCGTCGCCGCCGTGATCGGCACATTCAGCAGCGTGACCGCCAGGCGGCTGCTGTACTCGAAGGCAGCCGGGCCGAGGCTCAGCGCCGGCAGAACCAGGCCGAAAGCAGGGATTGCCAGCAGCGATGGCAGAATGCCGTACGGCGAATAACGCTGCCCGTCCAGGCCGGGGCGCAGTGCCGCCAGTGGCGCCCCTACCGGCGCCGTCACGGCTACTTCGCCGCGCAGCAAAGCCCGGCTCACCGCCAGCATTGTTTCTTCGTCCGCCGAATAGGTATGGCCGCTCATCGTCAGCAGATACAGCCCGCAGAGCAGCCAGAATACTATCCAGGGCAGGCGGCGCCGTTGCTGCGCCGCCTGCTCGATGGCAGGCGCTGTTGTGTTCGTTGACGGTTCTTTCATTAAAACGGAAACAGCAGCGGAACCGCCAGTAGCGTTGTTACCATCAGCAATAGTTGCAAAGGAATGCCCAGCCGGGCATAATCAACAAAGCGGTAGCCGCCCGGATCCAGCACCAGTGTGTTGGTCGGCGAGGCTACCGGCGTCGAAAAGGCCGTCGAGGCGGCAATCGCGATGCCCATCAGCAGTGGGTAGGGCGAAATATCGAGGGTCGCGGCGACTTGAATGCCGATTGGCGCGACCAGCAGCGAGGTCGCGGTATTCGAGATAAACTGACTGAACAGCGATGTGAGCAGAAACAGGCCGAGCAGCATTGCCAGCGGCCCATATTCGCCCAGCGTATCAACCAGACCGCTGGAGATGAAGGCCAGCCCGCCGGTCGTTTCCAGGGCTGTGGCCATCGGAATCATACCCGCAATCAGCACCACACTCTCCCAGTTGATCCGCCGGTAGACCTGGCCGACCGGCAGGCAACCGGTGACCACCATCGCAAACGCAGCCAGCAACACAGCCAGCACCGTCGGCACAATCTCGAAAGTCAGCAAGACCAGCATGCCCAGCAGCCAGGCCAGTGCCAGCGGAGCGCGCCGGCTCAAGCCGGGCATCGGGCGAGTTTCGGTCGGCTGGCCGACGACGACAAAATCGCGCCGACGGCGGTTCAAACGGGCAATGCCGCGGCGCGTGCCGCCGACCAGCAGCGTATCGCCGAAGCTCAGCGGTGTATGGATCACATCGCCGGCCAGCGGCTCGCCCATACGCCGGATACCCAGCACCGTGACTTCGTACTGATCGCGCAGACGAACCTCAGCAATGCTGCGCCCGATCATCCCCGAGTAGGGTGGCAACAAAACTTCCACCAGATCCAGATCCGCTGCCAGCGGTTGATCGCCGAGTTGCTCGACCGGCTTGATGCTGAGGCGCTGCTCGTCGGCAAAGCGCCTCGCGTTTTCGGCGGCACCTTGCACATACAACACATCTTCGGGCGCGATCTGGGTATCGGGCGTAACCAGGCGTACCGGCTGATCCGGTTCGGCCTGCGGCTGAATTTCCAGCACGCTGACATGGTATTGTTTGCGCAACCGGGCCGCGCCGATGCTCTGACCGACCAGCGGCGAATCGGCGGCGATCTGCATGCGAAAAAGATTGCCCGGCAGCGCATAGGCTGCCGCCAGATCGATCAGGGGGCGATTCGTCGGGCCATCGATGTTCTCGACCTGGCCGGTCTTGACGCGATCCGGCAGCAGATGCCGCCCGACCAGCGCCACAAACGAAATGCCGATCACCAGCATGATCAGACCGATGGGGGTGAAACTAAAAAAATGAAAAGGCTGCAAACCGGCGTCGCGCAGTGCCGTGCTGACTGCCAGGTTGGGTGGTGTGCCGATCAGCGTCAGCATACCGCCGATCAGCGAGGCATAGGACAGCGGAATGAGTAGTCGTGAGGGGCTGATCTGCGCACTCAGAGCCAGGCTGACCACCACCGGGAGAAAAATCGCTACGGTGCCGGTGGAACTGAGGAAAGCCGAGAGCAAAGCCACCACCAGCATAATAACCGTGATCAAGCGCAATTCGCTGCTGCCGGCCACCTGCCCCAGCCAGCGGCCTATAGCATTGGCCACACCGACCTCTTCGAGCGCTGCGCCGATAATGAACAGGCCGGCAATCGTAATGACCAGGCTATTGGAAAAACCGGCCAGCGCCTCAGCCGGGCTGAGAATGCCACTGATCGCCAGGGCCAGTACTGCCAGCATCGCCACCAGGTCGAGCCGGATCCACTCGCCGACGAACAGCACAACCGTTGCCGCGAGCAGCACAAACACAAAAATCATTGCTGGTGTCATAGATCTCCTTGCTGGTGCATGATCCCCAACTCTGCCATCCGTTCGGCCACAAAGCGCAGCAGTTGCTCGTCGCGCTGGTTGATGCCCAGTTCCGCCAGCCGCGCAGCGACGGCAGCTACCTCGCGAGGCACCGGCGCTGCCGGCACTGCGGCGGGCCGGTTTGCGCCGGGTGCCGCTGTGGAATGCTCGCCAATGGCGGGATCCCAGAGCGGTTCCGACTGCCGGCGCCGTACCAGCGGCCAGCGATACAGGCGGGCCAGGAAGCGGGCGTAGCCGGCGGCAGCCAGTTCCAGGTTGTGGAATTGCGCGACATAATTGCGTGCTTGTGCCCCCATTGCTCGTGCCAGTACCGGCTGTTCCAGCAGTAAACGGCAGTACGCCGCGATCAATTCAACCTCGCCGTGCCCCAGATCGACCTGCGCTGCCACGCCGGGCGGCAGTTCGGCAAAGGAGCCCAGCGCACTGACCAGCGTCGGTCGGCCGGCGCCCAGCAGTCGCAGCAGGCTGGCACTGGTTTCGCCGGCTGTCGGCGCCCGCAAATTCAAGCAAATATCGGCAGCGGCGACGTAGTCCTCGAATTGTCGGCGCGGCACATAGCCGGTAATCCGGAGCGCATCCGCCAGGCCCAGTCGCTCGGCCAGGCCGGTCGGGTCGTAGTTTGGCGAAACACTGCCGACCAGGATGTACCGGGCTGCCGGATATTGTCGGCGGAGTGTAGCCAGGGCTTGCAGGGCCGGCTCGAGGCGTTTGTAGGCATTGATGTGACCAAAACCGGCCAGAATCGGCGCATCGAGCGGCAGGCCCAGCCGGGCGCGCGCGGCATCACGGTCGGGTCGTACCGGCAGTGGTACGCCCATCGGCACAATTGCCGCCGGGAGTTCCGGGCGCAGTGCCCGCACCCGCTCATAGACATAACGATTATGCGCAATGATGCCCTGGGCCGCAGCGACAACCGCTTCCGAGCAGGGAAAATCGAAGGCCAGGTCGCTGAAACGGCTGCGGATCATCAATTCGGCGCAGTGCCGGCCATTTGCGCCATAGCGCTGTTCCATCATGCGTACATACTGTTGCACGTCGTGTTGCACATTTGCCGCATACCAGAGCATAAAATGGTGCAGCACAAACTCGTGCAGCACCATCACACCCGGCACCTGCTGCGCCATTTGCCAGATCTCGGCATGCACCGGTGAATTGCCCATATGATACAGAATGGCGTCGAAGGGCCGTTTGCGCTGGTCGCGCGGTAGCCGGCGTAGCGGCCGGATCTCGAGATGGCGGGCGAGTTGCGGATTGGCCGGAGCCAGCCCCTCGGCCAGGTAGAGAGACACGGCGGCATACTGCCCCAGGTAGGGCAGCAGTTCTTCGCTGTAATCCGAAATTCCCGATGCTGCCGGGTTGACCGGCGAACAATAGGCGATGTGTGGCACCTTCATAGCACGGGCTATTGTACCATCGACTTGAGCTACGCGATCCCGGCACGGCGTAGCAACCGGACTTTGCCATGAAGTTGCCTTTTTTTCTGGATGATATGTCCAAATATGATCGGCAAAACTTGACAAGTGCTACCATAATGTGTATATTGCATTTTACTATCTGGCTGCCTCTCGGCCGAGTAGTGTAGTTGAACCCTGAAGGATCCAGATCCCATTGTCGTGACTGGACGGGCAGCTACCCCCAGCAATTACTGAACGGATCGTACAACGAGAGTATTTGCCCTGAAGGCAGTGCGCCGGTACGGCAACGGTTGCCCGCCGGTAATTCGCCATAACCAGTGGCTGGTTATGGTTGAATGCCCTTACCTCGCTTGGTATTTGGCGAGGCTTTTTGTGTATCAGGCTCGGCGCACTGCCGCCCGCATCAATACACGAACGAGACAATGGCGCTCGCCGCCCCGCACTGATGCGGGCCTGGCGAGCTTTTGTATACATCTGGATCTGGATCTGGAAAGGTAAATGGCTTATGCACCTTCCACAGTGCAGCATTCTTCAGCGCACATTGTACGACCCCTGGTTCGAACACGATGGTTGTGGTATCGGTTTTGTTGCCCGCATCGACGGTACGGCCAGCCACGATATTTTGCAGAAGGCGCTGATGGCGCTCTGTAATCTGGAGCATCGTGGCGCGGTGGCTGACGATGCGCGCACCGGTGATGGGGCCGGTGTGCTTACGCAGTTGCCCCGGGCGCTGTTCGTCCGTGAGGCGCAACAGCAAGGCCTGGCGGTAGCGGCCGACGATCTGGCGGTGGGGATGTTGTTTCTGCCGCCGGTCGACACTGCATGCGCGCAGAGTCGGGCCATCATCGCTGCCGAGCTTGCGACTGCCGGCCTCAACTTGCTGGCCTGGCGCGATGTGCCTACCGATGAGGATACGCTGGGTCGCCGCGCACTCGAGAATAAGCCGTTTATCCAGCAGGTGTTGATCACTCGCCCCGCCGGCATGAGTGATGTGCAGTTCGAACGAACGCTCTATATTGCCCGCAAGCAGATGGAACGCGCCTTCAGTGCCGCCGGCCTTGCCGCCTACGTGACGTCGCTCTCCAGCCGCACGATTGTCTATAAAGGCTTGATGCTGGGTTCTTTCCTGGCTGATTTTTACCGCGACTTGCGCGATCCGGACTATGTGACTGCCCTGGCCGTGTATCATCAGCGTTATTCGACCAATACTTTTCCGACCTGGGAGCGTGCGCAGCCCTTTCGCATACTCTCGCACAACGGCGAGATCAATACGCTCCAGGGCAATCTCAACTGGATGCGCGCACGCCAGCACGAGCTCTGTTTCCCGCAAACCGATGCCGGCGGCAATTGCCCCGATTTGCGCCCCGTCCTTGATGAGAGCGGCAGTGACTCGGCGATGCTTGATAATGCGCTTGAGTTGCTGGTTACCGCCGGGCGTGATTTGCGCCACGCGGTGACGATGCTCGCGCCCGAGGCCTGGGAACGGATTCCCGATCTTTCGCCGGAGTTGCGGGCGTTTTACCAGTATCACGCCTGTATGATGGAGCCCTGGGACGGGCCGGCAGCCCTCGCTTTCTCTGATGGGCGCATCGTCGGTACGTCGCTCGACCGCAATGGCCTACGTCCGGCGCGCTATGTGATTACGGCCGACGGTCTGGTGATCAGCGGTAGCGAGGTGGGTGCCGTTCCCATCGATGACCAGGATGTGGTACATAAGGGCAAGCTCGGTCCCGGCCAGATGATTGCGGTCGATACGCTCGAAGGCCGCTTCTATGCCGATGACGATATCAAGGAGGCGCTGGCAACCCGGAAGCCGTTTAAGACCTGGATTGCGCAGCATATGTCGACCCTCGCCGATTGGCAGCAGGCTGTCGGGCCGCTTGAGTTGCCGGCGGTTGATGCGCAGGCGCCGCTGACTACGCTGCAAATGGCTTTCGGGTATACCAGCGAAGAGCTGAATGTGATCATCAAGCCGATGTTCAGCAATGGCCAGGAACCGGTTGGCTCGATGGGCGATGATACGCCGGCAGCAGTGTTCTCGCAGGTCGAACTGGGTCGCCCGCTCTTTCAGTTCTTCAAGCAACGCTTCGCCGAGGTGACCAATCCGCCCATCGATCCGCTGCGCGAAGAACTGGTGATGTCGCTCAGCATCGGCCTCGGTCGCCGTCGCGATATTCTGCTCGAAACGCCCGAACATGCCCATCTGCTGCAACTGACCTCGCCTATGCTCACCGATGCGCAGCTCGCCGTCGTGCGCCGGAGCCGGGATCCGTTGCTTCAAGTTGCGACGGTGCCGGCGCTGATGCCGCTTGACGGCCGACCTGATGCGCTGCGCAATGCAGTTACGGCTCTCTGTGAGGCTGCTGAGCGGGCGGTGCAGGCCGGCGCCGGGATTGTGGTTCTCAGCGACCGTGGCGTCGATGCGGCGCACGCGCCTATTCCGGCGCTGCTGGCAACAAGTGCCGTGCATCACCATTTGATCGATCGTGGGAGTCGCACCCGCTGTAGCCTGGTGGTCGAAACCGGTGAAGCCCGCGAGGTGCATCACGCCGCTTGTTTGATCGGCTATGGCGCTGAAGCGGTCAATCCTTACCTGGCACTGGCCAGCGCCCGCAACCTGGCTGCCAGCCGTGCTGCTCTGCGCGACCGCGACCGCAATGGCGCCGCTCCGGTGAATGGCAACGGCGCTGAGCCGCTGGCGCTCAGTATCGAGGAAGAGGCCGAACAGCATATGATTCGGGCCTTCGAAAAGGGCTTGCTCAAGATCATGTCGAAGATGGGGATCTCGACGCTGGATAGCTATTGCGGTGCCCAGATCTTCGAGGCGGTCGGCCTGAGCAATGAACTGGTCACGGCCTGTTTTCGCGGGACGCCCTCACGGGTTGGTGGGATCTCGTTTACCCGACTGGAACATGATCTGCTGGCGCGCCATCGGCGGGCATTTCCCGCCGGCGCCGCTGCCGACTCGCCGGCGCTGCCGCATCCCGGTTTCTATAAGTTCAAGAAGGGCGGCGAGTATCACTCCTTCAATCCCGCGGTTGTCCACGCCCTGCATCACGCTGTGCAAAATGAACACGCGCTCAACGGCGATAGCCACAGCGGCATTTCTGCCGAAGGCTATGCGCTCTATAAGCGCTATAGCAATCTTGTCGACTCGCGCCCGCCGACGGCGCCGCGTGACTTGCTGACCTGGGAACCGGCCGGCCCGCCCGTGCCGCTCGCTGAAGTCGAACCGGTTGAGGCGATTGTCAAACGCTTCAGTACGGCGGCGATGTCGCACGGCTCGACGAGCGCCGAGGCCCACGAGACACTGGCCATTGCGATGAATCGGCTGGGCGGCCTCAGCAATAGCGGCGAGGGCGGCGAGGCGGCGGCGCGCTTCACCGATGAACGCAACAGCAAGATCAAGCAGGTGGCCTCCGGGCGCTTCGGGGTTACGCCGGCCTACCTGGCCAATGCGATTGAGTTACAGATCAAGATGGCTCAGGGCTCCAAGCCCGGTGAGGGTGGCCAGTTGCCCGGCCACAAGGTCAATGCCGAAATTGCCAGCATTCGTCATACGGTGCCCGGCGTGGCGCTGATCAGCCCGCCGCCGCACCACGATATTTACAGCATCGAGGATCTGGCACAGCTGATTTTTGACCTCAAGCAGGCCAATCCGCGAGCGATGGTCTCGGTCAAGCTGGTGTCGACGGCCGGGGTCGGCACGATTGCGGCCGGTGTGGCCAAGGGCTATGCCGACCTGATCCTGATCAGTGGGCACTCCGGTGGCACCGGCGCCTCGGCGCTCAGCAGCATCAAGAATGCCGGCATTCCCTGGGAACTGGGCCTGGCCGAAACCCAGCAGACGCTGCTGGTCAATGGCTTGCGCGGGCGGGTGCGCCTGCGGGCCGACGGCGGCCTGAAAACCGGGCGCGACGTGGTGATTGCCGCGCTGCTTGGCGCCGACGAGTTCTCCTTCGGGACGGCGGCACTGGTGGCGGAAGGCTGCATTATGGCGCGGGCCTGCCACAACAATACCTGCCCGGTCGGCATTGCGACCCAGCGTGCCGACTTGCGGGCACGCTTCCCCGGCAAACCCGAGATGGTCATGGCTTTCTTTCGCTACATGGCGCAGGAGATCCGCGAGATCCTGGCCGGGCTTGGGCTGCGCTCGCTCGACGAAGCCGTCGGCCGCGCCGATCTCCTGCGCCAGGTGATCAGCGATGCGCCCGGTGCTGATTTGCTCGATCTGGCTCCGGTGCTGGCGGCAGCGGCCTATGTCGGCCAGGCCGAGATCCGCCACGCCGGCGAACGCAATCCGCTGCCGGCTGAGAACTCGCTCAATGAGCGCACCGTGCTCGATACGCGCAATGCGCTCTCCGGGCGCGGCCCGCAGACGCTCAACTACAGCATCCGCAACCGCGACCGCTCCATCGGTGCCCGCCTGTCCGGCGAAATCGGTCAGATTTACGGTGACCAGGGGTTGCCGCCGGGAACCGTCAATATTACGTTTACCGGCAGTGCCGGCCAGAGTTTCGGTGTTTTTAACGCACCCGGCGTGCAGCTCACCCTGGTTGGCGAGGCCAACGATTATGTCGGCAAGGGCATGGCCGGCGGCACACTGGTCCTGCGCCCGGCAGAAGGCCTGCGCTTCGCCTGGCACGAAAATGTCATCGCCGGCAATACCTTGCTTTATGGCGCCACCGGCGGCGAACTCTTTGCTGCCGGGCAAGTCGGTGAACGCTTTGCCGTGCGCAACAGCGGTGCGCGGGCGGTCGTCGAGGGGGTAGGCGACCACGGCTGTGAGTATATGACGGGTGGCACTGTCGCGGTGCTGGGGCCGACCGGGCGCAACTTCGGTGCCGGGATGACCGGCGGGGTGGCCTATGTACTGGACGAAACCGGTGCCTTCCGGCAGCGCTACAATCCGCAACTGGTGCAACTGGATCGGCTCAACCCGCAGGACGAAACCCTGCTCCAGCAGTTGCTCCGGCGCCACTATGAGTTGACCGGCAGCCCCTTCGCCGGAGAGATCTTGCAGCGCTGGAGCCCGTATGCGCTGCTGTTCTGGCGGGTGATGCCGCGCGATGCCGTCGCACGCATCGAAGCCACCACTGAGGGTGCCGCCGAAACGGCCGGCGGCAAAGTCGCTGCCTGATCACAAACCGGCGGTTCGCTTGCCTTGCTGCCATAAGCAAGGC
>DAOTUJ010000074.1:0-6699 GCA_034437175.1 Chloroflexaceae bacterium | reverse complement strand
GCCGGCTCGCTTGGCGATGACGAGGATAGCGGCGAGACCGTCCCTGAGAACCTGACCACGGCCATGCTCGGCACCGGCCAGGGCCGGGTAGTGATCACCGCCTGCCGGGCCAGCCAGAAGGCCTACTATGCCCGCCGCGACCCGCTGACGATCTTTGCCGATAAGCTGATCGCCGGGCTGAACGGCACCGGCGTGGTGAACCGTGGCGGGCTGATTACCATCCTCGACCTCTACATGATGCTGTACCAGTATGTCAGCCAGGAAGTGCACGAAAAATACGATCTAGATCAGGAACCGGCGCTTACCGTGCTCGCACAGATCGGGCTGATGCCAGTGGCGCTCTACCGCGGCTCGGCCGCAGTTGGCAGCCTTGGCGACGAAGAGGCCCCCGATCTGGCGCAGGTGAAGGGCGCGGTGCGGGTTGTCTCCACAGACGAGGCTCAGCGGCGCTATCAGGAGGCGATCACAATCAGCGGCAGCGCGATCAGCCAGAGCGGCCCGGCGCTCTCGTTCGGAAGCGGCAACCAGTTCGGCGACCTCAGCTTCGGCGACATCGCCGGCGGCAACATCTACCGCAACACCTACGGCGACTCGATCAACGTCGGCGACATCAGCGGCAGCGGGATCGCGATCGGCCGCGGAGCCAGCGCGAACATCAACTCCGGCCCGCCCCAGCGCAACACCTACTTCGACAGCTCGAATCAGATGATCACGCTGAAGCAGGCCCTGGAGGAGGTGCAGCGCGCCGAGCAACAGGCCAGCCAGGCCGGCCTGAGCCAGGTAGCACGCGACCTGGGCCGTATAGCCGAGGATCTCCAGTTCGCCCAGGACAGCGCCGGAAACCAGAATGCACCACTGCGGGCGCGCCTGCTCCAGCGCGCCCAACGCGACATCAAAGATTTGGTCGATCAGCACAGCCGTCTCAAGCCGCTCTACGATATGCTAATGCAGGTGCAGGTGGGTTGAGACGCTAACTCAGGCGAGGATTGCCTCGACCTGGGTCTGTATCGAGTCAAATTCCGCGTACTGTGAGGCTAGATCGCGCATAATCTGGAGTGCCTGCTCGCATAGGGCGACATAGCGGTCGCGTTCAGTTGCCAGATCGATCCTGGGTAGGTCTCTGAGCCGGTCTAGCAACGCATCAAACAGCTCGTCAGCATTGCCGCCCTGCTCCGGGCGTCGCTGCTCGCGCCGCAACTCGATCTCGCCGATCAGCAAACTGAGCTGGAAGGCTGACTCAAAGCCGATCCTCGCGGCCCGGTAGAAACGCTCACGCGCCGCCGGGTCGGCCAGATCCAGCCCCTGTGCTCTGGCATCCTCACGGTCGCCCGGTAGATCGAAGCGACCGTCATAGCGCGTGCCATCGGGCAGGATGCTCCCGCGCAGTCGGCTGATCTGGCTCAACGCATCGACCTCCAGCCCAATCGCCCCACTCAAGTCACTGAATATCAGGCTCAGTCCTGGGTGTAGGCGGGTGCCGCGCAACAAAGCGCTACGTAAACTGACCTGCTCGAATGTGCCTACGAGTGACGCATTGCTCAGGTCGGCGGAGCGCATATCAATGATTGTAAAGATGCCGATGAGCGATGCCTGCTGTAGGTTAGCGCTGCTGAAAACCGCCGCGTAGAAGGTGCCGATCAGCGTTGCAAGGCTGAGATTAGCTTCATTCAGCCTCGCATAGGCAAGGTTGACATCAGTGAGGTTGGCCCGAGTGAGGTTAGCATCAGACAGCCTGGCCCGAGTGAGATCGGTACCAATGAGGATGGCGTCACTCAGATTCGCATCGCTGATCTTGGCATCGGACAGCACTGCATTAGTGAGGTTGGCACTGATGAGAATGGCGTCAGATAGATCGACGTGACTGAGGTTGGCTTCAGATAACACCGCCCCTGCGATGGTGGCATCAGACAGATTGGCGTAGCTGAGGTTGGCTTCGGAAAGCATGGCGCCGTTGAGAATGGCATCAGACAGATCGGCGTGGTTGAGGTTGGCTTTGGATAGCACCGCGCCAGTGAGGATAGCGTCAGACAGATTGGCGTCGGCCAGAAAGCTCTCTTCTAGTCGTGTTAATCGCAGATCTGCTTCTGCCAGATGGGACGCAGTTAGATCGGCTGCGAATAAGTTGGCACCAACTAGGATTGCACCATGCAGGAATGCGCCTTTCATATAGGCGCGTTTTAAGGTGCTTCCCATAAGCCATGCATTATCTAGCTCAATCCGTTCGAGAACACCACCCTGTAGATTGGCACCAGTGAAATTCGCGCCGGATAGTCGTGCACGCCGGAGATTAGCCCCTGATAGATCGGCGCCAATAAAGTTTGCACCCTCTCCTTTGATTGTTAACACATCCAGCTTGTATCCAGCCAAGTTGGCACCGGCTAGGTCGGTTTGTTCCGGCGCTAGCTCGATTAGCACTTCCTGGCGCAACCTCTCGACCAGATCGGCTCGGGCCTGTTGTCGGATTTCAGCCTGAGTCATAGAAGGCAATTCACGGCGGATGATCTTATCGATCACTACTGAATCATCAATCAAGGCATTGCGCCACTCGACGCCCTCTAGATCAGCCTCGCTCAGCCGAACATTGCGCAGGATAGCGCCGGAAAGATTGGCCCCGCGCAGATTGGCCCCGTGCAAGTCGACATTGTCGAGGAATGCCCCGCTTAGGTTGGTGCCGGAAAGATCGGCCCCGCGCAGACGCATCTTACGCAGCAGGGCACCGCTTAGATCGGCATGGGTGAATAGCGCCTGCGAGGCGTCACAGGCATACCAGAAGCTTCGGGATAGTGTCGAGGCGGCCAGGTTCGCCCCAATCATGTTTACATCAGCTACGGTAACCGCTCGGCGCGTACGCCAATCAGCCTACTATCGAGCAGATCGACAGTGATGATCGTCGGACTGATAAGCCGACTGGCGTAAAGTTCCAAGTAGAGCTCGCTCGTATCAGACTCACCATCATCAGGTTTGAACCGGCTGAGGAGTCGGTCGAGCTGAGGCTGGCTTTCACTCTGGCTAGAGTTGATGAATAAGTAAGTATCACTATCGATAAGGCCGACCGCAGCGAATGCTCCGCAGCTGATGGTCTCAATCCGAGTGTGAGCCTGCTCTTGGCTGCGGCGGGCGACATAGATCTGATCGACCGTAGCCATGATCGCCTCGATCGACATTAGCGGCGCTCTGAGAATCAGATCGCGGAAGAGCGTCAGGTAGGGCAGTAGCGCCAGCCGCTCGATGATCCACCAGCTTCGCTGGGCGACCGCCGTATCGATCACGCTCTTGAGCAGTCTGACCTGCGGTGCCATGCCGCGTTGGAAGCGTTCTAGGTAATCGGTAGACAGGGTTCCGCCCGTCGGCTGCACGATCGAGTCCATCGCAGCGTGGACATCCTGGGCGTGGTCGAGGCATGCACGGGCGAGCAACTGCCAGGCCGCGTCACGCTCGTAGCTCGACCAGTTCGCGAGCAGGTCGGCGCAGGCGCGCTGGAAGATCGGGTTGATCTGGTAGCCCGCGTTAGGCGCGAATATAATATCGCGACGCAGCAGCTCCTGCATATCGTCGCGTAGCTCGGCCGGCGGCACCAGCGCCACTCGGGCCAGGATCTCATACCAATTTGAATTGCGAATTCCGCATATCGATACCCATTCTCGCTGATACCAACGCCACATCGCGGCTCGTCACTTGTCACTTGTCACTCGTCACTTGGTATCACTCCCCCACTCGTCGCCGACATCGATCAGGCTGGCCAGAGCCAGCAGCCGCCGCTGGCCGGGGGTCAAGTCAGCGATCGTTCGCGCCAGCCCGGCCGCGAAGGCCGTGTACTCGGGGCTCTGATCAAGAACCGCCTGGCGCAGGCGGCGCAGCAGAGCCGCCGGGGCCAGTTGCTCGTCGCGTAGGCGACGGGTGATGCCGCGAATGAGCGCCGGTAGCAGAAGCGCCTCCCGGGCGAGCGCATCAAATATGTCCTTCTGATCATCTACGATCTGTGGGTTGGACAGAAAGCTGCCGAACAATTTGCTGGCTGCCTCGGGGCTGAGTTGGCCGACCCGGCAGCGATGGGCATCTTGGAGCCGGGGGTGGTCGAGGCGCTGGCTGCTTACCGCCAGGAGCCGCGAGCGGGTCGGGAAGGTTGGCTGGAGGATGGCCAGATCCTCGGGACGCTCCATATCGTCGATCAGCACCAGCACGGCGCGACCGGGGCTGCCCTCGCGCAGGGCTAGTTCGTGGCGAGCCTGCAGGCGGCTCCAGAGCTTGCCGGGGTCGAGCTGTAGCTCACTCGGGTCGTACCAGCGGCGTCCGAGCTTGCTCAGCAGGGCGTGCAGCAGCTCGCTGCGGCTCAGCCCGACCGCGCTCACATTAAGCACGCCGCCGGGGAATCGATCGGGGAAAAGCTGATCGCTAGCCCAGCCGGCCAGGGCGCTGCGGCCAGTGCCGGGCGCCCCATAAAGAATGACTACCGGGCGGCTATCGTCACTGTCGCACAGCGCCTTCAGCAGCGCGTCTGCCTCGGGGCGATGCACGTAGCTGCGCGGCTGAAACTCGGGGCGCGGCGTGATCTCGGCCGCGCTGTCGCTCACAATATACTGGCCGATGTTGTACTGGTCGCCTCGCACCAGATCGCGGCCGATCTGGAATAGATCGCGCCCAACCTGGTTGCCCTGGGCGAACTGCGCGCCCTGCATATTGATTACCTGCTCAAAGAGCAGGCGGCTGCTGTTCGCGCTGAGCTCGCGCACCGCTGCTCCCAGCCGCTGCAGGTCGGGGCGCTCGTCGGCGTCGATCTCGCCGCTGATCTGCTGGCCACGATACTGGCTCACCGCCATTACGCCGACCCCCTTGCTGACCGTCAACTCGGGGCGCTGATCGCCGCCGAAACGCTCGCGCAGCCGGGCCACCTTCCCGCTGACCGTATCGTGTAGGCAGGCATAGAGGTCGAGGGCGCTGATCGCGCCGTGTCGAGGCAGCAGATCCTCACCGCGCAGGGCGGCGACCAGCTTCTCGCCGAAAACAGTCGGCTTTGGATCTTTTTCAGTACCCTCAAAATAGTACGACTTCTGATCCTGGCTACAGGCGGTGATGATCACGCGCCCCCGGCCCGTGCCCACCAGCGCGCCGGCGACCGCGTCAGGCAGCGCCTGGCCACCCTCTTCTGCGGCTGGCGTGTCATTTTGGGCTGCGCCGGCCAGCAGGTCGGGCGAGATATGGCCCGAGTGGCAGGCATTGAAGATCAGCAGCATGCGATCGGTAGGGATGGCCTGAATTTTTTGCAGCAGCACATCCTGGCGGATACCGCTGCCATCGATGATCAGCCCGTTTTCGACCCGGCTGTCGGAGCAGCACAGGTAGTAGTTCCCCTCGGCGTCGAGGCCGCCGTGGCCGCCGTAGATCAGCAGCACGAAGGGCAATACATCGGGAGGCTGGGCCGCCTCGGCCACATCCTGGGCGAGCTGGTCGAGCGCAGCCAGGATCGCGGCCCGGGTTGTCTTTTTCGGCTCAACGTGTAGCTCTACATTGAATTCTTTATAGCCGCAGTAATCACGGGATGTCAGCACAGCCTTTATCTGCTCAGCATCGTAGACAACATTCGGGACATTGTTCGGCGGGTTGTGCTCGTACGTACCGACGCCGATGAGCAGTGCATATCCGTAATCAAATGACATAGCGTTTCTAACTCTAGTCTTTGCGCGGTGTATGTATGATAGAAGCAGGTCGGGCGCGAGTCAACTGTTCTTTCAGGTGAAGAGTTACCTGGAGGGATCTCACGGGGCGGCTGCGTCGCTAATCTTGCATCCCTTGCGCTATATTACTGCGGCAGCGATTACAAGGTAGCTTCAAGGCCTGTTCAGGGAGAGAACGAGTATGGGTCAGATGCGCCAATCCGTGCCCTGATATACCCTTCACCCAACCTGTTGTCTCTGGGTATACACAGCCGTCCCTGGCTGTCAGCCGGACTTTGGCTGTCAACTTGGCTGTCAACGGCAAAAAAGAAGCCTAGTGCCGCAATGACACTAGGCTTCCCAATGTGGTGAGCCGGGTGGGTTTCGCCCCTCACTTCTTGTAAAATGGCCCGCGGTCTGGACACGTGACCCGCAGTCATTCGTGACTGTGCGAGGACACGCGTGTGAGCTACCGCATTGCTAGGCCATCCGAATACCCGCTTCGCAGTATAGCATATCCCGCAACACTGCGCACCGGCTCCGACTACGGTGATCGCGTTGTCCGGCGCTGCGCGTTGCGGTGCGCTTTTTCCAAACGCCCGCTGTTCCCGAAAGGGAACGGCGGGCGTTTTGTGTTTGCTCGCGGTCGGTATAGCGAACGAAGCTGGAAGAGTGGGATGCCGCCCTAAAGTGTTGCGCAGGCCCGCCCGGACAACTGCTTGACCCGATTGAAGAGCAGACGATACCGAACCGGGGGTGTCGGGGAATCAAAAAGGCCAGTCGACGTGTAAACCTTGCAAGCGACCGTCGAGAGGCCCGTACCCCCACCAGTGAGCAGACCGAGTCCGCTCGCCCGGGTGTCTGTTGTCTGCTCCAGTATAGCATCGCCTGATTCGAGCGTCAAGGTGATGCCAAGGAGCGGGTGTGGCAGAAAGTTTTCCGCCCCTACGCTGAGTTCGCCAGCTCCCGTTGGCGACGGATGCTCCAGGCGCGCTTCCAAGGATGCGGCGGCTTGTCTGTCGGTGCGGGGTCTGGCGGTGGTGCCGGC
>DAOTUJ010000073.1:0-25304 GCA_034437175.1 Chloroflexaceae bacterium | reverse complement strand
CAGGAGCGGGGAGCACATGACAACGGGCGTGCCCGGCTCCCCCGCTCCTGTCAGGCTGGCGCCGGTGATGACCAACTCAAAGCGTAAGGCTCTCGTCGCGCCAGACTGTACGGGAGAGGGGGTTGGGGGGGTGAGGGCCGGAGCGCGGAGTCTCCCATCTGACAAAAACGCTATCGTTGAAAACGGGGTGCAGCAGCGGCTCGCGGTGGCGGGGATGGCGCCGGGTGACGGATGCTGCGCGGATGGGTGGCTGGCATGCGGGCGCGGTGGCCGCTACTTTGCCCCTCCCACGATGATCGGACGATTCGGGATGACCGGGATCGGCGCGGGTTCGGGCATGCGTTAACGTGGTACCGGCGGAGAAACAGGATTTATCACGATGAACTGCGGAGGATCGATGCAACCAGTGGCGATTGTCGGGCTGAGTTGCCTGTTTCCAGGCGCGCATGGGCCGGCGGCCTTCTGGCAAAATTTGCTTGCCGGGGTGGATGCGACCGCAGAGTTGACCAGCGCCGAAATTGGCGCCGATCCGGCTTTGTTTTTCGATCCGCAGGGGCGCCATTCCGATGGTTTTGTCTACCAGCGTGGCGGCTTCGTACGTGATTTTGTCTTCGATCCCGCCGGCTTTGCTCTTCCATCGGAACAGTTGCATGGCCTCGATCCGCTCTATCAGTGGGCGCTGCACGTGGCCCGCGAGTCGCTTGCCGATAGCGGCCACCTGGGGCACGCTGCCCTGTTGGCCCGCTGTGGCCTGGTGCTGGGCAATCTCTCCTTTCCAACGCGCTCTTCGCAACGCCTGATCGGGCCGCTGTATGCCGCGCTCGTCGCCGATGCACTGCGCGAACTGCTTGATGATGAACCGGTTACGCTGGATGCGTTGCCGCCGCTCAATGGGGTCGCGCCGGTGGCGCTGAATAGCCACGTTGCCGGTGCGCCGGCCGACCTGGCGGCACGGGCGCTGGGCCTGGGTGGGCCGCATTTCGCGCTCGATGCGGCCTGTGCCTCGTCGCTCTATGCGCTCAAGCTGGCCTGCGAGTACCTGGCGGCCGGCAAGGCCGATTTGATGCTGGCCGGGGCGGTTAGTTGCGCCGATCCGTTGTTTGTGCATACCGGCTTTTCGATCTTTCAGGCGTATCCGACCGAGGGCGCGAGCCGTCCGCTCGACCGCAATTCGCAGGGCCTGACCTCCGGTGAGGGCGCCGGTATGCTGGTGCTCAAGCGTTACGCCGATGCGTTGCGCGACGGCGACCGGATCTATGGTCTGGTGCGCGGGATTGGTCTCTCGAACGACGGTACGGGCAAGCATTTGCTGGTGCCCAATCCGAAGGGGCAGCAACTTGCCTTTGAGCGGGCCTATGCCGCTGCCGATGTATCGCCGGCCCGTGTGGCCTACGTTGAATGCCATGCCACCGGCACGCCCGTCGGTGACATCGTTGAACTGAATAGCATGGAGCGATTCTTCGGCGCTTACGGCCACGCGCCGCTGATCGGCTCGGTCAAGTCGAATTTCGGCCATCTGCTGACGGCAGCGGGCATGGCTGGTATGATCAAGGTGTTGCTGAGCATGAACGCCGGCCGGATCCCGCCGACGATTGGCTTGCGTGAGCCGCTGGTTTCGCAGTCCGGCAGCATCGGCGGCGCGGGAACGGTGCGTGCGCCGCAGGACTGGCCGGCGCAGGATGGCCCTCGTCGGGCGGCGGTCAGCGCCTTTGGCTTTGGCGGCACCAATGCGCATGTTGTTCTGGAACAACCGGTGGGGCTGCCGGCGAATGAGCCGGCGGCACTGGAACTGCCGGCGCTGGCGATTACCGGCATGGACGCCTGTTTCGGGCCGTACCAGACGCTGGATGAGTTCGACCGGGCGCTCTACACGGGCGAGTCGGCGGTCGGCCCGTTGCCGGCGCTGCGCTGGCATGGCTTTGCGCAGCAACTCGAACTGCTGCGCGAGCATGGCCTGGCAACAGGTGCGGCGCCGGCGGGCGCTTACCTCGAGGGCTTCGCCTTCGATTTTTTGCAGGCACGCATTCCGCCCGATGCCGCCGATCAGCCGCTGCCCCAGCAACTGCTGCTGCTGCGTGTCGCCGACCGGGCGCTGCGCGATGCGAAGATCCAGTCCGGTAGCAATGTGGCGGTGCTGGTGGCGATGGAGATGGATCCGGCCATCCACCAGTTGCGGGGGCGCCAGGATCTGGTCTGGCAGTTGCCGCAATTTTTCGCACGCGCCGGGATTGCGCCGGCGCCCGAAGAAGCGGCGCAACTTGAACGCTTGCTCAAAGATGCGCTGCACCAGCCGGCCCAGATCAATCAGTACATCAGCTTTATCGGCAATATTATGGCCTGTCGGGTGGCGGCGCTCTGGGATCTGAATGGGCCGGCGTTTACGATTTCGGCAGACGAAAGTGGTGTGTTTCGGGCGCTGGAGGTGGCCCGGCTTATGCTGGCTCGCCGCGAGGTCGAGGCCGTCGTAGTCGCGGCGGTCGACCTGGCCGGCGGCCTGGAACGGGTGCTGCTCGATGTGCCGCTGAACGGGGCGGATACGCCGGTCGGTGAGGGCGCCGGGGCGCTGGTGTTGCGGCGGGCCGACGATGTGCAGGGTGGCCACATCTACGCTCAGATCGAGGCAGTTGAACTGGCCGGCGCACCAGTTGCTGAAACCGCGATTGCCACTGCTGCCCGCCAGGCGCTGAATGCCGCCGGAATCACGGCGGCCGACATTGGCTACCTGGAGCTGGCGCTGCCCCGGCAGCCCGGCGCGATCAGCGGCCTGGCGCAGGTGTACGCGCCGGTGCATTCTGTGCCGCTTCAGGCTGTCGGTACGGTTGCCGCCAACATTGGCCGGGCCGGGGCAGCCGCCGGTGTTGCCGCGCTGATCAAGACGGCGCTCTGCATCGATGGGCGCTATCTGCCGGCCTGCCCTGACTGGGATATGTTTGCCGAAGCCGAATTTGCCGCAGCGACGGCGTTGTATGTGCCCGACAGCGCCCGGCCCTGGCTGCGCCGCCAGAATGCGCGGCGGCGGGCGGTGGTCAGCAGTCTGGGCAGCGATGGCTGCGCGGCAAATGTGATTCTGGCCGAGCCGCCGCAGGCTCAACCGCAGCCGGCGGCTTTCGTCCGGCGCAGCCGGCTGCGCCTGCTGCCGCTATTCGCCGATAGCCGCGATGAATTGTCGGGCCGGTTGGCAGAACTGGCGACGGCGCTGGCCGATGGCAGGCCGCTGCTGAACCTGGTGCGGCAGGCCTTGCTCGCGGCGCAGGCCCGCCCGGCGGCGCGCTATGCACTGGTGTTGCTGGCTCGCGACAGCGCCGAGTTGCAGCGCGAGATCGATCTGGCTCGCACCGGGCTGGCGGCGGCCTTCGAGCACGGTACCGACTGGGAGACGCCGCTGGGTAGTTGCTTCAGTGCGCGCCCGCTGGCCGCGCAGGGCCGGCTGGCTTTTGTGTTTCCCGGTGCCTTTAGCGCCTACCCCGGCCTGGGCCGCGAGCTCTGGCAGCTTTTTCCCGATTTGCACCAGCGCCTGGCCGGCCTCGGCGGCGATTTGCCGGCAATTATCGATGAGCGGCGGATCTATCCGCGCTGGCGCCGCCCGCCCGGCCGTGCCGAACTCGATGCGGCTCGAGGCGCTTTGCGCAGTGATACGCTCGGCTGGATGCAATCGAGCCTGATGTTCACCGTGCTCTACACCGCAGTGCTGCGCGAGCATTTCTGCGTGCAACCACAGGCGGCCTTCGGTTACAGCATGGGCGAGTCGAGCATGTTGCTGGCGATGGGCGTCTGGCCGGCCAGCGCAGCCTCTTTGCGCCAGTTGCAGCAGTCGCCGCTGTTCACCCGCCGGCTGGCCGGGCGGCGCGAGGCGGCCCGTGAATACCTCGGCGTGCCGCCTGATGCCGACGTCGATTTCTGGGGCAATTTCACGCTGCGAGTACCGTTGGAACAGGCGCAGGCACGTTTGCAGGGCGAACGCTATGCCTTCCTCGCGCTGATCAATACGCCGCAGGAAGTGGTCGTCTCCGGTGTGCCCGCCGTGGTGCAGCAAGTCGCGGCGGATCTGGGCTGCGAGGCTTACCGGGCACCTTTCGAGAATGTGATCCACTGCCCGGCCATGCATTCCGAGTATGCGTTGATGCTGGAGTTGCACGCCCTGCCGACGACGCCGGTGCCGGGGGTGACGTTCTACACGGCAGCCGGCAAGCAGCCGATGCACCTGGAACGCGATTGGATCGCACGCGCGATCAGCAGTGCCTCCAGTGGCACCGTCGATTTTCCCGGCCTGGTGCAGCAGGTTTATCATGATGGCGCCCGGATCTTTGTCGAAGTCGGGCCGGCGAATGTGTGCAGTCGCTGGATCGGGAGTATCCTGGCCGGCCAGCCACACCGGGTGCTGCCGGTCAATCGTCAGGGCGTCGAGGAGAGTGCTAGCTTGCTGGCATTGCTTGCCCGCCTGATCAGCCACCGCGTAGCGCTGGATCTGGCACCGCTGCTGCCGGCCGAAGCTGAACCGCCGGCGAAACGTTCGCTGATCAAAGTGATCCGGCCGGGCGGCCAGGATGTGCGGGCGGCGATGGTGACTGCCGAAAACCGTAGTTTGCTGCAAACTGTCTGTGCCCGGCGCCGGTTTGTCGCGCCGGTCGCTGTGGCGGCAACGGCAATTGTGCCCGCTGCGCCGCCGGTCGCCGTTCAGGCGCCGCCGCCGACTGCTGCCGGCAATGGGCAGAACGGTCATGCCGGGTTGCACTGTGCCTTGCCATCGCTGCCCCGTGCAAAGGAGCGTACAACCGTGATTGAAGAAGTACCTGCGCCAATGATTTCGCCGCCGCAGGCTGATACTGCGGCGCTGATCGCGCAACACCGGGCTTTGCTGGCCGAACGCCGGGCGGCGCTGCATCGGCACGCTGCCGATTTGTGTGCGCCGCAGTCACCGCCGGCGCCGCGTCCTGCTGAACTGATCTGGGATCAGGCTGATTTGCTGGAGTTCGCCGGCGGCAAGATTGCGCCGGTCTTCGGCCGCGAATACGCTGCGATCGATCAGTATGCGCGGCGAGTGCGCCTGCCTACGCCGCCCTATCTGCTGGTCAGCCGGGTGACGAAGCTCGCCGCCGAGTGCGGCAATTTTCGCCCTTCGACGATTACGACCGAGTATGATATTCCGCTCAAGGCCTGGTATTCGGTCGATGCTCAGACACCTATCGCTGTCGCGGTTGAGTCCGGTCAGTGCGATCTGCTGCTGATCAGTTACCTGGGCATCGACTTTGAGTGTCGCGGCGAACGGGTCTACCGATTGCTCGATTGTACGCTGACGTTTCTCGATGAATTGCCCAAGGACGGCGAGACGTTGCGCTACGACATTAGCATCAATTCTTTTGCGCGCAGCGGTGAGACACTGCTGTTCTTCTTCAGCTACGAATGTTTTGTCGGCGAGCGCATGATTTTGAAGATGGACGGTGGTTGCGCCGGCTTCTTCACCGATGGCGAACTGGCTGAGGGCCGCGGCGTGGTCGATTCGCGCGCCGACATCGAACAGCGCCAGGCGGCGGTGCGCCGGATGTTCGTTCCGCCGTTGCAGTCGGCGCGCCGTGCGCTGAGCACCGCCGATATGGAGTTCCTGATTGCCGGTGACATTGCCGGTTGCTTCGGCCCGGCCTACGATCAGGGTGGGCGCAATGCTTCGCTGCGGCTGCCGGCCCGCGCCATGCTGATGATCAGTCGCGTGGCCTCCATCGATCCGCAGGGCGGCGACTGGGGCCTGGGCCTGGTGATCGGCGAACAGGATCTGACGCCGGAGAGCTGGTTCTTCCCCTGCCACTTTGTTGACGACCAGGTGATGGCCGGCTCGCTGATGGCCGAGGGCTGCTGCCAGTTGTTACAGATCTACATGCTTTTCCTGGGTCTGCAGAGCTATACCTTCGATGCACGTTTTCAGCCAATCCCCGGCGTGCCGCAGGAAGTTCGCTGCCGTGGCCAGGTCACTCCGATGACCGGCAAGCTGATCTACCGGCTGGAAGTGACGGCGCTGGGCATTGAACCGCAGCCCTATGCCTATGCCAATATTGATGTGATCCTGGATGGGCGGATTGTGGTGCGCTTCAAAGACCTGGTGCTGCAACTGCGTGAGAAGAACCCGCGCCTGGTGCCGCCGGCGAAACTGGAACATCCCGTTCCGGCAACGCCGCCCGCGTACGACGAAGCCATGATCCAGCAGTTTACCACCGGCTCGCTGACGGCCTGCTTCGGGCCGGACTACGCAATTTACGAGGGCCGCCGGGCGCCGCGCAACCCCAACGGCGACTTGCAACTGATCAGCCGGGTGCTGCATGTCGAGGGCCGGCGCGGCGAACTTGCGCCCGGCTCAAACCTGGTCGCCGAATACGATGTGCCGGCCAATCCCTGGTATTGCTACAAGAACAGCTACCCGACCGCGCCTTATAGCGTGCTGATGGAAATCGCCTTGCAGCCCTGCGGGTTCCTGACCAGCGCACTCGGCTCGACCTTGAGCGATCCGCAGCAGGATTTCTATTTTCGCAACCTGGACGGTAGCGGCCACCTGTTGCGCGAGGTCGATATTCGCGGCAAACGCATCACTAGCCGCGCCCGTCTGCTCTCATCGAACGCCATGGCCGGCGTGATCATCCAGAAATTCGATTTTGCGCTGGCCATCGACGGCGAAGATTTCTATGTCGGTGATGCGGCCTTCGGCTTCTTTAGCGCGACCATGCTGGCCAACCAGACCGGGCTGGATCATGGGCGCACGACCCGGCCCTGGTTCGAGACGAGCGGCGTCGGCAGCGGCCAGGAACTGCGCCTCGCCGATCCGGCGCATCCGCTGTTCCGCGCCTCGCCGGAACGCCCGCACGCTCGCCTGGCCGGCGACCAGTTGCAGTTCCTCGACCGGCTGCTGGTCTTTCCGCAGAGCGGGCGCCATGGCCTGGGCTATGTCTTCGGCGAGAAAAAAGTTGACCCGACGAACTGGTTTTATGCCTGCCATTTTTACAGCGACCCGGTGATGCCCGGTTCGCTGGGCGTGCAGGCGATCCTTGAAGCGCTCGAAGCCTATGTTCTGCACTGCGGCCTTGATCGGGGCATGCGTTCGCCGCGCTTCGGGCCGATTGCTGATCAGTGCACTGTCTGGAAATATCGCGGCCAGATCATTCCGCGCAGCGGCCTGATGACGCTCGAAGCGCATATTACCGGCATCGAACGGCGCGGCGCGCAACTGGTGCTGCTGGCCGATGCCAGCCTGTGGCGCGATGACTTGCGGATCTACGAAGTGACGGGACTTGGCCTGGCGCTGTCGGAAACCGGGGCGGATTAGTCCTTTTAACTATAGCGTTTTTCGCCCGGCCGGACGGCCCTCACCCCCGGCCCCGCTCCCGCTCAGGCAAGCGCGGTGAGTTGCGTTCGCGAAACCGGGTTCCCATGGCGCACTTGCCTGGCAGGAGCGGGGAGCACATGGCAACGTGCGTGCCCGGCTCCCCCGCTCCTGTCAGGCTGGCGCCGGTGATGACCAACTCAAAGCGTAAGGCTCTCGTCGCGCCAGACTGTACGGGAGCGGGGGTTGGGGGGTGAGGGCCGGAGCGGGAAATCACCCATCTGACAAAAACGCTTTCCTGAAGCCATATCCCCTCTACCACGCATCTGGAAGCCGATCGATGGCTTCCCGGAGCGGCCGGCTGCCCAGCATCAGGTAGCGCTGGGTCGTCTCCAGCGAGCTGTGCCCGAGTAGCTCCTGGATAGCCCGCAGGTCGGCGCCGTTGCGTAATAATTCCGTCGCGAACGAGTGGCGCAGACGGTGGGCTGAGATCTGAAGGTCATAGTCTGGCAACCATCTCTCGAAGAGGTGGGCCAGACTTTTTTAATTCATGGGCGTGTTGTCCTGACGGCCGGCGACTGCCCAGGTTGGCCGGGGCGTCTCGACCCGCTCCAGCTCGGCGCGCAGCGTCGGGTGGATCGGCACCGAGCGATCCTTGCCGCCCTTCCCATCGATCACAAGCAGCACGCCCGCCTCCAGGTCGACCTCGCGCCAGCGCAGCGCCGCTACCTCGCTGATGCGCAGGCCGGCGAAGAGCATCAGCAGCACCGCCCGCCGGTTGCGCCCCCAGACCCAGCGCTGAAACTCGGTCAGCTTGTCCGGCTCCTCGATGGCCTTCAACAGCCGGCGCAGCTCAGCCTGGGAGAGCGCACGCGGCGCCGGCTTGCGCAGCCGCGGCCAGACGATCGTCAGCGTCGGGTCGTCGCTGCGCAGGCCCTGGGCGGCGCACCAGCGGCAGAACGAGCGGATCGCCGTCAGCGCGTTGCCCACCGTGCCCGAGCCGCAGCGCGCCGCCAGGTGCTCCTGGTAGCGCGTGATGATCTGGGCGCTGATGGTCTCCGCCGGCAGCGCCTCACCAGCGAAGCGCGCGAAGGCCTTCAGCTGCTCCAGGTATTTCTGGATGCCGCGCGGGCGGTAGCCGCGTGCCACCAGGGCTGAGCGATATGCGGGTAAGAGCTCGCAGATCGCCGGCATCGTAGGCTCGCTTTCCCTCCGGCTCCGGCCATGGCAACGGCCGGAGCCGATCGCATCGAACAGTTTCTCTCTCAACCATATCGGCAACCTGCGCTTTTGTGAGCGAAAGGAGATCAGCTTGTCCGGACGTAAACCCGACCCTGAGATCGAACAGACCGAGGATAACCTGGCGAGCCTCTCGGATATCGAGCAGGCCGCTTTGATTCTGCTCGCTCGCCTCCGCGCACCCGCCGATCGTGCGGAGGCGCAGCGCATTCTCAGCGCCATGGAGCGCATCCGCACCCGTGAATGGGCGCGCCGTGCCCGCTCGCGCCAGGAGTGGAAGTAAACGCCGTACCACCGACATCCACGAGGAGCACCATGGAACAACAACACACATTCGAGATACTCACCGCCGCGCAGGGCTATGTCGCCGGCGGCCTGAGTGTCATACCCATCGCCCACGGTGGCAAGGAGCCAGACACCGATCTCTTGCCGCGGATCTACGATGAGGCGACGGACAAAACCCGCCCCAGCTGGAAATCCTTTCAGGATCGCCCACCGAACGAGGCTGAGCTACGGCGCTGGTTCGCCCGTAGCGATGCAGGAGTCGGCATCGTCTGCGGTACGATCAGCGGCGGCCTGGTCGTGCTCGATATCGAGGCGCCCGACCTCTACATAAGCTTGATGCGCATGGGGTGGACTGCCAGGCATCCTCACTCAATTCAGTGGGGCATTGCGGTTCGTCCATAGCAATAGTATGCCGGATCCTGCGATTTCTCGCAACTCAGAAGTGCGGTAATCGTCCCGCCCTGAACGGATACCTACACACGGCTCTTTTCACCGCCGGCGGTGCGGAAGTGCGCATTGCTTTTGTGCGTTCTGGCGGCAAACCCGCTAAAACGCACAAAAGAGAACCAGCGCCGGAACTCGCCTTCTTTTCTGCGTTGCTCCCTACCGCGCCGGCAGTACCGTGACGCCTGCCGGCGGTGTTACCCCCGGCCCATATGCGATGAAATCTTCCCAGGGTTTATAGTTGGTGTAATAGTTGTCTTTGTGCAGCACCTTGCCGTTCGCTAACCTCACCGTGCGATACAGATTGACCTGCACTCCCGAGCGCCCATGCACCAGGTGCCGGATCGCACCCTCTGGCAGGCTGCGATCCAGTTGCCAGACCGGCCGGCCCGGTTTTACCCAGTTGCTCGTGTAGGGGCCGTCGTAGCTGATCGTGCGGCCGTCGCTGTAGCCGTAGATCGCGAAAGTGACTTCCGCTGTCGTATGATCTGCCCGCGTGGTAATGTAAACCGGTCCTGCGGTGTCGTTGCGGAAGCGAAAATCGATATCCGGCACATACACCGTGGCATCAAAGCCCAGAATGTTTTCGTAGAAATTGACGATGTAGGTATGGCCTCGCCGATAGGTTATGTCCAGGCCGGCATTTGATGCTGCGCGGAACAGGGTCGTCGAAACCTGGCAGAGCCCGCCGCCGACGACTTTCTCCAGCCGGCCGCCGACGATAGCATAGCCGTCGACGAAGCCGTTTTCCTCAGTGAACTCACCGACCGAGTTAAACGAAAGTTCTTCGCCGGCCGGTACAATCAGGCCATGGAACATGTCGGTTGCCCGCCCGATATTGTGAATGCGGGCCGAAATCGAGGCAGCGTAGCCGGTAGTGGCGCTGCCGAGCAGTTCCACCGGGCGTACCGGTGCGCTGTGGGCCATGGCCGGCGGGTTGTGCTGCATAAACTGGCGGCCCAGGTCGCTGAGCGTTACCTCGCCGGGCTGGCCCATCAACTCGGGGTGATACACAAAACGGGCGCGCTGAAAATATTGCACCAGGCGTTCCCGGCCTGCCGCAGCGTCCCATTCGTAGAATTCTTCCGAAATTGGAAAGCCGAACACGTTGACGCCGCCATGCGAATGCCAGAACCAGCCGAATGCACCACCGATACTATGGCCCGATTCGGGGAAGAATTCGCGATCCGCCGTCGGTGCTGCCGCCAACCAGTCGAAGGCCGCTTCGTGGCGCCCGACTGCCATCTGGCTGCCCAGCAGACTGCCGGCTATGTGGCTCCGCCCGCTGCTGCGATCATGGTGCAGTTCCAGCCGGGCGTTCTCGAAATATTGTGCCTGCAAGCCGTCATAGTCGGTGAATACTTCCGTCAGCGGCAGGCCCAGTATGGCCCGTCCTCCGTGGTTGTCGAAATAGTCCTTGAACTTGAAACTGACGTTGTGGCCGGTTTCCGGAAAATGGACAAAGGCTTCGTGCCGGTTCGTACCGGGCGCAGCTATGCTCTGCGTAGCGGGAAAGGCCAACAGCGTAAGGCACAGGACGGTGGCGAGAGCCAGAAACCACAATCGGTGCATACATTTTCCTCGAACATGTACTATAATACTATAAAACTGATTTATTATACCATGATCTCCCCACGACTGGAACTCAGAACTACCCTGACATTGGTATACTAAAAAGAAATAAAAGCGAGATCTTTAGTAATCATAATTATGGTGATCTGTGCAAGCACCGGAGAATCCTCGATCTATCCTTTGCCCGGTCGCCCTAGTACCCTGAGGTCGCCTGCCGTGGAGTTACGTCACCTGCGCTATTTTGAAGCTGTGGCCCGCCATTCGCATGTCACGCGGGCCGCAGCCGAGTTGCATATTGCTCAACCGGCGCTTAGCAAGCAGATCAGCCAGTTGGAGCAGGAGCTTGGCGTCGCCTTGTTCGACCGGGTGGGGCGAAATGTACGCCTGACCGAGGCCGGTGAAGCTTTGCTGCCCCACGCCCGATCAGTACTGGCCCAGGTCGAAGCTGCCCGGGCCGAGATGGACGAACGTGTCGGCCTGCGCCGCGGGCGGGCCGTGGTTGGCGCTTCTCCCAGTGTCGGCACCCAGTTGCTGCCGCAGACGCTGGCCGGCTTCAATCAACGTTACCCCGGTATCGAGATGCGCTTGCACGAGTCCGGCATTCAGACGCTGCTCGAATGGCTGGAAAGCGGCAACGTCGATGTCGCCATCGTCACCCTGCCGGTCTATGATGAGGCGTTGACGGTGGTGCCGCTGTTTAGCGAAGAACTGGTTGTTGTGTTGCCGATCGGCCATCGGCTGTCTGTCCTGGAACGTATTTCACTTCACGAGCTGCGCGACGATTCCTGGGTTCTGTCGCCCAAAAATTATGAATTGCGCGAGGCGACGCTGAACGCCTGCCTCGAAGCCGGCTTTACGCCCCGGGTTGTTCTCGATGGCGGCGAGATGGATACGCTGCTGCGCCTGGTGGCCGCCGGCGTTGGAGTGACGATTGTGCCGCGCCTGGCGGTGCAAAACAATAATAACGTTGTAGCGCTCCAGGTTACCGATATGGAATTGAAACGCTCGCTGGGCCTGGTCTGGCGCGGCGACCGGCTGGCCTCGCCGGCTGCCCGGGCGCTCCGCGAGTTTCTTGTTGAGCATTTGCGCAATCTCGTTACCTGTGTAAGCTGAGCCGGCGGGTGCTGTACAGCAAGCTTTCGTGCAGCAAGAACTGGCTCAGGCACAGGATCGCCAGGCAGACGGCGATCACGTCGATTGTGCTTGCCGTCACCATGCCGCCGATAATTGCCGGCAACAGGGCCACGCCCAGGTTGGCGGCGGCGACTTGCAGGCCTACCGCGTGCATGGCCAGCGCCCGCCCCAGCCGTTGGGGGGTGCGATTGACCAGCAGCGGGAAAATCGGCGCGAACATGCCGCCCAGCAGCGCCAGGCCCAGCACATCCGGCCATGCCCCCAGATCCAGCCGGATCAGCAGGGCCGCCAGCAGCGCTCCCAGCATACAACTGCGCAACAGGCTATCGGCGCTCCAGCGCCCGGCCAGGACGCCGAATAGAATACGCCCCAGAGTCAGGCTGGCCCAGTAGCCGCCGACGGCCGGCCCGGCCAGTTCCGGTGCCATGCCTCGCCCGGCGGTGAACAGGCTGTAGGCCCACTGCCCGGCACTGACTTCCACCCCGGTGTACACAAAATTAGCATACCCAGCCAGACTGCCGGCCGGCGCAAGGTTGTTCCGATGGAATTCCCCACTCTGTTCGCCGGCTGCTCTTCCGCGTCCGGCCCGATCATGTCGGCATACCAGATGCGCCGGTTCAGCCCGAAGCAGATGCTCATCAAGCCCAGCAATCCGGCCACTACCAGGTACCCCCACTGCCAGGCAAATCCCGTCGTCAGCAGCGCCGTCATCAGCAGCGGTCCGGCCATCGCCCCCAGGCCGTAGCAGGCATGCAACCAGTTGATCAGGCGCGGCGAGAAGCGGAACAAGGCATAGGTGTTCAGGCCGGCATCGATGGCGCCGCTGCCCGCGCCGATCAGGATCGCCCCCAGCAACACCAGCCCGAACTGTGTTGCCAGTGCATACACCAGCAAGCCGCCGGTTACCAGCAGCGAACTGCCGAAGAACAAACCGCCGATGCCCAGTGCGCCGGCCAGTCGGCCGGTATTCACGCTGGTCGCCAGATACCCTACACTGAAAACCATCGGCAACAAGCCCAGTGTGCCTAGCGGAAGCCCGAAATCGGTCGCAATCGAGGGCCAGGCCACGCCCAGCAAGCCATCCGGCAGCCCCAGGCTGATGAAGGCCAGGAACGATAAGCCGACCAGCAGCAGGGCTGGCCGGCGCTGGCCGGTCGATCCGGGGGAGACTGGCATCAATCAGCGGCGCTTGCGCTGCTTGTCGTCGTCATCGTCGATCAGGATGATCGACAGCACAAACGAGATGACGCTGACTACGATGGAGCCGATCAGTGCCGGGATAAAACCATCGACAACAAAATCGACGTTGATCAGGTTCACCGAGATCCAGGAGGCCAGCCAGAGCATAGCGGCATTGATCACAAAGGTGAACAGGCCCAGCGTGACGATGATCAGGCCGCAGGAAAGGAATTTCAAGAGCGGGCGCAGCAGGGCATTGAGCAACCCGAGCACTGCCGCAGTGACGAACACCGCTGTCCAGGCATTGTCGCCGACTGCGATTCCCGGTACGAACGATACCGCAGCAAACAGTGCTACGGCTGTAATCAACCAGCGCAACAAGAGTTTCATCTACTTATTATTCCCATGAATAAGCAAGTGCCGCAACTCGGTCATAAATGCTTCGTCTGCTACCTGCGCATAGTGGTCGCCGGGAAGCACATTCGTCGAGACCATATACTCTTCGATCGCATAGCGTTCGACCTGTGCCGGCGGAAAGTCACGCAAGGCCCAGGCCAGGGCCAGCATGCGCTCCTCGGGCATATCCGTCTGAATATCGTCACGTAGTGCCGATGTCATGCGCGCCACACTGTCGAGCCCGGCCAGCGGGTTTTGCTCACGCACCCGGTTGGCCAGCGCCAGCAGCACTGCCTGCTGACGCTTGACCCGCTCATAGTCGCTGTCGGGCATGCGAATCCGGCTGTAGCGCAACGCCGTCAGGCCGTCCATCTGATTAGGGCCGGCCGGAAAATACAGATCCCAGCCGGGCTGAAAAATATCCTTCTCGACCGATACCACCACGCCGCCAAGAGCATCGACGACTTCGATAAACCCGGCAAAATTGATGGCGACATAATGATCAACCGGCAAGCCAACCAGCCGACTGACCGCCTGCCTGGTCAATTCCGGGCCGCCGTAGACATTGGCTGCATTGACGCGCGCATAGCCATAGCCGGGAATATCGACCATCATATCACGGGTGAGCGAGAGTAGTGCGACGCGTGGTTGATCGGGATCGATGCGCGCCAGCATCAAAGCATCGGCGCGGGCCGGGCCGGTGTCGTAGAGCCGTTGATCGCTGCCAATCAGCAGCACGGTGATTGCGTCGCCGGGATCGGGTGGAATGGGCGTAGCAGTCGGCAGGGCAAACGGCGTGGCGGCTACCGTTGTCGGGGTTGGCGGCGCCGGTGGAGTTGATGCGGTGGGTGATCGCCAGGCTGCTGCTTGCACCGGGCGGGTGGGTATCGGCGTTGCCGTCAGGTTGATACTGGTCGGCACAATCATTGCCTGCACATTGTGCCGGATGGTTAGCAGCGACATAACTGCATGCGCCGCGACCAGCCCGATCAGCAAGAGCGCCAGCACTGCCAGCGCATAGATTCCATGGCGTAGCCGGTGCGGCGGGCGCGGCTCTGCCGCCGGTCGGCCGGCACCTGCAGCGGCGGGCGCCGGCATATCGGCTGTCTCCACCAGAATCAGGTCGGCCATCAGGCGATCATGAGCGCCGTTCCGCCGATCGCGGTAGGCGCGACATGCCGGGCATCCAGCCAGATGGAACCCCAGTCGGATGGTTTCGGCGGTCTCTGAACCCGGTTCGCGCCCGGCGTCGATGGACTGGCGCGCATCGCCACAATGCACGATGGAGATCCCTTTGCTGGCCTGGCTTCGATCCGGCCCGGCGATCTATTGCGCTTGCCATTATAGTGGTGCCTTTCTATTCCGACAAGTCCAGCTATATCGTTATGTGGTTGCCATGGCGGAAATATTGGCATTTCTCTACAGTTGCATTATCTTACGTAACAGTAACGTATCCCCTGAATGCTATACTAAATTGGGTATTGATGGTTAAAATGTCATTCACGTATACTCAGATGGATACAACTGATGCCGTACCGACAGCAGTCGCGCCTGGCCCGAAAAATAATCCTGGCATTTGCGCTGGTGCTGTTGCTCCCTGTTTCCGTGATTGCGCTGTATGCCTATCAACGATCTGCGGAACATGTGCTGAGCCAGGCGCGGCTGGAAGGCCTGCGGATTGCCGGTGAGCGCGCCAATCGCGTCGAAGCACTCATCCAGGAAATGACGGCGGATTTGCTGTTTCTCAGCCAGCTTCCGCCGATGCAAAGCTATGTGCAAACGCGCAACGATTACGACCAGGTGAGCGAATTGTCGGCAATCGAGCAAGTGTATATGGCCTTTCTGCACCGTTCGGTTGATCGCTATCAGCGTGCCTGTTTGCTGCACGAAAACGGCATGGAAATAGCCTGCGCCGAGAGCCGCAATGGTACGGTGCGAATTGTGCCTGCTGCCCAATTGCGTGACCGCAGCCGGGATTTAGCGTACCGCGGAGCTCTGACCCTGCGCAATCAGGATGTGCGCCGGCCAATCTATATTACCAATTCCAGCTTTGCCGAAACGCACGACGGTACCGTCCCACTACTTTGCTTCTCGCTGGCTCTTCAGGGCGACCAAGCGATGCCTGCCGGCGTGGTTGTGCTCGAAGCATCGATAGAATCAGTTGTGGATATTCTGACCAGCGATCTCGCACAATGGCAGGCTTTGCTGGTTGATCGCAGCGGCACTTATGCATTGTCGTTGAATGGTAGCGTCGGCGCCGGTGCGGCTCCAGGCACATCCGTGGACTATCGACTGCCAACAGTGTCGACGCTGTTTCCTCCCGCCGATGCAAGCGGAGCACTGCTCATTCCCAATGAACAATCCGGTCAAACACTGGTCTGTGCCCGGATTGCTCCCGCCGGCCAGGAGAGTCTTGACTGGACGCTTGTGTATATCCGGTCGCACGCCGCGATCTTCAGCGATGTGCAGTTGGCCGGGCAGGTGATCGTGCTGATCACGCTGCTGGCTTTGCTGCTGGCTCTGCTGCTGGCTCTGCTGATCACCCGCAGCATCGTATCGCCTATCAGAGAACTGGCGCTGGCGGTCGAGCAGGTCGGCGCCGGCCGGCTCGATATCGCCATTCCCGTACGCAAGAATGATGAAATCGGGGCGCTGGCGCATGCCTTCAATCAGATGACCGACCGCCTGCAAGAGACCTTGCAGCGCTTGCAGCAGCGGGTGGCCGAGCTCCAGGAATCCCGCGATACACAGCAGCGCCTGGCGGCGATTATCGAGGCGACGCCTGATCCGGTGGCTATTGCTGAGGTGGATGGGCGCCTGATCTATCTTAATCAGGCCGGACGAGCCATGTTCGGCCTGGCCGTCGACGCCGCCCCGACTTCCGTCTCGCTCAGTACTATGCTGGTGCCCGAACTGCGCTCCCGCCTGACGCATGATATTGTGCCGACGACGCTGTCGGAGCGCGTCTGGAGCGGCGAAGTGGCATGCTTGCGCGCCGATCAATCACTGGTGCCGGTATCGCTGGTACTGCTGGCCCACCAGTCGCCCGGCGAACGGGTGTTGCTCGCCGCGATGCTGCATGATTTGAGCGCTTCGCGCCGGGCTGAAGCCGCATTGCAGCATAGCGAGGCCATGCTGCGCCATGTTGTCGCTTCGATTAGCGACCATATTTATACGACGGTATTTGAGGCCGGCGGCGGTGGTCGCAATCTCTACCTCTCACCGAGTTTCGCCGATTTGACGGGCTATGATGTGGAATGCATGCTCAACGATTGGTATTGCTGGGGCAAGGAATTGATCCATCCCGATGATCATCCTGCCGCGCTGCAACACCTGCGCCGCCTGAAGTCCGGCCATAACAGCGAGGTTGAGTACCGCATTATGCGCGCCGACGGCGAGATTGTCTGGGTACGCGACAATGCACGGGTGAAACAGGATGCGCAGTCTACGACGATTTATGGCATAGTCAGCGATATTACCGATCGGCGCCGGTTGGAAGAACAATTGCTCCAGGCCCAGAAAATGGAGGCTGTCGGCCGACTGGCCGGCGGCATTGCCCACGATTTCAACAATATTTTGACGTATATCATTGCCAGTTGCGATCTCCTGATTATCGATCTCGGCGCCGACGATCCGGTCGCTCAGGAGATCGCCCAGATCCAGGAGGCAGGTCTGCGCGCTGTAGGCCTGACCAACCAGTTGCTGGCTTTTAGCCGGCGCCAGATTATGCAGCCACGCCTGCTCGATCTCAACCAGGTGGTAACCGGCGTTGAAAAGCTCCTGCGGCGCTTGATCGGCGAAGATATTGATTTGAATACTTATCTATCGAGAAGCCTGCCGCTCATTCACGCCGACCCGGTGCAACTGGAACAGGTGATCATCAACCTTGCTGTGAATGCGCGAGACGCCATGCCCGGTGGCGGACGCCTGACCATCGCTACTTCCACCCGCCTGTTCAGGGCCGAAGTGCAGTTGGGTAACGCAGCGATCATGCCGGGAACTTACGTGTTGCTGGCTATCAGCGACACCGGTCACGGTATCAGCGAACAGGTCTTGCCGCACATTTTTGAGCCGTTTTTTACTACCAAATCGGCCGGCCAGGGCAGCGGCCTGGGCCTGGCGACGGTTCATGGCATTGTGCAGCAGAGCGGTGGCCATATTCGCGTGCAGAGTCGTGAACAGGTGGGCACAACCTTCGAAATTTACCTGCCGGTTGTGGTCGAGGGTGAGCTACATGAGGAGCCGGTGCCGTCGCCGGTGCATGAGCTCCAGGGTGAGGAAACGATCTTGCTGGTGGAAGACGACGACCAGGTGCGCAATCTGGTATCGCGCGTCCTGGATCGCTACGGCTACCGGGTGATCGAGGCATGTAACGGCGTACAGGCCCAGGAGATCGCCGATATGCTCGGCGGTGCTATCGATGTATTGATTACGGACATTGTCATGGACGGCGGGATCAACGGCATTCAACTAGCACAAACCCTGGCCGGTAAGCACGATCACCTGAGCATTATCTGCATGTCGGGCTACACTGATTATTCGCTTGATGCGCTCAATCAGATCGACGCAGCGGTGATGTTTCTCCAGAAGCCGTTTGCACCGCAGACGCTGGTACGCAATCTGCGTGGCCTGTTGGAGGTTCCCGTCAGGTACACGAATGTATGCAATGATGATTAGCTTGCCCGTTCTGCTGGTTGTGCAGGCTGAACCCATCCGTCATCGCACGATTTGAATGCTTGCATCAGCAGCCGGTGGTGCTCGCACTGCGCCGGCCGCTGGTTAAATCATCTGAAAATATACAATCAATGTTGGATCTTTTTTCCGTAGCTGAAAGATAAAAATTACCATTACCATACAAGGTAGCGCCCAAACTAAAGGATGCTTCAAATAGTTTACGTCTCAAGGACCCCGTTTGTCTGTACACCAAGGAGACATGCTTCATGACCATGGATGCGAAGGCCGTACTCGAGCTTATCAAAGAGAAGGGCATCCAGATGGTGGACATGCGGTTCACCGATTTGCCCGGTACCTGGCAGCACTTTTCATTGCCGGCCCGTATGCTCAGCGAAGATGATTTCAAGCAAGGCCTGGGATTTGACGGCTCGTCGATCCGTGGCTTTCAGGTGATCAACGAGAGCGACATGCTGGTTTTTCCGGATCCGGAGACGGCATTTGTCGATCCGCTCTTGAAAGTGCCGACGCTGGTGCTGATCTGCGACATCAAGGATCCGATCACGGGCGAGCCCTATAGTCGCGATCCGCGCTATATTGCGCGCAAAGCTGAAACCTATCTCAAATCCACGGGGATTGCTGATACGGCTTATTTCGGCCCGGAAGCCGAGTTTTTCCTGTTCGACGATGTGCGCTTCGATCAAACGCCCAACAGCGGCTACTATTTCATTGACAGCGACGAGGCCATCTGGAACAGCGGCGCCGACCGCGGCGGCAAGAACCTGGGCTATCGCCCACGACACAAAGAGGGCTACTTCCCGGTGCCGCCGCTGGATAAGCTCCAGGACGTGCGCTCAATGATCGTGCTGAATATGATCCAGTGTGGTCTTGAAGTTGAAGTCCATCACCACGAAGTTGCCACTGCCGGCCAGTGTGAGATCGATATGCGCTTCAACACGCTGTTGAAGATGGCCGACAGTCTGATGCTCTATAAGTACCTGGTCAAAGCTTCCGCCGCAGAAATGGGCTACACGGCCACCTTTATGCCCAAGCCGATTTTCGGTGACAACGGCAGCGGTATGCATACCCACCAGAGCCTCTGGAAAGACGGCGAGCCGTTGTTTTTCGACGAAACCAAGTATGCGCTGCTGTCGGATATGGCGCGGCACTACATCGGCGGCATTCTGACGCACGCCCCGGCGCTGCTGGCCTTCTGTGCTTCGACCACCAATAGCTACCGGCGGTTGGTGCCCGGCTTCGAGGCCCCGATCAACCTGGTTTACTCGCAGCGCAACCGCTCGGCGGCGGTGCGCATCCCGACCTACTCGAGCTCGCCGAAAGCCCGTCGCATTGAGTTCCGTGCCCCTGACGCCATGTCGAATCCTTACATCGCGTTCGCCGCGATGTTGATGGCCGGCCTCGACGGTGTCCGGAATAAGATCGAGCCGCCGGCGCCGCTCGACGTCGACATCTATGAACTCTCGCCGGAAGAAAAGGCCGAAATCAGGGGAACCCCCGGTTCACTGGCTGAGTCGCTCGATGCGCTCGAAGCGGATCACGAGTTCCTGTTGGTCGGCGATGTGTTCACCAAAGACCTGGTCGAAACCTACATTGACTACAAGCGCGGCGAGACGTTGCAGATGGCATTGCGCCCGCATCCCTACGAATTCTTTCTCTATTACGACGCCTGATCACGATGGATGCAAAAAGGCGCCGGCCAGCTGGCCGGCGCCTTTTTGCATCCATCGTGATCAGCGGAAGAAACTGTTTTTCTGATTGTGTTGGCAGCTTCGCTGCCAACACAATCAGAAAAGATCGTTGTTTCCTTGCTGCCGCAGGCCAAAAAGCCCTTGCGGCGTGAGCAAACACGCCGGTTGCGTAAGTCGTTTCAGATACCGGAAGAATCCCGCTTCCTGTATAAAAGATCTGAAAATTTTGTGAAAATCTTTGTAACGAATAACTCTAGCGAAGAAGTTGAGAGTTTGTTACTATCTTCATAAGCCCAATTATACCCTTTGAAACAGGCAATGCTGCCTTCCTGAGATCGTTGATTGCGGTCTCGCTCAGTATGTGTTGCAAACCAGATAGGTGGCGCCGTAGCTTTCGCATGGCTACGGCGCCTTTGCGTTGAGAAATACCATGTATCTGGAGGTCACATGCATTGTTTCGGGTATGCACTTCGATTGGAATACATTACGCAGGAGGTGTCGTCATCAGAGAAAGTTCCCGAGTCGCGTAGCTCCATGTTGAGTATCGTTACCAGCAGTCGGGCCGCTGCTGGCCATCCAGGTTTTGATGGAATGCCAGGTTGCATAAGGGTCGCTTGCACAAGATCGGTGTGAGGCGAGAAGCGAGCGAGAGAAAGGATACAGATCTAATCATGTCGAAAGCGAAAATTCTCAAGTGGGCAACAATCGTGGGCGGTGCGGGCGCCCTGGCTTTTGCTACGGGCGGCACTGCGTTTGCGCAGGAAGAAGTCTCGATGGCCGATGTGGTACGCGGTATCGATACGGTCTGGGTATTGCTGGCCGCGTTCCTGGTCTTTTTTATGCAGGCCGGTTTTGCCCTGCTTGAGGCCGGTTTCACCCGTTCCAAGAACGCCATCAACATCATGATGAAGAACGTGATGGACTTTGTGATCGGTACGCTGGGCTTCTGGGCTATCGGTTATGGCCTGATGTTTGGTGAAGGTACCCCGTTCTTCGGCCTTAGCGGCTTCTTCATCAGCGGTGGTGAGGATGTCGGCAATCTGCCGGTGATGGCCTTCTGGATGTTCCAGCTGGTCTTTGCCGCCACCGCGGCTACGATTGTGTCTGGTGCGATGGCCGAACGTACCAAGTTCAATGCCTACTTGATTTACAGTGTTTGTATCACTGCCTTGATCTATCCCATCTTCGGGCACTGGGTCTGGGGTGGCGGCTGGCTGACCAATGACGCATTTGTCAACGTCATTGGCGCGCCGTTCACCGATTTTGCCGGTTCGACGGTGGTGCATAGTGTGGGTGGCTGGGCTGCCCTGGTTGGTGCCTGGATGCTCGGCCCGCGTAAGGGGCGCTTCGGCCCCGGCGGTGAATCGACGCCCATCCCCGGTCACTCGGCGGCGCTGGGCACGCTGGGTGTGTTCATTCTCTGGCTGGGCTGGTTCGGCTTCAATCCCGGTAGCGAAGTTGCGGCGCACGGCGCTAGTGCCGATGCCATCGCTCTGATCGCCGCCAACACCAATATCGCCGCTGCCGCCGGGGCCGCTTCGGCCATGATTACGCACTGGATTCTGAAGGGCAAGCCGGATCTGGGTTCGACTCTGAACGGTGTGCTCGGCGGTCTGGTGGCGATTACCGCCCCCTGTGCTTTTGTTACGCCGCTGGCCTCGCTGATTATCGGCCTGGTTGCCGGCCCGCTGATCGTCTTCTCGACCGGCTGGCTGGAGTCGCTGAAGATCGACGACCCGGTCGGTGCCGTCCCGGCTCACCTGGTCAATGGTGTCTGGGGCACCCTGGCTGTCGGCCTGTTCGCACTGGACGGTGGCCTGTTCGCGGGTGGCGGTGCTTCCCTGCTGATCGCCCAGGTCATCGGTGTGGTGGCCTGTGCCGTCTGGACGGCCGGCACTGCCTTTATTATGTTCTCCGCCATCAAGGCGACCCTCGGGCTGCGGGTTAGCGAGGAAGAAGAGGAAATGGGGCTGGACAGCTGGGAACATGGCGCCAGCGCCTACCCGGACATCGTCCCCATGCCGGAGATGTCCGCTACGGGCAAGCCGATCTCCAGCAAGGCTGCCGGTACCGCCGACTAATTGACAACTTGCTTCACGCACCAGAAAGCCGGCCTGCGCCACTGGCGCAGGCCGGCTTTCTGGTGTTTGCCGGTTCAATTTGTGCAAAACATCCATATAAAATCGCATTTTCCTGTTGAAAACAAACAGAAATTTTGCTATCATGGCTAACAACGAAGCAAGGAGGCATTCGTTAAACAGAAAACTGCAATGGCGCACGCGCGGAGAAGGAGGCTGCGATGGAGCTCTTGTCACACACCTCGGCTCTGTTTCTGGCACTGATTGGCTGGAGCGCCAGCCTGATGGCCATATTCGATTCTCAGCAGTTCAGCGGGATTCAGCGGCGTTTCCTGATCGTCTTCACCTGGGCTCTCTGGACAGTTCCGGCGTTTGATGTGCTTGTGTACCGCGGCCTGATGCCCACCGATACAGCCCTGGCCCTTGGTGGTATCCTGACCATATTTTTGGTTTTCAGCGTTTCACTTACGGCCATCTGCTGGCGAACACGCCCGTGATCGGTTCTAAATGACACAAGTTTCGTGGTTGCACTACGCAATGTTGTTTTTTGCCTGCGGCAGCAAGGAAATAATGGTCTTTTCCGTTGTTTTGGCAGCGAAGCCGCCAAAACAACGGAAAAGTGGTTGCTTCCACCCGGCCGGAGGCGGGAAAGCCCGTGGTGCGGCCAGCACCAACGCCGACTGCGTACGTCGTGTCGTTCAAAAGACCTATTGACGCTGCTGGAGCGGCATACTATAATACAAAAGGAAAGCATAAAGAAAGGGGATGCCTGGTTTCGACAGGGAATGAAAGCTGTAGATTGCAGGTCGAGCCGCCCAGTCTCGTTAAAGGGGCAAGGCAAAAATAACTGCCAACAACAACACTCGGGCCCCTCAAATGGCCCTCGCCGCCTAAATAAGCGGCGCGCCACCCTTCGTTCCCCCGATGACGGAAGAATTGGCGTCAGATAGTCGGGTGCGTTTCGAGGAGTTGCCTGCGTACTCGAAACCAAGATTAGCAGGTTTGCCCAAAGGCTGCTTTGTTCAGCGTGTGGCCGAGGGCGAGCTCAAAACGTTGAACTAAACCTGTAGCATGTCTGCGGTCTAGTTTTCTGGACGGGGGTTCGAATCCCCCCATCTCCACCATCGAAGGGCTTTGAGGCTTCCGGACGCGCAGTACGGAGCGAGCGGCGGAATTACATATCCACCATCTCGTCGCCCGTGCTGTGCGCCGGCCTCAGGTCACAGTCCGGTTGTTCGGCGCGCAAGCCTTTCGCCCCGCGCCTCACAATACAACAGGTTGTTAAGGTGCCGCATTTCAGCGACGCCAATGCAGCCGCCCCGAAGCCCATCCTGCCAGCCGCCAAGCAAAGACAGGGTGGGCTTTGTGTTTCCTACGCGCTTCCCTCGTCGGTCGGTCGCCCGACAAACTCCAGCAGATCCCCTGGCGTGCAGCCGAGCGCGTGGCAGATCTTGCCAAGCGAGTCGCGGTCGATGCGCAGCGCCATACCGTTCCAGATCGCGTTGGCGGAGTTTTTGTTGACCCCGCTGCGCTCCGAGAGCTGCAACGACGACTGGATCCCGCGCGAGCGCGCCACCTCTTTGACTCGCCAGCGCACCGAGTTGCGCCAGAGCTTCACCTCGCGATCCTCATCGGCGTCGCTCATAGCGCCACTATAGCACTCGCTGATCCACTCGTCAACCATTTCCCTGGAAGCATACTCGAAGCAGCTACCAGCGGCTCGGCAGCTTGTGCAGGCTTGCCTCGAGATCGCGTGTATCGCCGCCCAGATAGGCGGCGGTGGTCTTCAGGCTGCGATGGCCGAGCAGGAGCTGGATATCGCGCAGGGTGGCGCCCCGCCGCCGCATCTGGGTGGCGAAGGTGCGCCGCAGATGATGAGCAGTGAGGTAGATATCCAGGCTGGCCAGCCAGCGATCGAAGATGTGGGCCATCGACTTGGGCGTCAGCGGCTGATTATCGGCGCTGCCGGCGACCGGCCAGCCCGGGCGCTGCCCCGCTGTGGCACGCAGCTCGCTCTCAAGCGCCGGGGGGATCGGCAGCTCGCGCCGGCGACCGCCCTTGCCCTGCTGAACCACCAGCACCCGGTCGTCGATGTAGACATCGCGCCAGACGAGCGCCGCCGTCTCGCTGATGCGCAGGCCGGCGTAGAGCATCAGGAAGATCACGCGCCGATTGCGCCGCCAGATGAACTGGCGGGCGGGATCCATATCTTCCGGCTCAGCGATTGCCGCGAAGAGCCTGCGCAGTTCCTCGTTGGAGAGGGCGCGGACGTTCGGGTCTTCACGGGTGGGCCATGCGACGCCGACGGTCGGGTCGGCCGGTAGGTGGCCCTCGCTCACCAGCCAGCGGCAGAACGAGCGGATGGCGGTCAGCGCGTTGCCGATCGTGCCGCCACTGCAGCGACGTCGAGCCATCTCAACGCGGTAGCGCGTGATCATGCGCGTGCTGATGCTGTCAAGGCTGGCGTTCGGGCCGAGAAAAGCGGCAAAGGCGTGCACCTGGTCGCTATAGCGTCTGATACCAAATCCGGGTAATTACTTATAGTATCATCACTCCAGCAACGGCCACCAGTGGTAGCATGTGCGTGACCGTATGTCCTCCTGGCAGGTGTGGTGGATATGGGCACACTGTTCTTCCTGGGCCTGGACAAGGTTCTCAATCGTGGCGAAATGCGTATTGGCCAGGGCTTCATCGGTGACTTCCCATAACCGCTCGGCCGGTTGCAGCTCCGGGGAATACGCCGGTTGAAAGAGCAGATGGATGCCGTCTGGCACGTCCACGCGACCACTGGTATGCCACCCGGCTTGATCCATGACCAGGATCAGGTGCTTGTCCGGCCCGATCGCGAGAAACTGGGCCAGTTCCGCCAGAGCCTGACTGAACACCGGCACCGACACCGTGGGCAGGAGGAGCCAGAATGTCTCGCCATGCTGTGGACAGACGAATCCATACAGATAGCGCCACTGATACCGCGGCTGAACCGTGATGATCGGGCGGTTCCCGCGGCGGGCCCAGATGCGTCGCACGATCGGCTTCAAGCCGATGCGGTGTTCATCCATCGTCCAGCGTTCCCACGGCGGCACGTGGGAATGCGCCGCACGAATCTGTGCGATCAGGGTGGGCGGTTTTTTTTCCATGCCGCCTGATCCTCCGGGTCGGCCTTGCGATGTCGGGGACGGGGGACATAGGAACGATACCCCAGCTGGCGCAGCAGTTCCCAGCCCCGAGCGGCATGGATGTGCTCGACGCCCAGTTCCGGCGCTAGCCAGGCCGCGACTTTTTTGCTCGTCCACA
>DAOTUJ010000072.1:0-24194 GCA_034437175.1 Chloroflexaceae bacterium | reverse complement strand
CTGGGGAACTGGGGAACTGGGGAACCTGGGGAACTGGGGAACTGGGGAACTGGGGAACCTGGGGAACCTGGGGAACTGGGGAACTGGGGGCACGTTGTTAGAGGGTATTCCGGTGATGGTTTTTTGCTGAGGACGGCGTGAGGAAAGGCGATGGCGCGGGCGGTGTTTGAGCTGGAAGATGCGGCAGCGGCGGCGATGGCACCGGAGTTGTTCGGGTTCTGGAGGACGCGGGAGCCGGCTCCGGCGGCGGTGTCGTTTGCGGCCGGAGTAGATGCGCCGGCGGAGGAGCCGGTGATCTGGCGCAGCCGTTTGCCGGCGGATTTCGAGCAGGCCGGGCGCGAACTGGCGGCTGCCGAGGACTGGCAGCAGCAGCGCGAGCAAGCGCTCCGGCAGGCGCTGCCACGGATGCAGGCGCTGTTGAGCACGGATGCCGGCCTCAGCTTTGCTACCGGCGAACTCGCTGATGCCGAGCGTACTTTGCTGGCGGCGGTAAACGAAGCGCGCCGGCCGCCCGCGGCGGTCAGTTTCGGCATCGGCGCCGACATGGCGGCAGGCTGGGCACAGGCCGATCGGCAGATCCGCCATTTTATGCAGCAGAGCATGCGCCGGGTGCTGCACGCGGCCTGGGTTGAAACCAGCATCGGCGAGCGTTTGCGCGGGCGCAGCATCGTGGGCTGGGGCGGCGATACCGGCACAGTCTGGCAAGCACAGGTCATCGCCGGTGAGTTGCAGTTGCACCGGCGCAGCGTCGACCTGGCGCTGGGGACACGGCTGGCACTGATCCGCAGCTTCGGGCTGGCCGGGCGTGGTGCGGCCATCGTCGCAACGGTGGTCAGTTCGCCGCTTGGCCCGGTAATGGCGCTGCCGGCGACCTGGCACTTTATTAACGAACTGGTCCGCCCCAGGCGACCTTGAGGTTGCTGCCGCGACGGGTTGCCCACCGGAGCCTGCCCTGAGCGTAGTCGAATGGTACGAACAAAGGCGCTTGCGTTCGCCACCGCGTAACTCCTGCCAAACATAAAACCGGTTGCTTTTCCGGACGCCGACTGCGTAAGCCAAGAAGACGAGGTGCTATGAGCGACGACAATAGCGTTCTTGTGAATGGTCTGGATGCTGAGACCGGTATGTATATGCTACAGACCGATGTGGCAACGCTGGCGCGGGTGATCCGGGGCGAGACGACGGATGCCGAGTTGCAAGCCATGCTGCGCAGTCGCTGGAAACACGACAGGTCTGCGCAGGCGGTGAAGGAGTGCGATGCCAGCAAGGGGCACCTGGGCACGGTGGCCGGCATCGACTCGCGCTCGCTGGCGGAAGCCGGTTGGGGCGTGATCTTCGCGCATAATGCCGACCCGGCTGTTCGTGATGCGCTGCGCGACCTGCGCGAATTGCGCCGCGAACAGTGTGGCGGCAGCTATGAGCAGGGCGGGCGCTACCGCGAATTCAGCGGATTACGCGCCTACCGGCCCGGCGAGAGTGCCAAGCGATTTGTCGAACGTCACGGCGCCTCGGTCGAGAATCCGGTCGACCCGCGCAAAATCCCGTACTATATGCTGATCGTCGGCAGCCCGGAGCAGATCCCTTTTCGGTTTCAGTACCAACTCGATGTGCAGTTCGCGGTCGGGCGCATTCATTTTACGAGCCTGGCCGAGTACATGCAGTACGCGCAGGCCGTGGTAGCGGCGGAAACCGGCAGCAACCGGCGCCGGCGCCAGGTCACGTTTTTCGGCGTGCGCAACCAGAATGATCGACCAACTGAACTGAGCAGCGAGTACCTGGTGCAGCCGCTCTTTGAGAAAATCCACGACGAAAAACCGGACTGGCTGCCGCAACTGGTGCCGCCGGAAGCAGCAACACAGGCCGAATTGCTAAGACTGCTCGGTCAACAGAGCCAGACCGCGCCGGCACTGCTTTTTGCCGCCGGTCACGGTCTGAAAAGCGCGGGGCCGGAACAAATCACCCGGCAGGGCGCGCTGGTCTGTAGCGACTGGCCGGGACCGCTGTTGCACCGCGGCCCGATCCCGCCCGAGTTCTATGTGGCTGCCGAGCATATCGCCGACGATGCCGACCTGGCCGGGATGATGGGCTTCTTTTTTGCCTGTTACGGCGCCGGCACGCCGCTGCTCGATGATTTCGATTATCTGCAAATCAGCGAGCGGCAAGCAATTGCCGAGCAGTCTTTTCTGGCGCGCCTGCCGCAGCGCATGCTGAGCCACCCCAACGGCGGCGCACTGGCGGTGATTGGCCATGTTGAGCGGGCCTGGGGCGTTTCTTTTCAGAACCAGCGGCAAACTCAGATCGAAGCCTTTCAAAGCACGATCGCGCAACTGCTCGACGGCTACCCGGTCGGCGCGGCACTCGAATTCTTCAACCAGCGTTATGCAGCCCTGTCCAGCGAACTGACCAGCGTCCTTAGCCAGCCCGGCAAACGGATCGCCGACCACGAACTGGTGGCACTCTGGACGGCAAATAATGACGCACGCGGCTATATCGTCATCGGGGATCCGGCGGTACGGTTGAAGCTGGATGCACCGGTTGCGGCTGAGTTCGGCGCGCTGGGATCCGTTCGCAGCAGTGCGCTGCGCCCGCCAAACCCGGTCGACGGCGCCATTCGCGCGGCGGTGCAAGCAGCCGATGCGCGATGGCAGGAACAGGTGAGCACGACGTTTCATGCGCTGACTGACCTGGCGCTGAGCCGGCCTGCGCAGCGTGCGCAACTGGTCGGTGCCATGATCGGAATGCTGGCAGCAACTGAAGAACCTGCGACGCGGCCGGCGGGATCGCCAGTGCGACCACCGGCGGCCGTTAGCCAGGCGGATAAAGCGTCAACGGCGCGAATATTCACACTGACGCCGGGCGATATGGAGGGATCCGGCGACCTGCCGGGCGGCTGGCGCGGCCGGCCGGGCTTTTCCACCGGCAACCGGCTGCTTGTCAGTGCCGGCCTGCTGCCGGATGTGTGCTGGCGCGGGTTGCTCCACGCCGATTCGCAGGTGAGCACGATCGGACTGGAGACGGCCGGACATGAGCTGCAAGCCGAACGCGCGGCCCTGCCACAACTGCAAGCAGAGCTGGACATCTGGCTGGCTGATCCCGCTGCGCTCGAGGCGGAGACGCTGGCAACCGTTGAGCAATGGTGCTTGCAGCAGGTCGACTCGCTGATTGGCCTGCCTGACTACGCCCCCCAGGAGGCAACCGTAGCCCGCCCGCCGGCTCTGGCATTGCTCACCTATCTGTTGGGCAATTTGCGCCAGCGGCGGGTGGTGCCGGAACTGACGGAGTGGCGCAGTTCGATACGTATGCTGCGCAGCAAATTCAACCCGCTTGACCGGCGCCAGGAATTTGAGCGGCGCAATTTTGCCGAACAGCCGGATCATTTTCGGGCGATGCAATGGCTGGCAGTCGACATGCTCGAAACCTGGGAAGTCGCAGTGCGGCAGATGCAGGTGTTTCTGGATCGCTATACACGCATTGTGAGCCGCAAGGCCGGCGCCCGTGAACCGGCAGCGGGCGATCGCAGTGCCACTATGACGCCCCGCCAGATCGCGCTGGACTTGCTGGCCGTGACCGGCGTCAATGTGCTGGGAGCAGCGCCGACGGCGGCAGAGCGAGCGGCAGCCGGGCGGGCCGTGCGCATGGGCGGGCCGGCGAACACAGCGCCGGTCTGGGATGAAGAAGCCCGCCGGGAGGCCGAACATTTTGTTGCTATCAGCGACATCGACTGGCGGGGCAACGTGATGACCGACTGGCGCTCCGCGGATCTGAGCGACATGACGGCGCATCAGCAACTGGTCGAACTGGTGCTGGAAACGCGGGCACTCTGGCTGGAACGTTTTAACCTGGCCTTGCAGGGTGCCGGCCGGCTGGCGGCACAAAGCGAAGTGCCGGCAGTCGCCGAACTGGCGCCGGCGATGGTGTGGCGGGCAATGGGTGACGAACGAGCCTCCGCGTAGCCATAATGCCGACCGGTCGGAGACCGGCGAAGTTCGTCAAGTTGAGATTGACTGATAGCGGGCGGCACCGTTACCGGTTGCTGCGTGATTGCGGCACGCGGCGCCCACAACAATTACGCAGCAATCGAGAAGTATTTCCCCGAATTTGGGGTTGCCCCATCCCGGCAACAAGCCTGGCGCTGTTTTTGCATCAAAAAGGCTCCGGCGAACGTCTAAGCAATAGTGCGGTGATCAGATTATTGTGACCGCTGGTACCGACCGACCTGACCGCTGGGCGCCGGGAAGTTTGCGCATGCTCCGGTGATCGCTCGTGTGCCCACCGGTCAGGTTAGACCGCGCGCAACCCTTCGTTTGCGCCTGGTCAGACCAGTAGTGCGGTGACGCTTTCGTGTGGAGTTCATCATTATGGGTGCATTTACATCTCTGTTGTCGGGGCTGGGACTTTCGGCGGCGGCCGGGCTGAATGCCTTTTTGCCGATTTTCACGGTGGGCTTGCTGGCCCGGTTCGGCCTGATTGAGTTGCAGGGACCTTTTGCGATCCTGAGCCATCCGCTGGTACTGCTGATCATTGCGGCGCTGGCGATTCTGGATTTTGCCGGCGACAAAATCCCGGCGGTTGATAGTGTGCTGCACGCTATGGGCATGATCGTGCATCCGATTGCCGGTGCCGTGCTGTTTGTCGCCGCCAACAGCGCAGTCGGCAGTGTCGATCCGATGCTGGCCATGCTGGCCGGCCTGACGGTGGCCGGCGGCACGCATGTGCTGCGCAGCACGGCCCGCCCGGTGTTCACGGTGGCTAGCGGCGGCACAGCCAATCCGGTAGTCAGCATCATCGAGGATGTGGCCTCCCTTGGCCTGACCATCACCGCGATTCTGGTACCGGCCCTGGCCGGCCTGGCGGTTGTGCTGCTGCTCATCCTGGCGCTGCGCTTCGTGCTGCGCTCGCGGCAAGTCTGGAAACCTAAATAGTTCGGTACGTATGATGTCGCCGCGAAGCGGCGACATCATACGTACCGAATCACTGCCGGAGTCCTGGTATAATGACGGCGTATGACGACGACATCGACCAACCTCTACAACATGTCGCCGACTGAATTGCAGAGCCTGCTGGCCGAGTGGGGCCAGCCGGCTTTTCGTGCGCGGCAGCTTTATCGCCAGCTCTATGTCAACCTTCAGCCGGATCCGGCGGCAATGAGTGATCTGCCGCTGGCGCTGCGTGAACGCCTGGCTGCCGAGACCAGTAGCGGCAGTTTGCGCCTCAGCCAGGTACAGATTGCCGATGAGGGGCTGACGCGCAAGGCGCTGTTTGCCCTGCCTGGCGGCGAGGTCGTCGAGACGGTGCTGATGGTTTACCCGGATCGGACGACGGCCTGTATTTCGACACAGGCCGGGTGCGCGATGGGCTGTGTGTTCTGTGCCACCGGCAAACTCGGCCTGCTGAGCAATCTCAGCAGCGGCGAGATCGTCGAGCAGGCGCTCTGGGCAGCCCGCGAGACGCGCCGGCTCGCCGCCGAACAGTCCGGCAGCACGGTGTTTCATGCGCGCAACGAGAAGCTCACTAATCTGGTGTTTATGGGTATGGGCGAGCCCTTCGCCAATTATGATCGCTGGTGGCAAGCGGTCGAGCGTCTGCACGACCCGGACGGGATGAATTTCGGCGCCCGTAATCTGACGGTCTCGACGGTTGGTCTGGCCCAGGGCATTCGCCGACTGGCCGCAGAGTCCTTGCCGATCAATCTGGCGATCTCGCTGCATGCGCCGAACGATGAATTGCGCGGTGCGCTGATGCCGATCAACCGGCGCTACCCGCTGGCCGAGCTATTCGCCGCCACTCACGAGTATCTCGCGCAGAGCCGGCGGCGGGTTTCGTTTGAATATGTGCTGCTGCAAGGGCAAAACGATACGCCCGACCTGGCGGCGCAACTGGCCGATTTGCTGCACGGGCGCTTTGCCGGCGTGCCGGCCCTGCCGCTGCAACTGGTGCATGTCAACCTGATCCCCTGGAACCCGGTACCCGGCGAGCCGCTGGATCGCTCCGAGCGCCGGCGCGTGCTTGCCTTCCAGCAGATCTTGCAGGAGCAGGGTATTGCCTGCACCGTTCGTGTCGAGCGCGGTGTCGAAATTGCGGCGGCCTGTGGGCAACTGGCGGGGAGTAGTGATGGGTGATGGGGGAATTATGCGACGAGGATTGATCTGCTGGTTGATTCTGGTGGTGCTGGTGCCGTTTGTGGCGGCCTGCGGCAGTCAGGGTGGCCGGCTTCCTGCGGCGACGCCCACGCCCCTGGTCGGCGCGCTGCCAACCCCGGTGATCCCGGCGGGGGCCGGCGGCGATTTGATTATGACTCTGGGCGCACGCGACCCGACGACGCTGGATCCGGCGCTGGTCGGTGATACGACCAGTTCTTTTGTGGTACGCCAGTTGTTCAGCGGGCTGGTCAAGCTTGATGCCGATTTGAATGTGCAGCCCGATCTAGCTGATACCTGGGATGTCTCGGAGGACGGCCTGGTTTACACCTTTGAACTCAATCCGCATGCCCGTTTTGCCGATGGGACGCCGATTACGGCCGAAGATGTACAATACTCGCTCGAACGGACAACCGACCCGAACCTGGCGCGTTTCCTGCCGGCGCGTACCTACCTGAGCGATATTGTCGGCGTGCAGGAAAAGCTGGCCGGCCAGGCTGACCGCATCAACGGCATTACTGTGCTCGACGATCAGCGCATCAGTATTACCATCGACGCGCCGAAAAGCTATTTTCCGGCCAAACTGGCTCACCCGACCTCGTTTGTCGTCGACCGGCGCACTGTGCAGGCCGGTGGCACCGATTGGACTGCTGATCCCAACGGCAGTGGCCCCTTCGAAATTGAGCAATGGCAGAACGACCAGGTACTGGTGATCAAGCGCAATCTGAATTACTACGGCGCGATGGCGATGCTGGATCGGGTTACTTTCCTGATGGGCGCCGCCGCCGGCAATCCGCTGATCCTCTATGAGCAGGGCGACATCGATGTGGTCGGCGTGCCGGCCTATGCCCTGGCACGCATCCAGGACGACAGCAATCCGCTGTCGCGTGAACTGGTCAGCGTGCCGCAGCTTTCGCTATTTTATATCGGCCTGAATGTGACGATACCGCCCTTCGATGATCCGAAGGTGCGCGAGGCCTTCACGCTGTTGATCGACCGCGAAAAGCTGGCGGAGGTATCGCTGCGCGGGGCGGCCAGCCCGGCGCGTGGGATCTTGCCGCCGGGTATGCCCGGCTACAACTCCGACCTGCCCTTTCCCGATGTTGATGTGGAACAGGCACGCCGATTGATTGCCGAGTCTCGCTACGGCAGCATCGAGGATCTCCCGCCGATTGTGGCCTACGGCAGCTGGGTCGGCCTGCTGCGCGATGTGCTTGAAGCCGAACTCGAGCTGGAAATCGAAGTGCGCTCCTACGAGCGTTTCGGCGATTACCTCGATGCGCTGAAAGAAAACAACCTGCTGGTCTTCGGCACCGGCTGGGTCGCCGATTATCCCGACCCGGAAAACTTTCTCGATCTGCTCTTTCGCGGCGGGAGCCTGGAGAACCATACCAGCTACGCCAACCCGGAAGTCGATATCCTGCTTGACCAGGCTGCCGTTGCGACGAATACTGCCGCTCGCTGGGAGATGTACCAGCAGGTCGAACAACAGATTCTCGCGGACGCAGTGATTATTCCGCTGTATCACGACATCGATCATGTGCTGGTCAAGCCCTATGTGCGCAACCTGGAATTGACGCCCATGGGCATCCTGGATCTGTCCCAGGTTCAGCTGGTACGCTAGCGTCCCTGCCCGCTATCCGGAACCGGTGGGTCTTGCGTTGTTGCAGCTCTGCGGCAACAACGCAAGACCTGCCTGATATTACCCTTGCTGCCGCAGGAAAAAGCCCGTTGCAGATTAAGGATCTGCGCCGACTGCGCAAACCGGCCTTGCCAGCAGCAGCAAAAAACCCGTTCACATTCGTTTCGTTTTGCGGCGAAGCCGCAAAGCGAAACGAAAAAAGTTACCTGCCATGCTGCCGCAGGCTTGTTCGCCTGCGGCAGCATGAAGTTGCGATAGCAAAAATTATGGCAAAACCCCAGAATATTCGCGGTATGCGCGATCATCTGCCGCCGGCAATGCTGTTGCGGCAGCACATCATCAAGACGTTGACGGAGGTGTTTGAGCGCTATGGCTTTGAGCCGCTCAGTACACCAACGCTGGAGTATGCCGAGACGCTGGAAGGCAAACTCGGCGACGAAGAAAAGCTGATCTATCGCTTTGAAGACCACGGTGGGCGGCTGCTGGCCCTGCGCTATGACCAGACGGTGCCGCTGGCGCGGGTCGTCGCGCAGTACGCCGGCGAGTTGAGCAATCGCATGCCCTGGCGGCGCTATGCAATCGGGCCGAGTTACCGCGGTGAGCGCCCGGCCCGCGGGCGCTACCGCGAGTTCTGGCAGGCCGACGTCGATATCATCGGTAGCGATTCGCCGCTGGCCGACGCCGAAATTGTGGCGATCCTGACTGAATGCCTGGCGGCGCTGGGGTTTCCCGGCTTCAAGACCATGATCAACCACCGTCAGATCATCGGCGGGATCGCACGGGTCAGTGGGCTCGATGAAGTCGCGGCCGGTGGTGTTTACCGGGCGATCGATAAGTTCGACAAGATCGGCGCCGACGGTGTGCGCGAGGAATTGCAGAAGAGTGGGGTTGGCATCGAAGCTGCCGGGCGCATTCTGGAGTTGATTTCGCTGGAAGGCGAGGCGCCGGCCGTGCTGGACGAACTGGCGCAGCAATTGAGCGGCGATGAACGCGCTCGGGCGGCTATCGAGAATTTGCGCCGGATCAGTGTCGCCCTGCCGGCTATGGGCGTCGACGCGGCGCACTACGGGATTTCGCCGCGCCTGGCGCGGGGTCTTTCTTATTACACCGGTGCCGTATTCGAGGCGGTAACCGCGCACTGGCCCGAGGGCTCGCTGCTCGGCGGCGGGCGCTACGACGAACTGATCGGCCAGTTTGCCGGGCGAGCCGTGCCGACGGTCGGGCTGGCGTTCGGCATTGACCGACTGCACGATGTGATGGACGAGTTGCATATCGGGCCGCGTGCCCAGAATACCGCTGAGATCTTTATGACGATATTCGGCGCCGAGCAAACGGCGGCGAGCCTGGGGCTGGCGCGTGAGCTGCGGCAGGCCGGGTTGCGCGTGATTGCCAGCTTGAACCCCGGCAACAGCCTGGGCAAACAGTTCAAAGAAGCCGACCGCAAAGGTGCCCGCGTCGCACTGGTGCTCGGCCCCGACGAAATCGCCGCCGGCCAGGTCAGCCTGAAAGACCTGGCCAGCGGCGAGCAGCGCACAGTGGCGCGAAGCGAAATTGTCAGGGTGCTGCTTACCAGTATTAGCCCGTAACAATGAACTGGTGGCACTCTGTATCCCCATGGCCGGTGAACCGGATGGCACCGCCAGGTGCGTAGCTGCTATGCACCCGCAGTTACTTGGCCGGCGGGAACCAGGACAGCTGCACGTTACTCACCACAATGCTGATGTTGCGCCGGCTGGTGGCGTTCTGCTCAAGAGGGAATGCTTATCGATGTCGTTCCGCAGTTGCTTTAGCGCAAAAACCAGCAAACCAGGAACTGAAAAAGCACTATCAGCACCATCATTGAGCATCCTGATACAGCGCCCGGCCGCCGATCCTGGTTCAATGTTGTTGAGAACTGCTGGAGATATGGAGATATGCGGAGCTTGACAAACGCGCTGTTTGCTCGCATACTAATATCAACCGACCGGTTAGTTATTTTAGGAGCACCCAATGCCGCGCCCGGATGTCAGTGACGAACGCATCCCTCAGATCCTCAATGCTGCCGCCGCCATCTTCAGTGCGCACGGCATTGATGGTGCCAGCATGGCCCAGATTGCCGTCGCCGCCGAAGTGAGCAAAGCGACGATCTATCATTATTTTGCCGGCAAGGATGCACTGGTCGAGGCGCTAGTGCGGCGTCTGTTCGAGGACGATGCACCGGCCATTGCGCGTCTCGTGGCGGCGGGCGAACCAGCGGCTCTGCGCCTGCGCCGCTACATCGCTGACCTGGTGACGCTGCTGGAACGGCACCGCAGCCTCTATCCCATCATGACCGAATTCAAGGCGCTGGCCGGGCGATCCCCGGCGATCCGGGCAGTATTGCGCAGCTATTTCACCAGCTATCTGACGGCCTTCACCCAGATTATCGAGCAGGGGCAGGCCCGCGGCGAACTGCGGGCGCAGCTTGATGCGCAAGCAACGGCGATGGCCCTGGTGGCCCTGATCGAGGGCTGCATTCTACTGGCCTACACCCTGGATCAGCCGCTCGACGCGGTGCTGAACGTCAGCGTACAAGGGCTGCTGGACAGTGTGCAGGCTTAGCGCAAAGCGTTTGAGCGCAGATCGCAGAGCAGTGCCGCCTATGTCCCTGCGTGGGGGCAACCGTCCTGTCCATCGCTACAGGTCTTTTTTTGTGTGTATAATCGACCGACCAGTTAGTTATTAAAAGGAGGATCATATGCAACCGTCCGTTCATTCCACCCCGCATACGCCGAACGTCCAGTGGGACTATCCGGCCCCACGCGGCATGCTTGACCGCTTCATCGGGCCGGGCGCGACCCGCGCCGAACTGTGGCTCCAGTTTAGCCCGGCGCTGCTGAGCGCGATTGCCTGGCTGGTTGCCGCCCTCCGTATGGACTGGGGCTGGTCGCCGTTGCAGATCGCGATGGTGATGCTGCTGAGCATCGACCTGGTGGGCGGAGTAGCGACGAACGCGACCAGCAGTGCCAAGCGCTGGTATCATCGGGAAGGCCAGGGCTTTCGCCAGCACTTTGGTTTTGTGCTGATCCATGTGCACCCATTTCTGGTCATGGCCCTGTTCGATCCGGGCAACTGGCAGTTTGCACTTGGCTCCTACGGCTACCTGCTGGCGGGTGCGCTGGCGATCCTGGCCAGTCCGCTGTACCTGCGGCGGCCACTGGCGCTGCTGCTGCTGCTGGGCGGGAGCGTCCTGAGTCTGTATGTACTGCCCATCCCGGTGCAGTTCGAATGGTTCCTGCCGGTATTTTACACCAAACTATTTGCGAGCCACTTGCTCCGCGAGGAGCCGTATCGCCCGGCAGGTGCGCCAGAGCCGGGCGCTATGGCAGAGTCCATTCCGTCAGACAACGGTCACCGGTGACTGGCGAAACCGCAATGTTTGTGAGCAATGAACTGGCGATCAGCCAATTTCGCGCACAGGTGCACGGTGGCAGCAATGAACGTGATAATCTGGTATACGCCTGTACCGCCTGCAACCGTTATAAGAGCGATCACTGGCCCGATGATGCTCCAGAAGACTTTCAACTCCTCAACGCAAATTTGTGATCCGCTCGAAGAGCACTACGCCGGTGGTACAATACAGCCAGATGCATTCCAACCAGGGTGAACGATGAAAACCGACGTGCCGCTCAAGCGTTTGACGAAGCTCTGCCCCGAGGATCTGCTGGCGCTGCTGGATGCGCCGGCCGGCGAGGTGATTGGCGTCGAGACGTTACAGCTCCCGGCAGGTGCAACCAGCCTCGATACTGTGCTGCGGTTGCGCGATGGCGATGGCCGGACGTTTCTGCACCTGATCGAGGGGCAGGGCTATACCGATCCCCAGTTGCTCTGGCGGGTCTTGCACTACGCGACATGGCTGGGCCAGCATTATGCCGAGCGACCGATTCTGGTCAGTATCATCTATCTGAACCCAGGCGACGATGTGGGTGATATGCTGGAGCAGGCGCCGACGTTGCCGGGCGGCTGGTCGATCCGCTTGCATTGCCTGCGCCTGTGGGAGCAGGATGCGAGCAAGGCGATGGCGAGCGGGCGTCCGGGCTGGATGGCGCTCTTGCCACTGTTGAACGGTGCTACCGCCGAGATGGTTGAACAGGCAGCCCGGCGGCTGCTGGCACGCGAGCCATCGCCGGCCCAGGGCGATTTGCTGGCGGCATTGGGGATCTTTGCTGAGCCCTTGTTCAGTACGGAGCGCTTTATCCGCCTGGTTACAAAGGAGCGTTTGATGGGCAGTGATCTGATTTCCTACTTGCTGGAAGATAAGCTGGTGGAGTTTGCGCAGCGCGAAGCCGAGTTTGCGCAGCGCGAAGCCGATTCGGCCCAACGCGAAGCGGCATTGAAGGCGGCGCTGGAACAGCAGCGCTTCATCGATACGCTGCAGCAAATGGTCGAAGATGCGATTATTGCACGTTTTCCCGCTGTGCCGGCGATCACGGTGCGCCGGTTGCGTACGATCCGTGAGCCGCAGCAACTCGAGCAGTTGCATCGCGCCGTGCTCGCTGCCGTGGATCTGGCTGCACTCGAGCAGTTGCTGACTGCGGCCGAAAATGGGGCGGCGTAGGGGCGCTTCTGGAGGATCGATTTGTTGACGCCCTGTACTACCGCAATGATCGCAAGTTCCCACCGGGTTGCAATTGCAATAAACTATTGACAGTAGTAGCAATATTGCGGCATTTCCCCTGCTTAAGCCCTATTGCCGGATCAGAATAACCGATGGTACACTGAAGTCAGATTCATTATGCCTAGTTTCACAAGTTTGCTCGAAGGTCGGGACTTTTATGCGTTCACTATTGTACAACGTTTTTTAGCGACGACTTCTCTGCCTCAGACACGTGTGAAGGATCATACGCTATGAAACTCACGGGCCGGACGCTCGGCAAATATCAACTGGTTGAATACCTGGGGCAGGGAGGCATGGCCTCGGTGTACCGAGCCGTGCAGCCAACTATCGAGCGCCAGGTCGCCATCAAGGTGCTGCACGATCACCTGGCCGGCTCCGAGAGCTTTGTCGAGCGATTCAAGCGTGAGGCGCGCGGTCTCGGCCAGTTGCATCACCCGCACATCGTCCACGTCATCGATTTCGATCTCGATGCTGATTACTATTATATGGTGATGGATTATGTGCCGGGCAAGACGCTGAGCGCCTATTTGCAGGAACGCGGCGCGCTGCCGGTTGATGAGGTGCTTGCGCTCATGGAGCAACTCGCCGATGCGCTGGCTTATGCCCATCGGCGCGGCACGATCCACCGCGATATCAAGCCCAGTAATGTGCTCTTCCGTGACGAGGCCTGTCGCGAGGCGGTGCTTACCGATTTCGGTATCGGCCGCTTGCTCAGTGATGCGACGATGACGATGAGCGGCTCAGTGCTTGGGACGCCGGCCTATATGAGCCCGGAAGCCGTGCAGGGCCAGCGCGTCGACGGGCGTGCCGATATCTATAGCCTGGGCATCGTGTGCTACGAGATGCTCACCGGGCGGGTGCCTTACACCGGCGATACGCCGCTGTCCGTGATTATGAAGCAGGTCAATGAGCCGCTGCCGCCGCTGCGCGAGATGCAGCCCGACCTGCCTGAGCCGGTGGTCGCCATCATTGAGCAGGCACTACAAAAAGATGTCAATCAGCGATTCCAGTCGGCCGATGAGTTTCTGCTTGCTATTCGCGGTGTTCGCGCCGGGGCGCCGTCGGCCGCACTGCCCCGTGAGACGGTGGTCGTCCGTGAGCCGATAACTACCGCCACCGATGCGACGATTGCTGGAGACACAACACCTGTTGAACGTTCCCAGACTCCGCCGCCTGCCGATCCGACGCCGACCGGTCTGCAGGTGCCTGCCCGCGAGCACGAGCACCGGCCCAATCTGATGATCTTCGGCCTGGGGAGCCTGGCGATGCTGATAATCCTCGCGCTGGGCTTCTTTGCGCTGAATGGCGGTGATGAGGATCCGGTGGCTGAGTTGCCGACGGCGCCGCCGGCAGTCGCCACGGAAGCGCCGATAGCAACAGAAATTCTACCGGAAACTGCGGCGCCGGTCGAGCCGACGGCGACGATTGCGGTGGATCCGGCACCGGCGCCGCCGCCAACTGCCGCAGTGACGCCGTCACCGGAAGTTGCGCCGCCGGCAAACCAGTTTGGCAGCGTGCAATTTGCCGATAATGCGTCGCTGGTGGCCGGCGAGTTTTCGCTGTTTCTCGAACGGGTGCCGCAGCCGCCGGCCGGTACACGCTACTTTCTCTGGTTTCGCAGCCCTGCGGGCGGCACACGCAATGCCGGGCCACTGACTATCGAGCGCGGCGTGATCCAGGCCCGCGGCAGTTTGCAAGATCCGCTGATCGGTCCCGATAGCCAGGTGATCATCAGCATCGAGCCGGAAAATGTGCCGGCGGTGATTCCCGGCAGCCGGATCAGTTATCTCGGTGAGTTGCCGCAGGGCTACAGCGAGAAACTGCGCGAGTTGCTGGTTGCGGCACCCGAGAGTAGCCCGCTGCTGGTCGGCGGCCTGGAACAGGCGCGGGTGGCCCAGGATCATGTCGGTTTTGCGCTGGAGTCGCTGGCCGTCACCGATCTGGCCGAGGCAAAACGCCATACTGAACACGTGGTCAATATTCTGGATGGCGAAGACGGCCTGGTGTTCGGCGATCTCGATGGCGATGGCCAGGCCCAGAACCCCGGCGACGGCTTCGGGGTGCGGCGCTACCTGCTGACCGGCCGCGAAACGATCCGGGCGGCGCTGGCCGAGGCCGAAATGACGGAAGAGCGTCGGTATCACGCCGAGGGTGCGCTCAGCGCGCTCGACCAGGCGATTGATGGGCTGAATGCGGCCTTCGCTACTGCGCAGCGCATCCTGGCCGCCGATGAAGTCGGTGTTGCGCAGCCGCTGGTGAGCGAATTGCAGGCACAACTGAACCGCCTGGTTGATGCTGATGAGAGCGGCGAACATATTCTGGCGGCCTACGAGCATGCCCTGGCCATGGCGGCGATCCCACTGCTGGCGCAGAATAGCGATCTGCCGGCACCGGCGTCCGTGACTGAAACGATCGCCGGGCGGCGAGGTGTGCTGCGCTTCGCCAATAATCGTGATGCGCGAGCCGGTGACTATGTGCTGCAACTCAGCCGGATTGATGCGCCGCCGCCGGGCTTTCGCTATGATGCCTGGCTGGTCAGCGACGACGGGGCAAATGTGCTGCGGCTGGGCGATGTGCCGCTGTTTAATCATCATGCCGTCTTGAGCGGGCGTCATGCCGAGAGCTTGCTCACTGAATATGATCGCCTGGTGATCAGCCTGGAGCGCGCTGAGGAAGTGGCCCCGGCGCCGAGCCGGTCGCTGGTGTATAGCGGCGATTTGCTGGTTGATGCCGGTAGCCGGATTGTGGATTTGCTGGCGGCTGAGGGCGCTGCCGGCAAAGGCGCCGTGTTCGGCGCCGAGGAGCAGACCCTGGTGGCACAGCAGCATCGCCAGTTTTCGGCAGACAGCCTGGCCGCCGGCGATCTCAGCGAGGCACGCCGCCACGCCGAACATGTGATCAATATTCTCGACGGCGCCGACGGCGTCCATTATGGTGACCTCGACGGCGACGGCCAGATCCAGAACCCCGGCGACGACATCGGCGTGCGTGGGCACCTGGAGACAACGATTGCGATTATGGAACAATTGCCGCGCGATGTCGGCCTGACCAGCGATCAGTTGTTTCACTCGAAGCAAGTGATTGCGAACAGCCGCAACAGCCTGGCCGTCACGAACGAGACCATCGACCTGGTACTGAAAGTCTTTGCCGCCGATACGGTCGAAGAGGCGCGGCCCTTCATCGATGAGGCAGCCGGGTTGCTGGATGGTCTGCTGAACGGCAGCGACAGCGACGGCAATGGTGTTGCCGACTTGCTCCAGGGCGAAGGCGGTGTTAACGGCATCAACCAGCTGGCCCTGGCGATCAATGAAGTGCATGTGTTCCCGGTGGAAACCCCGGCGGCGACCCTCTTCAAGCGCCCGTTGCTGCTCGCACCAGGCGAGGTCAGCTACGCACCCGGTGCGAACCCCTTTATCTGCGAATTGCATCCAACCAACTCGTAACAGATAAAGGTGCGTTGATGTTTGGTGGCGTAGCCGCCAAACATCAACGCACCTTTATCTGTTACGAGTTGATAACGGCTTGCGAAAGCATAACGGTTTACGACACTCGTCGTAAACCGTTATGCTTTCGCAAGCCGCCTGTTAGATTCAGATTGTATCCTTGATAAAAGAAGTAGTTGCAATGTCATTCGTGCTGGCCGCTTGCGGCCAGCACGAATGACAAAGAAGTTCCCTTCCTTGCTGCCGCAGGCGAAAAAATCCGTAATGTATGAAAACTCACGTTTGGCAGCGCAAATTTCACTATACTCATGCCTGAGCAAACAAAACCAATCCGGCGCGTCGCCGCCGAGTGCCCTGATGAGGAGCAAAAGATCATGAACCAGCCGAATATTGTTCAACAACCGGGGAGCGTTTCCGATACCAATGGGGAGACTACCATGCCTGCTTCGTTCCTGTCGCGTCACTGGCAAAAACTGGCTGCCGCCGGCCTCTGGCTGGCCATGATTGGCGGTGCCTATGCCTACATCAATGCCAATAACCTGTCGCTGGGTGAGGCGCTACAGCAACTCATTCGCTTGATGCAGACACCGATCGGCCCGCTGATTTACCTGCTGCTTTACGCCATCCGCCCGTTGCTGTTCTTCTCGGCCATCGTGCTGACAGTCTCGGCCGGGGCGATCTTCGGCCCGGTACTGGGTGTGATTTACACCGTGATCGCCGCCAACACTTCGGCCACGATTGCCTACATGCTCGGTCGCTTCTTCGGCAACGATGTGATCGACGAAAGCAAGTCTGAGGGCCTCGTCCAGAGCTATGCCGGGCGGATGCGCCGCAACAGCTTCGAGACCATCCTGATTATGCGCTTCATCTTTCTGCCCTACGACCTTGTCAACTATCTTGCCGGTTTCTTGAAAATTCGTTACACTCCCTTCATCCTGGCAACCATTCTGGGCTCGATCCCCGGCACGATAACCTTCGTCCTGGCCGGTGCCGCCGTCTCGCTCGACAGCATCCTGGTGGGCGATTTCCGCCCCGAATTCAATCCCTGGTCGCTGTTTGCCTCGGCAGTCATTTTTGTGGCCAGCCTGGCTTTCTCGCGCTACCTGAAGCAGCGTGAGACGCGCCGCGATGCGGCGACTGCGACCGACGGCGAAGCGCCGGTGGCTGGTTAGTTCCAGGACTTACGCAGTCGGCGCTGATGCTGGCCGCATCAAGGGCTTTTTCGCCTGCGGCAGCAAGGAAGAACCCTTCTTTTTCGTTTGATTTTGCGGCAAAGCCGCAAAATCAAACGAATTGAAACGGTTTTTCCGCCCTGTCGGCGGCGAATCCGGCCTGATTGCGGGGTGACTACGTAAATCGTGTTGGTTAAGCCCATGCTTCGTTTGCACCGGCGGCATTGCCGTCAGGGCAAACGAACTTGAAATATTAAAGGAATTTTCTAATGAACACTTACCAGACGATAGTGATTGGCGCCGGTTCGGGTGGTTTGACGGTAGCGATCGGGTTGGCGGCGTTGGGCCGCAAGGTGGCCCTGGTCGAAGGTCGCTTCGTCGGCGGCGATTGCACCAACGTCGGCTGTGTGCCCTCGAAGACGCTGATCCACCTGGTGAATGAGCACGAAGGCCGACTGGCACCGGACGATATTCTGGCGCGGGTGCAGGAACGTCGCAACGCGCTGCGCGACACCGAAACCGAGCACGTCGGCCATACCGAGAACCTGGAACTGATTTTGGGCTGGGCCAGCTTCAGCGGGCCGAAGACGCTCGATGTGCAGCTGAACGACGGCACCCGCCGCCAGCTCAGCGCCGATAACATCGTGATTGCCACCGGCTCGCGCCCACGCCATCTCGACATCGCCGGCCTGCCGGTCGACCGCACGCTGACCAACGAGAGCCTGTTCGAGCAGGAGACCGCGCCGCGGCACCTGGCCATCATCGGCTCCGGCGTGATTGCGATGGAAATGGCTTTCGCCTTTCACAAGCTAGGCAGCCAGGTTACGGTGATAACTCGCAGCGCACGCGTGCTTTCGCCGAATATTCCGGAGGCGTCTCAGGCTTTGCACAATGCACTCTGTGAGCGCGGCATTCAGGTGCATTACCGGGCTACGCCGAGTTCCTATGACGAGGCAAGCGAGACGCTGCACATCAACAGCGGTGACATGCCGGTTGCCGTCGGCAATGTCGATAGGGTGCTGCTGGCGGTGGGCCGGGTACGCAACATCGACAAGCTGGGCCTGGAGCACAGCGGAGTGAAGGTCGACGCGAAACGCGGCATTCTGGTGAATGCCTGGGGCGAAACCACGCTGCCGGGGGTCTATGCGATTGGCGATGTGACGCCGACTTCGCACTTTACTCATTCAGCGAATGCCCAGGGCCGGCGGGTGGTGCAGCGGATCGCCTTTCCCTTCCTGCCGGCGCGCGGCCCCGAGCCGCTCTTTCCCAGTGCCACCTTCAGCGACCCGGAAGTCGCCAGCGTCGGCATGACGCCGGAGGAAATCGGGGCCAGATTCCATCCCGAGTTGATCAAGCGCATCCGCATCGACCTGAAGGATGTTGATCGCGGCTACACCGATTATGTGCAGCAGGGCTTCATCATCGTCGATGCCATTCGGCTGAGTGGGCGCATCCTGGGGGTGACCATCGTCGGGCCGCGGGCCTCGGAGATGCTCTCGTTCTTTACGATGGCCATCACCGCGAATATTTCGCTCTACAAGATTTACAAGCTGGTTTATCCCTACCCGACGTTCTCGAATGCGGTCGGCAAAGTGGCCGATACCTTCATGCGTGAAACCTTGCCGACCATCAAGCGTGAACTGCCGGCCTATCTGCGCTACCGTTTCGCTGCCCCGCCGCAGTCTGGTGCGTCGCAGCGAGCGACCAGCGGCGACTAATACGACTCAGGCTGTCGGCGTTGATGCCGGCCGCACCAGGAGCTTTTTCGCCTGCGACAGTGTGGAAGATATGTCTTTTGCGTTTGTTTGGGCGGCGAAGCCGCCCAAACAAACGCAATAAATGGAAGGAATAGGTATGCAAAAACATCTGCTACGACTGAGTTTTATCGCTATCCTGGGGTTGCTGCTGGCGGCCTGTGGTGCGGCGGCTCCACAGCCGCCGGCAGCCGAACCTGCGGCACCGGCTGCGCCCGAGGCAGCGGCAGCGGCTACCGCAATCGATGTCAACGACTGGCAGGGCGTACTGGAAGCCGCCCGCGGCACAAGCATCAACTGGTATATGTGGGGCGGCTCGGACAGCATCAATCGCTACGTCGATGATTTTTACGGCCGGGCGCTGCAGGAACGCTACGGTATCACGCTGAACCGGGTGCCGGTCGCCGACACGGTCGAAGTCGTCAACCAGGTGCTGAGCGAAAAAGAGGCCGGCACCGATCCCGGTGCCGTCGACATCATCTGGATCAATGGCGAGAACTTTCTCTCGCTGAAGCAGGCCGATATGCTTTTCGACGGCTGGGCGCGCAGCATGCCCAATAGCCGGCTGGTCGACTGGGACAATCCGGCGGTGAACCTGGATTTCGGCGAGCCGATTGGCGAATTGGAGAGCCCCTGGTCTTCGGCGCAGTTCCAGTTCATCTACGACTCGGCGCGCATGAGCGTGGATGAGTTGCCACGCTCCTATGCCGAATTGCGCACGTGGGCCGAGGCCAATCCCGGCCGCTTTACCTACATCGCGCCGGGACCGGGCGCCTTTCAGGGCACGCGCTTCGTCAAGGGCGCGTTGTTTGAATTGAGCGGCGATGCCGAGCAGTGGCTGGAGTTCGACCAGGAACTCTGGGATACCCATTCGCCGCAGCTCTGGGATTATTTGAACGGCATGCAGCCCTATCTCTGGCGCGAGGGTGAGACATATCCGGCCGACGAGAACGAGTTGCACAGCCTGTTCGCCAATGGCGAGATCGATTTCAGTATCACGCAGGCCATCGCCGGCGCCGGCCCGCTGATCCGTGAAGGGCTGCTGCCGGAAACAGCGCGGGCTTTCGTCTTCGACGACTATATGATCGGCGATTTCAACTACCTGGCGATCCCGCAGAACGCACCGAACAAAGCTGCTGCGCTGGTGCTGGCCAACCTGATCCTCGAACCGGAATTCCAAGCCGCCCAGATCTTGCCGGAGAACGGCTTTGGCCTGGGCTTCGGCATCGACGTGACGCGCGTCGAAGATCCGGAAGACGTCGCCACACTGGAAGTCGCCGCGGCCCAGCTCGGCGCAGCCGCTACCCCGCCGGAGGATCTGGCGCGCTCGCTGGTCGGCGACTCGGCCGCCGAATACCAGAACCTGGTTGAACAGGAATGGCGGCAAAACGTGCTGATCGCGAGCAATTGACTTGCGCAGTCGGCGTTTGCTGCCGGCTGCGCCAGGGCTTGTTTCGCCTGCGGCAGTGCTGCTGGCCGTGCCAGGGACTTTTTCGCCTGCGGCAGCATGGAAGTTCCTTTTCTTTTGCTTTCATGCTGGCGTCAGGCGACCATTACGAAAGGAAGCACGTTTCAGTTTCTCTGGTTTCTGGCAGCAATGCAGAAACAAATCGGCGAACCGGCTCACAAATTTCATTCCTTTTTCGGCGTAGCCGAAAAAGGAATGAAAAAGAAGTGTTCTTCCACGCTGCCGCAGGCGAAAGTTTGCGAAACCATAACCAGGTTATGAAAAAAACGCTCACTATCGGTATCTCCCTCGCACCGGCACTCACGCTGATTGCGGCGCTGTTCGGCGCCAGCGTAGTGTATGGGCTGGCGCAGAGTTTTGGCTACCTGACGGTGATTGGCCGGCAGAATGTGAGCCTGGCGGCGTATCGGAATGTGCTGGTCGGCCCATCGGTGGCGGCCGGCGAGTTCTGGCCGGCGCTCTGGTTTTCGCTCTGGGTCAGCGGGGCCTCGACGATCCTTTCGGCGCTGCTGGCGCTATTGCTGACGGTGCTGCTCACCGGCGGGCGGCGGCGACCGGGCGCATTGACGCTGTTCGGCCTGCAGTTGAACCTGGCCTTTCCGCACCTGGTCTGGGCCATCGGCATCAGTTTGCTGCTGGCGCAGAGTGGCCTGCTGGCGCGCATCGCCGCCGCGCTGGGCCTGATCGACGCGCCCGCTGATTTCCCGGTGCTCATCCGCGATCGCTACGGCATCGGCATCATCATCGATTACGTCAGCAAAGAAGTGCCCTTCCTGATGCTGATCCTGCTGGCGATATTGCGCAGCCAGTCGGCGGCGCTGGACCTGGTGGCCGAGAATCTGGGGGCGAATTTCCGGCAGCGGCTGCGCTATGTGACGCTGCCGCTGGTGCTGCCGGGGCTGATCGGCGGCTCGCTGCTGGTCTTCGCCTTTGTCTTCGGTGCCTACGAAGTACCGGCGCTGCTCGGCGTACGCTTCCCGCGCATGCTCTCGGTGCTGGCGCTGGAATTCTTCCAGAACCCGGATCTGCGCAGCCGCGCCGAGGGCATGGCCATCAGTGTGATTATGGCGCTGGTGGTGATCGCGGTGGCGATTGCAGCGCGTTTGCTGGCGGCGCGGCGCGAGGTGGGCCGATGAATGTGCTTACGAGAGACCGGCTGGCCGGGCAACGCCCTTCGACGCTGCAATTCAGCCGCCTGCTGATTGCCTTTGTGGTTTATGTGCTGCTGCTGGCGCCGCTGGCCATTTTCATTTTGCATGCCTTTGCAACGCGCTGGTTCTACCCGCAGGTCTTGCCGCGCGAGTGGACGGTCGAGCCCTTCCTGCGGGTGCTGAGTGATCCGCGCACGCTGGCGGCATTGGGCGAGAGCCTGGGCATCGCCGGTTTTGCCTGCCTGCTCTCGCTGCTGGTGGGCTATCCGGCGGCGCGGGTGCTGGGACTGTACCAGTTTCCCGGCAAAGGCCTGATCACGCTGCTGATCTTCTTGCCGACCGTCGTGCCGCCGGTGGCCATCGGCATGGGCCTGAATATTCTCTTTTTGCGGCTAGGACTGGCCGGCGGCTGGTTGGGCGTGACGCTGGTGCACCTGGTGCCGGTGCTGCCCTACACCGTCTTCGCCTTGAGCAGCGTGTTTGCGCGCTACGATGTAAACTACGAGCACCAGGCGCGCGCGCTGGGCGCCGGGCCGCTGCGGATCTTCGTGCAGGTGACGCTGCCGCTGGTGCTGCCGGGCGTGGTGGTAGCGACACTGTTCGCCTTTCTGATATCCTGGAGCCAGTATTTATTGACGCTGCTGATCGGCGGCGGGCGGGTAATCACCCTGCCGATCCTGTTGTTTTCGGCAGTTTCCGGCGGCAACCTGAACAGCATCGCCATCCTATCGTTGCTCTTCGTACTGCCGCCGATCATCATCATCGCCGCCACTACACGCTATTTAAGCGCCGAGAGTGGCGGTGCCCGCATCGAGCAGTATTAGATGTTGCTCGCGCCGCAGCGGGCGTTTTCGCCTGCGGCAGCGCGGTACTTAACGTTTTTTCTCTGGTTTCTGGCAGCAAAGCTGCCAGAAACCAGAGAAACTGAAGGAGTCTTTCATGCTGGTCGCTTGCGGCCAGCATGAAAGAAAAAGAACAGTAACTTCCATGCTGCCGCAGGCGAAAAAGCCTCTGGCGCAGCCAGAAACAATGTCGCCGCAGGCGAAAACGCCCCTGGCGCAGCCAGAAAAACTATGACGATCCAATTCAACGATATTTCGGCCGGCTACCGGCGCGGCGACCCGCCGGTAGTCGCCGATATCAATTTGACAGTGGCAGCGGGCGAGATGCTGGCGTTACTCGGGCCTTCGGGCAGCGGCAAATCGACGCTGCTCAAGCTGATTGCCGGCATCGAGGTGCCGACGCAGGGCGATATTTTGCTGGATGGGCAGTCGATCCTGGCGCTGCCGCCGAACAAGCGCGCCGCGGTGTTGATGTTCCAGAAGGCCTATCTGTTCCCCTTCATGAGCGTCGCCGACAACATCGGTTTCGGGCTGCGGGTGCAGGGCATACGCCGCCGCGAGATCTGCGCCGAAGTGGCGCGCATGCTCGAACTGGTCGGACTGCCGGGCTTCGAGCGGCGCTTCCCGGCCCAGCTTTCGGGCGGCGAACAGCAGCGGGTGGCGCTGGCCCGCGCGCTCGTCACCCGTCCGCGAGTCTTGCTGCTCGACGAGCCTTTCAGCAGCCTGGACACGGCCGTGCGGTTGAATTTGCAGGAGGCAGTGCGGCGCATCCAGCGCGAACTGGGCATCACCAGCATCCTGGTAACGCACGACCTGGCCGAGGCCATGGCGATGTCCGACCGGACGGCGCTGTTGCTCCAGGGGCGGATCGTGGCCTGTGCCGCGCCGGAAACGCTGTTCCGGCGCCCGCCGACGGTGGCGGCGGCGCGCTTTGTGGGCGTGTCGACTTTTCTGGCGGGCGAGCTCTGTGGCGGCTGCCTGCGGACGGCCTGGGGGCCGCTGGAAGTCTGCTCGCATGGCCATGCCGCCGGGCCGGCAACATTTGCGATCCGCCCGGAAGACATCGAGCTCTGCGGGCGCACGGGGCCGAATACCTTGCCCGGCGTGACCCGCGAAGCCCTGTATCGCGGCGAATACCACGAATACGTCGTCTGTGTGGGCGAGCTGGAAGTGCGGGTGCGCGACTACGCCGCCGGGCAGCGCTTTCCGCCGGGCTGCGCGGTGCAGCTGGGCTTCCCGGCGGAAAAGCTGTTTGCGGTCGAGATGCTGGAGGCGCAGTAAGATTTTTTTAACCGCAGAGGGACGCAGAGGGTTTTTACCGGATCCTCTCGCTTCTCTCGCTGTTTGCACACCTTCCTGGCCGCTATACTATTCCTTAATCGAAACGGCCGATGCTTGAGGAGGGTTCAGTGCAACTCAACCAGATCAGTGGCCAGATTGTGCAGGCGGCGATGCGGGTGCATACCGCACTGGGACCAGGATTGCTGGAAAATGCCTATGAAGGCTGTCTGTTTTACGAACTTCAGACAAGCAATATTGCAGTACGTCGGCAGGTTGTGTTGCCTGTGCTGTACAGGGGTATTGAAATTGAACTGGGTTACCGACTGGATCTCCTGGTCGCCGAGGCAGTCGTTGTTGAGTTAAAGGCGGTAAATGAGATTCTGCCCTTGCACAAAGCACAGGTGCTTTCATATTTGAAGTTGAGTGACATCAAGCTCGGCTTGCTTATCAATTTCAATGTCTTGCACTTGAAGGATGGCATCACGCGAATGGTGAACAAGCTATAAGTTTCAGACCCTCTGCGTCCTCTGCGGTTAGAACCCTCTGCGACCCTCTGCGTCCTCTGCGGTTAGAACTTTCTGCGACCCTCTGCGTCCTCTGCGGTTAGAACCCTCTGCGACCCTCTGCGTCCTCTGCGTCCTCTGCGGTTAGAACCCTCTGCGACCCTC
>DAOTUJ010000071.1:0-77237 GCA_034437175.1 Chloroflexaceae bacterium | reverse complement strand
ACGGCCGGCGGCGGGCTCGCAACCGGCGCCGGTGGTGGCGGCGCACTGGCGACCGGCGCCGGTGGTGGCGGCGCACTGGCGACCGGCGCGGGTTCCGGTGCCGGCGACGGGGTATAAACCGGTGTCGGGCGGGCGACCGGCTGGGCCGGCACACCGAAATCGGTGCCGGGCGCGGCGGCACGCAGCATCGGGCCGGTACCGGCCTGCCAGACACTCGGCGCCGGCGCGCGGGTCGGCGCACCCTGCGCCTTGACGCGCAGATTGCGCTTGACAACCTCGGTCTCGGCGCGGTCATAGCCGCTGATGGCAGCCAGCCAGTGGTCGTAGCGCAACTTATCATCGACGCGGTCGAGCGAACCGGGCACGCGCCGGGTCAGTGTCATCGCGATCTGCGAGCCGAAGCCGGCCGCCAGGTGAATGGCATACTGCACCGGGTAGCGCCCACCGCGGCTCAACGTCAGCGTACCCAGCTCCGGGTCAACTTCTTTGAAATTGGGCACCGGCGGCACGAGGCTATGCTCAAGGATCTTGACCGCAATCACGTCCTCGATGCCGGCACCCATCGGGTGGCCGGTGAAGCCCTTGGTATTGGTCATCACGATCTGGCCGGCAGCGTCGCCGAAGGTATGGCGCAGCGCCGTAACTTCGGCGGCCGCACTGCCGCCGCGCGCCGGCGTGTAGGTCTCGTGCGAAACAAACACCGTCTGCGGAGCGATCACATAGCGGTTGATGCCGAAACGCCGTTCAGCCGCCGTAATCAGCTTGTTCATCACGCCGGCAATATGGTTGACTTCGAGCCGGGTAGCATGGAAGGCGCTATTGAGCGTCTCGCTGCTGAGCAGTTCGGCAATGCCGCGCATACCACGCTCGCGTACCGCGTCTTCGCTCTCCAGCACCATCGCGCAGCAGCCCATGCCGAGCAGCATACCGTGACGGCGGCGGTCGAAGGGCAGTGCCGCTTCCTCGACCCGGTCGTCGGTCGCGGCGGCACCGGTGGCCAGGAAACCCGCGCCGATCCAATCGAGCATAGCCTCGCTGGTTACATTATCGGCGCTGACCACCAGCACCCGCCGGCAGCGCCCGCTGCGGATCCAGTCTTCGGCGATGGCGACGGCCTGGGTGTTGCTGGCGCAGGCCGCATTGACCTGAGTATTCGGTCCACGGGCGCCGATATACTCGGCGAACTGGGCGTGCCCGAAGGCCAGCACGCGGAACAGGAAGCGCCGCTCGAACTGGTAGGGCTCGCGCTCGAGTTGCTCGCGCAGCACCCCAATGCGCCGCTCGATCTCGCTCAGCGTGGTCGCATCCGTCGTGTAGCGCCGCAGATCTTCCAGCGCCGCGATCTGCTGGCGCCGGCTCTCAAAGGTGTAGTAGCGGTTGAACTCGTCGGTCAACTGGTCGTAGCCGGGGAAGGCACTGGCAAAAATCACACCGGTTTCGTCGCGCAGCGATTCGGGCAGCATCCAGCGATCCGGCAAATCCTTGCCGGTCGTCGTGCGCCGATAAGTTTGCACCAGCGGAATACCGGCCTCGCGTAGCGCATCGATGCCCGCCGCCATCGCCAGCTGGGTCGTCGTGTCCAGCGCCTCAACCAGCCTGGCCGGCACGCCGTATTCTTCGACCAGGTCGAAATGGCCGGGCCGCCCGGCCAGGCGAATCACCGCATCCGGATCGCTGATGGTCTCGAAGCGCCCGCCGCCATCCTCCGACTTGACCAGCCGGGTAATATGCTTGTCGAGCATACGCTTGCGGAAGCGCTCGGGGATCAGGTCGACAAACTGCTCGCCGTGCAAAATGCGCAACGCATTGTCGGGATCCATAATCGGCTTTTCGGCGCCGGGCAAGCCCAGGCCGGTACCACTGATCACCACCGAGCCGGCCGGCGGATCGTTGCGGTCGTTACTGCGCGGGCCGCTGCCGGCCTGTGGATGGAGTGCCGACTGGATCGCCTGAGCCAGCAACTGGCCGATATCACCCATCGCCGGATTCTGGCCGTTGCTGCTGCCATTGGCATAGCCATTGCTGCCGGCCTGCGGCATCGGAGCCGGGGCCGGGGCCGGCGCGGGCGTTGGCGCCGGTGTACTGGCCATCGGCTGGGGCACCGGCGCCGGCGCGGCGGCCGACAGGCCATAGCCGGCGGCGTAGAGCCCGCAGAGCGCATGGTTGAAACTGGCCAGATCGCCGGACTTGGGATGGTTGCTGAACAGCGAGACCACGTCGGGTTTCTTGCCCAATACATCATCGACAAAGCCCTTGAGCGCCTTCTTCGAGCCAACTTCGACGAAAGTGCGCACACCGTTGGCATAGAGCGTTTCCAGACCCTTGATCCACTGCACCGGCGAGGCAATCTGCTGCTCGAGAATATCCTTGATCTGCTCGACGCCGGTCGGGTACAACTCGCCGGTGACGTTGGCCACCAGTGGCAGTTGCGGTGACGAAATGCTCAGCCGGTTCAGCACCTGGCGCAGCGGGCCACTGGCCGGCGCCACGATCCGGGTATGAAAAGCATGGCTGACCGGAATGCGCATAGCCTGAAAGCCCTTCTGCACAAAGCGATTGATGGCCTCCTCGACCGCCTTGCTGTTGCCGCCGATCACACACTGGCTATAGCTATTGATATTCGCGATGACCACATAGTCGTCGATTTCGTCAAGCGTCTGCTGGATCACATCGAGCGGCGCCATCACCGCCGCCATCCAGCCATTGTCATCCATGCTGACCCTGGTCATCTCACTGCCGCGGGCGGCGGCGGCTTCAAGCGCGTGCGCGAAGGGCATAATCCCGGCGGCGATCAGCGCGGCATACTCGCCAAGCGAGTGGCCCATCACCATATCCGGGCGAAAGCCGTACTCGGCCAGCAAGGTCGCAATCGCCGTATCGATAGTCAACATTGCCGGCTGCGTAATCGCCGTCTGCATCAGGTCGCGCTCGGCCTGCTTCATCGCCGCCGGGTCATCGGCATCGACGAAGATATAGCTAGTGAGTGGGCGGCCCAGGATGGGCGTCATCACCGTATCGGCTTCTTCAAACACAGCCGCGACAGCCGGCGAGAAGGCGGCCAGCTGGCGACCCATATTGGTGTACTGGCTGCCCTGGCCGGGGAAGAGGAAAGCGATCTTGCCCGGCGCCTTGTCGCTGCCGCGGAAGACACCCTGTGCCTGAAGTGCGCGCCAGGCTTGCGGATTATCGAAGCCGGCCGCCTTCTGCGCCTTCTTCAGCCGGTCGAGCAACTCATCGTGATTGCCGAAATCGATCACGATTCGCTCAGGCTGCGCCAGTTCAGCCGGATCGGGCGACGCAAGCGGCGGCATATAGCCACTGCCGACACGGGCAAACAGGGCATCGAGCGTATCTTTCAGTGCAGTCGGCGAAGCAGCGCCCAGCGCCAGAATCCCGCGCGGCGGCGCCGTGCCGGCAACCGCACCGCCGCCGGCAACCGATGCGCTACTGCCATTGCCGGTGCTTGCTCCGGAATACATATTCCTCTCCCTTTCGAGCATCCCCGGCTCATATTCTTCCAGCACAATGTGGAAATTCGTCCCCCCAAAGCCATAGGCACTGACGCCGGCCCGCCGCGGGTAGCCGCTCGGTCGCTCCCACGCGCGCAGTTCATGGTTCAGGCGGAAGGGCGAACTACTGAAATCGGCGCTCGGGTTAGGTTTCTCGGCATTCAATGTCGGCGGCAGCACCTTGTGATAGACCGCCATCGTTGCCTTGAGCAGGCCGGCCGCACCGGCCCCGGCCTTGAGGTGGCCGATATTGCTCTTGGCCGAACCCAGCGCGATCCGCCCACGCTCGGCCCCGCTAAAGACCTTCGCCAGGCTTTCCAGTTCGGCCACATCACCAACGCGGGTGCTGGTGCCGTGGGCCTCCACCAGCGTCGCCGTCGCCGGATCGACACCGGCATTATCCCAGGCTCGCTGGATCGCCAGTACCTGGCCAAGCGGATTGGGCGCCGTGATACCCTTGCCTTTGCCGTCACTCGAAGCACCAACGCCGCGGATCACCGCATAAATTTTGTCACCGTCGCGTTCAGCATCTTCCAGGCGCTTGAGCAGGAACGCGGCGCTGCCCTCACCCATCACAAAGCCGTCGGCGCCGTCGCCGAAGGGCCGGCTGCCGGTGGCACTGAGCGCACCAATCTTGCAGAACTTCACAAACGACGAGGCACCCATGTTGCGGTCGACACCACCGCAGATGACCGCGTCGCAGTGATGCTCGGCCAGGAGATCAACGGCCGCGTCGATAGCCGCCATCGTCGAGGCACAGGCCGCATCGGTGATGAAGTTCGGCCCGCGCATATTGAGCACATTCGCCACCCGCCCGGACACGATATTGGCTAACTCGCCCGGCATCGTGTCTTCCGTCACCTGTGGCAACGTGCCGTCCATCGTCGTATGCCAGTTCTTGAGGATCGCCGCCTGCACATCAGCCGGCAACGCACGGAACTCGCCGACCGACTCAAGCCAGCGCGAATACAGCGGAAAGGCAATCCGGAGCGCAGTGTCGTAGTGCAACTCGCCGCCCATGGCCGTCCCCATGATCACGCCGGTGCGATCAGTATCGAGTGATCGCTCCGGGAAGCCATAGTCGGCCAGCGCCTCGGCGGCAATCGTCACCGCCCACTGCTGGCCCTCGTCCATCGCCGCCGCCACTCTGGGCGGAATGCGAAAGCGCTTCCAATCGAACTCAAAACCCTGCACCCAGCTCCCGATCTTGGTATAGGTCTTATCGGGGGCATTATGGTCTTCATCGTAGTACAGGGCTGGATCCCAGCGACCGGGCGGCACATCCCGAATGCTATAGCGCTTCTCGCAGATATTCTGCCAGAAAGTCGGTGCGTTCGGCGCATCGGGAAGCACAGCCCCGACACCGACAATCGCAATCAGTTTATCGGGGGAACGCGACATATATGCTTTTCTCCAGTTTACTAAAACACGTCAGGTATGGCGCCGCCGTTGGCGCCATACCACCTGATTTTTGTGCATGCACCAGGGCTGGTTACCGGTAACCAGCAAATTATTTACCCGACTTACGCGGTCGCACCGTGGCCAGGTCGGATTCGCTTCCGGCAGCGGGGAAGCCCTGATGCGGCCGGCATCAACGCCGACTGCGTAAGTCCTGTAATTTACTGCTCGGGGAAGGCTTCCACCAGCCGGGCACTGACCAGGTTCATATCATCGATCTGGCCGGCCTGAGCCGCATAGATGCCCGGCAGGTTCAGCGACTGCGCCAGGTTCGGGTCGGTCTGGCCGGCACCGATGGCATAGGACAGCCCCTGGCAGCCGACCTTCATTGCCGCGTCGCGGGCGTGCAGGCGCGCCATCGCCTTGAGCGTCGTCTGATCGAGGTTGATTGCGGTCGTAGGCTTGCTGCTTGCGCGCTCAGAAAAGATCGCCGCCGTTTCGACGTAGGCAATCAGTTCTCCCAGCCGGAAGAGGATATGCTGGTTGCGGGTCAGCCGGTCGATACGGCAGCGCTCCAGCACCTGCGCGAGGGCACGCATCGCCATCGCCGCCGTAGCCGCGCCGCTCTCGGGGTCGCCGACTGCCAGTGCTTCGAGCTTCGCCGCCCAGTCGTTGTAGAAAGCGCCGCGACTCTTGAGGTGGAACTGCCAGCGATCACGGGCAATCGTCCACTCCATAATCTCGGACGTACCCTCGTAGATGCAGGTAATTCGCACATCCCGCTTGTACTTCTCGACCATATATTCTTTGGTGTAGCCATAGCCGCCGTGGGCCTGAATCGCATCTTCGGCCGCTTTGTTGCCGGACTCAGTCGCCATGTACTTGGCCACCGCGCCCTCAGTCTGCAAATCGGGCTCGCCGCCGTCGATGCGCTCGGCCACCCACTCGATGTAGGCCCGCGAAGCTTCCAGGCGCACCGCGTTCGGCACCAGCAGTTTGTGGGTGTACCCCTGCTTCTGGCTGAGCAGTGAACCGCCCTGCACCCGCACCTGCGCGTAGCGAATAGCGCGTTCGAGCGCCGCCCAGCCCGCACCCAGGCCAAAAGAACCGACCATCAGGCGGGTGTAACCGAAGACGGCCTGTGCCTGCGCCAGGCCCTGGCCTTCCACCCCGCCGACCAGCCGGTCGACCGGCACATACACCTCGTCGAGGAACAGGGCCGCCGTATTGCTGGCCCGGATGCCATGCTTATCTTCGGGCTTGCCGTAGCTGAACCCTTCGGCACCGCGCTCGACGACAAACCAGCTCGGACCGCCGGGAGCATTGGCCAGGATGGTGTAGATCGTCGCCACACCGCCGTTGCTGATCCACTGCTTGCGCCCACTGATCTTGTAGCCGACCACCTGGCCGTTTTCTTCTACCGGCACCGCTTTGGTCGACAACGAACCCAGGTCACTGCCGGCCTGCGGCTCGGTTGCGCCATAGGCTACCAGCAAGCCCTCCTCGGCAACCCGGCCCATCCAGTGCGCTTTCTGATCCTCCGTGCCCCCTACCGTGATGGGGTCGCTGCCCAGAAACGTTGCCAGCACACCCGTGGCAATACCAAGATCAATCGCCGCCATCGCCTCCGATACCCGGTAGATATCATAGGCGCCGCCGCCGAGCCCGCCCCACTCTTCCGGAATGAAGAGCAAATGCAGGCCGACATCCTCGTAGAGCTCGCGCAGCACCTCGGCCGGGAACTCATCCTTGTGATCGACTTCGATCAGGAATGAGGGCGTCAATTTGCGTTCGGCGTACTCTCGAAGCGTTGAGAGTACCATATTCAGGGTGTCGACATCGAGGACTGTCATCTCGCTTTTCCTCCGCACTTATGCCGGTTTTGCCATGCCCATACGCCCACGAGCCCGGTGCAAACATTCTCGCAACCTAATTCACACCATCGACAAACACAGCCTTCCAGATAACCCATACCCTGGTACGTACGTTCCACAACCATATGGAGGCGCCGGGCATTGCACGGTTTCCGGCAAACGTACCGCTGCATTTCCGGCCAGGTCTGGAACCACAGCCGATCAGCGTTTGCCCTTCTACCTGCCGCAGGCCTCGCCACGTAAACTTCGTTATGAATGGCACAAGAAACACTTCGTGGATCATAAAAGATAATAATTTCTTCCATGCCGCCACAACGATAAAAGCTAGCCACTCTGCGAGAAGAAACCTTTACTTGCCGCCCTGGGTTAGCCAGAGTAATAGATCGCTGGTATGATAACAAGGAATGCGACGAGTCGCAAAAAAAATCGCCCCCAAATTTTTGTCGGCGGCAGCGCGGAATGCCAGACGAAAAAGCAGCCCGCTTCTACGCTGTTGCCGGCGAGACGGGCCGCTTGCGGCGCGAGCAAGTTCACCGGCTGTGGAAGTCCGGTACTATGAGCGAATGAGATTTCTTGCACTGATGCGGCCTGAACCGGCGCAGAAAGATGCGATGCGCAGAATATTTTCATTGCCACGCTGGTTTGCTTCGCTGCGGGCGGCTCTGATTGTCGGGCTCGGCCTGATTTTGGTGCTGGCTTTGATCAGTACCAGCCTCGGTTACCTGACCCTGCGCAATATGCAGGCCGGTGTCGTCGGCAGCCTGGCCGATGCCGGGCGCATTCGCGACCTCGGGGTCGCGCTCGAAACCGAGTTCCTGCGCGCCCGCCAGAGCGAAGCCGAATTCCTGGCCAGCTGGCGCGCGATGGGTTTCGATAGTGCCCGCCGCGTCTATGTCGAAGCTAATCAACGCTACCTCGAACAGGCCCGCGCCAACCTGACCGAAATGGAAGACCTGATTGCCCGCAGCGATGAACCCGCCCTGCAAGCTCTCGCCGGCGATATGATGCGCCTGCGCCCGCTTCTTATCGATTACGAAGCCGCCTTCCAGGCTACCATCACCGATATCTCCCGCCGCGCCCGTCCCGATGGTCCCGACCAGGAGTTCGACCGCGTCTATCGCGAACTCGATCTGGCTACCAGCAATCTGGCTGATCCGGCTTCGCATAGCCTGCTGCTCGATCTGCGCGCCGCCCAGGACGAGTTCTTTCGCACCGGTAGTGATCGGGCCTATGATGTCGCGAGCGATGTTTTTGATCAATTGCGTGACGTTCTTTCACGTGCGCCTACTGCCCGCGAAGTCGCCCTGCTCGACGACATCGAGCAGTTTCGCCGGATCTTCGATGAACTGGCGGCCAGCGACCGCGAACTCAATGCCAACCTGGCGGTCTTTCGCAGCGTCACTGAGGATGTTGCCGTCATCACCCGCCAGATCAGCCAGAGCAGCAATCGCGGCCTGGCAAGCGTTCGCGCAACACTTACTGCAACCGGCGAGCGCATCGGCCTGGTACTGTTGATCACGGCCGGCCTCGCTCTGAGCCTGGCCGTCTTCGTGGCTGTCGTGCTGATTCGCCGCATCATCCGCCCGCTGAATATTTTGACCGGCGCGGCCGGCCGGATCGGCCGCACCGATTTCAATGAGCCGATTATGCTGCGTACCGCTGATGAATTTCAGGTGCTCGCCGATGCTTTCAATGCGATGAATGCTCGCTTGCACGAAACCGTCAGTTCGCTCGAAGATCGTGTTAGCGAGCGTACGATCCAGTTGCAACTGGCGCTGGATGAAAACGACTGGCTACTCCAGGTCGAACGCATCCGCAATCAGCGCCAGGCTGCGCTCTTTCGCATTGGCGAGCACCTCGCGGCGACGATCGACGAGGAGGAAATCTGCCGCCGGATCGCCGCCGGCTTGCACGATGAACGGCTTGGGTATGCCTATGTGGCGGTCTTTCTGATCGATGAGGCCGGCGGCGACCGCGTGCTGCGCGCCAGCATCGGCCTGGAAAATCTCGAACCCGGCCTGCGTCTGCCGCCCGGCAGCGGCATCAGCGAAGAAGCTGTGCTGAGTGGCCGGCTTTGCTATACGCCCAATGTCACGCGCGCCGAACATTATGTTGCCAGTCTCAACCGCGGCTCCGAGGTCGATATTCCGCTCAAAATCGGCGATCACATTGTCGGGGTGCTGATCGTCGAAAGTCGCCAGCCGAATGCTTTCGACAGCGACGACTTCGAGACGCTGACGGCGGCGGCCCATCAGGTCGGGGTGGCGCTGGGCCGCGCCCGGCTCTACACGTCGCTCCAGCGAGAACTTGCCGAGCGCCGCGCTACCGAGATTGCCTTGCAGCGCGCCAAAGAAGAGGCCGAAACCGCCAATCAGTCCAAGAGCATGTTCCTGGCCAATATGAGCCACGAGTTACGTACGCCGCTCAATGCCATTATCGGCTACAGCGAGATGCTGCAAGAAGATTGCGCCGACAGCGGGAGCGCCGAGTTTGTGCCCGACCTCGAAAAAATTCGCTCCGCCGGCCACCACTTGCTCGGCCTGATCAACGATATCCTGGATATCTCCAAGATCGAAGCCGGCAAAATGGATCTGCACATCGAAGCATTCGATGTCGCCGATATGCTCGGCAATGTCGTCAATACCGTTCAGCCACTGGTCAGTCAGAACCGGAATACGCTTCAGATTGAACAGGACGGCGAACCCGGCCTGATCTACGCCGATATGACCAAGGTGCGCCAGGTGCTGTTCAATTTGCTCTCGAATGCCTGCAAATTTACCAGCCAGGGCACGATTACGTTGCGTACCAGTTTCTTTGCCGACCGTGACGCACTGCCGGTCGACCATATGCTCGCGTTGCCCTCTGCCGCTTATTGCTTCGAGATCCGCGACAATGGCATCGGCATGACGGACGAACAGCAAGCGCGTCTCTTCCAACCCTTCACCCAGGCCGATGCATCGACGACGCGCAAGTACGGCGGTACCGGCCTCGGCCTGGCCATTAGCCGGCGTTTCTGCCAGCTGATGGGCGGCGACATCAGTCTCAGCAGTCGCTCCGGCGTCGGCACCAGCTTCAAGGTCTGGCTGCCGGTCGATACGGCTGCCGTCCGCGCCCAGGCCCAGGCCATTCGCCTCAGCCAGCCTGCGGCCACCGGCAACGCCAACCAACCCACCGTCCTGGTGATCGACGATGACCCGGCCCTGATTGAACTGATTGTCGGTTATCTGAGCGAGCAGGGCTACCGCGTGTTGCATTCCTACGGCAACGATGCCCTGGCCGTCGCCCGCGAGACTCGCCCCGACGTGATTACGCTCGATGTGATCATGCCCGGCACCGACGGCTGGGCCATCCTTGCCACGCTCAAGGCCGACCCGCTGCTGCGCGAAATTCCCGTCATCATGCTCACTATCAGTGACAACGAAGATCTGGGCTATGCCCTGGGCGCTACCGATTACCTCGGCAAGCCCATCGACCAGCAAAGCCTGGTGAACGTCATCAGCCGGCATTTGAACGGCAGCGCCGACCAGTCTGTTCTGGTAATCGAAGATGATGCAGCCACCCGCAACCTGATGCGCCGAACCCTCGAGCGCGCCGGTCTTACCGTCAATGAGGCGGCTGATGGCCGGGCCGGGTTGAGCCGGCTGGAACAGCACATTCCCGCCCTGATCCTGCTCGACCTGATGCTCCCCGAGGTCGACGGCTTTCATTTTGTGAGCGAACTGCGTCGCAATCCGGCCTGGCGCAAGATTCCGGTGATTGTGATTACGGCCTGCGATCTGAACGAAGCCGAGCGCAGCCGGCTGAACGGCGACATCGAGTTGATCCTGCAAAAAGGCGCTTATTCGCGCGATGAACTGCTGCGCGAAGTGCGTGAGTTGCTCAGCGAAGCTATTCGGCCGGCATAGTCGGCAAACACGCTTTCGGCCGCCGCATTGCCGCCGCAGATCAGCGCTGCCGGCTGTTGCGCACTCCTCACATCGACCGCGCCGCTCAACAGGGCCGCTAGCACCGCCGCGCCGGCCGGCTCCACCAGTTGATTGCAGTCATGCCAGAGCAGGCGCATCGCCGCGATCATCGCCGCATCTTCCACCAGCACGATCTCATCAACGTAGCGCCGGGTCAGCGTCAATGTGCGCTCACTGACTGCCCGCGGCGACAGGGTGTCGGCGATACTGCGGTTTTCGGACAACGTGACGACCTGACCGGCTGCCAGGCTGTGGCTCATCGTCGGTGCGCCCACCGGCTCCACCCCGATGATGCGCACCTGCGGGCGCAACTGCTTAATGGCGGCCGCCATGCCGGCAATCAGGCCACCGCCGCCGATGGCGATCAGCACACAGTCCATATCCGGCAGATCCATGAGCAATTCCATACCCAGGGTCGCCTGGCCTTCCAGCGTCGTTTGCGCATCGAAGGGATGCACATAGGCCAGGTTTTCCCGTTCTGCATGTTCGAGCGCCAGCGCGTGGGCATCGTCCCAGGCCGTGCCGTGCTGCACCAGTTCCACGCCCCAGGCCGCAATCCGCGCCACCCGATCGGCGTCGGCCGTCGCCGGCAAATAGACCGTCGCCGGAATATCGAGGTGGCGGGCGGCGGCGGCCACTGCCAGGCCATGGTTGCCGCCGGAAGCCGTAACGACGCCACGTTGCCGCTGCGCCGAATCGAGTTGCAGCAGGGTATTGAAGGCACCGCGGGCCTTGAACGAACCACTGACCTGCAAATTTTCCAGTTTCAGTTGCACATTGGGATGCGGCATATCGCGCAGCAGCGGCAGCGGCAGCGGCAGCAGCGGCGTATGCCGCACATAGGGCGCGATGCGCCGGCGGGTCGTATGGATGGCATCAAGTGAAATATCGTACATTGATTTTCCCCGGTCATTGTGCATCAAAACGCAACAGTTCAACCGTCGCCGGGCCGGCGATTGCCTCCGGCAGAGCCGTTCCGCGGCTGAGCGGCAGGCGAGCGCCGCTATTCGGCTCGTAGAGCCCCAGCACCACCCGGTATTTGCCCGGTGACCGATCGGGCGGCAACGCCACCGGCATCGGCGTCGCAAACTGCTGGCCGGCCTGCCACTCGCTGAACAGGCCACCATCAATCGGTACATCGATCTGGCCGACCCGGCTGCCGTCCGGTGCCAGCACATGCACAAAAGCAAACACGCCGCCGGGCCGCGCCGCAAGCATATTCCAGGACGGCGTAACCAGCAAGCCGGTCGCGTCGTGCTGCATGCTGAAGCCGCGTAACGCGACAGCGCCGGCAAACTCGGCATCATGCGGCGTCTGGTAAGGGCGCGGCAACTGGTGGATCGTCGCATACTCGATGCCGTTGATCTGCACCCGGTGCAGCGGCGGCGTGGCAGCGGCCAGTTCGGCCACCCCCGGCGGATAATCGCGCTGCAGATGGCGGATGTAGAAGACCGCATAATTCGCCGGCCAATCGAGGTTATTGGGATGCAGATCGACCAGCGGCGCATCGGTGAAGGGCGCCAGGAGCGGTGGATTGCGCACAAAAGTCGGCCCCTGCGCACGATCCGGTCGGTGGTTGAGCCAGGCGCCGACTTGCGCCATGCCTTCGCCCCAGCCGACCAGCAGCACGTGCTGGCCGGTTGCGCTCCCACCGAGCAGCGGATTGAAATAGGCCAGGTAGTATGGTCGCACTGTAAGCAACCCGGCCCCTGCAATTGCCAGCGTGGCCAGCAGCGCCGCCGGTACCAACCGCGTCGTACCGATGCGCTGCAATGCCCCGATCCGCCGATAGAGTCCGGCTGCGGCCGCAGCCAGCCCGGCTGCCGCCAGCATATGCAGTGTCGGCCAGATTGGCAGCAGGTAGCGGTCGAATTTTTTGGCCCCCAGGCTGATCAGCAGACCGAAGATGAGCCCAAAGGCGAGCAGTGCCGACAGCATCCGCCGCGACTCGGCCGGGTGGCGCAGGGCCAGCGGCAGCAACAGCAGGCCGATCAGCGTCAGCGGCGCACTGCGCCAGAGCAGCACTGCCGGGTAAAACAGCCGGCCCGGATCTTCGTGCGCTTCGCCCCAGAAGAAATTGCCCGAGCCATGCACTTCCAGGCCATTATCGCTGATCTCAGCCGCTACCTGCGCCAGCACCGCCCCCGGATTGACCCAGAGCGCCGGCCAGAGCAGCACGACCGTCAGCAGCGCCGCCGACAGCCAGAGCAAGCCCACGCCGAGCGCCTGCCGCAACCCGGCCAATCCCGCCGGCAGATACAACCAGGCCAGCAGCAGGCCGGTGAAGGGCAACAGTGCCAGCGCCGGCGTCTTCGTCAGCAACGCCAGGCCCGCGCAGACACCCGAGGCAATCATTGCCGGCCGCCGCTGTCGTTCGGCGTACAGCAGCGCATAGAGCAACAGCAACACAGCCAGCGTCATAAAGCTGGTGAGCAATGCATCGGTGTGCAACAGACGGCTATGCGCAATGAGGAAAGGCGAGGTAGCCCAGAGCAGCGCCGCCAGCAGCGCCGACCGTGGATCGAGCAGGCGCCGCAGCAACAGGTAGCCCGCCAGCAGCGCCAGGCTATTGGCAATCGCCGGCGGCAGGCGCAGCCAGGCCAAGTAAGCCGCACCATCATTTTGCGGGCCGGGCGGCGCCACACCGGCCGGTTTGGCCAGCAGCGCCCCAAGGCTGCCTAACCACATCGTCGTCACACCGGGATGCCCGGTCTGGTACGTGTTGCCCCAGTTGCCGGCCGCCAGTGCAGCCGAAAAGCGCGTCACCCGATCCGGCCAGTGGTACGCCTCATCAATCGTATAAAAATCATCAAGATCGGCCGTTCGCGGCAGCAGAGTCAGTACCGCCAGCGCAAACAACAACAGTGCCGTGGCAATTCGCCGGCTGAAAATATCCTGACGATTTACCAGGGTCTTGACGAAGCGCCTTCCTTGCGCTACCATATCTTCGTGATTTTATGAACAAAGACCGGATCACAGCTCATGGCACCTCATCAATGTCAGATGCATGTTCGTCGTCGCGCCCGTTCATCGCAACCATCGCAACCATCGTATCACACCTATCGTCGTTCGCTCATGCGGCGCCTGGGTATGCATTGTGCGCTGGATCGACCGGCCTGCGTAATGAATGTCGTTACGCGCCATCTGCTTGAGGCACGGCTTCCGGATCTGCATCTGATCTAAATACTACCCACAGCCGGCAACTCAGCCCTGCTGATCATGTGCGCCGTCCACAAATTGCACTGCCAGCCGCTTCATATGCGCCAGCACCGCACTGATGCCGTTCATACGCTGCGGCGTCAGCACCTGCTGCAACCCCATTTCCTGAAAGAAATCCGCCGGCACCTGCAAGACCTCCTGCGGTCGGGCGCCACGCAATCCCTCGGCGAGCAACGCCGCATAGCCACGGATCGTCGGTGATTCCGGCGGCACATCGAAAAAGAACTCCATACCATCGGCGTGATGTTCGGCATGCACAAAGACCGGCGTCATACACTCATGAACCTGGTTCATTTCGTCATGGCGATCAGCCAGCCAGTCAGGCAACAGGGGCATTGTGTCGGAAAATTCCAGCAGTAGATCTAGTTTTTCCTGTTTATCACTTTCTTTGAAATCCACAATAATCTCGCGCAGGCGTGCCGGGATCATGGCAGTCATGCGGGTTCCTCCTCCCCCGATACGTTGGCTTATTTCCATGCATTATACATTTGGTACCGGCAAACGTCAGCATCAGACCAGCGGAAACCATGCCGCGTCGCAGCGGAACGGCTGCGGCGACGCGGCGGAGAGCACGGTATCGCTGCGGGCCGACATCTGCCCACAGTCACCGGGATGCTCCCAGGGCTCATCGCCCGCGCGATTGCAGCAGGTTTAACAGCGCCGTCGTCATCTTTGAACGATACTCGATCGCGGCGGCCACATTGCGCTCGTGGATATCGAGCAGCGCCGCATCGACTTCGAGGCTACCGCCGGCACCAGTGCGCATCGGCAACACCGTTTCGCTGTCGCCGTCGAGCCGGATCACCGTACTGGCGGCCAGGCGCGCCTCGCTGTCCCCGCCAACTTCGATGTACTTCGTCTCAACTTTCATAATTGCCGCATCTTTGACGTAGGCCGTCACCGTTTCTGCTGCACTCCGCACCGAATTTTCCAGATCTACCGGCACCGCATTGCTCCTTTCGTGAGCCAGATCAGGCTCTAAAATCCCGAGTTCATCACCCGATCGTTGCTATCTCCGCTTTCGCCGGCGACGCGGCAGATCAAACTCCCGATCGCGCACGACGATTGTCGAATCGCCCTCGCCCTCCATTGCCGGAGGCTGCAACAGACCCATGAAGCGGCCGAACATCAGCATCGCCTGTCCGACAGCGATTACCGCTATCAGCAACGCCATATCCAGCCCGATTGCCGGCAGCAACCAGTGGAGCAGCAAGGCCATGCCGACGCTCAAGCCGATCAGGAACCCGAGCAGGACGACAAAAACCAGGAGTATCATCAGTATCAAGCGGATGATCCCTCTTTAAAATATAGCAATCCTATGGGAACCATAAACCAGAGAACCGAAGCACCCGGGAATACTGCATTGCAGAACCGAATGGACTTTACGGCTCAAACAGTATTGCTATAGCAGAATCGCAAAACAATCGAGAACAGCATAATGATAGCGCCATTATAACAAATGGGTGCGCACCTCGACAGCAGCGCGAGCGGTCGGGTGTGACGCAATGTCTGGTCATCGGAGCCGGGAGCGCAAGCCGCCGGCGGCGAAGTCGGCGGTGGCATATGGGTACTGTTGCTGAGCTGGGCGACGCTACGCGGCGGCAGTTTGCCGCAAGCGTTGAACATCGTTGAACATCCTGGGCCTCGGCGTCGTACTGGTCGGTACTCTCTCGGTCGTCCCCGCGCTCAGCGAGATCAGCGCAATGCTCTTCGGCCTGAGCCAGATCCGGCGCCAGCGGCGAGCAGCCGATGCCATAGATGCCGTAGCGGGCAGCGAGCAGACTACCGGCCCGCAGCGTACAGTAATCGTCAGGTGCCGAGAAGCAAAAAGTCCCATAAATCCAAGGCTTATGTACTAAATGGAAACAGGACTGACAGGCTAGTAGAACGTTAAAAAAAGTCTTGCCGAATTGGTATAACTATACGTATGCAGCAGACGTTTCTTTCCTTCATTGTGGCGACACAGCCGCCGCAACGAAGGAAAAACTTGCCGCCGCAGGCGAAAAGGCTTCTGGCGCGGCCAGCACCAGGCTCACTGCGGAACAATTGAATAGCAGCGCATTTGCAGATCTCATTTCGTGCTGATATGAGACCTCCATTGCAGCCTATGTGTCGTCGTACGCCGTTTTTTGAATCGGCATCGTCTTGCCAATAAATCACACCAGCCCAGGGGGAAACGTATGAGTCTGTGGTCTGCTATTTCGCAGTTCCTGCCTAGTGGTAGGATGCGAACGAATCGATGGGCAACGACTGCTCAGATCCTGACGCCATTGCTTGCGGTCGGATTTATTGCAATGGCCTGGGTTTTGTATCCAGCCGCGTATCCAAACAGTAACCTCGCCCGGCCCTATGGTTTGCAGCTCCATCCCGGCTACGGGCCGGCACGTCATCTCCTGGTTCAGTCATCGGGTCGCTTTGCGCTGGAAATCGCTGACAGCGGTATCGCAGCCTGGTACGATTTGCAACGCGATCCCGATCGCCGACAAAATCTGGTTGCCGCCGGCGCCCATTTGCTCGAACACCGCAGCGTAAACGGCGAGTTGCTCCAACTCAGCGATCCGGTCATTCTGGAAGATACTGCGGTGCGCAGCCGTATCACCTGGCAGGCTGTCTTTCCGAGCAGCGGTGAGACACACACGGTGGAATATACCATCTGGGCCGGCGGCCAGATTGCCGTCAACCTGCCCGGTATTGCGGATGTGCAAACCTCGCTTCAGCGCGATGCCGCCGCGATTACCGGTGCCGCCCTCAATAACCAGCCGGTGATTGCCCAGGATGCAGATGAGCAGGGCCATACGGCAATGCTGTTTCTTGATTCCTGGAACACCGAATCAGCCCTGCCCTTCGCTGCCATCACCGACCACATCAGCACTGCTTCCGCAGCGCTGGCCTACGATGCGCAGACCGGCGCGATTGTCACGGGCAGCAGGCCCACCGAGGCTACCCGGATCAGCTTGCCGCAAACCATGGCCTTGCGCCAGCCGCGCTTCGAGCTCGCCGGCTGGACGTCGCCCGATATCACGGTGCAACGCGCTAACACGGTGCTGGTTGAGGGCCACGATTATCTGGCGGCCTGGAATGAGCAAGCCAGCACCGTCACGGTCCAGTATTTGCATACGCTCTCGACCAACCAGGACGAGGCGGCGCGCACCTTCAATTTCATCCCCATGGCCTCGGGCGCGACCCTTAGCCTGACTATTCCCGGCAAAAATCTTGATGAAAACGGTATGCTGGTGGTCGACGGCAACATGCCCGACAGCGATGGCACCATGTCGACGCCGGATACCTTTAGCATTCCCTACATCCAGTCGACGCCGCAACTCAATGTGGCGGCCGCGATCCAGAATGCCCCGGCCGGCGCGAAGGTCGAGTTCGTACTCACCCAGAGCAATGGAACCCAGCAATCGATTGTCGACGGAACCGCGCCCTATGCCGCGTCATTTACGATGACGGTCAAGGGTGAGCACCGGGTCGATGCCTATGTGCAAGACTCGGCCGGCAATCGCATCAGTGGCGCTGAAGATAGCATCAATCCCGTCGGCTATGGCAATATCATCGTGGCCATCGGCGACTCGATTACCGCCGGTGAGCGCGGCAACGCCATCAGCTACGGTAATCCGAACTGGCCGGTGACCAGCTACCTCAAGTCGCCGGAGTCCAGCGATGATAATCGCAATATTTATCAGTACAACAACTATGGGCATGATCAGGCGGAATTCCTGCGCGGGTATCCGCTGAAACTCAACAATAATCTGACCGGTTGTACCGGCGTGCCGGTGTTCATTATGAATGACGGCTTCGGCGGTATTCGCACCGCCCGCGGCGAAGACATCAACCTGCTGGATAAGCAGGCGTACTACAACGATCATATTGATAAGCTCGGCGCGCAGTATGTTTTGCTGGGCATTGGAACGAACGACGTCAATGCCAAACTGGATGCCCAGAGTTGGAAAGCCGACATGCACAAGGTGATTGATGCCTTGCAGAGTCCCAACTACGGTCTGGGGATCTGGGTCGCGCCGCTGCCCGGCGAGCAAGGGGACACGCCCGACCCGCTATTTGCTGCGTACAATGCGTTGATCCCCGAGATTGTGACGCAGCAGAATACCGTCGCCAACCCGGTCTGGCAAGGCCCGGATTTCTATAGCCATTTCCAGGCCAACCCCGACCATTTTGGCGACTGGCTGCACCCGAACCAGGATGGCTATGATGCCATGGCGGATATGTGGTCGACGACGATCTGCGCTACCCTGAGCAACCCGCCCTTCATTCCAACCGCGACCACTGCGCCGACCAAGACTTTGACGCCGATGGCGATAGCCACCAACACGCTGGTGCCGGGCGCCGATACACCGACGCCCGTTTCCAGCACCCCGCCCGCAACCGCAATTTCCGGCGAACAGGAAGATCCGGTGGCCTACTGGCAACTGGAGGAAACTGGTGGCCTGCCGTTCTACGATAGTACTGGCGGCAACCACGGCACTACCTGCCCCGGCAACTGCCCCGAATCAACCAGCGGCCAGATCGGCAAGGCGCTGCTGTTCAATGGCGATAAAACCGGCATCGATGTCCCGCCAGGTGCTGCCTTCAACTGGGCGACCGACGACAGCTTCAGCCTGGGTTTCTGGACGCGCAGTATTGCAGGCCGTACCTGTAGTGAAGGCAACGAGGTGATGATCGGCCGTGATGACGACAACAGCAAACTCCACTGGTGGCTCGGTTGCCTCGAAGATGGGCGCGTACACCTGTCGCTCAAGGATGTTGACGGGAATGGTGCCGAACTGTTCGGGCCGGTGGTCAACGATGGTGCCTGGCACCAGATCGCGGTGGTGCGTGACGGAGATGCCGGGATGACCCGGCTGTACGTCAACGGTGTGCAAGTCGATAGTGCGGCGTTCAGCCATACCTTCGGCTTCGATTCGGCTACCGCGCCGCTAAACATCGGCTGGCTGAATATCTGGCCGGGTTACCATTACCAGGGCACGCTGGACGATATCGCGCTGTACAATCGGGCACTCGCTGCCGGCGAGGTTGCCGAGAACTATCAGAACGGCCTGCAGGGCGAGGGCTGGGCCGAGGTGCCTGCCCCAACACCGGCGCCGGGCAGCACTACGGTTGGTGAGCCAACCGCGACTGCCACAGCGGGCGGTGACAGCACGCCGGTTCTGGGGGCAACCGCAACGGCACAGCCCAAACCAACCCTGGGCCCAAGCGATAATCGCGCTACCGTTTTCTTGCCGTTTGTTGCGCTGCCCTGAAGCAATCGGCCTGCTCCGATAATTCGCTGAGTACGCAGGGGTGCAACGATGATGGCCGCCGGCATTGCCGGCGGCCATCTCGTTGCACCCCTGGCCTGAATGTTTATGGTTAGAGCGGCAAACCGATTTCGGCGGTCCGGCGTATAGTGGCGCGCCGGCTGTTCACACCCGGTGAGCCGGGCATCACCCAGCACAAAGCGATCTTCAATATACTATAATACAGCAGCGTTGTGTTGATGTGCAGAAGCGCAGTCATAACTGAAAGACAGACTCATGCCGGAATCATCTCAGCTCCCAGGCCGCCTGGTAGTAAAAATCGGTACCAGCGTACTGACCGGCGGCAGTGATCGTTTGAATCGCCCGTTTATGGTGGATCTGGCGCGCCAGGTGGCCGGCCTGCGCGAACAGGGCGTGCAAGTACTGCTGGTTTCGTCCGGCGCAATTGCGGCCGGCTGGGAGCACATGGGCTTTCCGCCGCGCCGCCGCAGCAAAAGCGTGCCGCTGCGCCAGGTGCTGGCCGCCGTCGGCCAGAGCCGCCTGATGCATTTTTACGAGCAAATCTTCGATATTTACGGGCTCAAAGTTGCCCAGGCACTGTTGACGCGCGAGGATCTGCGTGATCGGCGGCGCTACCTGAATGCGCGCAATACGCTCAATCTTTGCCTGGAACGCGGTATCGTGCCCATCGTCAACGAGAACGACGCTGTGGCCACCACCGAGATCCGGGTGGGTGACAACGATAATCTCTCGGCCCAGGTGGCCGGCCTGGTCGATGCCGACATGCTGCTGATCCTCACCGATATGGCCGGGCTCTACAACGCCGACCCGCGCAACGACCCGGCGGCCCGCCTGTTGCCGCAGGTCGACACGATCAATGAGCAGGTCTGGGCCATGGCCGGCGGCGTGGGCACACATCACGGCACCGGTGGCATGCGCACTAAAATCGAGGCGGCCGATCTGGCAACGCGCTCGGGTACGAATGTCATTATCGGCAGCGGCTTCGAGCCGGACGCGATCCGGCGGGCTGCGGCAGGCGAGGCAATCGGCACTCGCTTTCCGGCAACGGTGACGTCGCTGGAGTCGCGCAAACGCTGGTTGCTGGCCGAGACCGTGCGCTTCAGCCGGCTCGAGATTGATGCCGGGGCCACCCGGGCGCTGTTGCACCACGGCAAGAGCCTGTTGCCCGCCGGCATTGTGGCCGTCAACGGCAGCTTCGGGCGCGGCCAGACTGTGCGGATCTACGATCCCGATGGCCGCGAAATTGGCCGCGGGCTTAGCCAGTATAGCGCATCCGATCTGTTGCTGATCAAGGGCCTGCAATCCAACCAGATCGCTGAAACCCTCGGCTTCGACTATGGCCCTGAAGTGATCCACCGTGACGACATGGTCGTGATCACATCCGACGAGATGGATATCAAATCGTAAAAGGTAAAGCGTGGTTCTTTTGCTTTTGGCGGCTATGCCGCCAAAAGCAAAAGAACCACGCTTTATCATTTCAGACTTAATATAACGCGGCAGCCTGGCTGCCGCCAGAATACATAATGCGCGAAAACCTCTTCACGCCCTATTATGAAGGGCCGCCCTTTGAATTCTTTGCCGGCCCGCACCTGGCCGCGCTCGCCGTCATCGCCGGTGGCTGCCTGTTGCTGGCCGGCCTGTTCCACAATGGGCGCAACCCGGCGCTGCGGCCCTGGCTGCGCTGGAACCTGTTTGCGTTCGCCGTGTTGAATATTCTGGCATGGGACGGCTGGCAGTTGTATTACGATCTGTGGAGCCCGACCTATTCGCTGCCGCTGCACATCTGCACCCTGGCGGTCTGGCTCAGTGCGGCCCTGTTATTGACGCGCAGCTACCGGTTGTATGAGTTGCTGTATTTCTGGGGGTTGGCCGGCGCGACACAGGCTCTGCTGACGCCGGAACTGGGGATTTACGGCTACCCACATTTTCGCTACTGGATCTTTTTCACTTCGCACGGGGCTATTTTGCTGACCGTATTCTTCATGACCTTTGCCGAGCAGATGCGCCCGACCTGGGCCTCGATCCCGCGAGTGGCCTGGCAAACTCTGGTGTTGATGCTGATCGTCGGCGGGGTGAACCGGCTGACCGGCGGCAATTATATGTACATCGCCCGCCCACCGGCAACTGCCTCACTGATCGATTTCCTCGGCCCCTGGCCATGGTACATCGGCCCGCTCATCCTGCTCGGGCTGATCTCCTTCTTGATCTGCTATTTGCCCTTCGCCATCAACGACCGCCTGCGGCGGGCGTACTATCGAATACGATAAAGTGCCGGTTTCTGTTGCGTATTGGCGGCGTAGCCGCCAATACGCAACAGAAACCGGCACTTTACTGTTCCGCTGGATCTGGTGTTGCGCTGTGACACTGGCTGTCACAGCGCAATGGTACACTTGTGCTATCTCGGTTCGCTAATTCTATCGAGGTAGATCATGACGGTACCGTACGCTAATGAGAACGTGACGGCACTGGTGAGCACGTTGCAAGCAGGTCTGGCCTGGGAAGAAGTCCAGATCAGTAGCGCCTGGCAGCACAATCAGCTATCCATTGTAGACCCCGCGCTACACCTGGCCCATATCGCCGAACCCTGGAATCCGGAGGTCTGGCACGACCTGCGCGACGAGGTGATGCAGCAGGCCCGCCGACGGCGGGCGGTACCGCCGCGGGAGTCAGAGCTATGGCATTCTTGTCATAGCCCTGACTGAATAAGTTTCAGACCACATGCATATCCAGGCCGATGTCGAGGGCACGCGCCGAGTGGGTGAGCGCACCGATGGAAATGAAATCGACGCCGCTTTCGGCTGCGGCGCGCACGGTTTCCAGGGTGATGCCGCCGGAAGCCTCGATCAAGGCCCGTCCGGCGACCGCCTTCACCGCAGCCGCCATCGCGTCCGGCGGCATATTGTCGAGCAAAATCAGGTCGGCGCCGGCCTCAGCGGCGGCAATGGCCGCTTCGAGGCTTTCAACTTCGACTTCGATGCTGACCATGGGGCCGGCGGCGGCACGCGCCTGTTGCACTGCCGTCGGCATCGCGAGGCCATATGAGGCCAGCACCGCCAGGTGATTGTCTTTGAGCATGATCCCGTCGTAGAGGCCGAAACGATGGTTATGGCCGCCACCGACGCGCACGGCGTATTTTTCGAGCGCCCGCAGGCCGGGCGTCGTTTTGCGCGTGTCGAGGATGTGCGCCCTGGTGCCGGCAATCGCTGCCACGTAGCGCGCCGTCAGCGTGGCGATGCCGCACATGCGCTGGAACAGGTTCAGAGCAACGCGTTCGGCACTGAGCACGCCGCGGGCACTGCCGCTGATGATGGCCAGCACATCGCCGGCCTGCACCGGGCTGCCCTCGGCAACTCGCGGTACGGTCGTCACATCCGAGTTGACGCCACTGAAGGCGGCGGCGAGCACCGGCAAACCGGCGACCACGCCGTCTTCGCGAATGACAACATGTGACTCGATGCGCGCCTCGGGTGGAATCACCGCCAGCGTGGTCAGGTCGCCCTGGCCGATATCTTCGCGCAAGGCATGATCCACAATGTCACGGATGACATCTGGAGATAAATCGAGCATGGGTTGGCTGTCCTTTCACCATGTGATACTATCCATCACCCATCACCCATCACCACTTCGGCAACGATGCCGCTGATGCTTTCGATACTGAACGGTGGCTGGCCGCGCGTTTGAACGACGTGGCACGCCCAGTCGGCCTGACTACCGTTATAATCGCTGCGGAAGTGGCCGCCACGACTTTCTTCGCGCAACAGGGCCGCGCCGACGATCAGGCCTGCGGTGAGCGCGGCATTGGCGGCAGTCAATGCGTCGGCGGTAGGGCGAGTCGGGCGCAGCGGGAACTGTGCCAGCGCGGCCAGCGCCGCCCGCAGGCCGGCCGCATCACGCAACGGGCCGGCGCCGGCCACCATCACAGCGGCCAATTTGTCGCGCCAGTTACCGGGCGCGTCGCCGGCGACGCTTGCGGCAGCGTTCGGCAGCGGCAGCGGCACGAAAGGCGGCAATGGGCCGGCAATTGCGCTGTCGCCGGCGCGCCGGCCAAAGACCAGGCATTCGAGCAGCGAATTGCTGGCCAGCCGGTTGGCACCGTGAACACCGGTGCAGGCGCACTCGCCGGCAACGAAGAGGCCGGGCAGACTACTGGCGCCGTCCAGGTCGCTACGGATGCCGCCCATCAGATAGTGCGCCGCCGGGGCCACCGGGATCGGCTGCGTCACCGGATCGATGCCTTCTTCAAGGCAGCGTTGGTAGATCGTCGGGAAGCGGCGCGCAAAATAGTCGTGTTCCAGGTGCGTCAGATCGAGCAGCACGTGGTCGGCATGGCTGCGGCGCATGGCCGCATAGATTCCGCGGGTGACAATGTCGCGCGGGGCGAGTTCGCCGCGCCGGTCGTACGCTGGCATAAAGCGATTGCCGTCGATGCTGAACAGTCGCCCACCCTCGCCGCGGGTCGCCTCGCTAATCAGGAAGCCCTGACCGCTGCGGGTTCGCATCACGGTGGGGTGAAACTGGATAAATTCCATATCGGCGACTTCGGCACCGGCACGGAAAGCCATAGCAATGCCTTCACCAAGCGCAATCGGCTGGTTGCTGGTCAGGCCATAGAGCGCGCCGGCGCCGCCGGTGGCCAGGATGGTTGCATCGGCCAGAAACTGCTGCCGGTTGCCCTGGGCATCGAGTGCCAGCACGCCCCGGCATATTCCGTCACCAAGCAGATCAACAGCCTGGTAGCCCTCACAGAGCTTGATACGCGGATGGCGGCGGGCGCGCTCGATCAGCACCCGCGTGATGGCCCAGCCGGTTGCATCACCAACGTGCAGAATGCGGCGCTGTGAGTGGCCGCCCTCCAGCCCGAGGGCAAACCGATCACTGTTCTCGCGCTCGAAGGGCACCCCCATTGCGGCGAGCTCGTGCATCAGCGCGGGCGCCGCCTCGGCCAGGGTCTCGACCGCCGCCGGGTCACAGATACCGGCACCGGCAATCAGAGTATCGTCGACATGAAAGCGCGGCGAGTCGGCGTCTTCGAGGGCGGCGGCGATACCGCCCTGCGCCCAGGCCGAATTGCTCTCGGGCAGGCGCCCACGGGCCAGCACGATCACCTGCTGCTGCGCGGCGGCCCGCAGCGCGGCGGCCAGCCCGGCCGCGCCGGCGCCGACTACCAGTACATCGCAGTGCCGGGTAGCTGCCGGCGGCAACAACGGATCGACCAGGTAACGCGGGGGAGAAAGGAATAGATTTTGCATCGATGCCTCATCTAGCTGATAGAACCTGCGCAGATGGCGCGATCTGCTCGTGCCAAACCTGCTGGTTTCGCCTGCGGCAGCATAGAAGTATTTCTGCTCTTTCGTGGTGCGACCGCAACCAGGTTATGCTTCGCTGGTGTTTTGCCAGCTTGCTGGCAAAACACCAGCGAAAAAGGAACTTCCATGCTGCCGCAGGCGAAAAAGCCCGTTGCAGCGTAAGCAACCAGCGCCGACTGCGGAAATCAAAAAGTCACAAAGCGATCATGCGCTCGATGGCGGTGCGGGCGCGGGCAGCGGTTTCCGCTGGAACCAGCACCGGGTACTGCATTTCTTGCAGCGTGTAGAGTAGCTTGTCGAGCGTAATCATTTTCATATAGCGACAGGAGATCGACTCATCGATGGGCAGGAACTCTTTGTCGGGGTTGGCCTTTTGCATGCGGTGGAGCACGCCGATTTCGGTGGCCACCACGAAACTGGTGCCGTCGCTGTTGCGAGCATGATTGATCATGCCCTCGGTGGAGAGAATATGCGTATTCTCGGCGCTGATGCGGCCCTTCGCCAGGTAATGCATGGTCGAACTGACACAGCCACACTCGGGGTGGATCATAAAATCGGCCGCAGGATGCTCATTGCGCATCTTTTCGACCATGGCCGGCTTGATGGCGGCGTGGACATGACACTCGCCGGCCCAGATCTGCATATCGCGCCCGGTCTGCTGGCGCAAATAACTACCGAGGAACATATCGGGCAGAAAGAGAATCTCGCGATCCTCGGGAATGGCCCGGATAACGCGCTCGGCATTGCCGGAGGTGCAACAGTAATCGCTTTCTGCCTTGATGTCGGCGCTGGTATTGACGTAGGAGACGACCACGGCACCGGGATGTTCGGCTTTCCAGGCCCGCAACTGCTCGGCGGTAATCGAATCGGCCAGCGAGCAACCGGCCTTAAGATCGGGAATGAGTACCGCCTTGCCGGGATTGAGGATCGCCGCCGACTCGGCCATAAAATGCACCCCGCAGACGACGATCACATCGGCTTCGGTGTACGCGGCTCGCTGCGCCATGCCCAGCGAGTCGCCGACGTAATCGGCAATATCCTGGATCTCGCCGTACTGGTAATTGTGGGCCAGAATAATCGCATTGCGTTCGCGCTTGAGACGCTTGATCTCGGCAATTGTCTCCTGCGCGCCGGCCGGGTCGGTATGGATCAGGCTGAGTGCCATCGGGGTTTACCTCCACTTCATAAAACTTATTAGTGTAATAATCACACTTTGCTGAGTGCCAAGAAAAAGGCCTTACTGGGCCTATAGTGTTATTTAGACACTAATTTTGCGCTAAAAATAAAAGACCGCTCTTGAGCATTGTAATTGTGACACTAACACTAGTATACGTGATTCTGAAGGTATGTCAAGTTGGGCAGAAGGGGGGAAGGGGGGAATGGTGACTACCACTTATAATGCCACAGTACGCAGCTCGGCGACAAGGGCATCGCGCTGCGCGGCGACGCAGCGGCAGAGTACGGTGGCGATGGCAGCCTGGTTAGCGGCAAGCTGCGGCTCACGGTAGCGCCGGCGCAAATGCGCCAGGGCTGCGTGTACGAAGTGATAGGCCCACCAGGAATTAGGTACCTCGACGCAGAGCCGACGCACCAGCGCGAGCACATCGACTCGGGCCGCCGGGTCGCCGCCGGCTGCCGGCAATTCCAGTTGCGCAAGATCATCGAGCGCGATCCGGCTCCAGTCGATCCGGGCGAGCAGTTCGGCGGGAGATGCTTCGTTGGAGGGCAGTCGCCTGAAGGCCATCCCACACAAAGCCTGTGGGATGGCCTTCAGGCGATTTTCTTGCGCAAAATGCTTGACACCTTCCGCCGGTTTTACGTGCTCTCCAACTTCTGCCAGTCCTTCACTGCTCAGGCTCTGTTGAATGGCGCGCAGCGCCGCAGCCGAGTCGCGATGGCGGCAAAAGACGTAGCATTCGTCCAGCGCGATCATACCGGTCTTGCGAGCATAGGGCTGGCGCAAGATCCGCCCGGCAAGCTGGGTCAGGCTGATGCCGGATCGGCTATGCGGCAACACGGCCAGCACGTAGGCAAAGGGGCAGTCCCAGCCTTCCTGCAAAGCCTGCCGCGTGATCACGAATCGGATCGGGCACGCCGGACTGAGCAAGTTTCGGGCACCGATTTCATCGCAGGTGCTGCTTTTGACGGCAATCGCAGCCGGGTCGATACCACAGTGCTGTTCCAGGTAGCGCCGTGCGTCTTCGGCATGCACCAGGCCATCGCGCCGGCCGGTGCCGGTGCGCTCGACCTGCACCAGGCAGATGGGCCGAATGTAGTCGCCGCCCTCGGCATGGCCGGCGGCGGCAACCGTTTCGAGTGCGGCCCGCTGTTTCGCCGCCGCTGCCAGAGTTTCGCGCCAGTCCACACTGTCGCTCACACTCACATGCATATCCAGCTTGATCATGCCTGCGCGCAGCAATTCCCGGCCGCCAACGACGAACAGTCGGTTGCTGGTGGGCTTTGGGGTCGCTGAGAGTTCCAGCACGAAACGCGGATTGAATCCGCGCAGGGTGGCACGGGCGCCGGCGCTGTAGGCGCGATGACCTTCGTCGAGGATGATCAATGGTTCCAACCGGCGCAGGGCATTGCCGAGCGAGGTTTGCACCAGGCGCTGCCGGCCGAGCAGCGGGTGGGCAACATAATCCAGGTCAGGTCGTGCGGCCAGCAGTTCGGCGTGCAGATCCAGCCGATCTTCCGGTGGAAAAAAGGCCGTGTAGCCGCCCTGATCACGGAAGAGCCGCAGGGTCTGTTTATCGCGACGGTTGGCGGCCGGTAGCATAAGCAGCATCACCACCAGGTTTTCGGCCAGGTCTGCCGGCTGAAAGCGATCGTCGCGCTCGAGGATCAGGCTGCGCCCGCCGCTGTAGCGGTCGAGAACCTGGCGATAAGGATGCGCCCGGTCGCGCAAGGCCTGCAGCGTTTGCTGGTAGATCGTCCGGCCAGGCACGATCCAGAGTGCGAAACGGATTGCCGGTTGCTGCGCGATCATACCAAGCGCATGAACGGCCAGCAGGGTTTTGCCGCCGCCGGTCGGTACCTGCAGGCAGATCTGGGGCAGTGGCCGGTTCAGGCCATCGTAGCAGCGCTGGTAGGGCTGCGTGCCACAGGTCGCCTGCCAGGCCGCCAGGTCGCCGTCGGCCAGTGCGGCAAGGTAGCCTTGCAGGGCGGCGAGGGCTTGCTGCTGGTAGCCTTTCAACTCCATCGTTCAACTCCATCGGCGGTAAATCTCGAAGGGCAACCAGGCAAACTCGACGCCGGCGGCCTGCAGGATTGCGTCATCGAGGTATTTTGCGGGGGCGAAGACCAGCCGGCGGCGCGAACCGGGCGGCGGCAGGCGCTCGATCCAGGCGCGGGTCAACCCGGCGTCACGCAGGAAATCCAGGTCGGGCCGGTAGATCAAATAGATCTCGTAGTTGCCGCTGCTGCCCAGATAATCGCATGCCGGTTCGGCCTGCTGTTCGTCCCAGGCTATGCCGGTAGCAGTAAAAAACACATAGCGGGCCAGCGATTCATAGCTCGGCAAATCATCGCCGCTCAGCATGCGCTCGAAATCGAGCGCGGCCCCGAGCCGGAAGAAGCTGAAACTGCCGCCGTAACCCCGGCGCAGCGCCGGGTCTTTCGCTGCCGGCCAGCCGGCCATCACCCGGCGGACGCGCTCGGCAGTCAGGCTTTCGGCGTAGTCTTCTTGCTCCACCAGAATAAACCGCCGCCGGCCGCCGTCGGCGGCATTGAGTGCCAGCAGCGCCTGGGCCGTACTGCCGCTACCGGCAAAAGAATCGAGCACCAGGTCGTCCGGGTCGCAGCAGAGTTGCAGCAGCGCCTGGAGCATGGCCGGATGCTTCGGGTTATCGAAGTGCAGCCCCAGGTCGGTCAGGGTGGTTGAAGCCAGCAGATCGCTCCAGTTGCTGTTGCGCAGCGCACCGGCGCCGGGCGGCACCCAGTGCTCGACGCCGGCATTGCGGCCTTTGCCGGCCGGGTTGCGCCGAATAAAGCGCAGCGTTTCGCCGGTTTGCTGCCAGTATTCCTCCAGCGACAGGTGGCTGTATTCGGCCAGGTACTGCTGATAATGCTTGACGGCTTCCAGCGCCACGGCTTGCTGCCATTTCCACTGGCCGCGCTCGGGCGTGACGCCCAGCAGCGGGTAGCGCATACGCGGGCGCTCGGCAGCGTTCCAGAAGCCCTTCCAGTAGCCCCGGCTGCGGCGCTGTTCGGCGGTTTCGCGAAACAGCGGATTGAACAGAAAAGCCGGGCTGCGCGCATAGATTAGCACATACTCGGCGCCGATGTTCAAACTATGCAGGCCTTGCGCGGCAAACTGCAGATTGAGATTCTTGTCGTAGCGCCGCAGCACAATCAGGTTGCGGAAATTCTCCGCGCCGAAAACCTCGTCGAGCAAAAGGCGCACATGGTGCAACTCGTCGTCGCCGATGGACACACCGATCGCGCCGTCTTCGCGCAGCAGTTCGCGCAAGAGGCGCAGGCGCGGCAGCATCATGCAGAGCCACTTGTCGTGGCGGCTCAGGTCGTCGCGGTCGACAACTTTGCGCAGCCAGGCCTGCTGCAACGGGCTGTTGACGTTGTCGTTGTAGACCCAGCCCTCGTGACCGGTATTATAGGGCGGATCGATGTATACCCATCTGACCTGGCCGGCGAAGCGCGGCAGCAGTGCCTTGAGCGCCAGCAGATTGTCGCCCTGAATGATCAGATTGCCGGCCGGCTGCGCGCCATGCGAGAGCTGCGGCTGCGGCAGCAACTCGTGATAGGGCAGCGCCAGATGCAAACTGCGCACTATGGTTTTGCCTTTGAACTGTAGTTCAGGCATAGGTTCTCCGCTCCGTGCGGGGCAGCGTTATGGTTAACCAGACTCTCGTCGCAGGGCTAATCCACCGAACCGACGTGAAAATACGAGAAGCTGCCATCGAGGCCGCTGCGCCATTGCGGATCGCGCGCGCCGGGCAGCCCGGCAATGGCGTGCCGCACGCGCGTCGCAGTCACATCGGCGGCATAATCTTCCTGCTCGATCACAATAAACCGCCGCCGCCCACCGTCGGCGGCATTGAGTGCCAGCACAGCATGCGCCGTCGTACCGGTGCCGGCAAAGGCATCGAGCACCAGGTCATCGCCGGCGGGCGAGGTAGCGATGTCGAGCACCCGCCGCAGCAAGCGCAGCGGCTTGGGCGTGGCAAACACCCGTGGGCCGAGCAGATCGGCCAGTTCCGCCTGGGCCTCGTGATTGTGGCCGACTTCGGCGTGGCGCCAGATCGTCGTCGGCGGATGCAGCGCCTGCGGATCGAGGTACTGGCGGGCATAGGCCTGCCACTGCCCGTCGCGCTGTAGCCATTCGACGCTGCCGGCGGCCAGTTCGCGTTCGTAGCGCGCCCGCGACCAGCGCCAGCGCCCCTCGGTGCCGTCCGGTTTCACTGGGTAGACCGGTGTGCCGTCAGGAGCGGGCAGCGCAAAGTAGAGCGAAGGCACATCCTGGCGCAGCGAGTCTTTGCCCTCTTTGCGCAGCGAGCGACGGCGATAGTATCGCCCGCTGGCCGGGTCGACACAGCGGAACTGGCGAAGGTTCTGCGCGAAGTGCAGCCGATTCGGCAGCGCCGCCGGGCCACGCCCATACACCAGCAGATAATCGTGGGAGACACTGAAGCCGCTGCTATCCATACGTGGGCTGTAAACCTTTTCCCAGATTACCGTGGCGATGAATTGCTCAGCGCCGAAGACCTCATCGAGCAGCAGGCGCAACCGGTGCATCTCGTGGTCATCGATAGACACAAAGAGCATGCCGTCTGCACGCAGCAAGTCGCGCAGCAGATAGAGGCGCGGCAACATCATACAGAGCCAGCGCTCGTGGCGGTCGAGGCCCGATTCGGGCACGGCGGTAGCCAGCCAGGACTGCTGCTGCGGGCCACGCATATTATCGTTGTAGGCCCAGCCGGCATTGCCGGTATTGTAGGGCGGATCGAGATAGACGCATTTGACCTGGCCGCCAAACAGGGGCAGCAGGCTTTTCAGCGCATACAGATTATCGCCCTGAATAATCAGATTGTCGTCGAGCGCCGGTGGCCGGCTGAGCGAGATCTGCGGGTCGGGGATGAGCGGGCGGCAAGGCAGGCGGCAGTGCAGATCGTGAACGGCGGCTTTGCCCTTGAATTCCAGGCTGGTCATTGGCAGAGACCTTGCAGATCGCCGACGGAACCAGCCTGTATTGTACCACAGGCCAGGGACGGCAATCTCCGTTGTGCCTGTTCATCAGTGGTACCAGAAGAGATCAGGCAACATCTGAACGACCAACGAAGTAATACGTTTTGCAAGGAATGTGCCAGTGGTTTTTCGTCTCCGGCAGGGCGAAAAACCGTTGAATTGCGCTGCCAAAACCAGCGCAATTCAACGGTTTTCCCGCAATCAGGGATTCCACGCGGGCGGATCGCTCGCCGGGAAGGATTCTTCGCCGGCTTCGTCGACCGGATCCAGCGGGCGCTCGTCTTCGTCCAGCCGGCGCAGCGCCTGCTCGATTTCATCGCTCGAGCTGTACGCCATGTCGGGAACGCGCCCGAGCAACTCGAGAAAATGGGCGTCCACGCCCTGGTTGCGCGCATGCACTCCGAGTTGCGTACGCGACATCGGGTATTGCGCTCCCGTCAGCGCATGGCGCATCTGTGTCAAATCAATCTTTGGCATACGAACCTCCTTTAGCGTCGAATACGAAAGCCGATCCGGTGTTCAACGCCGCTCTCACGGCCTTGCGCAACCATCTCCCAACGGCCATAGAGCACGACTTCTTTCGGTCGCCACGACCAGTCAGCCCGTCCGAAGCTGTCGGCCTCAGCCAGACCCGCTACGTCGGCCCCACGCACCGCGCCGTGCGGGTCGTTCAGCCAGACGTCGATGTTCTCGCCGGGGGCAAAGCCGGTGGCCATGAAGCGAAACCGGGTGCCGACGCGCCCTTCGTTCGGTTGAACATTGGCGTTCAGTTCTTCCGGCGAAATCGGCACAATCCGGAAGCCGATCACCGACTGCCGTTCGCTGGACGCGCCCCGTGCCACCATTTGCCAGTCGCCTGGCTGAATATCCAGCGGCGCGTTCCATTGCCAGTCGGCATCGCCATTGGCATCGGCGCCGTTGAGTTGCTGCACATCTGCCGCACGTGGGCTGCCGTCCGGCTCGTTCAGCCAGACATCAACTCGCTCGCCGGCCTGAAAGCCGCTGGCACTGAACACAAAACGTGTGCCGCGCCGCCCCTCCACCGGTACCACCTGCGCCGCCGGTTCGGCCCGTACCGGAAGCTGCAGACCTGCTCCCAGGAGCAACGCCAGCAGCAGCAGCAGAGATGTCCGGCGCCGGAATTGAATTCGTCGCATACTCTATTCCCTTTCCGGCTCAACCTGGATGTTTGCCGTCACCGACATGCCGATCCGCAAGGCTTCTTCAGCCGCCTCACGCAGATCAATCCGCACGTTGTAGGTCGTCACTCCCTGGTCGTTGGTCGAAGCCGGGGACACAAAGGCTACTTCGCCACGATAGCTGCGATCCGGTCGCGCATCAACCACGATGTCTACCGGCTGGCCCGCTTCGACCAGCACGATGTCGTTGTCGTTCACTTCAACTTCGACGTAGCGCCGGCTCGTGTCGACCAGCCGGATCACTGCGCGCCCGGCCTGCACGGTATCGCCCATATCAATATTGATGGCGACGATCTCGCCACTGAAGGGTGCCTCTAGATTGGCATCTTCCCGGTTGAGCAAAGCCTGCGCCAGTTGCGCCTCGGCCTGCACCAGATTGGCCTGCGCCTGCTGAAGCTGTGACTCGGTCGGGTCGGCGTAGAGCTGATCGCGATTGGCCTGAGCCTGGTCGAGTTGTGCCGCAGCTGCTTCAATCTGGCCGGCGCGCCGGCTGCCGGTCAGCCGGGCCAGTTCGGCCTCGGCCTGCTCGACCCGCGCCTGGGCCTGGGACAGATTGGCCGCGCTCGGCGGCTGCAAGATCTGGTCAAGCTGAGACTGGGCCTGTTCGAGTTGAGCGTGCGCCTGTTGCAGGCCACTGATTTCGGCTTCGCGGGCCTGCTCGTAGCGCAATTGCGCCAGTTCCAGGTTTTGTTCGGCCTGACGTAACTGGGCCTCCGCCTGCACCAGCTGGTCGCTGAAAAGCTGGCGAATATTCTCGGGAATATCGATCCCGGTCTCGATGGGAATATCGATGTCGATAGTTTGCGCCTCGCGCCAGTTCCAATAGGTGCTGCTGAAATTCGACTGGGCTGCCGCCAGATTGTCGGAAGCCTGGCCAACCTGGATTTCGGCCTGGGTTTTGTTGTGCGAAAGCTGGGTGCGCTGTGTTTCCAGCGCGGCGGCAGCGGCGTCACGCTGAGCACGGGTGGCGCGAATATCCTCTTCGTCGGCGCCGTCGCGCAGATCGGCCAGAGCGGCGCGAGCCTGATTCAGGTTCTCGCGTGCTGCCTCAATGTCGGAACCGGTAACACTGCCGCGCACCTGCTGTAAATTGGCCCGCGCCGCCTCCACCTGGGCTGCGGCACTGCGCGCCTGTGCCGGCACCGGATCTTCGGTCAGCGCCGTCAACTGGGCCTGCGCCCGCGCAACCTGGGCTTCGGCATTGCGTACCGCCTGCTCCAACCGACGTGGGTCGAGCATCGCCAGCACCGCGCCCGCGACAACGGTCTCGCCCTCGCGCACAAAAATCTCGTCAACCGTGCCGCCGGCCTTGAAGCTCAGTTCCACGTCCTGTTGTGCGCGTACCCGGCCATTCGTCGCCACCTCCTGATTGATCGTCTGCACCACCGGCTCCGGCGTCGGCGTCGCTGCCGGCTGCGCCGGCTGGATTGCCACTGTCGTTGGTGTTGGCCGGCTACTGAACGGATTGGGCAACGCGCAGCCACCGAGTGCGACCAGCAGCAGCGCCGCACCAATACTATATTTTGCTGGTTTTTGCATGGTTTCTCCTTATAAAATTGCCGTTCGGCGCGCCTACGGGGTCGGGATCCCTTTTTCAACTATAGTGTTTTTGCCAATCGGGTGATTTCCCGATCCGGCTCTCATCCCCCAGCCCCCGCTCCCGTACAGCCCGGCGCGGCGAATGCCTCCCATGAACCCCTAACCCTTGCCGGCGCCAGCCTGACAGGAGCGGGGGGCCGGGCAACGGTGTTCTCGTGTGCTCCCCTCTCTCGCCAGGCCGGCGCGCTATTGGAACAACGTTTCGCGAACCAGACCCACCGCGCCGGCCTGAGCGGGAGCGGGGCCGGGGGTGAGGGCCGTCCGGCAGTGACCTGGCGCAACGCAAAAACCTACCCCCAGAAGCAGTCCGGGATTCCTCGCTACGCTCGGGATGACGGAATGCATCAGCCAGCCTGCTCATCCCGAGCGCAGCGAGGGATCCCGGCCGGAAGTTTCTTGAGAACGTAGTGAGGAATCTCGGCCCAACTGGTGCGCTGGCCCTGCGTTTCTCGCGGTATCACTGGCCACATAGCCATCCGTCACTCAAAAATCTACCCCCATTGAGCCCCACCCCCCGTCTGCCTTGCTCGCTCACGCTTCCCCGGCTCGCCAGCCCCCCGATCCTCCGCTTCCTTAGTTCCCTGGTTCCCTGGTTCCCTGGTTTCCTGGTTCCCTGGTTCCCTGCTTCCCTGGTTCCCTGCTTCCCTGCTTCCCTGCTTCCCTGCTTCCCTGCTTCCCTGCTTCCCTGCTTCCCTGGTTCCTTCCCGTGTCTCCATCGTGCCACCCGCGCTTTCGCCGACTCAAGCAGGCTGTAGGCCACCGGTACGATGAATAGCGTCAACAAGGTCGAAGTGATCATGCCACCGATGACCACGATGGCCAGGCCACTTCGCAGGGTTGTGCCGGCGCCAAATCCAATCGCTGCCGGCAGGCTGCCCAGGATCACCGAGAGCGATGTCATCAGGATCGGGCGCAACCGCAGCACACTGCCCTGCACGATTGCCGGCGAGAGTTCCCGGCCTTCTCGTCGCCGTTGATTGATGAAATCGACCAGCAGAATCGAGTTTTTGACTACCAGGCCGATTAGCATAATGAAGCCGATCATCGCTACCAGCGTCAGCGTCGTATCGGTGATGGTCAGCGCCAGAAATGCGCCGACTGCGCTCATTGGCAGCGCCAGCATAATCAGCAGCGGCTGGAAGTAGGAGCCAAACTGACCGGCCAGCACCATGTAGACAAACAGGATCGACAGGGCCATGGCCATCAGCAGGCTCTGAAAGCTCTCGGCCTGCTCCTCGGTGGAACCACCGTAGCTCAACGTCACGCCGGGCGGCAATTCAAAGGCCGCCAGCCGCGCCTGCACCTCGGCCTGCACATCGTTCACGTTGCGTCCGATATTGTTGGCGCCCAGCACGATCTCGGCCTGCTGATTTGCCCGCCGCACGGTCGTCGCCCCGGTCGCCTGCTCAATCGTTGCAATGCCGGCCAGCGGCACCAGCTCGCGCCCTACTGCCAGCCGCAAGTTGCGCAGATCGGCAAATTCCTGGCGATCGGCCGCGCGCAGTTGCACGATGATCGGCAATTCCCGGCCCTCTTCGCGATAGATCGCGGCTTGCCGGCCGTCCACCAGCACTCGGATGCTGTCGGCCAGATCGGCATTGCTCAGGCCGTATTCGCGGGCCTGATCCAGCCGCAGGTTGATGTTCAACTGCGGGTTGCCCGGATCGTAAGTCATGCCCAGATCTTGCAGGCCGGGCACATCTTCAATCGCCGCCATCATGCGCCGGGCGATCGCTGCCAGTTCCGTCAGGTCGCCGGTGCCGCGCAACTGCACCTGGATCGGGCGGCTCGTCACATTCGTACTGGTGCCGGTCTGATAATTCGGCAGAGCAAAGACCAGGTTGGGCAGGTCGGTCAGTTGCTCACGTAGCCGTTCCACCGTCTCGGTGATGTTGGCGTCATCTTGCAGTTGCAGCAGAAACTCGGCCCGCGCCGGGTTGGAGCCGCCGCCGATGGTCGCCAGTGCTGCCTCCTGCGTGCCCACGGTCGTCAACAACGTTTCCACTGCCGGGTCGTTGAGCAAGGTGGCTTCGACTTCACGGGCGCGCGCATCGGTCGCTTCCAGCGGTGTTCCCGCCGGCAACTCGAAGGCGACCCCGATTTGCGGGCGGTCACTGTCGGGCAAAAAGGCAAAATCCAGTTGCGTTGCCACCAGGCCGGCCGCCGCTACCGCCAGCAACCCCAGGCTGATCGTCAGCCAGCGCCGCCGCAGCGCCATAACCAGCACCCGCCGATAGCCACGCCCCAGTCGATCCGGTTCCTCTTGCGTTTCCGGTTTTTCCCGACGTTGTTTCGGCGGCACATCTTCGGCGGCCTCCGGCTGCTGTTGCCGGCCTTTGAACCAGTAGGCCGAAACCATCGGTGCCAGAGTGAAGGCCTCGAATAGCGAGATCACAGTCGCCGCCGCCACTACAATGCCGAAGGAACCGAAAATGATGCCGGCGGTGCCGCTGGTAAAGGCCACCGGCACAAATACCGCCACCAGCGTCAGCGTCATCGCCAGCACCGAGCCGGCTACTTCGGCTGTGCCCTGGCTGGCCGCCTCCTGCGGGCTCTCGCCCATTTCCATGTGCCGAAAGATATTTTCGCGCACCACGATTGCGTCGTCGATCACCAGCCCCACCGAGATCGATAATGCCAGCAGCGTGATAATGTTGATCGTCAGGTCAAACAGGCTGAAGGCGGCAAAAGTGGCGATGATGATGAGCGGCAGGCCCATTACGGTCACCAGCGTGTTGCGCAGGTCGCGAAAGAATACCCCGACCACCAGTGAGGCGAAGAGCACGGCGAAGAATACTTCTTCCAGGGCGCCCTCCACGTTATCGCGCACCTGCTCGGCATCGTTGCGTACTACGGTGTAGCTCAGTTCCGGGAAGCGAGCAAAGCTCGCTTCGGCGGCTGCCAGCGCCGCGTCCGCCACGTCGACGGTGTTGGTGCCGCTCTGCTTGCGAATCGCTAACGTCAACGTGTTATCGCCGTTCAGCCGGGTCAATGTGTCGACTTCTTGCAACCCGACATTGACCACGGCCACGTCACCAACCTGGTACTCGGTGCCGGGAATGCCGATGGCAGCGATATTCGCCGGCTCGTTGATCGCGCTCGGCACTCGCAGATTGACTTCGGCGCCGGCCAGCAACGTGTCGCCCAACCCACGATCCACGTTTGCCGTGTTGATGGCCTGAGTGACCTGGGCCGGCAAAATGCGAAAGGTGGTCAACCGGCTCAGCAGCAGTTGCACATTGACTTGCCGCTCGCGCCCGCCGCTGATGCTGATCGAGCCAACGTTGGGTACCCGCTCGATCGCCGGTACAATTTCGTTTTCCAGCAGATTGCGCAACTCGGCCCCGCTGCGGTCGCCCATACCCCTGGCCGCCAGCGTCAAAATTGGCTGCTGCGCCGGATCGAACCGCTGCACCACCGGATCCTCGACCCCGTCCGGCAACTCGGCACGCACCAGGCTCACCGTCTCGCGCACATCTTGCACCGCCAGATCCGGATCGCGATCCTGCACAAATTCCAGCACAATCACCGCCACGCCTTCGGTTGATGTCGAGGTTACAGCGTTGATGCCGTTCAGCGTCGCAAGCTCGTCTTCCAGTGGCTCAGTGACCTGCTCGGCCACTGTTTCCGGGCCGGAACCTGGGTAGGTCACCGTTACGGAAACCACCGGCAAACTAATATCCGGCAACAAATTCACCGGCAAGCTGCGATAGGCCAGCGCACCCAACACCACCGCCAACAAGATCATCATCGTCACCAGCACCGGCCGGCGAATCGCGGTATCGGAAATAAACATACTCGGGCAATACTCCTGATTGCGAAAAATACGTTGTCGCGAGAGAAATCAGCAAGAAGAATGCCATCGCACTATCTCTCAGCACCAACCGCACACCTGGCACGAAACGTGCAACTTGCAAGGTAGGATCTGTACGCAAGAAGGAGAACAACATGAATAGCTATGAACAGGCAGTAGCCGAACGCAATAATGCCGTTACCGAGATTCAGCGCATCGACCGTGAGATTGCCGGTATTCAGCAGGGTTACGACAGGATTGAGTCTGCCCCGCATGGCGAACATAGTTCTTTCCGGGAGCGCGAGCGTGCGCGCAACGATTTAGCTCGCCAGCTAAATGAACTGGTTGCCGAACGTAGCCGCTGGATCGCTGAACGCAACGAAACCGAGCGCCGCATCGAGCATGAACTCGAACGCCTGGTGCACGCCTGGCGCAGCGAACAGATCCACCAGGAACAGGTCGTCAACCAGGCCCACAGCGCTGCCGAAGCTACCGAAGCCGGCCGCCTCCGCGACGAGGCTGTCGTCGCTGTACAAAAACATGCCGAGGAACTGGAAAAAATGCAGGCAAATCAGGTCGCCCGTGAAGAACATCCTAAAAAATAGCATATCACTCAACCAGATCACACCGGATCAGGCACCAGCACCACTGCAAATTCAATCTGGTTCGCTGGTTCCTGCGTTCTTCCGCCTAGAAAGCGATAATCCTGAACCTATGCTTACGATCCGTGTTACCATTCGCCGCATTCTAGCCCTGCTTCTTTTGCTCGCCGGTCTGATCGGTGCGACGCCTCTGGCCGCGCAGGCAGAATCCGGCCCGGTGTATGTCGCGCCGATCCAGGGTTCTATCGATCTCGGCCTGGCGCCCTACCTGAATCGGGTTGTTGCAGAGGCCCGCCGGAATAATGCGCGCGCCCTGCTGCTCGATATCAACACGCCCGGTGGTCGCCTCGATGCCGCCCTGCAACTGCGCGACACCGTGCTTGGTGCGCCACTGCCGACGATTGCCTTCGTCAATCGCGAAGCCCTCTCGGCCGGTGCGCTGATCAGCCTGGCCGCCGACGACATCGTGATGGCACCCGGCGCTGTGCTCGGCGCGGCCACCCCGGTGACCGGCGAGGGCGAATTTGCCGATCCCAAAACGATTTCAGCGGTACGCTCCGTTTTTCGCGCTACCGCCGACGCCAATAATCGCGACCCGCACGTCGCCGAAGCTATGGTCGACCCGGCAGTCGCCATCGACGGTCAGGTTGCCGCCGGCGAATTGCTGACCCTGACTACCGAGGAGGCTAGCGCGATCGGCTATCTTACCGGCGTTGCTACAAATCGGCAGATCGCCCTGGAGTCTGTCGGGCTGGCCGGCGCGCCGCTGCAAGCTACCGCGCCCAGCCCCGCTGAGTCCCTGGTGCGCATTCTAACCATGCCGGCCGTTGCCGGTTTGCTCATGGCTGCCGGTTTGCTGCTTATCTTCACCGATCTGCTTTCCGGCGGTATCGGGTTGCTGGCACTCTTCGGGGTGCTGGCCATCGGCCTGTTTTTCTGGGGGCATTTGCTGGCCGGGCTGGCCGGCTGGGAAGGTATTGCCCTGGTGATCCTGGGCCTGGTGTTGCTAGCCGTGGAATTGTTCGTAACACCCGGCTTCGGGGTTGCCGGCATCCTGAGTGTATTCGCCCTGCTGGGCGGTCTCTTCCTCTCGCTGATCGGCGATGAAGTTGTCACCGACGCAGCCTTGCAACGCGCCGGCTGGACGGTGCTGACTGCCTTTCTGTCCATACTCGGCGGCAGTATCCTGATTGTTCGCCTGCTACCACGTTCGCGCCTGCTCGGCGGGCTGATGCTCCAATCGCAGGTCGGCATTCCCGGTAACCGCGACGCAGCCCGCCGCTGGCGCTGGTCAAGCGGCCCGCGTATGGAAGCCCAGACCAGCAGTGGCCGTGGTGACGGCTTGCCGGGCGAGCAATCATCGCTGGCCGGCGCGATCGGCGTTGCACTCTCACCATTGCGTCCGGGTGGCATTGCCCGCATCAATAATGAGCGCGTCGACGTAGTAACTCAGGGCGAATACATCCAATCCGGCGAGCCTATCGAAGTCACCGCCGACGAAGGCTACCGCCGCGTCGTCCGTCGCCGTCAAACTGATACCGCATACAGCAGTTCTCAAAATACCTGAACCCTGGCGCCGTGATCTATTCCCAGCCCCGGCATCCATCTGCCCAATGCCGCCCCCTGGTTCCAGAGCCCCTTCATCCTGGAAAGGATCCTTAAACATGTTCGAATTCGCCAATTTTTCCGTATTTCTCATCGGCGCCATCACCGTCGCCATCGTCATCCTGATCTTACTGGTCACCTATTTTGTGCCGGTCGGCCTCTGGGTTACCGCCATTTTCTCGGGTGTCCACGTCAAGCTGCGCACAATGATTGGCATGCGGCTGCGCAAAGTCAACCCGGCAACCATCGTTCGCCCGCTGATCAGTGCCGAAAAAGCCGGCCTCGATCTCGACATCGGCCAGATGGAAGCCCACGTGCTTGCCGGCGGCAACGTCGACCGCGTCGTCACCGCACTGATCTCCGCCGACCGCGCCAATATCGAATTGCCCTGGAAACGCGCCACCGCTATCGATCTCGCCGGACGTGATGTACTCGAAGCTGTTCAAGTCAGCGTCAATCCGAAAGTGATCCAGACCCCGCGGGTAGCAGCAGTGGCCAAAAACGGCATCCAGGTCGTCGCAGTTGCTCGTGTCACGGTGCGCGCCAACATCGACCGGCTGATCGGGGGATCCGGCGAAGAAACGATCATCGCCCGGGTTGGCGAGGGTACCGTATCATCCATCGGTTCGGCTGAAAACCACAATGCCGTGCTGGAAAACCCCGACAAGATTTCGTCCTACGTGCTCGAACGTGGCCTCGACTCCGGTACCGCCTTCGAGATCCTCTCCATCGACATCGCCGACGTCGATGTCGGGCGCAACATCGGCGCCGAGTTGCAGACCGATCAGGCTGAGGCCGACAAGAAAGTCGCCCAGGCCCGCGCCGAGGAGCGCCGCGCCATGGCCGTCGCCAACGAACAGGAGATGCAGGCCCGCCTGGTCGAAGCACGTGCTCAGGTACCGGCCGCTCTTGCCGATGCCTTGCGCAACGGGCGCCTTGGCGTGATGGATCACTACCGCATGGAAAATGTCCAGGCCGACACTGAAATGCGCGAGTCGCTTGGGCGCTATGAGAATGGCAGTTATGAATAAAGAACCGCAACTCCCCGAGCGCGAAAACACGCCGATCAAAACTGAGCCGGCAACCGCCGCCGATAAACATCCGCGCCATCCACGGTTGCGCCGGCTCTTCAATAGCAAGGCCGCCGTGCGCCAGGCGATGCTGGCGCACGAAATTTTGGGGCCATCGAAAAGCGAAAGGAGAAATTCGTGAGCAATCCCGAAACCCAGAGCATCATCATCAAAGCCGCCGCCGCCGAGCTCTACCGCCTGTGGACCGACGTCGAGATATTCCCGCAGTTTATGCGCCACATTCAGTCAGTCTCCGTTACCGGGTCGAGCAGCAGCCACTGGGTGATGGACGGTACCGACGGCGCAAAACTGGAATGGGATCTGGAAACAACGCGCACTGAACACGAACGGCGCATCGCATGGAACAGCCACGAAGGCGGCGACCTCAAGACCAGTGGCCAGATCACTTTTGCCGCGCTGCCCCATGGCGAAACCGAAGTCACCATCATCCGCCGCTACGTACCGCAACCCGGCAGCGAAGCCCGTGTCGGCAACCTCCTCGACGACCAGGCCGCTCTGCTCAACGCCGACCTGCGCAACTTCAAGGCCTATGCCGAAGGCAAACCCGATCGCGTAAAACTCCAATCATAAACATGGCGCACCATTGGTTCAACAGAGTCGCGGGCCTGGCACATGCCAGGTCCGCTTTGTTCTGGCGTTCAAGGCGAACTACGCTATAATAACCGTAGGAGCTTGCCCACATTGTTTCCCACAATGTGCGACAAGATTACTGCTGGAGGTTATGATGAGTGGATTTCGCTTCGACTGGCGCTGGGTTGCCCTGATTGCGCTGGTTGCTATTCTGGCCAACGGCTCTACTTTGCCCTGGCCGATACTTTTTGCCGCCATGGCTGCCGGCGGCGGTTATCTGGTATACCAGGGCTGGAAAGTCTGGGTGCGTGCCAGTGGCGGCTCAGTCGGCGGCCCGCGCGTCACGTACTGGCGCGGCCAGAAGATCGAGCTGCGCCCCGAACGGCGCGGGCCACCGCCTACGTCCTGGCGGGCAATCGGGCCGGCCTTGCTCTATCTGGTCATCGGCGGCGCGCTGATCCTGGCTGCCCTGGCTGTGCTTTTGCGGCAGTTTGGTGTTTAACAAATTGAAGACTCATGCCTGAGGGAGCCTGGGCAACCAGGCTCCCTCAAACAAGAGAAGAGAGGAGAAGGAGATGAACAGAGTATAGCATCTTTCTTGCGTAAAGGTTGTGTTCTAGATCACATGAATTCTCAAGAATCATTAAGTTAGTGTGAAGAAATCTTATAACTCAGGAATCTGAACTATGCTGCAACAGGGCTTGCTCAAACGAAAGCGCCTGATCACCGAGCGGCAGGAAGAAGTGCTCGCACACCTGCGCGGCCTGCTTCAGCAGCTGGTCGAAACACTCGAACGCTTTGGCGCCAATACCGATCCCGGCGATCTTCGCACGCTTCACGACACGCTGACTCATGTTGATGAGCTTTTTCTGCTGGTTATCGCCGGCGAATTCAATTCCGGCAAGTCCAGCTTCATCAATGCGCTGCTCGGTTCGCAGGTGCTCGCCGAAGGCGTCACCCCTACGACCGACCGCATCACGCTGCTGCGCCACGGCGATCACGAGGAATCACGAGTACGCGAAGACGAAATCCGCGAACAGACTTACCCCGCCGAGGTATTACGCCAGTTGACCATCGTCGATACGCCCGGCACCAATGCGGTCATTCGTCACCACGAGGAGTTGACGCGCACGTTCATTCCGCGCGCCGACCTGGTGCTGTTCGCCACCTCCGCCGACCGCCCCTTTACTGAGAGCGAGCGCGCCTTCCTCGCGTTAATCAAAGAATGGGGCAAAAAAGTTGTCCTGGTTCTGAACAAAATCGACATTCTCGATGCGGAAGAGTGCGCACAGGTGATCGATTTTGTGCGCGACAATGCCGGTGCCTTGCTCGGTGTTACCCCCGAGATTTTCCCGGTTTCGGCGCGCCTGGCACTGCGCGCCCGTGCCGAAGAGAATCCCGAATTGCGCGAGCGCAGCCGGCTTGATGCAGTGGAACACTATGTGGTGGAAACGCTCGATGAGGAAACGCGGGTGCGGCTCAAGCTGCTTTCGCCGCTAGGGGTGGCCGAACGCATTGTACGCAACTACCTGAGCGCGGCGGAACAGCGCCTGGAAACTCTGCACGAAGATTTTACGACCCTCGACAACATCGAGCAGCAACTCGGCTATTTTCGCGAAGACCTGCACACCGACGCGCAATACCATTTGAACGAGCTCGACAGCATTTTGCGCGATCTCGAAGCGCGCGGCACGGCTTTCATCGATGAGAATGTGCGGGTGGCCCGGATTACCTACCTGTTGCAATCCGACCAGTTGCGCGACGAATTCGAGCGGCAGGTCGTCGGCGATGTGGCCGAACAGATCGATGCACGCATCCAGAAAATGGTCGATGCCATGATCGAAAAAGATCTGCGGCTCTGGCAGAGCATTGTCGACTATGTCAACCGGCGACGGGTACCACAGCACAGCCAGCAGATCATCGGCCAGATTGGCAGTGCTTTCGATTACAACCGTGGGGCGCTGCTCGACTCAATCGGCAAAACCGCCACAAATGTTGTGTCCGGCTACGACAAGCGCCACGAGTCGGAGCAGTTCGTTGAAGAAGTGCGTTCATCGGTGGCGGCGACGGCGATCACCCAGGTTGGCGCCGTAGGCCTGGGAGCAGCGATGGTATTGTTGTTGCACGGCGCAATTTTCGATGTTACCGGGCTGCTAGCGGCATCGCTGGTTGCCATCGGCGGCTTTTACCTGCTGCCGGCCAAGCGCCGCCAGGCCAAACGCGCACTGAGTGAGCGCATCGACGAAATGCGCGAGCAACTGCGCGATACTGTCACCCAGCAAGTCGATCGCGAGCTCGATGAGTCGATTGCCCGCATTCGCGAGGCGGTGGCGCCTTACACTCGTTTTGTACGTTCCCAGCGCGAACAGCTTACCGAAATCCAGCGGCGCCTTTCAGATCACGAGGTTGCCTGCGATCGACTACGGCGCGACATCGCATAAATACGGGCGAGGAGGGGTGAGGCTTTTGGGATACCGCCGGGCAATTCGGCATGAGCGGGCTTCTGCGTTGACCCGCCTGCTACGAGCTTCCGGGGGTAGGTTTTTGATCTGCGCCAGCCTGAGAGGAGCGGGGGAGCCGGCCACCGGCCTCGGCGTGTACTCCCCGCTCCTGCCAGGTAAGCGCGCCATTGGAGCCGGGTTTTGCGAGCCAGACCCGGCGCGCCGGCCCGCACGTTTCTGGCGGTATCACTGGCCCGCCGGGCCATCAGGTACGCGGAATGACATGCGGCGGTGCCGTTGACGTGGCCCTAGCCCCAGGGAACGACACTGCGTTTGGTTTCCAAGTTCCCCTTTGCCTTCCATCGGACGGAAAGGACAAATCGATGCGCCTGGTAACCTTTGTGCCGCCCGACGGCGATCTGCGCGCCGGGGTGCTGGTCGGTGCTACTGTGATCGACCTGGCCACCGCTGCGCCGCTAGTCTTCGAAGATGCCGAGTATGCTCGTTGGGATATGCTTAGCCTGCTGCGCCAGGATCAAGAGAACGTCGGGATCGATGCCGCCGAAGAGATTGTTGCCGCCGTGCTGGACATGGTCGATGAGCGCGACTTGAGTGAGGGTACTATCGGCAGCAACGGCAGCCACGATAGCGGGCTGGCCGGCAATCTGTCGATTGGTGGCCACGAGATGCTCTTGCCGCTGGCCCAGGTTCGCCTGCGCGCGCCGCTGCCGCGCCCGGCCAGTATCCGCGATTTTTATGCTTTCGAGCAACATGTCGCGACCGCGATGCGCCACCGCGGTCGCGAGGTGCCGCGTGCATGGTATCGCTTCCCAGCGTTTTATTTCGCCAACCACGGTGCAATCTATGGCCCCGATGACGAGGTTCTTATGCCGCAGACCGAGGCGCTCGATTTTGAACTGGAGCTTGCCTGTGTGATCGGCCAGGAGGGTCGCGATATTGCTGAAGAAGACGCGCAGAATTATATTGCCGGCTATATGATTATGAACGATTGGAGCGCCCGCGATGTGCAGCGCGAAGAACTGCGCATCGGCCTGGGGCCGGCCAAGGCCAAGGATTTCGCCACCTCGCTCGGTCCCTGGCTGGTCACCAGCGATGAGCTCGAAATCTATGCCGACGATGATGGCCGGCTCAGCCTGACGATGCTCGCCCGTGTCAACAGTGTCGAGTGCTCGCGCGGCAATGCCGCCGGCATGCACTACAGCTTCGCCCGCCTGATTGCCCATGCCAGCCGCGATGCCACCCTGTACCCCGGCGATGTCCTGGGCAGCGGCACGGTCGGCACGGGTTGCCTGCTCGAACTCACCGCCGGCAACGGCCCCTGGCTTGAGCGCGGTGACGTGGTGGAGTTGGACGTTACCGGGTTGGGAACCTTGCGGAATACGGTTGGGTGATGGGTGATGGATACCCATACACCTATCATCCAACTGGCGTTATCGGCCTGATCAAGCATAGCCACATCCGCGATGACCTGATCGATGCGCGGGGTCGCGTCGATATTCACCGCCTGCAACCGGTCGGGCGGCCGGCTGGTGCTGAATATTGTTATGTGCGCGAGATTTTTGCCATGCAACGGCCCTGAATTTGCACCAGATCTGTCCTTCTGGTATATTCGCCGCTATGGAAAAAATCGAGTATGAAACCCTGGCCGGAGTAGAACTAGATCACTGGTGGTACGGCGGCATGCGTGCGATTGCGGCTGGTTTGCTCGATCCGCTGTACGGGCGGCGGCGCGACTTGCGCATCCTCGATGCCGGCTGCGGTACCGGCGGCGACGGGTTATTCCTACGTCGTTATGGTTGTGTCAGTGGCGTCGACCTGGCGCCGGAAGCGGTGACGCTGGCGGCGCCGCGGCTGAACGGCCGGCTGAGTCGTGCGACGGTGCAACAGTTGCCCTTTGCCGATGAGTCCTTCGACCTGGTGACGTCCTTCGATGTACTTTACCACCGCGGAGTGGAAAACGAAGTGGCGGTGCTGCGCGAGTTCCGCCGTCTGCTGCGGCCCGGTGGTCGGTTGCTGCTGCGCCTGCCGGCCTATGAGTTTCTACGCAGCCGCCACGATGCGCAGGTGCATACCCGCCGCCGCTATCGCGCCGGCCAGGTTGAGGATATGCTGATCGCCGGCGGATTCTGGGTCGAACGGCTCAGCTATGTCGTCAGTTTGCTGTTTCCGATCCCGCTGGCGCAGCGGCTGCTGGAGCGTCTGTTGCCCCCGCCGGCTGAGCCCGCTTCGGCGATGCAAACACCGTCGTCATCCATCAATCGCCTGCTGCGCCTGCCGATGGCTTTTGAGGCGGCCTGGATCAGCCTGGGCGGCCGCTTTCCCTTCGGCCTCTCGATTGTCTGTCTGGCCCATGCGGGCAAAATTCGGCAGGTCAGGCTCGGAGCATTGCAACCATGAACCATAACGTACCGAACCATAACCCACCGCCCGGCGGCGATGCAGCATCTGTCATCGAACAGATGCTCGACCATGTCAGCGCCTCGCCGTGGATCTGGAACACTTTGCGCTGGCTGGTCGAAGCCGGCTACTCCGGTGAAAAAGCTGTCATTGAAGCCGAATTGCAGCCCTGGAAAAACGACCGGCGCCGCTTCATCGATTTCGGTTGCGGCACCGGGGCTTTTGCACCCTGCTTCCCCGCTGAACGCTACTTCGGCATCGATGTGTCGCGCACCTATATTCAGTTCGCCGGGCGCCATTATCCGACGAGTTTTCTGGTGTGCAGCGGCGATTCGCTGGCCCTCGCCGCTGCCAGTTTTGATGCCGCCCTGGTGCTGGGCGTGCTGCATCACCTGGAAGACGATGTCGCGCAGACGGCGATGGCTGAACTGGCCCGTGTGCTCAAACCGGCCGCCACGGCGCTGGTCATTGAAGATATTCCGCCCCCCGATCGCTGGAATCTGGCCGGCCACGCTATGCACTGGCTCGACCGGGGCGGCCATATTCGCGATGATGCTGCGTATCGCGCAATTTTTGGTTCGACTTTTATAGTACAACGTAGTTATACGATGCGCAGCGGTATCTGCGACTATGGTGTGTATGTTCTGGAGCGCGCTCATGACCCAACACGTTCGGCGTAAAACACCACCGGCAATCGCCAAAATTAACCCCCAAAGGCAGTTGAGTTCTATGCTTCTGATTTTTTCACTTCTGCTCACCGCAATTTGCCTTACCGTTGCCGGTGAGTTGTTGCTCAAATCCGGAATGAACCAGGTCGGCGAATTTTCGGCCTCGTTCGATGTTGTCTGGCGTACCTTTACTGAATGGCGCGTCGTGCTGGGCTTTGCCCTGATTTTCAGTGGTGCGCTGTTCTGGCTGGGTGTCATCTCGCGGGTCGATTTCTCGTTTGCCTATCCGCTGCTGGCGCTGAGCTACGTCGTGAGCATGATTCCGGCCTATTTTTTCTTGAATGAACAGATCACGCTCAACCGGGTGCTCGGCGCCAGCATTATTGTGCTGGGCGTAATTGTGATTACCTGGAAACCGGGGGGCGCATGAGACTCGCCGGCTCCCGACCGGCTCGTGCGCCGGCGCGGCCCACGGCAGAGTCGGTAGCTCCGGGCCGCGCCGGCCGCGCTACCGATTTGCGCGCTTTCGCGCTGCTCTTGCTGCTGGCGCTGCTCGGTTGGGCGCTGGCCTATCAGCTGCCCTTGCGGCTCAATCTGGCTATCGGCGGCGATAATCTCAGCCAGCGCCGCGAAGATGACCGCCCCTTTCTGGCCAATTTTCATGGCTCCGAGCCCGCCGACCGCTTGCATCCGGCCTGGCCGGATTGGACGGCGCAAGGGCCGGCCTATCGCTGGACCGGCGCCGAGAGCAGCATGCGCTTTCCCGGTATTGGCGGCGGCCCCTGGCAACTGGCGCTCCGCGCTTCCAGTGGGCGCCCCGACGGGAGTGCCATCAGCAGTACCTGGAGCATCAATGGCCGGGCGCTGCCGCCGATCAGCATAAGCGCCACTGAGCGTGTCTACCACGTAATCGCTCACGCCGATGCCGCCGGCACCCTTGAATTCACTATGCGCAGCCCGGCCTACCAGTCAGCCGGCGATCCGCGCGAACTGGGTTTTGTGCTGCGCAAAGTAAGCCTGCACCCGGCCACGAGTAGCTGGCACATGCCGGCCTGGCCACAACTGGGCTGGCTGGCTCTGAGCCTGACCTTGATGTACGGCCTGGCCCGCGGGCTGGCCTTGCGCCGTTCGGCGGCGCTGGCCCTGGCCGGGCTGGTCGCCCTGGCCGTTCTGCTCAGCCTGGCGCTGGCTCGCCCGGCGCTGACGCTGTTCGCGCCGACGCTGGCGGCCTTGCTGCTGGCCTGTGTGCCGCTGGCGCTGCTGCTGTGGGGCGCCGGCCGGTGGCTGCGGCGAGCGTACCCGGTCACGCATAGCCTGCCGCAGGCCATGGTCGGTGCCGTCGTGTCGCTGGTCGTGCTGGCCTTTGTGCTGCGACTGGGCGGTATGCTGCATCCACATGCGATCTTCAGCGATCATCGTTTTAATGCAAACAACCTGTTTCGCGTCAGTCTGGGTCAGGTTTATTTTACGGCCGGCCTGCCCGACGAAGCCGGCGGCGGTCAGGCGCCCTACCCGCCGGGGCTCTATCTGCTGCTCATGCCGGCCCAGTTTTTCTTTTCGACCGATATGGCAGGGCGCGTACTGCTGGTGCAGGCCGGCACGGCGCTTCTCGATGCGCTGGTCGTCGCACTGATCGCCTTGATGATCTGGCAGGCCGGCCTGGGGCGGCGGGCGGCGTTGCTGGGAGCGGCCTGTTACCTGCTGCCGCCGCCGATGATGGCTTCGTTCTCGGTCGGCGAATATGCCAATCTGGGCGGCCAGGTGCTGGCGCTTCCGGCAATAGCCCTCGCGGCGGCCTGGGGCGCCGCGAGCAACTATGCGCTACGGCGGCGGATTTTGCTGCTGATTGCGCTGATCGCCGGTTTGCTGGGGCACTTCGGGGTGGCAATCAGCCTGGGGCTGTTTGGCGTCGCTCTGCTGCTGGTGGATCTGGGGGCGCTGCTGAGTGGGCAACGTCGACGGCAGGTTGATCTGGGGGTCACGCTGGGGTTGGGCACGGCTGCGCTGGCAATCGCGGCATTGATCTACTACACTGCGCCGCTCTTTGTACCGGTTTTTGCCGAGCGACTGAGTAGGGTAGCGGTAGATGCTACCGGTGGTACGGCACCGGGTACAATCCTGGCCGGCCTGGGGCAGGCATTGTTGCTGCCGGGGAGCCGGATCGCGCCGCTGCTGCTAAGCGTAGCGGCGGCGGGCTCCGCCCTGCTCTGGCAGTGGCGTCCGCAAAGCGGCTTGCTGCGGATGTTGCTGGCCTGGTGGCTGAGCATCCTGCTGGCACAGGCACTGCTGCTGATTGCCAGCCAGGGCCTGCGCTGGCAACATTTTCTCTACCCGGCACTCTGCCTGGGCGCCGGGCCATTCCTGGCGGCGCTGTGGCGGCGCGGCCAGGCCGGCCAACGGGCCGCATTCCTGATACCGGCCTGGCTGTTTGTTTATGGCATGAACCTGTGGATCGCACGCATCCGCGATTACCTCCACTAATTTTACCACCATTAATTTTACCACCACATCCCGACCAGCGGCATCGTCAGCGCCGCCAGTGCGGTCTGCACCGTCAGGATGCCGGCCATGAGCCGTACGTCGCCGCCGAGTTCTTGTGCCAGCAGGTAGGCCGCCGGCGCTCCCGGCAGCGCCGCGAACAAGATCACCACCAGTCGCGTCTCGCCCTCGACGCCCAGCAAGCCACAGGTCAGCACGGTCAGCAGCGGTAGCAGCAGCAGCTTCAACCCGGCCACCATCAGCACCGCCGGCCCGGCCACGCGCACCGCCAGCACATCCAGCGCGGCACCCACGGTGAGCAGGCCCAGCGGCAGCGCCGCCCGGCTCAGGATCTCGACGACTTCGCCGATCAGTGGCGGCAAGCCCAGCCCGCTCAGATTCAGGCTGATGCCGACCAGGCAGGCCGCCACCGGCGGCGTTTTCACAATCGACCAGAGCGTGCTGTCCAGCCGCAGTGGTGCCCGTGCCACATAGTGGTTCAGCACGGCCACACTGAGAATATTCACCAGCGGAATCAGAATGCCCAGCGCCAGCGAAGCCAGTGCCAGGCCGCGGTCGCCCAGCAGTGCCGCTGCGCCGGCAAGTCCGACGTAGGTGTTCATGCGGATGCTGCCCTGAAACAGCGAGGTGTAGGCCGGGTCGTCGAAGCGCCAGAACCGACGGCTCGATATCATCAAGAGGGCAACCAGCAGTACCGGTAGAGCCTGGGCCAGCGCCATGCTGCCGATGGCGATGGCGCCGAGTTCGGTGGTGGCCAGGCGAGCGGCAATCAGGCAGGGGAAGAAGACAAAATAGGTCAACCGGGCAGCCAGCGGCCAGAAGGCATCGCCGGGAAAGCCGCTGCGCTTGAGTACGAGGCCCAGCATAATCAGGCCGAAGATCGGCCCCAGTGCCGCAATGATCTGCAAGGTAATGCGCTCCGCGCAGGGCTGCTCGAGCCGCAAGGGCTTTTGCGCCTGCGGCAGCATGGAAGACGTTTATTTTTCCTTTCAGTCTGGCAGCTTTGCTGCCAGACTGAAAGGAATTATTTTATAGCAAATCGGATAAGGTGCGTTATCCGATTTGCTATTAGTCCGCCATCGATGAACCGATGGGTTCGGGCTCGGCCATGCGCGTACGGCGCTTGACATCGAAGTGCTGCCAGGCCCAGACCATGCCGACGATGGCGACACCGACGGCATCGGTGAGCAGGTTCGGGAAGAAACAGAGGAACGTCCCGAAGGCCGCGATAATCCATTCCCACCAGGTCGTACTGCGCACCAGGTAGCCCATTGTCACGGCGGAGAAAGCCACCGTGCCAAGAAATGCCGAGACATACGCGGCAATCACCTCGGTTAGCGCCAGGTCGGTGAGAATTTCGCCACCGTGGCCGACCAGCAAGATCGCCGGGCTATAGGCGAACAGCAATGGCATGACATAGAGCAACTTGGCAAACTTGAACGAAGTCCAGCCGGTTTTCCAGGGATCCGAGCCGGCAATTGCCGCGCCGGCATAGGCCGCCACACAGACCGGCGGGGTAATATTGCTGTCCTGGCTGAACCAGTAAACGATCATATGCGCGGCGATCAATGCCACACCCAGATCGGTCAGCGCGGGTACCGCCAGCACGGCGACGATCAGGTAGGAAGCGGTGACCGGGACCCCCATGCCGAGTACCAGCGAGGCCAGCGCAATCAGCATTACCGCCAGGAACAAGTTGCCGTTACTCAGGCTGACAATAATATCCGAGAAACGCAGGCCAACACCGGTCGAATAGATCGTACCGACAATAATGCCGATTACACCGACGGTTGCGCCGATCACCAGCGTGTCGCGGGTGCCTTCGACCATGGCATCATAGACTTTGCCAAGCACCCGCCGGCTGCTGGCCAGGAAAGCCGCCGTGCCGCGTTCTTTGAAATCGGCGGCATTCTCGGGCAGCGTATACATCAGGACAACACAGGCAAGAATGGCCCAGAAAGCGGCAAAACCCGGCGAGAAACCGAAGATCATCAGCGCAATGATCACCAGCAGCGGCACGGCCATATACCAGTCCTTGCGGATCACGTCCATCGCCGTGAAACTGGTCTCGATGCCCTGGATCTTCTGCTTTTTGGCCTCGAAGTGTACCATAGTCAACACCGAGGTGAAGTAGAGGATCGCCGGGAAGATCGCGATCAACACGATCGTCGCATAGGGGATGGACGTCAGTTCGGCCATCACAAAGACGCCGGCACCCATCACCGGCGGCATAAACATGCCGCCAATCGAAGCCGAGGGCTCGATGGCGCCGGCGACGTGTGGGCGAAAACCGGCCCGTTTCATCAGTGGAATGGTGAAGGCGCCGGTACTGACGGTATTGGCGATGGCGCTGCCCGAGATCGAGCCGAAGAGCGCTGAGGAGATCACCGAGACCTTGGCGGGGCCACCGGTGGAGCGCCCGGCCACCGCCAGCGGCAGATCGATGAAGAAGCGACTGGCCCCCGATTTGCGCAAAAACGCACCGAAGAAGATGAAGAGGATCACATAGGTGACCAGCACATTCGCCATGATGCCGAAGACGCCTTCCTGGTCGAAGAACAAAATGGTTACAATGCGATCCCATTCGCGGCCGCGATGTGCGAAAGCCGAGAACCAGGTTTCGTAGAATATTTCGCCGAAGCGCAAGTACAGCAAAAAGCCGACGCCGATCAGCGTCATCGCCCAGCCCAGCACCCGTCGCGAGACCTCCAGGCCAACCAGCAACCCGATCACAGCGATGATTACGTCGGTTTCATTGTAGGCACCGCCACGAAACTGGAGCGAGCGAAACTGGCTAATATAATAGCCAACCGTCAGGAGTGTCAGGCCAATCCAGATGAAATCGGCCAGCGAGGGGCCGTTGCGGCCACTAAACAGGAAGCGCAGCACCGGGTTGCCGCCGTGTTCCAGGCGGTCGCCAATGCTGCGCTTGAGCCAGCCGCCGGTGCGCGTCGAAGGTGCAAATGCCGGATACAGCAGAAAAATAAGAATAAAAGTCAAACCAACATACAGGCCACGTTGATACTGAACCTGGGCGGGCAGCGTTCCGGCGGTATAGATATAGAAACCGCTCATAAATACTGCCAGCGCAGCCACCACACCGCCCCAGAAGCGGTTCAGTGAGCGCGTGCCTTTGCTTTCACGCTCGACAATCGCTTTGAGTTCTGCACTGTCTTCACCCGGACTTTTGTCGATATCCAGGTTGATGTCATCGAGAGACAGTGGTCTGGGCGCATTTGCTTCCGTTCCAGCCTCTGCACCGCCCGGCGGTCGTTTCTGTTCTTCCATCGATGAACCTCCGCTTTGTTTTGCTCGTTCAGTTGGATATGTTGCGGCGCCGGCCCGGACACGCCAGGCCGGGTCGGCGCCGATTGCACCCGCAGGGGGGACAGCAACTGCTTTGCTGCTGCCCTAAGGCTGAATAGCCTCCGGTATGTCGATGCCCACCGCATCCCAATAACGCATTGCCCCAGGGTGGATGGGGGTGGAGAGACCGGCAAGCCCGCCTTCGCGGCTCATCTCAGCGGCTGCCGGGTGCGCCTCACGCATACGCTCCAGGCCTTCCGCCGAATAAATCGCCACCAGCGCATTGTAGACAACGTCTTCCGGCACAGCGGCATTGGCCACCAGCATTGCCGTATCCTGGAAACTGGGCACATCTTCGTCGACGCCGGTATATGCGCCGCCCAGCAGATCGCGCTGGGTATAGAAGGGGAAGGCATCGAAGAAGCCGCCCTCAACACCGGGGTTGTAGAGATCGATCAGGCGAACCTCCGTGAACGTAGACGCCTCGATCACGGACGAGTTCGGGAACGCCGCCAGCACCCAGAAGCCGTCGAGCTGGCCATCGCCCATCGCGGACGCAGCCTGCGAATACCCCAGGAACTCGACCTGCATCTGGTCGAGCAGGCCCAGCGTACTGAAGTAGCGCTCGGCCGCCAGGGCCGCACCCGAGCCGGCATTGCCCAGCGCAATCCGCTTGCCCGGCAAGTCATCCACCGACTCAATGCCGCTGGCGGCGGAAACGACCAGGTGCGCCACACCGCCATACAGCGAGGATATCGGGCGTACCTCTTCATAGGTATTCGGATCTTCCGGCAATTCGCCCCGCAGCCCGAGATACGCATCGCCGGAGTACACCAGGCCGTACTGGAAATCGCCGGCATTGACGCCGCGCAGATTGGCGCCGGAGCCACCGGTGCCCTCTGCCGCGATATCCAGGTACTCATAGCTATCCTGCATAATCAGCGCCATGGCATTGGCAAAGGTCTGGAAGGCGCCACCAACCGGGCCGCCGCCAAAGGCCTGGCGTACAGTTTCGGTAATCTCAACCGGCTCGGGTTCGGCCTCCATTTCACCGCCTTCTTCGGCATCGCCTTCTTCGGCATCGCCTTCTTCCGTCGGGGCTTCGGTTGGGGTTTCTTCGGTCGGGGCTTCTGCTACCGGGGCTTCTTCAGTCGGCTCTTCGGCGGGTGGAGCTTCCGGCGCGGCACCACCACAGGCCGCCAGCAGCATTGCGCTGGCCATAAACAAGACGAGCAACAAACCGGGGAATCGTCGTTTCCTCATTGAACCTGCCTCCATTGCCTGTTCAACCTCCATTGTCATTTTCAATTGTGCGAATCACAACGCCGTGAGATGTTGATTTGGGCAATCGCTATTATAACCGAAAACTCTTGGTTTAAGGCAAGGTTTTTTGATTGCAATTTGTGGCGATTCTATAACCGACAGTGAAAAAGCGTTGAAGCATTCGACCGTTTGACCGCTTAACCGCTTCAACGCTTCCCTGGTTACCCTGGTCCTGTTCGGCAATCACCATGTAGCATATTCGTGAACAGCGAATTATAATGAGATGCGGGCATCACGTTCGCAAAAGCTATGCCCAGCTTCCTGCACAGGAGATATCGTTATGACTACCGCTGATATAGCAGCGTTGCAAGCCGAAAACCAGCGTCTGCGAGCGCAAGTTGCCATGCTCGAACAGGAACGTGATCACCTGACCGACCGTTACCGGCATGAAGAAGCCTTGCGGTTGACGCAGTTCGCTCTCGACCGCGCTGCCGATATGGTACTCTGGCATGACCAGGCGGGCCGGGTGGTCTATGCAAATGAGGCGGCTTGCCGTACCCTCGGGTATACCCGCGATGAATTGCTGAATATGCATGTACCGGAACTCGATGCCAACTTCACGCTGGAGGCGGCAAAGAACCTCTGGAAGGCACTGGAAGAACAGGACTTTCTCACGCTTGAAACCCGCCATCAACGCAAAGACGGCAGCACCTTCCCGGTCGAAGTGATTATCAACGCGATGCGCTACAATGACCGCGATTATATGTGTATTTTCGCCCGCGACATCACCGAGCGCAAAGCCTTCGAGTCCGAGCAACGCCGCTTCAAAGCCCTCGCCGATAATGCCGTCGACGGCATTGCCATAAGCAATGCCGAGGCGAATCTGGTTTATACCAACCAGGCCTTCCAGCAGATGCTGGGCCACAGCGAAACCGAACTGTATGACTTCTCGATTATCGAGCTTTACCCGCCGGAGATCCATGCTTTCATTGCTGAAACCATCGTGCCGGCGATTTTTGAGCAGGGTGCCTGGCAGGGTATGCTCGAGATGCAACATCGCAATGGTACGCGTTTGCTGGTGCAGCATAGCGCCTTTGCGCTGTACGACGAAACCGGCCGGCTCATCAATATGGCCAATATTTTGCGTGATGTGACTGCCGAACAACAGGACGCCCAGACGCTGCAACGCTATGCTGCGATCATTGAAAGTACGACCGACGGCATTGCCTCCGCGAATGAACAGGCCAGGATTTTGATGATGAATCCGGCCTTCCGCCGGCTGGTCAATATCGAAGCGGACAGCGAAATTACAGACTATTACATCGCGGATTTTCATCCGGCCTGGGCTCTCGAAAAAGTTACCAGTGTCGGCATTCCCAGCGCCATCCGCGATGGCGCCTGGGCCGATGAAACCGCCCTGCTCAATCCTGAAACCGGCGCGGAATTTCCGGTTTCGCAGGTCATTATTTCACACAAAAAATCGGACGGCAGCCTGGATTTCATCTCCACGATTATCCGCGACCTGACGCAGCAAAAACAGGCCGAGCGCGCCCAGGCCGAACTGCAACAGCAGATCATCGAGGCCCAACGCCACGCTCTACGCGAACTCTCGACGCCGCTGATCCCCATCTCGGACGAGGTAGTGATTATGCCGCTGATCGGTACCATCGACAGCGGGCGCGCTCAGCAAGTGATGGAAACCCTGCTCGAAGGCGTCGCCGCTCACCAGTCCAACCTGGTCATCCTCGACATCACCGGTGTCGCTGTTGTCGATACCCAGGTTGCCCAGGCCTTCATCCAGGCTGCCCAGGCCGTGCGCTTGCTCGGCGCGCAAGTTATGATTACCGGCATCCAACCCCACATCGCGCAGACCCTGGTCTCGCTTGGGATCGATTTGAGCGGCATCCGCACCCGTAGTACCCTGCAAAGCGGCATTGCCAGTGCGTTGCAGCATTAAGCGAACCACATACCGGCTGTGTTTCGCCAATGCCAACCACAGTCGGTATGCGCTTTCTGGTGTGTACAAAAAAGACGGGATTTGTACAATCCGGCGACTGCTACGTTATATGATCTAGTACCAGCGTTGAGTTGCGAAATTTAATGAATCTGGCTCACCTGTATTTGCCGCAAGATCGACAGTATGCTCTTTTGCACCAGACATCGCTCGCCGGCGCCGGCGAGTATAGCCTGCTGTTCTGCGATATTTCCGGGTTTACGCCGCTCACCGAAACCTTGCTGCGCCGCTTCGGTTCGGGACGTGGCGCCGAATTGCTGACCTTCTACCTCAATGCGATCTACGATGCGCTGATCGGCGAAATTGATGCTTACGGCGGCAGCGTCATCGGCTTTGCCGGCGATGCTATGACATGCCTGTTTCCGACGACCAATGGCGCACTCTCCGCAACAGCCTGTGCCCTGGCGATGCAAGCAGCAATGGGCGGTCGCTTTCGGCAGATCCTGCTCCCCGATGCCGACAGTATCGCCCTGGCTATGAAAATCGCCGTGGTCACCGGCCCGGTGCGCCGCTTCCTGGTCGGCGACCCGCAGATCCAGGTGATGGATGTCCTGGCCGGTACGCTGCTGGATCATATGGTGGTTCTCGAGCGCATGGCCGATGCCGGTGATATTCTGCTCGATGAGGCCAGCTTTGCGCAACTGGGTTCCGCCGCCGGCATCGCCGAATGGCGCGAAAGCAGCGAACTTCGCACCCGTGCCGCCCTCATCGACGGGCTGGCCGTCGACCTGGGCCGGATTCGCGCCGCTATCTCGCCTATCGTGCCGCTTGCCGAAATCCCCGATCCGGCAGCCACCCGCGCCTGGTTGCTGCCGCCTATCTATGCGCGCCTCACCGATGGCTCGGCGCAATTTTTCGCTGATGTGCGCCCGACGGTGGTGCTGTTCCTGAGTTTCCAGGGCATCGACTACGACCATGATCCGGCCGCCGAACGCAAACTGCAAACCTATCTGCGATGGTGCCAGCAAACGCTGGCGCGCTACGAAGGCTTCTTGTTGCAACTGGTTACCGGCGATAAAGGCAGCTATTTCTACGCCGCCTTCGGTGCGCCGCTCGCCCACGACGATGACCCCGAACGGGCGGTCGCCGCGGCTCTGGCCCTGCGCGATCTGCCGGCAAGTTGTGCGTTCATCGAGAGTGTGCGCATCGGTATCAGCACCGGCTGGGTCTATGCCGGTGCCTACGGTGGGCGCCATCGCCGCACGTATGGCGTGCTGGGCGACGAAGTCAATATGGCGGCACGCCTGATGCAGGCGGCTGCGCCGGGCCAGGTGCTGGTCAGCCAGCGGATTGCCCGTGTCGTCGCCCACCTGTATGATCTGCAATCTCTGGGCGAAATCCGCATCAAAGGCAAAGCCGCGCCGGTGGCGATTTCAGCGGTAGCCGGCCGGCACCAGCGCATTCAGGCGCCGAGCGGCCTGTTTGTTTACCACGTTCTGGTTGGCCGCGAGCGCGAATTGGCTTGGCTCGATCAGTTGTTGCCGCCGGTGCTCGCCGGCAACGGGCGGATCGCAATGGTCGAGGGCGCCGCCGGCGTCGGCAAGAGCCAGTTGATCGCCGGTTGGAGCAATCGGGTGCGCCAGCGCGGTGTGCGCGTGATCGTCGGGATGTGCCGGAGTGTCAATCAGCGCATTGCTTATACACCCTGGCGCCCGATTGTCTGCAATCTGTTGAATATTTCACCCACTCGCCTGCCTAATCTGCCGCTCGAGGAGCAGATCGGCCAGTTGGAAGCGGCCGTCAAGGCGGCCAACCCGGCCTGGCTGCTGCGTCGTCATGCTTGGCCGTACGTGGTATGATGGCCTGGGATGCCGTCAAGGCGGCCAACCCGGCCTGGCTGCTGCGTCTGCCGCTGCTCGGCGACTTGCTCGGCATCGCGATTCCCGACAACCCCACCACCGCCGCTTTTGATGCCCGCCTGCGCCAGGACTCGCTCTTCGCCTTGATTATCGATCTGCTGCGTATGCATGTCGCCGAGCAACCGCTGATGCTGCGGCTGGAAGATGTACACTGGATCGACGAGGTCTCGGTGGCACTGACTACGGCAATCTGCCGGGTGATCGCCCGCCAGCCCATGCTGGTCTGTTTGACATGCCGACCGGCTTTGCCTGATCAGCAGCCCCATCTGTCCGAGCTGGCCGGCCTCGATTACTATGAACACCTGGCGCTACGCGAACTGGATGCCGCCGGTGTGCAGGCGCTGGTCGAAGCCGGGCTCCGTGGGCCGGCGTCGCCGCTGTTGCTCTCGCTGGTACAGAACCGCGCCCAGGGCAACCCTTTTTTCGTTGAAGAACTGGTTGATGCGTTGCACGAAGCCGGTATGCTTGTCTATCATGAAGAAATGCGCTGGACACTGGCGCCGGCGACGATCCGCAAGCTGCACGAGGCTCATTGCATTAAATATGACCGCCAGGGTGCCATGGTCATTGTGCCGCACGCACCGCTGACGGACGTGCTCGATCTGCCGGACTCGGTGTATAGCATGGTGCTGGCCCGCATCGACCGCCTGCCTGAGTTGCACCGGCTGACGTTGAAAGCAGCCAGTGTGATCGGTCAGTTGTTCGAGCTGGATTTGCTGGCACATATGTACCCGCTGCCGATCGGCCCGGAGGCGCTGGTGGAGCATTTGCAGGCGCTGGAGCAGCGCGACTTTATGCGCAGCGAAACCCCGGCGCCCCACGCGACGTTTGCCTTTCGCCACAATATCACCCAGGAAGTCGCCTACAATACTATGCTGGTCGAACAGCGCCGCAGCTTGCACCAGGCGGTTGGCGTGGTGCTCGAAGAATTTCAGCCTGAAGCAGTCGAGCGGCTGGCCTATCACTATAGCCGCAGCGAAGTACGCGACAAAATGCTGTACTACATCGACAAAGCCGCCCGCAAGAGCCGCTACGAATACGCCAACGAAACCGCCCTGCAATATTACGACCAGGCTCTGCAATACGAAGATCGCTGGCAGTGGCATTATGGGCGGGCGGCAGCCTACCACATGCTGGGCCGGCGCGACGAAGAACAACAGGCGCTGCAGGCACTCGATGCTGCCGCCGATGCACCGCAGTTTGCGGCCGGCTTTTTGTGGGGCCAGTACCACGAAGCCGTCAGCGACTACGAGCAGGCCGAATCCGCCTTCAAGCGCGCCCTGGCCGACTATCAGGAACGCGAGAACCGGGCCGGCGCCGCACGCTGCCTTACCCAACTCGGCGTGGTGGCCCGACGACGGGGTGACTATCACGTCGCCGCCGAATGGCTGGAGCAGGCCTTCACACTGCTGGCGGGCGAGCAGGCGGAAACGGTCGAGGGCGCTCAGGTGTTTGCCCAGGCGCTGAATGAGATGGGGATGCTGCACGTGAGTCAGAGTCGCTACGACAAAGCCAGGAATTGCTTTGCTCAAGCACTTGAATTCAGTCGAACCCATAGCAACACCGAAGCCGAAGCCCACGCCCTGAGCAACCTGGGCATCGTAGCCGATGTGCAGCATGATTTTGTTAATGCAATTACATACTATGATCAGTCGCTCGCACTACGCCGGGCAATTGGTGACCGGGCCGGCGAAGGTGACTCGCTCTACAATACGGCTATCGTCATACGTCAGACTGGTGATTATAATAGCGCCCAACAATATCTCGAAGCGGTGCTGGATATTTACCAGGCAGTAAGCAATCGCTGGGGCGGCGTTAACGCCTGGAACGAATCCGGCATTTTGTATCACGAACTTGGCAAGTATAGCGAGGCACAATCCTGTTTGCAGCATGGTCTGGAACTTAGCTGGGAAATCGGCGATGAAGCCGGCGAGGCTTATATTCTGGCAAATCTCGGGCTGGTTGCCCTTGATGCAGGAAAACCAGAGGAGGCTGAATCAGCACTCCTGGCCGGATTAACACTGGCGCAAGCTCAGTATGATCAGTGGCTCTCGGCCATCATTTTCCACTATCTCAGTGTCAACACTTTATATCTTGGCAATCATCAAGCTTCGCTCAATTACGCCCGTACAGCGCTGAAATTACGTCGTGAGCTTGATCTGCGCCCAAATGAAGCCGATGATCTGGCAGTAATGGCAGTTGCTAACCTGCACGCTACTGAATATGCGCACGCGCTAGATCAAGCGAAACAGGCGCTGGCTATTCTAGACGAATGCCAGGGCGAGGGTCCCGAGTTTCCCCAGCGGGACTACTTCTTCTGCTATCAGGTCTTCGTCGCCAATCAGGATGTGGCGTGGGCCCGGCATGCGCTTCAATCTGCACATCAACTGGTTATGAAGCGGGCGGAAAAGATCACTGATCCTGCATTGCGGCATTCGTTCCTGGAGAATGTGCCGATCAATCGCCGGATCGTCGATGAAATGCAGCGATACAAATAACGTGCGTGTCTTCTGGTTTCTGGCGGCTACGCCGCCAGAAACCAGAAGACACGCACTTTGTCATGTCCGATTTGATATTACCTGGCGACCAGCGGCAGATATATCGTCTGGGTCGTTGGCGTCAGGTTCAGCGTAAGAGCATGGCTGCGGCTGTTGTCCCAGGTCGCAGTCGTGCCCAGTGGCATTCCGGCCAGCGCGAAGCTCAGCCGGCTGCCGGCGCTGCCGCAGCCGACACTGGCGCCGCTGCCGGCGGCCAGCACGTCCATCACGTAAACCACCTGTCCGTCGATTTCCTGGGTGACGGCGCGCCCGCAGACACTATCGTCCACTTTCGCCAGGAGTTCCATGCCGGTCTGCGGCACAAAACCATCCTCCGGCTCAATGCTGCCATAGAACGTTGCCGGCGGCGGCGGCATGGTTGCCTGGGTCGCTGCACCGTTGCGCTGCGCATCGTTGTCGCCCAGATAAATGGTCGTTGCCCCATTGATGTTGATCCAGTAGCCGCGCCCAAATTCAAGCTGGCTCAGGGTATTGGCCCAGTCCGGAAGACTGACGTCATAGCGCCGCCAGGGACTGTCGCCGCTCCCCTCAATGTAAGGCGTCCAGGGATCGCTCTGGCCATCGGGCTCAAAGCCGTATACCTGGCTGTAGAAGCCTTCGATGGAACGCAGCGCCTCGGCTACCGGCTGGCTACCGCGGATCGGGTAGGCAATCAGGTTCCAGCCGGGGTTAAAGAGGGCAATCTCGGTACTGGCCATCAGCGCATAGACGCCGGCACCTCGTCCGGGAGCGGAGGCCAGGTTGTAGTAGGCATCAATCGTCGTCGGTAGCATTTCCCAGCCTGTGCCATTCCAGAAATAGATCCGGAGATCGTCGGTCTCGGCATTTTCCTGGATGCCTTCTACGCGTACATCGCCGGTCAGGTATTCGAAGCTGATTGAGCCATCAAGCGCCGGCGCGCCCGCAGTGGTTACCAGGCTGTAGCCCTGGCCGATGACGGTGCGACCGGGTGGCACGTCCGGCAGGCCGGCCATGGTCTGGATGGTGTAAAATTCGCCCTCCGGGAAGACAACCGGGTTGCGCGTGTAGAAGGTCATCTGGCCATCGGCTGAAACCACCGGCGCACCGGCCCGCCGCGATGCGCCGCCGCCGCCGCGCAAGTCGGCACCGGCCCGCCGCGATGCGCCACCGCCGCCGCGCAGGTCGGCACCGGCCCGCCGCGATGCGCCCGGATTTCCGCCCACGCTGTATGCTACCATCGCCTCGCGGCGCGGTGCTTCTTCCTGGGCGGCTTCGTCGACCCAGACCGCAATGTGGCCGGCCATCTCCGGCAGTTCGAGCTGGAAGCTGCCGCTGTAGCCGCTGCCGTCCCAGTTCAGGTCGATCACTTCATAGGAATAGCCCAGTTCGGGGTAGAGCTGCGCCTGAAGCGGCAAGCCTGCCGGCACATTGCTTACCGCCACGTCGAAGGTGGTCGTCGTGACCGGGGTGAGCTGGATGACCGGTTGCCAGCTTTCGTCGCGCTGCAAGGAGAGCCGGTCGTCGCCCTCGACGATCTGTTCGCAGCCGAAATACTGGTGCTCGGGGTCGAAGGCGCAGAGCCGGTCGTCGGGTCGGGCACCGTGCGCCTTGATGCGGTTCTGGCCGCCCAACGGCCCGCCCATCGGGATGACAAAATCGTAAATTTCATCGCCATCCAGGTTCCGTTGCAGATACACCTGGGCCTGGTTCGAGGCCAGCCCGTTGCCGATATAATCCAGGTAAAATGTCGGATCTTCCAGCGCATTCGTCGGGGTAAACGGCTCATAGACCTGGATGTCGGTCAGGCTGAAGGGCATCAGGCCAGGGCCGGGGTTGGTCGCCATGGGCACGCGCAACTCGGGGTACCACATGTCGATGGTCTCCCACTCGTTGCGCTGCAAGGTCTGGTTGGCCAGCGTATCGGCGCAATTGGCCTGCCAGTAGGCGTCGTCCCAGATGAACTCGCTATTGCTCTGGTCGGTGTAGGGATCGCCCATCGCGGTGCCCTGGCACGTATCCTGCGGGATCAACAGGCCGTTTTCGTCCAACCCGAGATAGACATCTTCGAGGAACAAGAAATAGTGGCTCAACTCGTGAGCCAGCACGATGGCCCAGTCGTCGCCGATACTGGTGCCCGGCTCACCGTAGCGGTTCCATGTCGAGCCCATCACCACCTGGCCACTGTCGTAGACAATGTCGGGGTGCTGGAGATCGACGGTCGGTGTGAGCACGATGCCGCCCTGATTGGCCCAGGGCCGCAGGCTGTTGTTGGCCTGGATGACTACTTCGGCATAGGCCCAATCGTCGGCGTTCTGAGTCACGGTCACATCACCCAGGGCGACCTGGCCGTTGCTGAAATCGTAGAGGTATTGCGAGGCCCGCTTGAGGTTGAACTCGAGCTGCTGCACGTAACTCGGATCCTTGCTGGCGTCCCATTCCAGCGCGACGGTGATGTCGAACAGAATGAGTGGATTCTCCGGCGAGACGGTCAGGGTTTGCGTGCCGGGCGTCTCCACGCCGGCGGTATCGACGCCGAGCTCGGTGGGTGCGCTGCTGGTGTGGTAGCGAATGTACATCGGTTCGACCTGGGCCGGCGCGATGGCCAGCAGTCGGTCGCCGGTGTCGAGCCGGCCGCGTCCCGGCAGGTAGCCCTGGCTGTCGGTGAAGAGCAAGTCGCCGCTGGCGCTGCCGATCGGCGCGCCGCCCTGCTGCTGGCCGGCCGGCAAGCGGTAGACCAGCGCGTCGGCTACCGGGTTGCCGGCCGGGTCGACGACACGCACCTGGGTGCCGCGTACCCGGAAGGACAAGGTATGCGCCGCGCTGCGAGCGTAGCGGTAGCTGTGCGAGATGCTATGTGCTGCCGGGCGCAAATCGGGCAGCGCCTCGATGCGGAAGACCACATTATCGGACTGGCCGAACAGGCCGCTGGCGAAGGTGTCCCAGTAGAAGGTATGGTTGCCGCCGCCGGAGGGACTGCTTTGCTCAGTCGTAACCTGGCCATCAAGTGACCAGTTGCTCAGGCTGCCGCTGTTGCCGCCGCTGCTATCGCTGACCCGCAGCGTGATCGGCGTATCGGCGGGCATACCGTTGAAGGCCGCCAATGGCTCGGCCGGCAGGAATGTACCGGCAGCGAGCATGGGGCCGCCGGCGCTCTCCGTCGTTATGCGCAGGCCCCAGCCGTCCAGCCGGCCTCTCCGACCATTGCGATGATCCTCAACGATCAATGTCCAGCTACCGGCGCTGTCTTCGCCGGCGAAGGCCGACAGATCGCCCTCGGGTTGGTAGCTGCCGCCATCGGTGGGCGGGCAGGGCCAGTTGCCGGCGCCCTCGTCGTCGAAGCTCAGGTCAAAATGTTTGTGCCCGCCGCAACTACGGTACATTAGCGGCACTTCCGTGCCGGCCGGGCTGCGTAGTCGGAAGCTCAAATCGGATATGCGGTTGTGCCGGCCGTGCATATTGATCACATCGACATCGACGATCGTCCCGCCTTCGCTGATCGTCAGCTTCGACTCTTCGACACCACGATTGGGCAGATTGCGCGGTACATCGCTGCCGGTGTACTCGTTCGTCGCGCCGCCCGCCGCACCGGCCGGCAACTGCTCACCGCTTGCGTCGCTGAAGCGCAGCGTAACCTGGTTCGGCCCATCGGATGCGAGATTGTCGAAGAGCCTGACTGTGGTGCCTGCGGTATCGGGCCAGGGCGCCCAGATTTCGGCGGAGAGCTCGTGGCTACGCGGGTGGCTGATCGTCAGTTCCGGCGCCAGGTCGGCAAGGGTGCCATCCGTCGCAAAATTCAGCTCGGCACTCAGGGTGCCATTGTCGGCGATCGGGCTGCTGCCGGTTTCCGCAACGCTCTGCGCCTCAGTGTTCACCGTCGTCACCTGGTGGGCCGTCGGCAAATCCCGGGTGACGGTATCGGCGGTGGGGAGCGCCGGCAACCAGTGGCCGCCGCCGTCCGTTGAGTAGAAAGCGCGCACTTCACCGACCGATGCGCCTGTCGGATGCGACAGACTGTACTCAATCGGCACCACCGGATCGGCGGCGATCTGCGCAGCCGAAATCGGGCTCGAAGCGGCACCGGACTGCTGAATGGTCACCATCGGCACAGCGGGCGCTGCCGGATTGTGCCGGCGGTTCAGATAGAGCCGTGTCGACTGGCCCTGGCGGTTGCCGGTCACCAGATCCTGGTCGCCGTCGTTGTCGACGTCGCCCCAGGCCACACTGGTGATGCGATGTTCGGCGTAGCCGCGCCAGATCGGCACGCTGTCGAGTTCGCCGCTGACATTGCGGTACAGCTGAATGGCATTGGTCGGATCGGAAAGATGATCATAATTGCCGGCCAGCAGATCGAGGTCGCCGTCATTATCGTAGTCACTGAAGGCAATATCATAGGTGATGTTGCTTTCCTGCGAAAGCCATGCCGGGATGCTATCGAACAGGCCGGCATCGTTGCGATAGATGCTGTTGGCTTCGCCGCGGTTGCCGAAGGCCATGTCGAGGTCGCCGTCGCCGTCATAGTCGCCAAGCGCCACACTGGATGAGGTTTTGCTCACTTGCGAAGACCAGCCTGCCTCGGCGCTGAGCACACCATTATCATTCAGATAGAGACGGTTGGGAGACGATTCGTTCGCCACCACCAGGTCGAGGTCGCCGTCGGCATCAATGTCGCCCCATTCGATATCGTAACTCAGATCGGCTTCAGCCGCCGATTGCCAGGCCAGGGTAAAGATTGGCGCCCCGCCGGCATCGACACCGTCGTTGCGATAGAGATCATTGGGTTGACGTTCGCCGTACCAGTAATCGCCGGCATACGACCAGGGCCGACTATTGGCAACCACCAGATCGAGGTCGCCGTCATTATCGTAATCGCCCCAGGCGCCGGCCAGAGCCGTATTCTGGATGGCGCTATTGACGGCGAAGCGCGTCAGAATAGGCCGACCCGCGGCGTCGACACCATCGTTGCGGTAGAGCGCGTCGACTTGCTGGAAATTGATGGCGGCCAGATCCAGATCTCCATCATTATCAAAGTCGACCCAGTCGATGTCGTAGGTATCTTCACTGGTGGGCGAAGTCCAGACCGGCTCGCTGGTGAATATGCCGTCATCGTTGCGGTAGATGCGCGAGGGCTGCGTGTAGTTGTTGCCGACGGCCAGGTCGAGGTCGCCGTCATTGTCGTAATCACCGAGGGCGACGGCTTCGGTTTGCAATTCTTCGGCGGCCAGAATTTCGGCATTGTAGGGCAGCAAGCCGCCATCGCCGGGGGCACCGGCGGTGCTGCCGCCGTCGTTATTCCAATAGACGGCACCGGGCTTGCCGGAATTGGCGGCGCTCAAGTCCAGCACGCCGTCGCCGTCAACGTCGGCCCAGGCGATGCGCGTGGTATAATCCAGGCCCGGCGCAGTCCAGACATTGACAAAAGTCGTGTTGCCGTCATTGCGATAGACCTGGTTTTTGCCATAGCCAACCGCCACACCAATATCAAGATCGCCGTCGTTGTCGTAATCGGCCCAGCGTGCATCACGGGCGCCGATCAGTTTCGGTACGTGCCAGGCAGGGGTACTGCTGAACATAGCCGCAAAGCTGCCGGTATTGTCTTCGCGCGCCCGATTCTGATAAACGCGCAGGCCATAGTAGGGAGAGGTTTCACCACTGTCGCTGACGAGCAAATCGAGATCGCCATCATTATCGTAGTCACCAGGATCAAGACTGCGCAAGCTGGCCTGGGCGTCCGTTGTCAGGCGATAGGTCGGCGTGGAAGGCAGTGCGCCATTATCATTCTGATAAAAAGCTAGGCCGCTATCGCTACCGTCGTAAGTCGTTACCAGATCAAGGTCGCCATCGCCATCAAAGTCCGCCAGGGCCAGTTCAGCGGCGAAGCCATACATAGCTGTCCAGGTCGCGAGGATCTCAAGGCTGCCATTCGTGTTGCGGTAAAGTTTGATCGAGCCGGTATCTATGAGGAACAGATCGAGGTCGGCGTCAGCATCGATATCGCCCCAGAGCAGACGGTCGACCTCGGACAGATCGAAAGCCTGCCAGGAAAGATCTGGCACCAGCACACCATCGTCGTTGCGAAACAGCCCTGGGTATGGTTGACCAAACGCGTTGCTCATCCCCAGGATCAGGTCGAGGTCGCCGTCGCTATCATAGTCACCCCAGGCCACTGCAGTAGCAGCAACACTGACCGGAGCCTCCCAGAAAGGCAGCAGGTTGCCGCCCTCGTTGCGATAGACCCGGCCGGCAACCCCGTCGCCATTAGCGACTGCGAGGTCGAGATCGCCATCGTTGTCGAAATCACCCCAGGCCAGGTCGCGACTGTCTTCGATATACGGTGAGAGCCAGGTAGCGCCGAAATCGCTCTGCAGGCTTGCGGCATAGGCAACCGCGGACCATTGGGAAATCAGGTTGGCCGGTGGGATGCAGGAGACCACGAGCGCGAAGAGCATCAACCCGGCTCCGATTATGTGCTGTGCGTGCCGAGAATTGCGTGCGTACCCTGATTTCGCTTGAGATTGTCCGATTGAAGTGAAATGCAACACCAGAGACTCCTAACCTGAATTTATTATGCTATCAAACGCTGTTAAAAATGGTAAAGATGCAGCAACATTATCGGTCAGGTACGACATTGTGCACGTACGCATACAAGGCGTGAGGCAAAAGAACGGTGCATGCCATTCTCGGTAGATTTTTATGGCGGATCCGACGAAAATGGCGCAGTAGGAAAGACCGGTTATTCGTCCAGACATGCATAGCGGGATAACATCGGCATCATTAGTATAGAAGCGCAAGGTTAAAATCACCATTTAGAGAAGATTACAATCTGTATAGCGCATTGTCATCGTACTATTACAGTACGCAAACAGAATGAGGCCGCTCGTGAGTTCTGGTTTGCGCCGGTCGCCGACGTTATCGCCGTCGCGTCTGCCCTGACGGAATAGCGTTCGCAAGGTCGGGATGCGCCATGGATCGACTCTTCAATTGCGCCGAATTTCGATGGTTCCGCCGGTTCGTTTGCGATGGTATAATATTGAACCAGCAACTGTTGATGCTCATACAAAAACAGCATCGACCGAACGGGTGGATAACCAGAACCGCAACGCGAAGGAGCTTTGCTATGGACTACAAGCTCGCCGATCTGATTGATGTACCGAAACTCCAGGAACTGATGGATGCTTTTCATGCTGTCACTTCCGCACCTACCGCCATCCTGGATGTCGATGGGACGGTGCTGACTGCGACCGCATGGCAGCCAATCTGCACGCAGTATCATCGCGTCCATCCCGACTGCGAGTTACGCTGCAAGCAGAGCGACGCCTACATTGCCGACCACCTGGAAGCCGGCGCAAGCTACACGATCTACGAATGCGCCAATGGCCTGGTCGACGTAGCCAGCCCTATCCTGGTCAATGGTGAACATGTCGGTACGGTGTTTACCGGCCAGTTTCTGCTGCAAAAGCCGGACGAACAGCGATTCCGCCGGCAGGCGCAGGAATTCGGCTTCGATGAGCGCGACTATATGCAGGCGCTGGCCCATGTGCCGGTCGTTGAGCGCAAGCAGATCGAGCCGCTGCTGAATTACCTGAGCCTGTTCACCGGTATGCTGGCAAGGCTGGGCCTGCAACAGCTCCAACAACTTGAAACACAACAAAAAATCGTAGCAAACGAAAAGCACTATCGCATGGCTCGGTTTTCCCTCGACAACGTAGCCGACAGCGTGCACTGGATCGACGCTGACGGCAACCATGTCTATGTCAACCAATCGATGTCGCGTCAGCTCGGCTACACCCAGCCGGAACTCCTGCAAATGTCGGTGATGCAGATCGACCCGAGCCTCGATCTCGCGACCTGGCAGCAAAAAATGTGGCCGTTAGCCAGGGAACAAGGTTCCGTCAGCCTGGAAACCCTGCATCGGCGCAAAGACGGCAGTATTTTCCCGGTTGAGGTAACCGGTACCTATCTGGAATTTCAGGGCCAGGAGTATATCTGTGCGGTGGTACGCGACATCAGCAGTCGTAAGGCTGCCGAGAACGATCTTCAGCGCTTCAAGGCGCTGGCCGACAATGCGCTCGACGCAGTAGCAATGACTGATCCGAATGCACAGTTGATCTACGGCAACCTGGTGTTTCAGCAGATGATCAGCCGTGATAATGCGGGTATTGAGGGGTTATCGATTGTTGAACTATATCCGGTCGAAGTTCAGGCTACCGTCGCTGAAACAATTATTCCGGCAGTCATGGAACGGGGTGCCTGGCAGGGAATTTTGGAAATGCTGCGCCCGGATGGCAGCCGTTTTCTGGCCCAACATAATGCTTTTGCCATTCGCGACACAAACGGCAACATCGTGAATTTCGCCAATGTGCTGCGCGACGTAACTGCGCAAAAACAGGCTGAAGACGAATTGCGCACCTTCAAAACCGTAGTAGAGAATACGCCGGATGCCATCGCGATGGGCAACTGCGAGGGTTTGCTGCTCTACGGCAACCCGGCGTTCAACAAACTGTTCGGCTATACAGGTGATCAACTCCGGGGCATGCCCATCAACGATGTCTATAGCCCGGAGGAATTTCACCGCTTGTCGGAGATTCTGGGCGATATGGCCCGCAATGGGTCGACGCGCGGCACTATCCAGTTTCGGCGTCGCAACGGCAGTATATTCCCCGGCCATTACACCGTCTTCGGCATTCTCAATGCGCAGGGCGAGATGGATTTGAATACTGCCATTATTCGCGATCAAACTGATGAGATCCGGGCCGAAGCAGAGCGCGCCGCCCTGCAGCAACAGCTGATCGATGCGCAACGCGACGCGCTACGCGAGCTCTCGACACCGCTGATCCCCATTACCGACGATGTCGTGATTATGCCGCTGATCGGTACCATCGACAGCGGGCGAGCGCAACAGGTGATGGAAACCCTGCTTGAAGGCGTTGCCCGGCACAATGCTGAGCTGGTTATTCTCGATATTACCGGCGTGGCCATGGTCGATACTCAGGTCGCCCAGTCCTTCATTCAAGCGGCGCAGGCTGTACAGTTGCTGGGAGCGCGTGTGATGCTCACCGGTATTCAGCCGCACATTGCCCAGACGCTGGTTTCGCTCGGCGTCGACCTGAGCAACCTCCTGACGCGCGGCAGCCTGCAAAGCGGTGTTGCCGCCGCTTTGCAACGCTAATATCAAATCGGAAACGATTATCGGATTGCCGCGACCGTCGCGGCAATGCCATCGGCGAGCGGCATTTGTGCCTGGAAGCCGGCACGTTCAACGAAGCGGCGCATATCGGCGCGCGAGTGGCGCACCTCGCCCGCACGCGGCGGCAGAAACTGCGGTTGCACCGGCATCGCCAGGGCTGCGCCGATCTGCTGCGCCAGTTCGAGCACGCTGCAACTCCGGCCGGTGCCGACGTTGAACACCTCGCCGCCCAAACCCTCGGCGGTCGCTGCCAGTTCCAGCCCGCGCACAATATCGCCCACATAGATGAGATCGCGCGACTGCAACCCGTCGCCGAAAATCTGCGGCTGCCCGCCGGCCACCAGTGCATCGACAAAGCGCGGTACTACGGCGGCATAGGGCGATGCCGGATCCTGACCCGGCCCATAGACATTGAAGAAGCGCAGCGCCACCGTCGGCAACTGGTAGAGGCTGCTGTAGAGCCGGCCGAGCTGTTCGGCACTTAGCTTGCTGGAGGCGTAGGGCGAGAGCGGATCGGGCGGCACATCTTCGCCGACCGGCAGTTGCTCGGTATTGCCGTAGACCGCGCAACTCGAGGCCTGGACGACCCGACGCACCCCGGACGCACGCGCAGCGTCGAGCACATTGAGCGTGCCCATGACATTGCTGGCATAGGCCTGCTGCGGCTGTTCAACCGACTCAACTACCGATACCAGTGCCGCCAGGTGAAAGACGACCTCGATGCCTTGCATGGCAGCCTGAACTGCCGCCGCATCGCAAATATCGGCCTCGACGAACGCGATCTGGCCGGCGTGATCAGCAATACGTGCATACGAGCCGCTACTGAGATTATCCAGCACCCGTACCGTATGCCCCTGATCGAGCAAGGCGCGGAGCAAATGCGAACCGATGAACCCGGCGCCGCCGGTAATCAGCGTATGCATAGTTGTTTCTTTCTGGTGCAGTGACGGGTGACAAGTGATGAGTTCTGAGGATGTACAGCCCGGGCCTGAACACTGACATCGTGCCAGTCCATTACATCAAAATCTGCTTCTGTCCATGGCGATTGTGCCACAGGCTCGTTTTTTGCATTCATCGGCTCTTTCCCCATTACGGAATTCCATCTGGGGGTAGAGTTTTGATCTGCGTCAGACGGGAGCGGGGCCGGGGGTGAGGGCCGTCCGGCCGGGCGAAAAACGCTATCGTTGAAAGGGGCGGGCCTTGCCGAAAACGACGCGCTCCAGCTTCTGATCATCGAGCACCGGGAGCAGCACATACCGGTGGGTCAGCCAATCACGCAGGCGGGTTTCGGCCTGGATACGGTCAGGAGCACGATTTGATAATCTCCCCCACCAGTGCCTGCTCGCAGCAATTGACGTTGACGGCGCGGCGTTCGATGCGCCGGATCAGCGCGGCCAGCACCGGGCGCGGACCGAGCTCGATAAAGGTGTCGACGCCGAAGTCAATTGCATTGCGCACCATATCCGTCCAGTGCACCGGGCGGCTGAGATGATCGCAGAGTTCGCGCCGCAATTCAGCCGGACTCCTCAGCGGTCGTGCGCTGATATTCGAGAGCAGCGGCGCCACTGGCGGGCGCAGCTCCGTGCGAGCGACGATATGCTGGAAGCGGGCTTCGGCTTCACTCATCAGCGGTGAATGGGCAGGCAGGGCGACCGCGAGCCGCTGCACCAGGCGCGCCCCCTGGCGGCGGGCCTGGTCCATGGCATATTCCAGCGCCGCCACTTCACCGCTAATCACGATATTTCCAGGCGAATTTTCGTTGGCCGGTACGACCGTGCCCAGCCACGCGGCCTCGGCACAGATGCTCTCCAGCACATCGCGTTCCAGGCCGACAATTGCCGCCATGCCGCCGGGGTAGGTTTCGGCACAGTCCTGCATGAGGCGCCCACGTTCGCGCGCCAGCCGCAGTGCCGCCGCAAAATCCAGTGCCTCCGCCGCCACCAGCGCGCTCAACAAACCCATGCTATGGCCGGCCATCAATAGCGGGCTGTGCTCTGTGGGAAGCAGGCCCTGCTTACGCGCCACCAACAAACAGGCCACCGTCACCGTCAGGATTGCCGGCTGGGCGACGACCGTGGTATCGAGTGTTTCCGCCGGCCCGGCAAAACAAATCTCGCTCAGCGCATAGCCGAGCGCCTCGTCAGCCGTCGCAAACAGGCGGCGCGCAATCGGCGAAAGCTCCCACAACTGCCGACCCATGCCGACGGACTGCGCCCCCTGGCCGGGAAAGACCAGGGCAATCGTGCTGGTTGTGGTATTGCCTGCCATGCTGCGTTTCTCCAGGAGCTGCATAGCATCATTATACTGCAAGCGCCCGGTTTCGTCGGCAAAGCCGCCAAAACCGGGCGCCTCAATGTTTCAGCACGATGCCGGCATTAGTGGGCTTCGGCCAGTTCTTTCCTGTGCTGTTCGATGATGCTGTCGACCATGTGGCCCGGCACATCTTCGTACTGGGCGAAAGCGATGGTGAAGCTCCCCCGGGCCTGCGTCAGCGCACGCAGATCGGTGACGTAGCGGCGGCACTCGGCCAGCGGCACATGCGCCGTGACGGTCGTCTTGCCCTTGCCTGAAGGCATCATGCCCAGCACCCGCCCGCGACGAGTACTGATGTCGCTCATAATATCGCCGGCATACTGGTCGGGCACTGTAATGTCGAGCTGGTAGATCGGCTCCATAAGCACCGGGTGGGCCTTCATCACGGCCAGCTTGAACGCTTCCTTGCCGGCCGTCTTGAAGGCAATTTCCTTCGAGTCGACCGGGTGCTCTTTGCCGTCGAAGACTTCCACGCGCACATCGGTCAGCGGGTTGCCCGAGAGCAAGCCCTCTTCCATTGCCTCCCGAATGCCCTTCTCGATGGCCGGCATAAACCCGCGGCTGATTACCCCACCGACGATGGCATTGACGAACTCCAGGCCGTCTTCGCGAGCGGGATCGGGATCGAGCGGCGCGACGCGCAGCGACACATCGGCGAACTGGCCGGCGCCGCCGGTCTGTTTCTTGTGGCGGTACTGGGCTTCGGCATTGCTCCGGATCGCCTCGCGGTAAGGCACCCGCGGCAGGTCGATGTCGATACTGACATCAAACTTGCGCTTGATGCGCTCGGCGATAATCTGCAGGTGGCTTTCGCCCAGGCCGCTGAGCAAAATCTCGCCCGTCTGCCGGTCGCGTGAAGTTTGCAGCGTCGGGTCTTCCTCGATGATGCGCGTCATCGCACTGCTCAGCTTGTCGAGGTCGGCGCGGCTATGTGGCTTGACGGTGGCAATGAAAGCCGGGCGCGGATAGGCAATCGGTACCAGTTGCAGCGGCTGTTCGCTGCTGCTGAGCGTATCATTGCTGAGCGTATCGGCGAGCTTGGTCGTCATGCCGATGTCGCCGGGGCCGATACCGGGCACTTCGATTTGCTCTCTGCCGCGGGCGACGTACAGGTGCGCGATGCGTTCCTCTTTGCCGGTACGCGCATTCAGCACACTGCTGCCGCTCTTGAGTTCGCCGCTGTACACCCGGATATAGCTGACCTTGCCGTAGGTGTCGGCAAGCGTCTTGAAAACCAGGGCGCTGAGCGGCTGATCGGCGGCCGGCTTCAGGGTGATTGCCTCACCTGAGCCTACAGCCGTTGCTTCGATAGTCTGGCGGGCTGCCGAGGGAATGCTCTCAATGATGCCATTGAGCAACTGTGCCATGCCCGCCACTTGCAGCGCCGATCCACAGAAGACCGGCACAATGCTGCCGTTGGCGATACCCTCGCGCAGGCCGAGCAACAATTCTTCGGGCGTCAGAGAATCTTCGCCGCCTTCGAGATACTTTTCGATCAGATCGTCATTGGTGGCCGCGATGCGGTCGATCAGCTGCGTGCGCCACTCATGCATCAGCGCATCGAGTTCGGCGGGCACTTCACCTTCGACGAAACTGCCGTCGTGTTTTTCGGGCATCAGCCAGACCTTCTGCTGGCGCAGCGAGATTACTCCGCGAAAGTCTTTTGCTTCGCCGACCGGAATCTGCAACGGAATGACTGCCGCATCCAGCATCTCGCGCGCCTCTTCGACGCAGCGAAAGAAGTTGGCATTTTCACGGTCGAGCTTGTTAACGAAAATCATGCGCGGCACGCCGGCCTTGACTGCCATTTCCCAGGCGGTTTCGGTTCCGACTTCGATGCCGCCCGAGGCATCGAGCACAATCAGCGCCCCGTCGATCACACGCATCGCCGCAGCCGCGTCACCGGCAAAATCGGCGAAACCGGGCGTGTCGATCAGGTTGATTTTGTTGTCATTCCATTCCAGGGGAGCCAAAGAGAGGTTGATGGACATGCCACGGCGCTGTTCATCGGGATCGTAATCGCTCACCGTGCTGCCGTCTTCGACCCGTCCGGCGCGGGTGATGGCCTGTGTCGTCAGCAGCAGTGACTCGACCAGCGTAGTCTTCCCGCAACTGACGTGACCTAAAACGCCGATGTTGTGTACTCCTTCGGGTTCATACGATCGCATAATTGTCCTCCTCGACAATGCTTGAGCGGCTGCCCAGGCGGGCATTTGGGGAAATGTTAAGAATCATTATGAGAGATGCTCAGCACAATGTCAATGCTGCGTCTGCTTTGCACGAAAAATGCAAACTATGCGCAACAGCTCCCCCCGTTTTTGCGTATTAGCGACAGTATGATTGGCTTTGCGCCAACATGGGGTGGAAGACAAACAACATCACGTGGAGAGAAGACAACATGCTTAATGCGCCTGCATACCGGCTGCCAGCCGGTATGCAGGCGCATGTATGTACACGACCTGCGCGGCGGCGTGGTTGCTCACACCGCAACCGGCGGGTTTCGCCTGCGGCAGCGTGGAAGTGATGGTTTTTTCGTTTGATTTTGCGGCGAAGCCGCAAAATCAAACGAAATGAAACAGAAAGTACCGGCCTGCTGCAGGTGGAAAAGCCCTGGGTGCGGCCAGCATCAACGCTGACTGCGTAAGTCGTACTATTTACGGGGGTGTCGTCAGGGCAGCGCCCAGATCGTAAAATTATCGAACCAGATTTCGACGCCCGGCCCGTCGCGGTAGGAATTGGTCGACACGCCGAGTTTGCCGCTGAGGAAAGTACTATCGGCCACGCTGTTCAACAAGGTCTGGTTGAGGTAGATCCGGATAAATTCGCCCTGCCGGATCACCCGCAGGCGATTTGCATTGTTCGGCATGCCGATACCCTGCGGGTCGCCTTCCAGCAACAGCCGTGGTTCGGTTGCAGCCTTGATCACGAAGAGTCGGTAATAATCGTTGAAGACTTCAAACTTATAAAAACCGGCATCGCTATTGTGGCCGAACACCAGGCCGCAACTGCCGTCACGTTCGCCCTGGTAGATCACGCAATCAACTTCGGCGATGAAACTGGTCAACGAGCGCACATCGTAGAGTTCGTAGGAGGTGCCGCGCTTGTCCCAGATCACCTTGAAGACCTCGCCTTCGATCCGGTTGGTTTCGGCATCGTTGAAGCGCCCGGTAAACCAGTTGTGGCGATTGTCGACGAACTCATCGCGAAAAATCTGCGTCCCGGATTCGAAATAGGCCTGCATGGTCGCGGTGGCGGCAGCGATCACGGTTGCCGTCGCTTGCTCGGCAGCGCGTTCGGCGGCGGCCGTTGCCGTGGCCACTTCGGCGGTGCGCACGGCAACCATGGTAGCGACCCGGGCAGTGGCGGCAGCCTGCTCAGCGGCCCCGCCGGGCATCGCGTCGGCGACCATGCCACCGGCACCGTTTTCGGCTGCGGCGGCCGGCGCCACAGCGCTCGCGGTGGTGGTCTCGGCGACGCCACTGCGCTCGTTGGGGAGAAACGTACCGGCATAAAGCAGCAGGCCAATCAGTCCGGCGAGCAACAGGCCGGCCAACAGCACCAGGGGCCGGCGCGCGCCGGGGTTTGCGGGCGGCAGCGGTTCGGGTGGCGGCACACCGGCCTGTAACTGCGGTGCTGCTTCTGCGGTCACTGCGCTACCGCAGATCCGGCAACGATCGGCGTCTGGTGCCAGCACTGCACTGCAGGCGGAACAATAACGCGGCGTCGTGTTCATGGATTAGGGCGCTTGATCTCGCTCAGCCAGCGCCGGCTGGTGAGGCTCCGGCGCAGTTCTTCAAACAACGGCAGGGCATCGGTGGCCGGCGGCACCTGGCTGATCTTCAGGTAAAAAGCATTATCGTCGTCGAAGGCAATGGTTGGAACGCCGAAGGCTTTGTACTTTGCGTGGGCAGTTTCGTGATCCTGGCGCAGCGCCTCGAGCATGCCGCGATCCTGAAAATCTTTTGTGAAACGGGCCATGTCTAGGCCGGCACGTTCAGCCCATGGGAGAAAATCCTCGCGACCACTGAAAGCTACTTTGTCTTCGTGGCGCGCCCGGTACAGTTCACGGCGAAAATTCGTAAAACCCGGCGCACCCTGGCGCCGGGCGGCCTCGGCGGCCCAGAAGGCCAGCAGCGAGCGGCTTTCCGTGCGCCCATTTTGCGGCGTGTAGTCGTCGGGTTGTTCCCAGAGCTTCCATTTCTCACCGGCCTTATGATTGATCTGTTCGAGCGAGAAGTAACGCCAGCCGATGCTCAGGTGTTCACCCATATGTTGCTGCACTTCGTCCATCCAGAGCGAGGCACGATAAGCAAACGGGCAGAGAAAATCAAAATAAAAGTCAACTTTGATCGGCGTTTCAGTCATCATCATCTCCTTCGTCGTCGTCATCATCGCCGCTGGTTTCAATCTGCTCATTCGTATCAACGGCAAAAAAGCGGGTATTCTGTTCGTTGAGAAAGCCGGGCCAGAACATGATCACCGTTTCTTCATCTTCTGGCGCCAGTAGTGGTACCAGACCTTCAGTTATTCCACCAGGGAACAGGTAGGCATCGATTTCCGGGTCTACGTTGATCACCACCGGTCGCCGAATACGGTCGGCATCCAGGTTGCGGCTGCGGATCGGCACAGTATAGAAATCACCGCCACCGATCATGATCGTCTTGTCGATCGTACCAATCGAGCGCAGTTGAAACCGGGCCAGCAAATACTCGCGACCGGCGGGCGGCGGGTCGTTGGTGCCGGCGGCTGCCTCGATGATCCGCCAGGCCGCATCGCCACGGATCACTTCCAGCAGGGTCACTTCCCAATCTTCGCTGATCGTCGTTTCGCCTATGACTGCCGGTTCACGAATATCGAGGCCAACCGTGTTCGGCTCAATATTGCGCAGTTGCGGATCGGCTGTGATCGTTGCCCCGGCTTCGAGTGCAATGTAGCCCGGCAATGCATTGGCCGGCGCACTCAGTTCTTCCAGCTTGAGGATCAAGTTGCTTTCGTCGACAGCGACCAGGAAATTGATCCAGCCCTCCGACTGTTGGCCACCGACCAGCGCCGTCTCCAGTGCCGGCTCGGGCGGCACCCCGAGCTTCGGCGTCAGCCGCAGCCGGTCGCCGGTGATACGTGGGTAGAACCGGCGCTGGCTTTCGCCGGCAAAATCAGCCTGCAGCCGCATGCGCACAATGATGTATTCCTGGCCCTCAGGCGGCGGGTCGGCAAACTGGTTGGTTTCATAGATTCGGTTCCAGGCCTCGCGCCCGCGGATCGTCTCGTAAACCTGGACTTGCCAACCATCGATGCGCCCGATTGCGTCCGGCGGCAACGGGTTGGCCCGGCTGCGTCCGGCATCGTCCGGCATTTCGCGGCCGGTCGGCGGCCGGTCGGCGGGGCGTTCCGGTTCCGGCACAGCGCCAGCAGCATCGTCGGGGCCTTGCTCGCTTGCAGGGGGGCGTGGCGGGTTCGCTACGCTTTCTGGAAGAAACGCATTGATGAATCCACAACTCACAATCAGCATCATCACTAACGCAACAAAAGAAAATGCCAGGCGC
>DAOTUJ010000070.1:0-51894 GCA_034437175.1 Chloroflexaceae bacterium | reverse complement strand
GCAGCATGCCAAACGCTTTCGCCTCCACACCCGTGCGGCGCGTCAAACCACGGCCCATTTCGATCAATTGGAACAGCACTGGTTGGCCCTCCCGCCAACCGCTACAGCGTGACTTATGCGGTATTGCCTATGATGGATCACTACGTCTACGCTTCTTGTTCCAGGATACGCTGGTAGAGCGCCGCAAGTTTCGTCGTCGTTTGCTGCCAGCGCAACTCGCTAGCGACATGTTGGCGCGCATTTGTGCCCATTTCGCGAATGCGTTCGGGATATTCGAGCAAAATGCGCACGGCGCGGGCAAAGGCAGCCGGGCGATCCGGCTGCACCAGCATGCCGTCGATGTTGTCGCGCAGCAACTCACGAACCGCCGGCAGATCTGAAGCGATCACCGGCACGCCGCTGGCCATTGATTCGAGAATCTTCAGCGGGCAGCAGCCCTGTTCCAGGTTGCGCGGGCTCTCGGTGAGCGGAGCCAGCGAGAGCAGAGCGTGTTCGCGCCAGGGCGCCAGTTCTGCTTCGGACAACTGGAAAAACCAGAGCAGGCGCTCGGCAATGCCCAGGCGCTCGGCCAGTTTGCGATAAGGTTTTGCCACACGCGGCGGATTCGACGAGCATATCACCAGCCAGAGATCGGGGAAATCGGCCAGCAAGGCAAAGGCGCGCAACAGTGTTTCGATGCCTTGCCAGGGTTGCAGCGCGCCGAAATAGAGCAGGTAGCGCGCCGGTGCCCGCGGCGGGCGCTCGGTCGGCGGCGGCAACTCGGCACCGTTCGGCAGCAGGCTGATACGTTCAGCGGCCACGCCCATGCTCAGCAGCTTTGCCTGAGTCGTCGCCGCCGGCACGATAATGTGATCGGCATTGGTCAGGCAATGCTCTTCCTGGGCGCGAATTTTAGCGAGGGTGCGCGGCGCCAGTCGGGTATAGACCATCGGCAATTCAATCGAGGGCAGCGCATTGACTTCGTAGATGGTTTTGTACGTAGCCTGGGGGTGGGTCAGCAGCGGTATGCCGCTCCAGGGATCGCGAAAATGGCAGAGTTGCAGGCCGGCTGCCTGCTGCTCGAGCAGCTGGCTGAGCAGGCGACCATAGCTGAGGCTGCGTTCGAGAAAATTGGGAATCGCCGCAGTATGGCGCAGGATCTCGATGTTGCCCGGCTCCTGCTGATAGGGCGGCAGCTCCTCGTCGCCCAGCACATACAGCAAGCCGCCGCCCATTGCCGTGAAGAGCGTACCGGCCATATGCTGAATGTGGACGGCAGCGCCTTTGGGTGCGGGAAAGCGATCAAAGGTGGCGTACAGCGCCCGATGACGGAGTTGCAGCATAGGGTTCTCCCTTTCGCGTCCGGCGCAAAACGAAGTATATATACTTGTATCAAGTGTAAAACCAGTAAGTTAAGAATATGTTAAGTCTGCCATATGCGTAAAAGCGGAACAATGTAGGTATTTATGCTGGTAGGCGGGCGGCACAGCCGCCCGCCTACCAGCATAAATACCTACAACATGCGCAATTGTAGCACCTCGGCTTCCGCCGGCAAGGCCGGTTGCGCGCCGGGACGAGTGGTGGCCAGCGCGGCGACGGCACATGCCTGGCGGGCGGCGGCCGGCAGCGCCTCGCCACGAGCCAGGGCCAGGCCCGCACCACGCGCACCGAGCGTCAGCAGTCCATGCTGCGCACCCATGCCCAGCAGTCCGACCGTCAGGTCGGCCGGCGCGCTGGAGTGATTTCTCTTGCCATAGAGCGTGTTATGAAACTCGCAGCTTCAGTGTAGCGTAGATAACTAGGAAATGCATCGGGCAAATGGGCAGGAAATTTCTGTTGTATGCACTTGCAGCATTGCTGCAAGTGCATACAACAGAAGAGTGTATGATGGAGGAAAGCAAAATAAAGGAACAGCTTATGAACTGCTCAAACTGTGGCGCTGAACTGCCGGCGGACGCGCGTTTTTGCATTGAATGCGGCAGCGAGAATCGTGCCGCTGCTACTGGCGAGACGGTGAAAATCGCGCTCGACGACCAGGGGCCGCATTGCGGCAACTGCGGTGCGCAGAATCCGTCCGGGGCGATTTACTGTGTGAACTGCGGCCAGCGTTTGATCGTCGATATTGGCCACTTGCCCGCTGAGCCGGCGGAACTTGAGCGACGCCCGCCGCAGCCGAGTATGCCGCCTATGCCTTCGATGTCGCCCATGCCGGCTGCACCCGGCCGCAAGCGCCGCCGCAAGATGGGCGATGACCTGACCGGCGGGCTCTTCCTGATCGGCCTGGCGATTCTGTTTCTGACCGGTACCTTCTGGCCGGGCATCCTGGTGCTGATCGGCCTGAGTGGTATGCTATCCTCCTTCGGGCATGGCAAAACGCGCGATGGCTTGAGCGCCTTTGTGTTCATGAGCGGCCTGGCGCTTCTCTTTGCCACCGACGCCTTCTGGCCGGGAATTTTGATCCTGATAGGCCTGCTGGCGATCATCCAGGCGCTGATCCGTTAGAATCCGCAGTTCGCCTTGTTCAACTCGAGCGCCCAGAGTAGCGGATCGAGCACCCGCCGCGCTTCCAGCCTGCTCGGCGGTGTCTGGCCGTTCGGCACGGTTTCGCCGGTTGAAGAGACCAGTCAGAAACGGAGATCGAGCCGGCGTTGCTCGGCCAGACGCAGAAAATTTTGCCGACGGCATCTTCGGCAAACCAGTCGCGGATCTCGTCGCTGATCTGTTGCATCTTCAGCAGATATTTTTCCATACGGAGCCGGCGCTGGTTCTGCCATCCTGTTATAATATGGCCGTTTGCTGCAATCTGCATAGCGGGGAATGATGCCCATGCCGGAACCGACTGATTGCGAGTTGAGCCTGCGGCGCAAGGATGCCTATTATTACGGGGTCGATCTGCTGGTCAACCAGCCCGAGAGCGAGGCGCCGGTGAGCCCACTCGGCCAGCAATTGGTGACGGTCTACTTCGATCTGTCGGCCTTGCTGGATGTCTGGTCGGCGGAGGGTGCCGCCGGTTATGGCCGGGTACTGGGCGAGATGCTCTTTGCCGAGCCCGCGCTGCTGGCGGCGCTGGCTGCGGTGCGGGCCGAAGCCGCCGGCAAAGAGCGCCCGCTGCGCCTGCGCCTGGCCATCGGGATCGATGCGCCCGAGTTGCATGCGCTGCGCTGGGAAACCCTGATTGTGCCGGGCGATATGCTGCCGCTGGCGCTCAGCGAGCGGGTGCTTTTTGCGCGCACGCTGGGTAGTGCCGACTGGCAGCCGGTGACGTTGCGCGCTAAAGATGCGTTGCGGGCGCTGCTGGTCATCGCTGCGCCCGCCGATCTGGCGAATTATGGGCTGGCGCCTATTGATGCCGCCGCCGAACAGCAGCGGGCAATGGCCGGCCTCGGCAGCATCCGCACTACTGTCCTGGCCGAGCCCGGCCTGGCTAGCCTGAACTCTATCCTGGCCCACCTGCGCGAGGGCTACGATTTGCTTTACCTGGTGGCCCACGGTGACCAGCAGGCCGGCGAGTCATGGCTGTTTCTCGACGATGGCCAGGGCCGAACCGCGCAACTGGCTGCTTCGTTGCTGCTGGCACGGCTGGCCGATGTGCCGATACGCCCGCGTCTGGCGCTCCTCTCGAGTTGCGAGAGTGCGAGTGAGGGCAATCTGGCGGCACTTGGGCCGGGCATGGCCACCGCCGGCATTCCGGCGGTTATCGCGATGCAAGGTCAGTTCTCGCAGCAGACCAATGCCGCATTTGTGCCGGCCTTCCTCGCAGAGTTGCAAGATGACGGGCGCATCGACCGCGCGCTGGCTCTCGCGCGCCAGCAGGTGGCGATGCAGCCCGATTGGTGGATGCCGGCGCTGTTTACCCGCCTGCGTAGCGGGCGGATCTGGTACGAGCCCGGCTTTGATGAGCAGGATTTTGCCAAGTGGCCGACGCTGGTGCGCAGTATTACCCGCGGCAAGTGTACGCCTATTCTCGGCCCGGGCTTGCTCGATAGCCTGACTGGTTCCAGCCGCGAGCTGGGCCGCCGGCTGGCGACTCGGCACCGCTTTCCGCTGGCACCGAATGCCCGCGATGACCTGCCGCAAGTCGCGCAGTACCTGGCAGTACACCAGGACATCGATTTTATGCGCGATGAACTGGCTGAGATTATGCGCGAAAGCCTGGCTTCCCATAGCAATGCCGATATGTTGCCTGATGGAGCGATCGGTGAAGTTCTGGCGACCGTCGGGGCGCGCCGCCGCGCCGTGCACCCCGATGATCCGCACCGCTTGCTGGCTGGTCTGCCGCTGCCAATATTTCTGACGGCGAATGCCGCACGCTTGCTCGAAGACGCGCTGCTCGAAGTCGGCAAGCAACCACAGTCGCGGATCTGCCCCTGGAACCGCCACGGCGAACTCGGCGAGCTCGATCAGGATCCACTCGAGCCGCCGAGCAAAGATCAGCCGCTGATCTACCATCTCTTCGGCTGCCTCGATGACCCTGAGACGCTGGTGCTGACCGAGGACGACTATTTTCGCTACCTGATCGGCGTCACTCGCAACGAAGACCTGTTCCCCAAAGTCGTCGGCAGTGCGCTGGTGAATACGGCGCTGCTGTTTCTGGGTTTTCGGCTGGAAGACTGGAACTTCCGCGTGCTTTTTCAGAGCGTGATGAACCTGGCCGGGGCCGGCCTGCGCTGGCGCCATACCCACGTTGCCGTGCAGATCGATCCGCAGGAAGACGAAGTGCTCGACCCGGCGGCGGCGCGTGAATATTTGAAGACCTACTTTGGCCCGGCGACCGCGCTGCAATACCAGACGAACATCAGCATCTACTGGGGCAGCGCCGAGGATTTTTTGCGTGAACTGGCTCAGCGCGTCAAGTGATACGACCTGCGCGGTCGGCGTATGTGCTCAAGCCACCCGCAAGCCACCATGGGTTTTTGATCCAGCAGCAGCAAGGAAATGACGATCTCATTCGGTGATTCTGGCGGCTTTGGCGCTAAAACCACGGAAATAAACCGGTTCTTCCGCATGTATCCTGGGAATCAAGCGAAGCCGAGGCGGAGAAAGAATTGATCGCATTGAAGTGGTTAAACCTATGAACACACCCACCACACCTACCCAATCAACCAACCCCTACGTCGGCCCGCGGGCCTTCGAGGAGCACGACGGCGAACGGTTTTTCGGGCGCGAGCGGGAGCTCGATGAGCTGTTTCATCTTCTGCTGGCCCGTCGGCTGGTCTTATTGCACTCGCCCTCGGGGGCCGGCAAGAGTTCGCTGGTACAGGCCCGCCTGCTGCCGCTCTACCGCGACGAGGGTTTTGCCGTCGCTCCTCGGATCCGCCTGCGTGGCGAGGCTCCCGCCGGAGCCAATCGCTTTGTCTATGCGACGCTGCTCAGCCTTGAAGAAGCCCGCCCGGCCGATGCGCGCTTCGAGCCGGATGAACTGGCCGTGATGAGCCTGTTCGATTACTTTGCCCGCCGCCCGCCGCCCGAGGCCGAAGAGTTGCTCGTCTTCGACCAGTTCGAAGAAGTGCTCAGCCTCGATCCGACCGACCGGGTGACCAAGCAGGCTTTTTTCGCTCAGCTCGGTAGGCTGCTCGAAGATCCGCGACGCTGGGCATTGTTTGCCATGCGTGAGGATTATCTTGGTGCGATCAAGCCCTTGCTGTTGCCCATTCCGACCCGCCTGTCGTCTACTTATCGCCTCGATTTGCTGAATGTGAGCCAGGCGATACAGGCCATCCAGGGGCCGGCACAGGCCGCCGGCGGCAGCTTCAGCAGTGCGGCGGCGCAGCAACTTGCCGATGACTTGCGGCGGACGGTTGTGCAGCGCCCCGACGGCAGCAGCGAGTTTGTGCTCGGCAATGCCATCGAGCCGGTGCAACTCCAGGTGGTCTGCTACCGGCTCTGGCAGCGCAAGCGCGGCGAGGCCGGCGCAGGGCCGCTCAGCATTGATACGCCCGACATCGAGGCGTCCGGCAGCGTCGATGAGGCCCTGGCCGGCTATTATGCCGAGCAAGTCGCACGGGCGGCGCTGGCCGGCAATGAAGCCGAGCGCAGTGTGCGCAACTGGATCGACCACGAATTGATTTCCGCCGGTGACTTGCGCGGCCAGGTGTTGCGTGAGCCTGAGCGTACCGCCAACCTGGCGAATGCCGCTATCCAGGTGCTGGTCGACGCGCACCTGCTACGGGCTGAAGAGCGGCGCGGCGCACTCTGGTATGAACTGGCTCACGACCGGCTGGTGGCGCCGGTGCAGGTCGATAACCGAAACTGGCGAGCGGCACACCTGACACCATTGCAACGCCAGGCCGTCCTTTGGGACGAACAGCGCCGACCGGAGGGCATGCTGCTGCGCGGCGAAACGCTGAGCCAGGCCGAGGCTGAAACCGACGAAGCCGACCTGAATGAGGTCGAACGCGAGTTCCTGGCCACCTGCCGGGCCGCCCGTGCGGCTGAAGAAGAGGCCGAGCGCAAGAATAGCCGTATTCGTCGCCTGACTGGTGCTTCGCTGCTTGGCCTGGTGCTGGCGCTGATCCTGGCCGGCGTGGCCTGGATCCAGTTCCGTGAGGCCAATGCGTCGGCGCAGCAGGCACGGCAGGCCGAGGAAACGGCGGTGGTTGCACGCGACAATGCCGAAGACTCGGCCTGGACGGCCCGCACCGCCGAGGCCATCGCCGAGGCGCGTAGCCGGGAGGCCAGAGCGCAGGCGCTGGCCTTTGCGTCACGGCTGGTGCAGGATGCCGATCCCGACCTGGCCCTCTTGCTGGCCTATCAAGCCTTTGCCGGTGATCGCAATGAAATTACCCGTGAAACCCTGCAAGTTGCCACCAGCAATCATCGCCGGCTGGGCTCCCAGATCGGCAACTATCATGCGGCGCCCATTCGCGCCATTGCCTGGAGCCCGGATGCCGACCGGCTTGCGACGGCTGCTGAAGATAATACGACTATCATCTGGGACGCAGCCACGCTGACACCGTTGCGCAGGCTCCATGGCCACGCTGATCATGTCTACGACGTGGACTGGAGTCCGGATGGCAGCCGGCTTGCGACGATTTCCTGGGATCAGTCCGCCATCATCTGGGATGCGGCCAGCGGCGATGCGCTCAGGGTTCTGCGCGGCCATACCGGCCAGGGCCGCCAGGTGAGCTGGAGCCCGGATGGTCGCTTTATCGCCACTGGTGGCTTCGACGCCCTGGTAATCATCTGGGACGCCAACAGCGGTGAAGAGTTGCACACCCTTGAAGATCATTTCAGCTGGATCAACGATCTGGCCTGGAGCCCGGACAGCACCGGCCTGTTGAGTGTGTCGCTTGACGGTGTGGCGATCATCTGGGAGGCCGAGCGCGGCAGGCCGCGCACGACATTTCAGGTTGGCGAGAGCCTGGATCATAGCCTGGCCTGGAGCCCGGACGGCCACCGGTTCATTATTGCGTCGGACATGGCCGGCGGCCAGGTCTGGGATGTGCAGCGCGCTGAAGAACTCTTTATGATCGCCGATGCCGATACCGTATTTCGCCGATTGCGCTGGAGCGACGACGGCGATAGCATTGTCGCGCTGTCGACAGTCGGAACAGTGATCCGCCTGGATGCAGCGAGTGGTGCGGTACGGGCCACCGCAGAGCTGGCTGACGAACCGGAGCGGGTGGCCTGGAGCCCGGACGGCAGCCGGATCGCCGGAGTAGCGCCTGACAATACGCTGATCGTCTGGGATCCCGGCGGTGCTGAAGTGGCCCGTTCGCGCCATGGGCACAATGCGAGCCTCAGCGGTGTGGCCTGGAGCCCGGACGGTACGCTGATTGCGACGACTTCCGCCGATAATACGGCAATCATCTGGGACGTAGCCGCCGGCGAGCCCCGGCAAATCCTGATCGGCCACGATGGCATTGTGGAGGCCGTTGCCTGGAGCCCGGATGGCATGCGCCTGATTACCACGGACTGGAATGGCATAGCACTGGTCTGGGACGTCGCCAGCGGCGCGATCCTGGCCTCGCTGGAAGAACATAGCGACTGGGTGCAGGATGCAGCCTGGAGCCCGGATGGTTCGCGCCTGGCTACGGCTTCCGCCGATGCAAGCGTGATCATCTGGGAGACTGACCGCTGGGAGCCGGTGGCGACCTTGCAGGGGCACGAAAATGGGGTGAACGGCCTGGCCTGGAGCCCGGATGGCGCGCGCCTGGCTACGGCTTCCGCCGACGATACGACGATTATCTGGGAGGTGGCCGGCGCCGAAGCCCGGACAACGCTGCGCGGCCATCGTGATGCCGTGATGAGTGTGGATTGGAGCCCCGATGGCGAACGGCTCGTCACGGCTTCGCGTGATACGACGGCAATGATCTGGGATGGAGATCAGGGCAATCTTCTGTTGACCTTGCGCGGCCATAGCGATCAGTTGACCAGTGTTGCCTGGAGTCCCGATGGCCGCGAGATGGTAACAACATCGCTTGATAAACTGGCGATCATCTGGAATGCAAGCGATGGCCGACCGCTTTCCCGGCTGCCCGGCCACCGCGACTGGGTAATCGATGCCGACTGGAGCCCGGATGGAGCCGCCATCGTTACGGCCGGTGATGACGGCCAGGCTATTCTCTGGTCGGCCGGCTCCAACAGCCTCAGCCGGGCCTTGCGCGGCCACGAAGACGAGATCACCAGCGTCGCCTGGAGCCCTGCAGGTTCGCGGATCGTTAGCGCAGCAGTGGACGAACCGGCGATCATCTGGGATGCGACTGAGGGAACCCGGCTTACCACGCTTGACCATGATGCGGCGACGCTCTACCGGCTGGCCTGGAGTCCGGATGCAACGCAGATTGCTGCCGTTATCGAATATAAAGACGTGATGATCTGGGATGCAGCCGACGGCGAGCAACAACTGGTGCTGGAAGATGAAACCGATCCGTTTGTCAGCCTGGCCTGGAGCCCCGATGGTTCGCGCATCGCGACCGGCGGCGAGTATGGCACGATTGCGGTCTGGGACACGGCCAGCGGTGCGCCGCTCGCAAAATGGCATGCCCATGATCTCGGCATTGCCGGCGTGTCCTGGAGCCCGGACGGCACGCAGATTGTCAGTGCGGCCTTCGATAATACGGCGATCATCTGGGATGTAGCCAACGGCGAGGAATTCATGCCGCTCTTCGGCCATACCAGTTTTGTCGTCGACACCGAATGGAGCCCGGACGGGACACGGGTATTGACTGCTGCCGAAGACCGCACGGCGATCATCTGGGATCCCACCAGCGGCAATCCGGTTCATATCCTCAAGGGGCATACCGATGTGCTTCGAGCAGCAAACTGGAGCCCGGATAGCACTCGCGTTGCCAGCGTTTCCCAGGATCAGACCGTGATTGTCTGGGATGCGATCAGCGGCGAACGCCTCGGCTCATTCGCCGGTCATCGCACACCGGTGCAAAGTGTCGACTGGAGCCCGGATGGCCGGTACCTGGTATCCGGCTCACTTGACGGAACGATATTGATCTGGCAAGTCCCCGACGACGAAGACACTATTCAGGCGGCGCGTTGCCGGATCTGGCGCAACTTCGCCGTCGACGAACTCAGCCGCTACGAGCTGGATCTGCCGACAGCATTTTCGCTGCGTGAACGCGAGCAGATGTGCGCATCCTATCACATCGGATCGCCGGCAGTCAGCGGCAACCAGATCCTGAAAGTGCTGCTCTGACCTTCAGTGCTGCTGACCTGAATGCTTCCGCCGTGCTGCTGAACAATGTACCCTGCACTGACCAGACCGAGGCCGCTGCCGCTGATGCAGTGCGGCCAGTTGCAGCGCATGGTCGTCGGCCTGGCGTTGGAGGCTCTTGTTGCGCGCAGTCAGGTCGTTGACGGTGGTAGTCAACTCTTCGATGGTGCCCTGCAATTCTTCGTTGATCGTTTCCAATTCCTCGTTGGTGGCCTGGGTTTCTTCAGCGAGCGTTTCGATCGCCTCGGTGCTTGCCTGGGCCTCCTCGCTGGCCATCAGGAACTCATCGTTGCTTGCTATGCGGCTGCTTGCCAGCAATGTCGTTCGGCGGTTCGCTGCCGGGTGCTCACCAGCCTGTCAGGAAACCTTTCCCTCAGAGTCGGCTTATCAATCCGGAAGATTTGAGTGCACCTGCAGTCTGTGGTATGGTGATTGTAGGAGCAATGCCGTTGCGTGATCCGATCTTTCCGGCATGCCCGATCAGGCGAACTGCCACTATCAGTTGTTATTTTAAGGAGAACATCTCGATGAGCCCTCTGCGCGCTCCGTCCGCGCTCCTGTCCATTGGTACTGCCAACCCACCATATTACTTTGAACAGTCGCAAGTCGCTACTTTTGTTGCCGACTCGCTCGATGCCTCGCCGGGGCTGCGCCGCTGGCTTCGCCAGCTCTACCGGCTTTCGGCAATCGAAACGCGCTATTCCTGCCTGCCCGATGCCGGCACCCTGCATCCCGACTCGCCTTTCGCACCCGGCGCCCCGCTGCAGCAGGCGCCCACCACCGCTGAACGAATGGCCATCTATGAACAGGCATCCGTCGATGTGGCAACCGATGCGGCGCGCCAGGCTCTCGGCGACCGTGCCGCCGAGGTGACGCACCTGATTGTTGTCAGTTGCACCGGTTTTTTTGCGCCCGGCCCCGACCTGGCGCTGGCCCGGCGGCTCGGCTTGCCCGCCAATGTGCAACGCAGCGTGATTGGCTTTATGGGCTGTGCCGCAGCTTTCAATGCCCTGCGCCTGGCTGACCAGATCGTCGCCGGGCAGCCCGATGCGCTGGTGCTGATCGTCTGTGTCGAACTCTGTACTCTGCACATCCAGCCCGGCGCCGGCCGCGAAGATCTGACGGCGGCTTCGCTGTTTGCCGATGGCGCTGCGGCTTGCCTTGTCGGTGTACCGCAACCCGGCCGGGAAATGCTGCTGATCGATACATTCTTCACCGGCGTTACGCCGGACACCGAATCCGACATGGCCTGGCGCATCGGCAATCACGGCTTTGTGATGCGACTCTCGCCCGAGGTGCCGCGCCAGGTGGCGAAAGTCGTGCCTCCGGCCTTGCGTGAGTTGCTGCCGGACGGGTCTTCACCCGAGTTCTGGGCCATTCATCCCGGCGGGCCGGCGATTGTCGATCGGGTAGCCGAGACCTGCAATCTCAGCAGCAGCGATGTGCAGGCCAGCCGATCCGTGTTGCGAAACTATGGCAATATGTCCTCGCCGACCATCCTGTTTGTGCTGGACGAAATCCACCGGCAACTGCGCAGCGCCGCCCGGCCGGCGGCTGGGGTGGCGATGGCCTTCGGCCCCGGCCTGGTCGCTGAGATGGCCACGCTGCGCTATGTGCCCGCCGCCGGCGAGCAACCCGATGCGAGCACGACGCGCCAGCAACGTCTGCCGACTGATGTGTATGTTGCCTGATCTTCGTGAACGCAGTGCCGATGCCGAATTGATGGACGATCGGTCTATCGCCGGCGCCGAACTTGACCGCGCCTTGCAAGAATTGCGGATCATCAACCGGCTGCTCGGCTCAGCCGGGCCGACTATTGAAGGCGTCGCCGGAATCTGGCGGGCCGCCGGTTGCCCCCGGCGCCTGCATATTCTTGATGTCGGCGCCGGCTCGGGTGATGTGAACCGGGCTTTGTTGCGCTGGGCCGACCGGCGGCACATCGATATGCGCATCACGCTGGTCGATATGCATCCGCAGACCTGCAAAACTGCGGCGGCATACTATGATGGCGAAGCGCGCATCCAGGTGATCTGCGCCGATTTGCTGCGGCTGGCTCTGCGCCCGGCCGACATCGTGACGGCCTCGTTGTTCACGCATCATTTCAGTACCGCGCAGTTGCCCGCCGTGTATCGGGCGATGCTGCATTGCGCCCGGCTGGGCATCGTCGTCAACGATCTGCACCGGCACTGGCTGGCCTGGTTGGCGATCCGGCTGGCCACCCGGCTATTCTCGCACAATCGCATGATCCGCCACGATGCGCCGCTCTCGGTGCGGCGTGGCTTTCGCAGCGCCGAGTTGCGCGCCTTGCAATGCGAACCGGCGCTGGCCAATTTGCAGATTGCCTGGCGGCCATGGTTTCGTTACCTGGTCATCGGCACTGCACACACGACAACTGCGTCAATGAAAGAGGAACAAAGATGATTGACCTCATCGTTATCGGCGCCGGTCCGGCCGGCGGCAGCCTGGCCGCCGCGATAGCTCAGCGCGGCTGGCAGGTTCTGTTGCTGGAACGCCAGGCCGGCCCGCACCACAAAGTATGCGGCGAATTTCTTTCGCCCGAAGTGCAGGCCAGCCTGCGCAACCTGGGATTGCACTCGCCGATTGCCGAACTTCAGCCGGCCCCCATGCAGCGGGCCTGCCTGCTCTCCCGCCGCGGCGTCGCCCTCGATTTCGACCTGCCGGGTGAAGCCTGGGGCCTCAGTCGCTACGCCCTCGACGCGGCTCTCGCCCGGGTCGCTGCCGAAAATGGGGCAACCGTGCTGTACGGTATCACGGCTACGGCGCTGGAACGGCACGCGGATGGATACCTGCTGAGCTTACGCGCCGCTCAGGGGGTGAGCGCGAGTGTGTCTGCGCGGGCCGTTGTTGTCGCGACGGGTCGGCAACTACAGGCGGGTCTGCGCTCACAGCCGCCGGCCAGCCTGACCGGCGAGCAAAATGTCGGCGTCAAATGCCACTATGCCGGCCTCGACCTGGCGCCGGAGGTGCGCCTGTATCTTTTCGAGGGCGGCTATATCGGGCTTTCGCCCATTGAGGGTGGCCGCGCCAATCTTTGTTTGCTGGCCGATAAAGCCATCTTTCGGCGCGCCGGCAGCAATGTGATGAGCATGCTGGCCTACGCCGCTCACCTCAACCCGGCCCTGCAACGCGACCTGGCGGGCGGTACCGCCCTGAGTGAGAGCGCCGTCGCTGTCGGCGCAGTCGATACCAATCGTGTGCCGGTGCCCTGGGACAATGCCCCGCGCCTCGGTGATGCCGTCGCCATGATCCCGCCACTTTGCGGCGACGGTATGGCTATGGCGATTCGTGCGGCTGAACTCTGTGTGCCGCAGCTCGACGCCTTTTTGCGCGGACGCTATAGCCTGGCTGAATGGGAACGCGCCCATCATACCCTGTGGCATGCCGAATTTGACCGCACCCTGAGCACCGGGCGCCGCCTGCAGGCGCTGCTGAACCTGCCCCTGCTCAACGACAGCATGCTTGGCCTGGGGCGCCTGCTGCCTGGCCTGACCGGCAAACTGGTGCAGGCCACCCGTAGCAGCCATCAGCCGGTAGCTGCTGATGCAGCCGGTAATGGTTAGGTTTTTATTAGCGGGCGTTCATCTTACTTTCGTTCGCGTTTTCACAATCTCTTTGCGTACCGGCCTGAAACTTGGTACTATCCAACAGAGAAACCGGAAAAATAGTGTATGGCGTCGATAGATGGCGGCATACGGCAATAAGGGAGCGAGATGGAGCGACAATTGCTGGCGCTGGCGCTGGCGCTGACAGCCACTCTGGCGGCGCTGGCGCCGCAGATGGCCGGTCTGCTCAAAAGTACGACTATCGTGACGATGCTGCCCTGGGCGCTGGGCCTGCTGTCGATTATCGGCCTGGTGGTGGTGCGTAACCTGCCCGGGCGCGGCATTGCCCTCATGATCATCGGTGCTACCGGCGTTGCCACTCTGATGCTGCTACTGCTGCCGTGGCTGGGGCCGACTATCATTTTGCCGCTGACCTGGGTCTTCGTCTGGAGCTTTGTCGGCGTGATTGGCGGCATTTTGCTGCTCTGGCTCCGGGCGCTGCTGTTCCTGTTGCGCGGCAAATGAGTATCCCGCAGAGCCGGCTCCTTGAACTGGCCCGCCAGGGTGAGCCGCGCCTGATCAACCGGATCGGCGGTAGCGCCGGCAATGTTGTCCGCGCCGCTTACCCGTTGATCGTTCTCTTCTACAGTTTGCTGGCGCCCATCATCGGCACGCTGCTGATCGTACCCTTCGCGATTCTCCTGGTCGCGGTGGCCCCCAACCTGTCGCGCAGTGTGCTCGACAATTATCCGGATCTGGTGTTGACGGTCGGCCTGGTTGCCGGGTTTACGCCGATCATTCTGCTGGTCTGGCTGTGGGTGCGGGCCGTCGAGGGGCGCCGGCTGGCCAGCATCGGGCTGGAGCGGTTGCGGGCCGGTCGGCTGTACCTGCGCGGCCTGCTGATCGGCCTGGCACTCTTCAGTGCCGCCGTTGGCCTGCTGATCCTCAGTGGCGCCGCCGTACCAGCCGATGATGTCTGGGCGCCGAACGTCACCGCGCTGCCGGGGGTGTTGCTGGCCTTCGCCGGCTGGGGCGTGCAAGGTGCCGCCGAAGAAGTGCTGACCCGCGGCTTCCTGCTGCCGATCGTTGCCATTCGCTGGGGCACCGCGACCGGCGTGATTCTCTCGGCTCTGGCCTTCGCCCTGTTGCACATGCTCAACCCCAACCTGAGCGTGCTGGCCATGTTCAACCTGGCCCTGTTTGGCCTGTTCGCCTGCCTCTACGCCCTGCGCGAAGGCGGCATCTGGGGCATCTGCGCTGCCCACAGCGTCTGGAACTGGGCGCAGACCAACCTCTTCGGCTTTCCGGTCAGTGGCGGGCTGCCGCCGGGCTCTTCGCTGCTCGAATTGACCGGCAGTGGGCCGGCCTGGCTCAGCGGCGGCGCCTTCGGACCCGAGGGCGGCATTGCGGTCAGCGCCGTCCTGCTGGCCGGTTGCCTGCTGGCGGCACTGCCCGGCAGCCGCGCTCGTTGACGAAAGAGCGTAACGTTTGCCGCATCGGCTGCATCAAATAAAGAAGAGGGCGTGCGCCCGAAACACTTTCCCCAGCAATAGCAGCAATAATCTCAAAGGAGCAGCCGGTATGCAGATCTGGAAGTGGATTGGTATCTTGCAGCGGAACCTGGTCTGGAGTATTCCCGCATTTATGATCCTCGGCGTCAGCTATGGCGTACTGGTGGATGCCGCCAATCTCAAGGCTCTAATCATCCCCTTTACCTTCTTGATGGTCTACCCGATGATGGTTACCTTGAATATTCGTGAAGTCTTCCACGGTGGCGACGCCCGCTTGCAGATTACGGCTCAGTTGATCAATTTTGTGCTCATTCCGCTGTTGGGCTTTGTGCTCGGCAAAATCTTCTTCGCCGACCGCCCGATGATTGCGCTCGGTCTGCTGCTGACCGCGCTCCTGCCGACCTCGGGCATGACCATTTCCTGGACCGGCTTTGCGAAGGGCAACATACCTGCTGCGATCAAGATGACCGTCATCGGCCTGCTGCTCGGCTCGCTGGCGACGCCGTTCTATCTGAAAGGCATGATGGGCGCGGTTGTCAGCATTCCACTGGCCGACGTATTTCGCCAGATCGTTCTGATTGTCTTCTTGCCGATGGCCGCCGGCTACGCTACCCGGCGCTTCCTGCTGAACAAGTATGGCGCACAACGCTTTCAGAAAGAATTCAAACCGCGCTTTCCGGCGCTCTCGACGCTGGGGGTGCTGGGGATTGTGTTTATCGCGATGGCGCTCAAAGCCCGCTCGATCGTGGCCGACCCGGCGGCACTGCTGGTGCTGCTGCTGCCGCTGGCGCTCATCTACGCCGCCAACTTCGGGCTGAGCACGCTGGTGGGCCGGCTCTTCTTCGGGCGCAACGACGCCATCGCGCTGGTCTACGGCACGGTGATGCGCAACCTCTCGATTGCCCTGGCGATTGCCATGACTGCCTTCGGCGAAGCCGGCGCGGAAATTGCCCTGATCATCGCACTGGCCTACATCATTCAGGTGCAGGCCGCCGCCTGGTACGTCAAATTCACCGACCGGCTCTTCGGCGCGCCTGCAGCACCGACCACCGCACCGCTTCCATCGGGCGACTAATGCAGCTTATCGAATGTTCGCACCGACTTGTCGGGAGCGCGGGCGGATCGCCGAAAAGCTGTACTGGCGCAGAACGCAGAACGGGATTGCTTCGTGACAGCGAGTTCGTTCTGCGTTCGTAAGGTTGTGTGTTACGCCGGCTTGACGGCCTGATAGAGCACGTAGTCGTAGCCCTGGTTGCAAGTCACATCCTGGAAACCGATGGACTGCAAGAGATCGTAGTAGGCGCTATGGCTTTTGAAGTCGAGCACATTAAAATCCATACCGACGGCACAAAGATAATGCGAAAGATAATCGTAATTGGGATTCTCGATTTCATCGATGATCATATCGCAGATCAGAATGCGCCCACCAGGGTTAAGTGCGTCGTAGGCCCGCCGGCAGAGCGCCGTACAGAACTGCTCGTTCATCGGATAGAGGATGCGGCTGAAGAGCATCGCATCGCCCTGCGGGTAGGGATCGCGATACATGTCAATCGCCAGCGGCGTAATCCGCTCGGCAAAGCCACGGGCCGCTACATTCTCGCGTACCAGATCGAGAGCGCTCGGCAGGTTGATCAGCGTGACCTGGAGTTCAGGATATTTTTCGCAGAGAGCCGCAGCAATATCGCCGATGCCCCCGCCGATATCGACCAGGTGCCGCACGTTTTCCAGGTGGGCGTGCTCAAGCAGCAGTTTCACCGGGAAAAAGATATTGCCGCGGTGCAATTGCTCATAAAAGCGGCTATCGTCGATGGTACGCGGCGGGTGCGGTACCCGGCTGACGAAATCCATCTTGCCGCGTACCGCATCGGCCAGATGCAAGTAAAAACTTTCCACTTCATTGATTACAAAATCCGCAAAATGTACCATCGTCAGATTAGGATTGTCGGGCGGCGAGACAAAATACCGGCGCGCCAGCGGCGTCAACTGCCACTGTTCGTTCTGTTGCTGCAAGAGCCCGATCCGCTCCAGTGATATGAGAAAACGTTCCAGCCGAACCGGGACAGCCGCACAGGTTTCGGCCAGTGAATTCAGACTGTGTGGCTCCTTTGCCAGCATATTGAACAGATCCAGTTCCATTGCCCCTTTGAGGCAGGCTAGTTCAACGACGCTTTTGAAGACAATATCAAAAGCGCGCCGGTTTGCCGCCAGCATCTCCAGATCATTCATTGTACTGCGATCCCCCTCGTGACTGATTTTTTGCCCTATCAGACAATATGATACTCGAAATATCTATGATTTGACAAACTGAGTTAAGAAATATACACCCGGCGCGGATCGCTTCCGGGAAGCTGCCACGACCCGTTGCAGGCGGTTGCGCGCACGGACGGCGGCTAAGACGTGGGTTGAGTCGGTGCGCTGGCGTCCGCGCGCGTTCAGCAGACAGGGGGTGCGACGAAACGTTTCCCCGGCACGCGTGCAGAACGTTTCGTGGTTCCCAAACGGAAGGGTGTGACGAAACGTTCGGCAAAAAGACTCCGGCGGGGACAGCTTCCGGGAAGCTTCTCGCGCTGCTGCGACGGAATGCTGCCATGCAGCACCTGCATCGGCCGCCCGCTGCTCGTCAGAAGAAGCTTCCCGGAAGCGGGATCTGGCGCACGGGCAGCACGTTTCGGCACACCCCAAACTGAAGTTTGACGGGCTCTGCCGCAACAATTACAATGATGGTAGCGTATTATATGCAGGTCTTTCTTAAACTACGCGCGCCCGCACCTTGCCGGCGCGGCTCTTTTATAGAATGTTGTAGCAAAGGAACTTACGACAATGCGTTTGATCCTCTACCTGGGCAAGGGCGGCGTTGGCAAAACTACGACTGCGGCTGCGACGGCGGTACGAGCAAGTGAACTGGGCTACCGCACGCTGGTAGTCAGTACCGATGTTGCCCATAGTCTGGCTGATGCCCTCGATGCGCCGCTGGGGCCGCTGCCGACTCAGTTGACTGAGCGGCTCTGGGGCCAGGAAATCAATGTGCTTGATGAGGTGCGTCAGCACTGGGGCCAGTTGCGTACGTATCTCTCGACGCTGCTGCGGCGCCGTGGCGTCGATGAGGTTGCCGCCGAAGAACTGGCTATTATTCCAGGTATGGAAGAGGTGGTCAGCCTATTGCATATTCGCCGCCAGGCTCGCGACGGCAACTTCGATGTGGTTATCGTCGATGCTGCACCCACCGGCGAGACGGTGCGCTTGCTCACGATGCCCGAGACCTTCCAGTGGTATGCGGCGCGGGTGATGGATTGGGAGCCGAATACGCTCAAAGCTGCGCGCCCGCTGGTCAAGGCGCTCGTGCCGGCTGCCGATATGTTTTCGACGCTTGACAAACTTACCAAAGGTGTCGAAGCTTTGCGTGATACGCTGCTCGATCCGGAGGTCAGTTCCTACCGCCTGGTGGTCAATCCCGAGCGCATGGTGATCAAAGAAGCTCAGCGCGCTTCGACCTACCTCTCGCTCTTTGGCTATCCGGTCGATGGGGTGGTGCTCAACCGGGTACTGCCGATGGAGGCGGCTGAGGGCGAGTTTATGCAGGAACTGGCGCGTATTCAGCAGGGCTACCGCGAGATGGTTTATGAGACGTTTCGCCCGCTGCCGATCTGGGAGTCGCCGCACTATGCCCGCGATTTGCACGGAGTTGCTGATCTCTCCGAGGTTGGTCAGGCACTGTTCAAGGATGTCGACCCGGTGAAGGTGCAGTACCGCGGCAAGATGCAGGAAATTACCCGCGATGGCGAGGAATATGTGATGCGCCTGCCTTTGCCGCACGTCGAAATCGGCAAGGTCACGATGACTAAGCGCGGCGATGAGTTGTTCATCGAGATCGGTAACTTTCGCCGCGATATGATTTTGCCGACGATGCTTGCCGAGCGCCCGGCCCGCCGTGCGGTCTTCAAGAATGGTGTTCTCGAAGTGCGCTTCGGTGAGCCCGCACCGCTGCCGACTACCGAAACCGAAGCCTCGCCGGCGGCTTAGTTCAGGACACAAAGAGCAGGGAGCAGGGGTCAGGAATCCTGGCGACGGGCAGAACGATTGATCTATCGACTGTTCAGGTGAGGCTTTAGCGAATCCGCCTGACCCCTGATCCCCGCCCCTGGCTACAGCGAACCGATGTTTTCTGAGTTTGCCTATGCGAATACAGCAGGTTGACGTAATCGGTGTGCCGCTCGATCTGGGCGCCGGCCGGCGTGGGGTCGATATGGGGCCGAGTGCGATGCGCTATGCCGGTTTGCTCGGCGGTCTCGAATCGCTCGGCTACCATGTGCGTGATCGTGGCAACCTCGCTGTGCCGCTGGCCGAGACCTGCCCACCCGTACCGCCTGGTGAGCGCCTGCGTTACCTCGCCGCCATCGCGGCTGTCTGCGGCGAACTGGCCGAACTGGTCGCCACAGTGCTTGCCGAAGGCCGCTTGCCGCTCATCCTCGGCGGCGATCACAGCATTTCGATTGGCTCGACCAGCGGGGTGGCCCGTCAGGGAACAACCGGCCTGCTCTGGATCGATGCCCATGCCGATTTTAACACTCCCGAAACCACGCCCAGCGGCAACATCCACGGCATGCCACTCGCTGTGCTGACCGGGCATGGCTCCCGGCAGCTCACCGGCCTGGCCGGGCGCTTACCCGCTGTTGCTCCTGAGAACGTTGCCCTGATCGCCGTTCGCGACCTCGATCCCGGCGAGCGTGAGGCGTTGCGATTCAGCGGCATCCAGTGCTTCACTATGCACGATATTGATCGGCTAGGTATGACTGTGGTGATGGAACGTGCCCTGACCCACGCCGACGCTACCGGCCAGGGCTTCCACGTTAGCTTCGACCTCGATGCCGTCGATCCGCGTGAGGCGCCGGGTGTCGGCACTGCGGTGCTGGGCGGCCTCTCTTTCCGCGAGGCCCATCTGGCTATGGAACTGATCGCGCAGCACGGCGGCCTGCGCAGCCTCGATCTGGTCGAAGTCAATCCTATACTCGACGATCGCAACCACACCGCACGCCTGGCCGTGCAACTCGCGCTGTCGGCGTTGGGCAAGCGGATTCTTTAGATGGTTGGCCGGCGCAGCAGCGATCAGTAGCCTGACAGGAGCGGGTGAACCGGGTAGTGGCGTCCTCATGTACTCCCCGCTCCTGCCAGGCACGTGCGCTATGAGAGCCAGGTTTTGCGAACCAGACCCGCCGCACCGGCCTGAGTGGGAGCGGGGCCGGGGGTGAGGGCCGTCCGGCCGGGCGAAAAACGCTATAGTTGAAAGGCTGGGGGGTAAGGGCCATCCGGAGCTCAGAGAAAACCTACCCCCAAAAGCGGGGGTGAGGGCTGTCCGGCCGGGTGAAAATTGTCTCCACTGATCGTCTGGCCCATCACACTCACAATGTAGTACCGACATCGGTTTCGGTACGGATCCGGTCGACCAGGGCCAGGATGCGTTCGGCGCGCCGGCCGTAAGTGTGCTCGGCGGCCAGTTTGCGCCGCGCCTGCGCTGCCTGCTGATCGGCGCGGCTAGTCAGCGCCGACTCCAGGGCTGCCTGCAGGCCGGCCGGGTTGCGGCGCGGAAAACTGTGGGCCAGCTCCGCCGGCAGTATCTCGCGCAATGCCGGCAGTTCGGGAAGCACAATGGGCGCTCCCAACGCCATGTACTCGAACAGCTTGAGCGGCGAGGCCGTCATATCGGTGACGGTGTCGGGGATGGCCAGCACATCGGCGGCGCCCAGGTAGGGCGGTACTGCGGCCTGGTTGCGTGGGCCGCTCAGGAGCACCAGCGGCGGCGGCGCACCGGCCGGCAAATTCTGCACCGGCTGTAGACCCAGGTTTTGCGCATGTGCCCAGAGTTCGCGCACTTCCGCCGGGCGCCCGCCGAGCAACAGGAGGTAGAGCGGCGCATACCGGTGTGCCAGGTTTGCCGCCACTTCCAACAAGCCATCAAGCCAGCGATGGGCAAATGTCATCCCGGCATAAGCAATGACGATCGCTTCGGGCGGAATGCCCAGTGCGGCCCGGCAGGCCGGCTTATCCTGCGGCGCAAAAACCTGTTCATCGTAGGCATCCGGAATGACGGCAACATCTGCAGGTCGGCGCCAACCGATTTGCGCCAGGTAGCCACGAAAATCAGCCGTCAACGAGGCCACCGCCGTTGAGCGGGTGAGCGCAGCGCGATCCATCAGGTGCAGCAGACCGCCGGCCCAGGGCTCGCGCGCCCGCGAAGGGTTATGCGTCTCGAGATCATGCGCCTCGAAGATTACCGGTAGCCCGAGCGCCGGGCCGAGCACCGCGCTCCACCAGGCTCCGCAGACGACCTGTCGCACGTAGACCGCACTGGCCTGCCGACCCTGTGTGCGTACAACGGCGGCACACATAAACGCAAAGGCGGTATGCTCCAGGTAGTATAGCAAGGTCGAACGGTGCAGGCGCGAGAGTTTGCCGATCGCCGGGCGCGGCAGATGCTGGGCGCCAAGCGCGGCAAAGCGGCTGGCTTCGCGGCCCCAGCGCGGAATCAGTGCCAGCGTATCGGGCCGGCGCGCCCGCAGTTCACGCAGCGTAGCAAATGTTTGCAGCGCATTGGCCGATTGCAGGTTCAGGCTCGTCGGGTAGGCAATGTAGATCAACATGCCGGTTGACATCTCCGCGCAAGGCACGTACCATAAGCAAAGCATGGACGGAGCAGAGTGTAGCCGAAAAGTGTTGTGGACGCAACCAGGCTATGCAGCGGAAAGGACAGCGGCCATCGCAACGCTTGAGAAACCCCATATTGCCCTGATCGGCCTGAGTGGTTCGGGCAAATCATCAGTTGCGCGCCTGGCGGCGGAAATCCTCGGCTGGCCCTGGGTCGACACTGACGCGCAAATTGTTGCGCGGGTACAGATGCCGATTGCCTCGTACTTTGCGGCGGAGGGCGAGGCGGTCTTTCGCGACCTGGAGGCGGAAATTCTGGCGACAGCCTTCGCTTTGGAGGCAGCGGCAGTGGTGGCTACCGGCGGAGGAATTGTGTTGCGTCCGGCCAACTGCGACATGATCCGTGCCCGCGCTTGGGTTGCCTGGCTGGACGCAGAAGCACCGATTTTGCTGGGCCGGCTACTGAACCATGCCGAAGAACGCCCATTGCTGGCCGGGGCCGATCCTTACAGCCAGATCCAGCAACTGCGTCTGGCACGTGAACCATTATACCGGGAACTTGCCGATACCCGCATTGACACCGGCACCCTCAGCCTGCCCGAAGTTGCCGCCCGCCTTGTCGAAGAATATCGCACAACCCGCATCCGAGATGAAACCTGACGTTTCCGCTGCGTCATACGCAAGTTAGCCGACGTTTCGCAGACCAGGGGCACTTCGGCCGGCTTCCTGCTCCTCGGTTGGCAAAAATGGCTACACTTGAAACGTTCCCCCAGGTTCCTTAGTTTGCTGGTTCTTCAACTAAAGAAAACCCTCGAGCACCACTTCATCGCTCGGTACTTCACTGCCGCCCACGGGTTCAATCGTCAACATCACCTGGTTGAAGGCATTCACTTCCTGCGGTGCCGTTACATGCAGGCGGGCCAGCCCATCTTCACCGGCTTGCAGCGTACCGGCGGCAACCTGGCCACTCTCATTAGCCAGCCAGAACTGGTAGACCTGGCCTGGTTCCAGCGCCGGCAACTCGCGGAAAAGCACAACCGCCTCTCGGTCGCCGGGATACATATACATCTCGCCACTGGCCTGGCTGTCGTCATCAACGGCGACCAGCCGGCGGGTAGCGACGCCTGGTGCCGTAATGAATGTCGCCAGGCGCTGATCGGTCATAAACTGCGCATTGAGCATATTGATAGCGCGCTGGTTGGCGGCAAGTTCGCCGCTCAACTGTGCCACCTGTTCCCGGCTGGCAATTAGCTGGTCGGCGGCTTCCCGTTGCGCATTTGCCAGTGCCTGCACTTCCGTTTGAATATCGGCAAGCTCGGTTTGCAAAGTCGCGTTCGCTTGTTGCAAATTACTGACCGTACCCTGGAGCGCGAACACCATACCACCCAGCCCCAGGCTCAGCGCCAGCAGCAGCACCGCCACGATTGCCGCCAGCGGCACCCAGGCTCGTCCGGTGTTTCGCTTCAGGCGCGGCGAGGATGATGATTCTGCCACTTGCCCGGCTGACACATCTGCCGCGATCCGGCTCATCAGGCGTTGTCTGGCCCGGTCGGGCGGATCGGCATCGAGTGCGGCATAGGGCAGCAGTGCGACTGCATCCTGGAGTTCGGCAAGTTCCTGGCGTTGTTCCGGCGCAGAGCGCAAATAGTCTTCAACGCGGGCTACTTCATCAGCATCGAGAGCTCCCAGCGCATAGGCTTCGAGTTGTTCTCTGTGATTGTGCATGTCTCGGCCGTTCATGCTTTCTACATTCTAGACAGTGCCCAGTCAATCTTCGTGACTGATGCCCTGTGTTTGCAGAACATGTTTGATCTTCTGCAAGCCTAATCGGATGCGCGTCTTGACTGTCCCGAGTGGATCGTTCAATTGCTCGGCTATCTCGCGCTGTGAGAGACCCCCAAAGTATGCCAGTTCTACGACCTGGCGCTGATCATTGGGCAATTCTTGCAACGCCGCCAGGATGATGCGGCGGCGTTCAGCTTGCCACGAAACCAGCGCCGGTTCGGGTTGACCATCGGACAACGTATCGCAGATCGTTGCATCGGATGCCAGGTAAACCGGCGTGGGCCGGGATCGCTGGCGGCGCAACTCGTCGATGCACAGGTTATGCGCAATCCCGAATAGCCAGGACGTAAACTTCCCCTGACCGGCCTGAAACGTCGCCCCACGCCGCCAGACCCGCCAGAACACTTCTTGAACAACGTCTTCGGCAAGCTCACTGTTGTTGAGCATTTTCAGCGCCAGGCCGTATATCGGTCGTGCATAACGATCATACAGACATTCCAGTGCAAGGCTGTTGCTTGCCGCTACCTGTTCAACCAGCACCTCATCGCTGAGGGCAGCAAGATCATCAATGTGATCCCGAGTTCTGGTCAAGATATTTTCCCTGGCGATTGTTGCATCGCTCTACTATTCTTTACGCAGCAATGGGGCCACTGGATGCATGGCTGCTGCTGATCCGGCTACAGCAATACTGTTTGAGTCGCAAAGTCCATCCGGTTCCCCAGTTCCCTGGTTCCCGTAGGATAGCTATATTTCTTGCAGCGCCATTATAACATGACCGCTAGCAGGTAATGTAGATTACAGACAAATAGTCAAAAAATCGTGCAAAGTATTGGCACAAGCTGTGCTAGCGATGTGCAAAGTCCTGCGGAGGGAAACGCTGTAATGGCTCACACGCAGCGTTATTTGGGAGATTCTCCGGCCACTGTGTCTTCAGTACAAGAACCTGTCGCCGAATCACGACCGCATTGTACCACAGATTGGCAGGATCTCGGCGCTGATCGTCGAGATTTGTAATGAGAAGGATCCACTACGTGGCTGCATATATTTCACAGTACGAAGACCAGGTACACAGTACCGGCCTTGCCGTTGGCACAGCGATTGATACTGAACCAACAGCCGAACCGCCGGCACGTCGCGGCGTTGCCGGGCGCGATGTTCAGGCGCTATTTGCCGCAGCCGACCTTACCGACGACTTGCAACGAGTTGAAGCTTTGCTGCTTGACAGTACACGTTCACGGCAGGCTGATCTGGCATTCTCCGGTAGGCATATGGTTTATTCCGGCGGGAAACGCTTGCGGGCAGCCCTGGTGCTGCTTGCGGCACGCCTCGCCGATTATCAATTTGATCGGGTTTTGCATCCTGCGGCTTCAGCCGAACTCATTCACGTTGCCTCGCTGGTTCACGATGATCTGGTTGACCGGGCAGCCCGGCGGCGTGGTCAGGAAACGGTGCATAATCGCTGGGGCAATGATGTCGCGCTGATGCTGGGTGATTATTTCTTTGCCCTGGCAGCCGCCGAAATGGCGCTCAGCCCCGATCCGCGCATCATTCGCTTCTATGCCGATGCAGTGCAGATCATTGTCGAAGGTGAGTTGAGCCCGGTAATGGTCGTGACGCCGCTGGAGCAGGCTCTCGATCAGTACTTCTTCAAGATTGGCAGCAAAACAGCGGCACTCTTCGAAGCTGCTTGCAAAGCCGGGATGACCGCCGCCGGCGGCAGTGAGGCTGATATTGCCGCCCTCGGGCGCTTTGGCTACGATCTAGGTCTGGCTTTTCAGGTTGTTGATGATGTGCTCGATTTCATTGGCAATGAGCAGCAGCTCGGCAAGCCGGCCGGCAACGATTTGCTCCAGGGCACGATCACACTGCCGCTGATCTATGCTGCCAATGCCGGCAATAGCCCGTTGTTGCAGACGGTCGTTGAGCAGTTTCCGCTGGATAGCGAACAGGTGCAGGCGATTGTCGCAGCGGTGATTGCCGCCGGTGGGGTTGCCCGCGCTCGTGCAAAGGCCGGCTATTTTGCCCGCCGTGCACTGGTGCATCTGGCGCCTTTTGTTGATCTGCCGGCTTACCAGACGCTCGCCGAATTGACGAATTTTGTGACTGAGCGGCAGATGTAACGCAGATGAGATAATGTCTGGAACGGTGTTGAACCGAACCGGAGCAATTCCTGATCTTTCGCGCTCGGGCTTTGCCGGCGCTACGAAAGTGCAGGGCTGGAAATTTTGTACCATGAGTAATCAACTTGCCGGAAAAGTGGCCCTGATCAGTGGCGGTGGGCGCGGCATCGGGCGCGCCATCGCACTGGCTTTTGCCCGCGAAGGCGCTCTGGTTGCCGTCGCCGCTCGCAGCAGCGATGAACTGGCCGAAACGGTCTGGCTCATCCAGGAGCTCGGTGGGCAAGGCCTGGCGCTGACGGCCGATGTGCGCTCGGTGGAACAGGTCACGGCGCTGGTCGAGCATACCGGGCGCGAATTGGGGCCGATTGATGTGCTGGTAAATAGTGCCGGCGTCGGCTGGCGAGCTCCCATCGAAGAAACCGGCGAGGCCGCCTGGGATGCCGTTGTCGATACCTTGCTGAAAGGTACCTATTTGCTCTGCCGGGCCTGTCTCCCCGGTATGACCGCACGCCAGTGCGGCAATATCATCAATATCGGTGCGCCGCTTGAGCGCATTGCAACACCCGGTTTTGCGGCATACTGCGCCGCCAAATATGGCGTCGAAGGTCTGACGAAAGTCCTGGCCAAAGAATGCCGGCGACACAGTATCAATGTGAATATTTTGCATCCGGGCGGCTTTGCCGATACTCGACTCCTGCGGGAGACGGTTCCTGAAGCCGGGCGTGGCTTGCTGGCGCCCGAGACAATCGGTCCGGCCGCTGTAGCCCTGGCTGCCCAGCCGCCACGCGCCAGGACGGGCCAGGCTTTCGATGCGCGCCAGTGGCCGCAAGCAGTACATGAAGCATGACCTGGCAAATCCTGTGCAAAACCTTTGAAAAATACATCCGGATAGATTGACGATTCGTATCATTGGTAAGAGATGCTACCCGCACGGTACAGCGGAGAAAAAGTGAAGTCGCGGTTACGATGCCTGTCGTGATCCGACGTATGTAGGGGCGCCATCTCAGGTGCAGATCGCCCGAGGGAGATTGCTGTGAGAAACTACCGTGACACCCAGGAGTCTGATCCACAGGTTGAAGAGGTTCAGGAGCAGGCCGAGACGCGCGTCGATGGCTGGGACGAAGTTGAAACCGCCGATGCGGATGCCCAGGAAGAAAGCAACGATGAGCGTGATGATGCTGAGCCGGTAGACGACTCAGTCCAACTTTATCTCCACGAAATTGGCCAGGTTTCGCTCCTCACCGCTGCGCAGGAGCTATCGCTCGCAAAACGCATTACCCAGAGCAAAGAAGCACAGCGCATTCTCGACGATGAAGCCTACGAGTCCTGGCGCGAGCGAATCAAACTCGAACGCATGGTTATCGATGGCCAGGAAGCACGTCGCCAGCTTATTCAGGCTAATCTCCGCCTGGTGGTCAGTGTCGCAAAAAAATATATTGGGAGCTCAATGGCGTTTATGGATCTGGTGCAGGAGGGCAATATCGGCCTGATGCGTGCCGTTGAGAAATTTGATTACACCAAAGGCAATCGGTTTTCTACCTATGCCACCTGGTGGATCCGCCAGGCAGTCACTCGTTCAATTGCCGAACAGAGTCGGCTCATACGCCTGCCGGTGCATTTGAGTGAATCCATTGTGCATCTGCGCCGGGCGGTCTATAAGCTCGAACAGGAACTCGAGCGGGAACCGACGCCCGAGGAAATTGCGACCCACATGGGCCTGAGTCTGCGCAAGGTCAAACGCTTGCTCCAGGCTTCCATCCAGCCGGTCTCGCTCGAGCAACCGCTCAACAATGACAGCGAGGGTCGCGTCGGCGAAACTCTGGCCGATGAGTCGCTGGAGACGCCGATGGAAATTGCGGCCCAGAATATGTTGCACGAAGAACTGTCGAGCGCGCTCGATGCGCTGCCGGAGCGCGAACGCAAGATACTGCAACTGCGTTACGGCCTGGTCGACGGGCAGCGCCGTACGCTTGAAGAGGTTGGCGTTGCTTTCGGGATAACTCGCGAGCGCACTCGCCAGATCGAAGCCGAGGCGCTGCGCCGGCTGCGCCATCCCAGTGTCGGTCTACGACTGCAAGGCTACCTCGATTAAGCAAATTGGTCAGCGAATGCACCGAACCGGCCGGCTCGGTGCATTCGCTGACCGTCCGGTTTAGCCGGTCAGGAATCCGCGCCCGCCGCTCCGCGAAATGCGATCATCGAGGGATCCGGCAAACTTTTGCAGGCTTTCGGCATCCAGTGCCTCCAGAGATGCCAGTTCAGCCGGCGTCAGGTCGTAGCCTTTGCATGCTTCGGCTGCGTTGTCGATCAGTTGCTGGCGAAATGCGGCATCAGTGAGCGCCCGGCCCAGGATCTGTTCAATGGTTTCTTGCGCCATCGTCATCGGCTCCTTTCAGTAGCGTATGCGACACAATAGTATACGACGCTCTATAAAACGAGATTAATCCAATAAATCGAGACGCTTCAGTTCGCCCTGGGCACCAATGCTACGGAATAGATCGCCGGCCTGTTCAAGGTATGCGGCGGCACCGGCCTGATTGTGCGCCGCCAGGGCCAGGGACAGGGCGGCAGTGCTACGAGCCATCTCGAAGCGATCTTTGATTTCGGCATAAATTTCGATACTGGTCTGAAAATAGTCAGCGAAATCTTCGCCACACACAGCGGCGGCCAGGCCGAGCACACGCAGGGCTGCCGCACGATCCCCCCGGCTGCCCAGTTCGTCGGCGAGCGCCAGCGCCTGCCGGGCACGTTCAATGCTGCGCGGCACTATATCAATGCCGGCGCCGGCTTCGTGTAGCAAAAGCCCGGTTTCGGCCAGAGTATTCAACGCTTCGGCCTGCAATTTGGCAGCCTGAATCTGCTCGGCAATCTGCAAAGCCTGTTCGACTGCCGGCAGCGCGCGGTCGGGTTCGGCCATAGCGTTATAGGCCAGTGCGATGTTGTTGAGGGTATTGCTCTGCTGGGCCATATTGCCGCTGAGTTCTTCAATGGCCAGTGCCTGTCGGTAATGCTCCAGCGCCCGGCCGTAATCGCCGCGGTTGCGTGCTACCTGGCCCATCGTATCGTGCGCCGAGGCAATGCCCGCCTGGTCGCCCATCTCTTCACAAAGATGCAGGGCCGCCCGGCAGCCGGCGTCGGCTTCTTCATAACGGCCTAGAAAATAGGTGGCGTAGGCGCTGTTCAGATACGCACTGCTCAGCACGTATTTGTGATTGATCCGCCGGGCCAGTTCTTCAACCAGCCGGTAATGTTCCAGCGCCTGATCGTACTGGTCTTGCAACTGCCAGAGATAGCCCAGGTTGTTGTGAATGATGCTGCTGCCGTAAAGGTTGTCGATGGCTTCGTGGGCGGCCAGCGCGTTTTCGAAGTGAAAGCGGGCCTGGGCATAATCGCCGCGTACGCCATAAATCGTGCCCATCTGGGTGTGCAGGCGGGCTTCGATGCGCTCGTCTTCACGGCTGCGCCGGTCGCGCCGCAGGCGAGTCAGGCCTTCGCTGCACACCTCCAGGGCGCGTTCCAGTTCGCCGCGCCGGAACAGCACTGAAGCCATATCCGCATATACCGCCGAAACCAGCAGCGGCGGAATGCTGCTCAGGTGAGCCTGGATCAATTGCCCGGCCTGATCGAGTTCGGCCAGGGCGCTACTATACTGGCCCTGTTTTTCCAGCGCATAGCCCCGGCTACGCCGCGCCTCGATCAGTACCGTCGGTGGGAGCCGGTGCTCCGCGCTGTGTTCGGCCAGGATTGCCGCATATTCAGCCAGGGCGGCATCATAGTCGCCCAGCGTACACAGCACATCGCCAAGCGCCTCGCGGGCTTCCCAGCGCCGTGCATCATCAGTGTCATGAGCCAGGAGCTGAACTACCTGCTGATAATACTGAATCGCCGCGTCATTGGCGTAGGCCTCGCGTGAGACGTGGCCGGCCAGCAGCAAATAGGTGATCGCCTGGTCGGGGCGGTCGCTCAGCCGATAGTGGTGCGCGGCGAGAAACAACGGTGTATTGCTCGACTGGATGGGCTTGACCGGATCGAGGCTGCTGCGCCCATCTTGAATCGGGCTGGCGCCGGGGCTGCTCCGCCCGTAGTAGGCCTGAAGCGCGGCCAGTTCATCATGATACCGCCACTCGATATATTCGCCGATCCGGCGATGCAATTCGCGGCGGCGCGCATAAAGCAGGCTCTCGTAGGCAACTTCCTGAATCATCGCGTGGCGGAAGCTGCGCACCTGTTCGGGCACTTCGCGTTCGAGTACCGTCAACGACTCGTTGTCGAGATGCGCCAGCGAACGCAGCAGCGTGCGCACATCTTCGGCGCTCAAGGAGCGCAAAATATCAGCCGGGAAGCGATGCCCAATCACTGCCGCCACCCGCAGCAAACTGCGCTCCGGCTCTGTTAGCCGGTCGATCCGCGCCAGCAGCAGGCCATGCAAACTGTCCGGCAACTGGTTGAGGGCGCCGGTTCCCAGGGTGCGTTTGCCGCCGGACTGCATCGCCCGCAGCATTTCTTCCAGGTACAGCGGGTTGCCGGCCGCCCGAGCGACGATCTGTTCGCGCAGCCTGGGCGACAATTCGCCGGCGGCCGGACTGGCTTCCAACAGCCGGTGGCTTTCTTCCAGACTGAGTTCGCTCAGGTGCAACACAAAAGCGCCGTCTTCCTGATTGCTGCTGCCCCAGCGCAGATCCGGCCGATGGACGCCCAGGAGCAGCACCGGGACGTGCGCAATGCAGCCGGCAATATAGCACCAGAGGTCGAGCGAAGCCTGGTCGGCCCAATGCAAATCTTCAAAGATGAGCACCATGCCGCCCGCGCGCCGGGCTGCCGAGCATAGCAGATCGGCAATCAGTTCGGCGCGCCGTTCCTGGCGTTGCTGTGGATCGAGCGCACGAGTCAGCACCGTGTCTGCGCTATCGAGGCGCACCAGGCCGGCCAGCAAGGGCAGCCAGTCCTCGGCGTCCGGGCTGAGTTCGCGGAGTGCGGCGCGTAGATAGGCAGCGCGCCGCGGTTGCGGATCGCCGGTAGCAATGCCGCAGAAGCGCTTCAGCCACTCGCTCCAGGGTGCAAAAGGCGTATTCGTTTCGTACGAGAGACAGTTGACCACGAAGGATTGGTAGCCGGCGGCGTGCAGGTCGTCGAGCAGTGCCGCAGTCAGCCGGCTCTTGCCGACGCCGGCATCGCCCATGATCCGCAATATGCACCCATGCCCATTGCGTAGTTGCTCCAGCCGGCGGTGCAAGAGCGCCCGTTCCGCAGTTCGCCCGATCAGCGGCCGGCTGATGCCGGCATCGGCGACCGAGTCGCTGGTGATGCCGAGCAACTGGAAGAGTTGCAGCGGTGCCTGTTTGCCTTTGACGGCAAGCTGCCCGCAGTCGCGCACCGTCAGCCGCCCGGCGATTGCCTGCCGGCTGGCTTCACTGCACCAGATCTCATTCCAGCTGCTGGCGGCCATCACGCGGGCTGCCACATTGACGGCATCACCCATCACGGTGTACTCTTTGCGGGTAGCCGTCCCGACATTGCCGGCAAACACACTGCCGGTATTGATGCCGATGCGCGCATTCAGCAGCGGCGGTTCAGCAGTGCCGAGAATGTCTGCCACAGCGCGACGAATAAAGTCGCGTGCCTCAAACATGGCCAGCGCGGCGCGGGCGGCCCGTTCCGCGTGGTCTTCGCAGGCTATCGGCGCACCGAAGATTGCCAGGAGCTTATCGCCCTCTTCGGCCAGATCGAGCTTGTTAACAAAACCGCCGTACTGCTGCACTGCGGCTTGCATCGGCTGCAATACCGCATCGAGCAGGCGGGCCGCCATCGGCGGCTCGAGCGTTTCGATCAGCGGGCCGAGCCCGGTAACCTGGGCAAAAAGCACCGTCACCGGGCGCAGGTCGGCTTCGAGTGCCGGGCGCTGTGGGTCGGCAACAATCCGGGCTAGCAGATCAGCCGGCAGGTAAGGGCTGATCCGTTCAAGTTGTTGCAGCAGCAGCGGAACCAGTTCTTCGGGCGAGCCGTTTGGCAGGGTTTCAACCGGGTTGTCGGCGGGTTCAGTGGCGGCAGCCAGCGCCGCGACTTTCCAGTAACCAGCAGCCAGCGCGGTGGCATCGCTGCTGCCGGCAATGAGTGGCCAGGTTCCCGGCCCGACGACCAGTTCGCTACGCCGACCGGACGCCTCGGCATGGGCAACGCGATTGACAGTGCTGCCAAAGGCACTGTAGCGCAGTGCATCCGGTGCACCCGCACTGGCCAGGGCTACCGGCCCACTCTCGACACCAATATGCATGCCTAGCGAAAGCATGCCGATGCCCGGCACCGTCCAGGAAAAATCACTGAGCTGAGCCAGCAGATCGAGCGCCGCACGCGTGGCGATCAGCGCGTGATCAGTGCCGCTGAACAGCACCAGCAGCGCATCGCCGCCGAAGGTCAGCAGATCGCCGCCGGCTCGCTGAATAATCTGGAGCATGGTGGCGAAAAACTCATTGAGCGCCGCCGTAACGATCTCGATGCCCTCGCGGCCAAGGGCGCTCAAGCGCTCGGCCAGCGCAGTGGAGCCACTGATATCGGCATAGAGCAAAGAGCCGTCGAGCCATTCAAGCCAGGGGCCGGCATCATGGGTACTGATGCGGCGCATCAGCAAGCGTCGGGGCAGGTACGTTCCGATGGTATAGCGCACACTGGCGAGCTGGGCCAGCACTTCGAGTATCAGGCGCGGCGAGGCATCCTGCTGCTGAATGCTCAGCAGCAAGGGAGCGTTGAGGTAGGGCCTGAGGCGCGGATCGGCCAGAAGCGAACCAGCAGCGCCGCGGGCAGATGAAAAGGCGGACTGTTCGGTCATTAGGTTCTGCTGCTACGACACGCGCCGTACGATGCTTGATTCTGTACCCATGCTCCGCCATTATAGCGGAAAGCGCGGGCGGGCGGCAAGCCCGCCCGTAGAGCGAAGCGCAAAGCGTTTGAGCGTAAGGCGCCAGGCGGGCATGCATTCCGGCTTTTCAGCGCCTGGTGCTGGAAAAGTTTTGACAACTTTCACGGAAATGGCTATAATGGCCGGGTGTTGAGCCGAGGTGGCGGAATTGGCAGACGCGCTAGGTTGAGGGCCTAGTGAGCTTTTTGCTCATAAGGGTTCAAGTCCCTTCCTCGGCACCAGGGCGATTAGCTCAGTTGGTAGAGCACCTCGCTTACACCGAGGTTGTCGGCGGTTCGAGCCCGTCATCGCCCACCAGCGCGTGTCCTCCACACTGGCGTTGCTCAGGTTTCTACCACCGGGTCTATGCTGGTATGTATCCTGGGCCGGCTCGGTATGCAAAAACGCCAAGATAGCTCAGTTGGTAGAGCACAGCACTGAAAATGCTGGGGTCCCCGGTTCGAGCCCGGGTCTTGGCACCAGAACAAAGCGGGCCGACGCAACTGCGTCGGCCCGCTTTGTGGTGCCGCCGGGATATCGGATCGGCACACTGTCAGGCTAGATCGGCCCGATTTTGCCGCGCGCGGCTTGCAAGAGCGCCAGGATCTCCTCGTCGCTCATTGCGGCACCGCGCTGCTGTTCCCACCACTGGCGAAACCAGCGCAGGTTTTCGATAAAGGCAGCTTCGACTTCGTCGTCTGAGAGCGACGGCACTTTCTGTCGCAACATGTCCATCACCAGTTCACGATCACTGCTGCTCAACTCGCTGACGCTTTCGAGAATGCGTTCGGCGCGCAACATGAAGATTTCGCGCTCGACCGGCGGAAAACTGTCACCAAGCTGGCGAATGTTCCCCAGGTAGCAAATGGTGCGCTGGCGCGGGTTGCCGCCCTGGTCACGGTAACTCTCGATCAGATAGGCATCATGAAAGCTGGTATCAGCCACGTTCGCGTTTTTGTGCCGGCGAACGACCCAGCGTACATACATGGCAGTGCTCCTCGCACGCTGCCCGGCACTACAGGACTGGCCTGCGTTAGAGACAGGCTAAACTGGCTCTTCTATTATAGCTGAATATGCGCAAATTTTGAATACCATACTAAATTTTGCTTATAAACAACAGTATAACCTGCTACGGTTCTTGTAAAAAACGTTGTTCTTTTGCACATAATTTGCAAACATTGCCACTTTTTTTACTATATGTTATACTCACAGCACTAAACGACCCCGGTTTGCTGCGGTTTTGGCCTTGTTTATCCGGTTTATCTTCGTAGTTCCAACTCCGTACTACATTCGGCCAGGTACCTATTCAAGCGGGTAACACGGTATGGCAGCAATGATCCCAGGCTGTTTGGCAGTATGCTGCGGGGTTGAATTCGCAGATCTGGCAGCGTAGACGCACAAAACGAAACGCCCGGCGGCGAGCGAGTCGGTTGAACCGTACAGTACGCCGAATCGTGGTGGTTTTGCGGTGTCTGGCGGCGGCAATGGCAATGCAGCCGGTGCTGCGCAGATAGAAAGGTCTGCCATGAACGTTTTGCGACTGGCTTCCAAAGCAATACGACTGGGCCTGTTACGGGTTGGGGCCGGTTGGATGTTTGCGCTCCTCACCTTCAACTTCAATCGTACCGCTATTGCCGACCTTGGCGCCCTGGCGGTGATTGTAGCCACCTTGATTGGTCTGCACCATTTTCTTTCACCGACGTTTGTGTTCTGGGGCCGGTTCTCAGATCGCCACCCGATTCTGGGATTGCGCCGCACTCCGTATATTTTGATCAGCAGTCTGGGGGCCAGCCTGCTCTTTCTGCTGCTGCCGAGTCTGGCCATCGGGTTGGGTGAGCGCTCCTGGCTGGCGACGGCACAGACCTTCCTGGTTATTCTGGTCTTCGGTATTCTGATGGGCATGAACGGCAGCACCAGCAATGGCTTGCTGGCCGAGATTACCACCGACAAAGAACGCGGTGGCATCGTTGCCTTTGTCTGGGCAGTGTTGATCATCAGTGGGATTACGGCGGCCGGGGTTGCCGGTGTGGTGATGCCGAGTTATGACCCGGTGCAGATGCAGCAACTCTATAACCTGACGCCGGTGGTGGTCATGGCAACGGTGCTGCTGGGCGTGATCGGTCTGGAGCGCCGGGTCGACAGGGCCGATCTTCAGCAGATCCTGGCCCGCCAGGAGCAGGAAGCGACCACTGCTGTCGGTACCTACCGGGTGACGCTGCGCTTGATGCGGGAGAACCGCCAGGTGCGCATGTTTGCCGCCTTTGTGCTGCTGGCGATTATGGGTATCTTTCTACAAGATGCGGTGCTTGAACCGATGGGCGCCGAAGTCTTCGGCATGATCCAGCGGGAAACCGCCCGCTTCCAGCAGATCTGGGGCGCCGGGGCGCTGCTCGGCATGTTCGGTATCGGCGCGCTCTCCGGCTTTCTGCCGGTCTCCAAGAAGCAGATTGCAACCTCTGGCGGCCTGACGGTTGCTCTCGGCCTGAGCATGATTGCGCTGGCAGCGGCTACCTATCAGCAGGCACTGCTCACGCCGGCCCTGCTGCTGACCGGTACGGGCATCGGGCTGTTCAACGTCGGTGCGCTCTCGATGATGATGGAGATGACGATTGAGGGTCAGGCCGGTTTCTATATGGGTATCTGGGGCATGAGCCAGGGGCTGGGCAATGGGCTGGCGAATGTGTTCAGCGGTATGTTGCACACCGGTCTGATCGAAACCGGCTTGATGACGATTTCCGGCGCTTATACCCTGATCTTTGGCTTTGAAGCACTGGTGATGCTGGCCGCCATTGGTATGCTGCGCTCGGTCAGTGTCCAGGAGTTCCAGGGGCTCTCGCGCACCGATGTGACGCAGGCACTGGCCTTCGATACGGCAGGGTAGGCTCCTGGTTTTGAAATAAGTGAGTACCTGATGTACACTTCCGAACAACTTGCCCGGCGCAATGCAACGCCCTGGACCCGCGTGCAGTTCATTCTGGCGCCGATCCAGGTTATCGTCTTTTTGATCAGTTTTTCGCTGGTGGTACGCTATTTGCTCTCCGGCGAAGGCTACCTGGTTGCAACCGTCAGTGTCTGGATCAAGATTGCCCTGCTCTGGGCGTTGACGATCACGGGCATGTTCTGGGAAAAAGATGTCTATGGCCACTGGTTTATGGCAAAAGAGTTTTTCTGGGAAGACCTCGGCAATCTGATTGCGATGCTGACCCATAATGCCTATTTTGTGGTTGCCTATTTCAGCGATAATCCGCAGTTGATTATGACGGTGATGCTGTTTGCCTATGTCACCTATCTGCTCAATGCCGGCCAGTTCGTCGTCAAAGGGGTAAACTCGGCGCGTCAACGCAAGGCAGTGCAACTCGAATTGAGTCGTGAGGCAAATTTGCAAACCGAGCTCTGAGTCGCTTTTCTGGTGAACAATCTGCGCCCAGGCGCACTAGTAAGGTAAGGTTTATGCTTCTCAAGTCACAGGCTGTCGTCATCCCGAGCAAGCACGCAATCGAATTGCGTGAAGTGCAGGTGGCGGAACCGCGGGCCGGCGACGTGCTGATTGAGACCGCATATACATCGATCAGTGCCGGTACCGAGCGCATGCTGCTTGAAGGCCGTATGCCCCACCCGGCACTGCTGTTCCCGGTCATCCCTGGCTATGAAACCGTCGGCAAGATCGTACGCGCCGGCGAGCATGTCGCGCCGGATCTGGTTGGACAGTGGGTGTACGTCGGCGGCGCACGCTGCTTCGAGGGCGTCAACCCGGCCTGGGGCGGCCAGAGCCAGTATATTACGGCTGAAGCCGACCGGGTGATCACGCTCAATGGCATCAAGCCGGAACAGGGTGTGGTGCTGGCTCTGGCGGCGACTGCGCTGCATGGGGTCAAACTGGCTGAGGTGCGCCCGAATGACCGAGTGCTGGTGCTTGGTCAGGGCATTGTTGGCCAGCTGGCGGCGCGCCTGGCGCGCCTGGCCGGAGCCTCCTTTGTCGCAGTCGCCGACCGCGTCGGCGTGCGGCTGGAGTTCTCGCAGGGGGATCAGGTCATCAATGTGGGGAAGATCTCGCTGGATGAAGCGCTCGGCGAGATGAATATTGATGTGATCATCGAGGCGACCGGTTCGATGAATGCGCTGACCGGCGCATTGCCGCTGCTGGCCGACAAGGGCCGGGTGCTGCTGCTGGGCTACTACGATCATATCGATATTCCGTATGCGCCGGTGTTTATGCGTGAGGCGCGCCTGCTGATCGCACGTGAATGGCAGTTCGGCGCCGATGGTGACCTGCCGCGAGTACGCGATATGTTGTCCGGCGGCGAACTCAATGTCGACGGCCTTCTGACGCATCGGGTGCCACTACGCAGTATCCAGGCGGCTTATCGGCTGGCGCTGGAAGATCCGACCTGCCTCAAGGTGGTGGTCGAATGGCCGGCTAGCAGCCGGAAGGAGCAATGATGCCCGCACATCCACAAGCAGCCGGCCGCAGCAATGCCCGCATGCTGGCAGTGTATGGCAAGGGGGGCATGGGAAAGTCCTTCTTTACGACCAACCTGGTCAGCAAGCTGGCGCTGCATGGCAATCGGGTGTTGCAGCTTGGCTGCGATCCGAAGCATGATAGTTGCAATGCGCTCTTTGGCGGCGTCAGCCTGCCGACGCTGGGCGATACCTGGCGCGAATATAAAGAAGCCGGGCGCGAAGATGATCTCCAGGCCCGCCATGTAATCTTCAAAACCCAGATTATGCAAGGTCGGGCGACGGTCTATGGCTGCGAGATCGGTGGCCCGGAAGTCGGGCGTGGCTGCGGTGGGCGCGGCATTACTTTTGGCTTCGATACGCTGGAGCGCATGGGTATGAGCCAGTGGGCGCTCGATTACGTCGTGATGGATTTCCTGGGCGACGTGGTCTGCGGCGGTTTTGCCACGCCGCTCTCGCGCTCGCTGGCCGAAGAGGTGATCATTCTCTGCGGCAACGATCGCCAGAGCCTCTATGCGGCCAACAATATTGCCAGTGCGGCGCGCTATTTCGCCTCGATGGGTGGCCAGACCCGCCTGCTGGGCCTGGTGATTAATCGCGACGACGGTAGCGGTGTGGCCGAGCGCTTTGCCGAACGCATTAATTTGCCGGTGCTGGCGAAGATTCCGCTTGACCGCAAGGTGCGCGAGCTGGCTGATGCTTGCAAGCTGGCCCTGGTCGATCCGCAGTTTGATGCGATATTCGAGGGACTGGCGCGAAGTATCGCCGAACGCAGCCTGCCGGCAGCCGAGATGGCGCATGTGACGCCGCTGGAATACAAAGCGTTCCTGGCGGTCTTCGGCGCTGAGGAGCCCGATATCGTGCCAGAGGGCGCTGATGCCGAAGAACTTTTCGGCGGCCAGGCCCGCCCGCTGGTGCCGACTATCGATCTGGGTATGATGGGACGTGCCGTGGCTGAACAGCCGGGTATGGATCCCTCGACCCGGCTGGTGGCACGACGCCTGCTCAAAGAACTGGGCCTCTATGTCACTGAGAGCAACCAGGATCCGCGCAAGGGTATGACGGTGACTATCGACGGCAATACCACGGTTTGCTTTGGCAACGAACAGGATCTCGACAGCAAGCTGGCGATCCTGGCCGCTTTGCAGAAAAGCGGTGAGCCCTATCGCTACGTCGATCTGCGGCGACCCGGGTCGCCGCTCTATCGTTAAAAATTGTGACTTACGCAGTCGGCGTTGGATGCTGGCCGCACCAGGTTCTTTCGCCTGCGGCAGCATGGAAGGAACTTTCTTTTTCGTTTGACTTTGCGGCGAAGCCGCAAAGTCAAACGAATTAAAACGGTTCTTCCGCCCTGCCGGAGGCGAAAAGCAGCGTTTGCGGTCGCGACCGCGTAAGTGAAAGGATGCTGCGATGGGCAGCAAAACTGTTGCTCATATCGGAGCCGGTGATGTACCGGCGGCACTGCCGGTTCTTGCACGCTGCAAGGGCTGGCTGCTGAATCTCTATGCCCACTGGTGCGAGAGCTTCGCAATTGCCGGCGTGAAAGCGCCCGAACAGGCCAACCTGTTCTGGCAACGCTGGCACTAGGAACGATCCGGCATTGTTCAGTGGTATCATTCCTAGATCTCAACGCTTGGGTCAGGGTGGTGTACAGAATTCCTTTATGTGGTAAAATAAGAACTGAAATGTTATAACAAACCATATAACTGGGAATCCTTATCCTGCCTTCCTCGACAGTGAAGGCGCTGAGTTCTGGAATGGAGTGAAGCGTATGGGTGGAACATACACAGAAATGGTCGGGCCCATCACCCCGCTGCTGCTCTGCTGGGCATGCCTGATCCTGACCGTTGTCGGCCTGATTGTTGCTTCGACCTGGACGAACATTACGGCATTTGCACGGCGCCTCCGCAATGCGCGGAAACCGGCTAGCGGCACCCAGTTGCGCGATCCCGCCCGCAGCCAGCGCTACTAGGTTCGTTCGGCGTTCATCCTGGGTGAGGGGTCGACTGTACATTTCGAGCGAGGACCGGACGTTTTCGGATTGATGTTGCGTACCGCGTCAACGGCAAAGGCCGTAGCGTGGGCGCAACATCTTTTTATCGGTCGTCGACGCAAGGTACTGTGCATGGCCTGCCCGTTGCAAGGGTGCTTTCGCCCACAGGGTGCTGTGTCTGCTGCCTCTACGCCGGCGGCCCGGACTGGATTGTATGAGCACCCAGACTGTCGAAACAGAAGAAACTACCACCCGGATCGGCCAGACCGGCGCCGCACCGCCTTTCCCCTTTGCGGCAATCGTTGGACAAGCTGAATTGAAACTGGCCCTGCTGCTCTGTGTCGTCAATCCCGGTATTGGCGGGGTGATGGTTATGGGCCATCGCGGGACGGCTAAATCGACGGCCGTGCGCGCCCTGGCGGCGATGCTGCCGCCCATCAAGGCGGTAGCCGGCTGCCCCTACGGTTGCGCGCCCGAACAACCGGCCGGCCTCTGTGACCAGTGTCACGCTCCTGCGACCAGCAATGGCAATGTCAAGAAGCCTGCTGCGCGCCGCGCTCCCTCAGTGCCGGTGCCTGTGGTCGATCTGCCACTTGGTGCGACTGAAGACCGGGTCTGCGGGACGCTCGATATCGAGCGGGCGCTGACTGAAGGTGTGCAGGCTTTTGCTCCCGGCCTGCTGGCGCGCGCCAATCGCGGGTTCCTTTATATCGATGAAGTCAACCTGCTGGAAGACCATCTGGTCGATGTGCTGCTCGATGTGGCTGCGAGTGGGGTGAACGTCGTTGAGCGTGAGGGTATCAGCATTCGTCACCCGGCGCGTTTTGTGCTGGTTGGCAGCGGCAACCCCGAAGAGGGCGACCTGCGCCCGCAGTTGCTTGATCGCTTCGGCCTGCACGCTCGCATCACTACCATCACCGACGTGGGCGAGCGCGTCGAGATCGTCAAGCGGCGACGGGCCTACGATGCCGATCCCTTTGCCTTTTCGGCCGAATGGGATAAGGCGCAGGCTAAAATTCAACGCCAGATCAAGTCGGCGCAGCGCCGGATCAATGATACCGAGTTGTCGGATGCGGTGCTTTACAAGATTGCCGAGATCTGTGTGAACCTGGAAGTCGATGGGCATCGCGGCGAATTGACGATCAGCCGGGCGGCGACGGCACTGGCGGCGCTGGAGGGCCATAAGGAAGTGCGCGAGGACGATGTACGGCGCGTGGCTGTGCTGGCGCTGCGCCACCGCCTGCGCAAGGATCCGCTGGAAACGCAGGACGATGAAGCGAAAATTGAACGGGCGGTAGCCGAGGTATTGGGAGCATGACGCAGACGCAGACCTTGCCCTTTCCGGCCCTGGTCGGGCTCGATGCAGCCCGCCAGGCGCTGATGCTGCTGTCCGTCGATCCTGGCCTCGGTGGTGTGGTTGTCGCGGCTGGTGTGGGTACCGGCAAGAGCACGCTGGTGCGCAGCTTCGTCTCTATGCTGCGTCAGAACAGCCGCGACGATTTTGCCTACGTCGAACTGCCGGTCGGCGTGACCGAAGATCGACTGCTTGGCGGCATCGATCTCGAATCGACGCTGGCCACCGGTACCAGGGTTCATCGCAGTGGCCTGCTGGCGCGCGCTCACGCCGGCCTGCTCTACGCCGATGGGGTCAATTTGCTGGATGATAGCACCATTAATCATATGCTGGCGGCGCTCGACAGTGGGGTGGTACGGGTTGAGCGCGATGGTCTGAGCGTGGTTGAGGCGGCTCGTTTCGCCCTGCTGGCGACATATGACCCGGCGGAGGGGCCGCCGCGCCGCCACCTGCTTGACCGGGTAGGCCTGATTGTAGCGCCGATTGCGCAGGCGCCGGCACGGGCACGGGCCGAAGTGGTGCGGCGCAACCTGGATCACGGTCGCTTGCAGCCGGTTCGCAGTGCCGAACAGGAAGAATGGAACGAAGAAGAGCAACTGCTGTCTGCGCTGATCCAGGGAGCCCGTGAGTTGCTGCCGGAGGTGCAGATCAGCGTCGAGCAGGTTGAGCAACTAATTGCGACGGCACTGGCGCTGGGGGTGGAAGGTCACCGCGCCGACATTTTCGCCACGCGGGCGGCGCTGGCTTCGGCGGCACTGGCCGGGCGCGAGGAGGTGGTGCCTGAAGACCTGGAACGCGCCGTCAAATTTGTGCTACTGCCGCGGGCCACGCGCATGCCGCAGTTCGAGCAGGAACAGCCGCCGCCTGATGATGAGCCGCCGCCGCCGGAGCCCGAACAGCAGCCGGATAACAGTTCGGGCGACGAAGACGAACAGGATGAGCCACCGCCGACGCCACCGCAGGAAGTGCAGGCCATCGAGGATCTGGTGTTGGCGGCGCTGGAATCGGAAGTTCCGCCGGATGTTCTGGAAACACCGTTCACCATTCGGCGCAGTGGGCGCAGTGGTTCGCGCGGTAGTACCGCCGGCCAGCGCGGGCGGCATATTCGCTCGGTGCCCGGTGCGCCCTCAGACGGGCGACTGGACGTTGTTGCGACCTTGCGGGCGGCGGCGCCCTGGCAGCGCGCCCGCAGCAACGGCGAGGCGCAGAATGGCCAGGCCCGGCGCAAAGTCTCGTTGCGCGCCGACGATCTGCACGTCAAGCGATTCAAAAGCAAGGCCGGCACGCTGTTCTGTTTCCTGGTCGACGCTTCGGGCTCGATGGCGCTGCACCGCATGCGCCAGGCCAAGGGTGCGGTCAATACGCTCTTGCAGCAGGCCTATGTGCATCGCGACCAGGTGGCGCTGCTGGCTTTCCGTGGCGAGCGCGCCGATCTGTTGTTGCCGCCCTCGCAGAGTGTCGAACTGGCCAAGCGGGCACTGGATGTGTTGCCGACCGGCGGCGGTACACCCCTGGCGGCGGCGCTGCTGGCGGCTTACCAGGTGGCTGAGCAGGCGCGTAGCCGGGGCATTCATCGCACCACGATGGTGCTGATCACCGACGGACGCCCGAATGTGCCGTTGCAGCCCATCGAGGGCATGAGCAAGCAGCAGCGCATGGAACTGGCGATGGAAGAAGTACAGCGCCTGGCGGGGCGTTTGCGAGCCGCCGGCATCGGCGCGGTGGTTATCGATACGCAGCGCGATTTTGTTTCACGGGGCGAGGCGCGCCGGCTGGCCGACTGGCTGGGCGGGCGTTACGTCTATCTGCCGCAAGGCCGTGGCGAGCAGATCGCCCAGGCCGTGCTGGCGGCGAGCGAGGTGGAGGGGTGATCGTGGCAGCAGCGGCATTTCTGCACCTCGCACAGCTGTGACGAGCCTTGTGCTGGTTGAGGATTCCTCGGTTCAGCTATCGGCGATGGTGTAGCAGCCATAGATTTCTTGCTGGTCGGCGGGCATTTTTTGCTGGTTGAGCCAGGCTGCCGCCAGCAGCGAGCCGTAGAGTCGGAACTGAGGGCGTCGCCGAGTACTCCATATCGTTGCCTCGTTCATCAGGCTGAGTTGGTAGTTGCGCAGAGTTGTTTAACTCCGTGAAAGTCAGCCGCCTCTGGAACCTCCTGGCTTATTGCGTTGCTTCCGCCACTTCGAGTTTAAAAGTCGCGCTGTGTTCGCTGCCGGCAACTTCGGCGATGACATCGATATGCCATTCGCCGGCCATCGGGTAGACCGAGGCGGCCTGGTAGATGCCGCTGTCGACCGGTTCGGCGACCGGGCTACTATCGCTGAGGCAGAGCATATCCATAGCGAGCTTGAGATAGACATCGGCGCCTTCGATGGGCCGCCCGCGAGCATCGGTCAAATGCACGCGGAAGATTTGCGGTTGATTGATCCGCGGTGCGGCAGTAGTATCGAGCGTCAGGGTAAAGTCGGCAAATTCCTGCTGGAAACGTTGCTGGTCGGGCGCAAGCGCGGGCAAGCTACTGCCGCAGGCGGCGAGCATGGCCACCGTCAGTAGCAGCAGAACCCATCGCATGGGATGAAAAAACCGGTGCAACATCAGTATCCTTGCGCCAGCATCGTCTGTAGATCGTTGCTAATGATTTCGGGCGGCGTATTGAACACATAGACCATGCGCAGTTGGCCTGCGGCATCGATCAGGTAGGAAGCCGAGCTATGGTCGACAAGGTACTGGGCGCTGGTGCCTTCGGGCGAATGGGCCTTGTAATACAGGCCGTAGTCGCCGCCGATCTTGCGCAGCGTTGTCTCGTCGCCCTGAAGCCCGAGGAAGGCCGGGTCGAAGCTCTCGACATACTGAGCGAGGCGCTCGGGCGTATCGCGCCTGCCGTCGACACTGATAAACACAAAGTTGACCTGGTCGGCCTGGTCGCCGAGATTGGCCTTCACCTGCTTGAACTCAGCAAGCGTAATCGGGCAAACATCCGGGCAAAAAGTATAGCCGAAGAACAGCATCGTCGGCCGGCCCTGCAAATCACTGAGGCTGACCGGTTCGCCGCGACTGCTCGGCAGGGTGAAATCGGTCAGTTCCTGGGGCGGCTCAATGGGCGTCCCGGCTGCCTCCGTGCCATCAGTCTCAACAACGGCAACGCTGTCGCCGTCCGGCCGGCCCGACGTCGTACAGGCAGCGAGGAGCAGCGTGAGCAACATCAGTGTCAAGCGGTTAAATACCGTAAGCATAAGCATCATCCATTTCCGATTCAATATCCGGTTCTTGTGCAAAGAACCGCCGATTTCGGCTTTGACGGCGCGGAAGACGCCAGTTGTTTCGGTGGATTGCGCGGAAACGCCGCGCAATCCACCGAAACAAGAAGGTACTTTCCACGCTGCTGCAGGCGAAAAAACTGTGAATGCGGCCGGCATCAACACCGACTGCGAAAGTCGTATCGCTATCGTTCCATCCGGCGTACCGGCACCGACAGTTCCAGCGCGCCGGCTTGCTCGAAATTCAAGGTAAGATCGATAGTGTCGCCGGCATCGAGATCGCGGGTCAGGCCAATCAGCATCACATGGTAGCCACCGGGCATCAGTTCAGCCTGGCCATTGGCCGGCACATCGATGCGTTCAACCGGGCGCATCCGCATGATACCATTATCCATGCTGGAAAGGTGCAACTCGACGATTTCGGCGGCATCGGTGGCGGCGCCGATCAGGGCATCGGCCTGGCCAGTGGGATTGACGAGCGTCATATAGACGGCGCTGGTCGCACCTTCGCCGTGGTTCATGGCGTCATGGTTCATCCCGGCCATCGCATCCGCGCCGGCATCTTCATCCATCGCGCCCTCGCTCATTGCGTCCGCATCCGTATCCATATTCATGTCCATAGCAACAGCGGCACGAGCCCAGGGATCCTGCACCTCGATTGGCGAACCGCCGGCGGCACCGGGTGCCTGGCCGCAGGCAGTTATAGTCAGCGCTGCAATCGTGAGCAGCGCAAAAAACCGCAGGGTGTTCAGCATAAGAACCTCCACTAGCATTTTGATTATCCATCGAGCAAGGGTGATGGGGGCGCGATCAGTGGAGGCGAGGTGGTGGCAGGGGCGGTTGATGCGACAGGAAGGCCGGCAGGCAGGTTGCAAGGGGCAGGATCCGGCGCGAGCAGGCGAGCAGTAAAGCGAGAATGGGCAGGATTGCCGGCAGCATCTCAGCCAGGGCGCGCAGGGTCGCAAAAGAAATCGGCGCGGGTGTTTCAGCCGGATCACCGGGCAGGGGATGGCAGATGAACAGCGCGCCGGCCGGGGTGTCTGTAGCGTATGGTGGCAGGAAGTGGCAATGCAGCACACAGGCCAGTGGCAGCACAACAAAGAGCACAGCAAGCGCCGGCCCGATCAGCGACCCGCTTATATGTGCGCAATGCGCAAGGCGACGCCAAATACTCATCATCCAGATATCCTGGCGAAGTATGCACCGGGTGCGGCGCGTACTGTGTGACACTTCGCACGAAGTACCGTACCCAATCATTATAGCACAACAAAATTGCCGGGTTCAATCGCATGATCGAACCCCAGGTTGTGTTGATATTTGACATCCGAGTCATCATGAAAGAGGTCTGGGAGCAGATGTTCAACCATGTTGCCGATGATCCGGATACAGCCGCCGGGCGGCCCCTTTTCTTATGGGCGAATTATGGGCAACCGATGCCTTTTAGTCTTCGTTTATCACCACATGTTCCACCCACATCAACTCGCAGGCGCCGTTACCGGTATCCGTGCGACTGGTCGAGCTCTTCCAGTGCCAGCCATCTGCCCGACTGATGTTGATCAGTTCGCCTTCTAGATAGACGACCTGGCCGGCGCGGATCTCGCGCAGCTGGCGACGCACTTCCTCGTTAGCGGGCACCGTGTGCAGGTTGGTCGAATGGCTGCGGATGTCATCCGGCGGAATGGGTGGCCGGCCCTGCCAGCGGTAGTAGTACCAGCGCCCACTTTGCCGGATCTGCAATTCGCTGAGCACGGCGTCATTCGACATCGGCCCCCAGCCCAGTGCCAGGTCGATTTCCGAGAGCTTGCTGTCGCTGCGCCAGAAATACTGCTTCGTGCTCAGCACGAGAGCCTTGATGCGAAATTCGGCCACCGGGTAGATCGTGTATTCGTCGAGCTGCCGGCTTGCGGCGGGCAAGCGGTAGCTATGCTGTAGTGGGGTTGTACTGACTGCGGTGCCCGGCGGATACTCGACGCGTCCGGAGAACAACGTCAAGCCGATAATGGTGAATACGGCCAGGCCAAACAGCATGTTGCCCAGCCAGATGAGCAGGTGGGTGCTACGTCGTTCCTGGTTGCTCATGGCAGCTATCCTGTGCTGAAAGTGAGAAGGTCGGTCTTGCAACTACCGGCAGTACTTTACCACATGCCTGTTACCGGTTAAGGTTTCAAAACCAGATCAGAGTTGACTTTACCCTACAGGTTAGCCTATACTAATAATCGATCCCGTTTTCACATAGTATGGAAGTTTTGATGGATCTACAGTTGACACCCATTGCGCGGGCAAACGATCAGCGGCTGGTTGCCGTCTGTGGCGACGGTTCCCTTTATATCGTCTGGGGCGAGGCCAGTTTTCGTATTCCCATCTATGATTTGTCACACCTGACGGCGATCCTCATGAATTGGGAAGATCAGGCCGAAACATTCGGCATGCGGCGTGGCTATTATCGCCTGTTGCAGGCTCCCGAGGGCGGCATGCAACTCTGGTTGAACAATGCCGGTCTCTGGCTGAGCCGCGAAGATCTGCGGGTCTTCAGCGATCTCCTGCACAGCGCCGAGTTCTTTCTGGCCGATGAACCCGACAATCGCCAACCTGCCCCTTTCAATCAAGATTACCGGGTGCTCAACGCCTGCTCGCGCAACCGCTTCTGGAAAAACTAAAGAGAAACCGGCAAAGCGCCAACCATTAGCTACGCTGATGGTTGGCGCTTTGCCGGTTTTTTCTTTTTTCTACTTTGCTTTTTAGCGCTGTTCGATGTGGGCGCGCAGCAGCCAGGCGCTCTTTTCGTGCTTTGCCATCAGGCCGGTCAGGAAGTCGCTGGTGCCCATGTCGTCGTACTGCTCATCGCAGGCACGCAGATCTTTGCGCAGGTGGCGAATGATGGCTTCGTAGTCGCTGACCAGTTGCGCGACCATGCCGTGATCGTCGGGCAATTCACCGGGGCGCTCGCTGAGTGTCGCAAGCTGGGTAAACTCGGTCATCGTGCCCGGCGCGGGCTGACCCAGCATGCGGATACGCTCGGCGATGTCGTCGATGTCGTCGGCCAGTGCCTCGTACTGTTCCTGGAACATTGCGTGCAGCGGGCCAAAGGCCATGCCAACCAGGTTCCAGTGGTAGTTGCGCAGGCGCGTGTAGAGCACGTGCTCATCGGCCAGCAGCCGCTTGAGGATTGCCGTAACGCCCTGCACATTGGCATTGCTGATGCCGATGTCCACTGTTGTAGCCTCGTTCGTCACCTTCGTTGTCATATAACCTCCTTCATTTTCTGAAATACAGCAAGCACATGATTTGATTGACAGACCGCATGTTAGTAATCCGTGTTCATACTACATGCCTACAATACCAGAAAGCCGGAGGATGGTCAAGTTGTTAATACAGAAACTCTTCTATATGATAGAGGCTGACTTTGGCCGAGTCGCTGCCGCAGTAGAGGGCGGCTTTGAGGGCGGCTATCTGAGCCAGGGTATGCGAATCATCGAGCGCCTGGGCGCCGCTGGCCTCGAGTTGCTGTGAATAGGGTGCATCAGCCGACACAATCAGGGGCGAGACATAAACCACATCGCCGGCATCGAGATCCATCGCATTGATGACGTCGATGGAGGCATTCAGATGTTGTTCGGCGTAACGGTCGCCGCCGACGCCGGCCAGAATAATGACGCCGACGGCGATCCCGGCGGCTTTGATCGTATGGACTGCTTCAATGCAGCCCTGCGGTGAACCGGGCTTGTTCAACATGGCGAAGAGCTCGCGGTCGCCGGTTTCCAGCCCGATGTAGATCCGGCGCAGGCCGTAATCGTGCAACTCACGATAATCAGCCTGCTGCTTGCGTTTGGCGCCGAAAATATCGAGAAACGAGTACAGCCCCATTGCCGCGTGCGAGCTTGCCGGGCCGATCTCAAACTCGTCATGCACCACGTCCAGCAGTTCGCGCAGGCGGGGCTGGGGAATGATCAGGGCATTGGCATCGCCCAGAAAAATCGACGTGCGCAGCTCGATGGTCGCTCCCAGCAGGCGGCGCACCTGGCGAATATGCTGGCGCAACTCCGCAGCCGACTTGATGCGAAAAGGCCGATCACGGTAAAAACTGCAAAAGGTGCAGCGATTCCAGGAGCAGCCTTCGGCGGCCTGCAACACCAGTGCCCGGTACTGGTCGGGCGGCAAAATGCTCACCGGGCGGTAGGTTTGTTGAAAGAGCGACCGCTGTTCCGCCAGGCGCTGCGCGTTCCAATCCAGCGCACGTTGCAGCAGTGGCCGAAATGCGGCGGCGCTGCCGGGCAGGGCCGCTGCGACACGGGCGACACGGCTGTGCAGGTTGTCGATCAGCAGCAGCGTTTCGGCTTCATCGAGCCGCCGGCGGGCTTTGGTGCCGCGCAGTTCATACTGTTTGCTCAACACGGTGCCATCGAGTCCGCAACGATAGTTGACGCCGTCAAGATATGCACTGAGCCACCTGCCGTCGCTGTCGAAGGAATAATGTTCGCTGAGGTTTTCCGAGATTGTCAGGTAACAGGAAGCATGCTTGAAATAGACTTCGCCGATTCCCGGTACCGGGACTTGTTGTAGTTCGGCCACGTCATGCTCCTTCGCACTAAAAGTTTTGCAAATGCTACGTCCCTGATCATAACCACAACCGGCTAATTCGGCAAGTGGAATATCATAAAAGCGCCCTTGCCACGAACTTACCCAATCCTTACACCGGCCTTGTCGCGCTCTTACGGCGCGGGCATATACTCGTGCCAGCCAGTAGCGGCGTCGCCGTCTGCGCACCGGTCTGCACAGGCCGACGCGCAGACGGCGACGCCGCTACTGGACACCGTTGCAAAGAATAGCTACAATGCAACTGTATTTGGGGCTACGGAATGCGCCGGACGGTTGCCGAAAACAACAAAGGAGCACTTGTATGTTTCAGTCTTTTTGGAAGCGCAACCAGGCCGGTAGCACGCCAGTTGCCGCGCAGATCGCTCAGATGAGCAACGCCGAGTTGCAGCAGCGCCTCGATGCCGGCGAAGAGCTCGTGATGATCGATGTGCGTTCGGCGGATGAGTACCAGTACGACGGCCATATCGCCGACTCGCGGCTGATGCCGCTGCCGACGCTGGCCCACCGGGTGCAGGATCTGCCGCAGGATCGGTTGATTGTCTGTGTATGTCGCTCCGGCAACCGCAGCCAGATTGCCGCAGAAATGCTGGCCCGCCAGGGTTTCAGCCGGCTCGCCAATCTGCGTGGCGGCATGATTGGCTGGCGCAACGCCGGCCTGCCGACCGAGTAGCGGCGTCGCCGTCTGCGCGCCGGCCTGTACAGGCCGGCGCGCAGACGGCGACGCCGCTACGACCAACGAGGTTTCTATGCACGTTACGATGTTTCGTAGTCTTGGCGTTCTTCTCGCTGCCCTGATTTTTTTCACCGGCTGTGGCCGGGCCGCAGTGGAAAGTACCGCGACCAATACCGCCGACGATGTCGCGGTTGCCGTTAGCCCCGGCGTGATGAGTGTCGGCGATCTCAAGGGCAAACTCGATAAGAGTGACGATCTCTTGCTCCTCGATGTGCGTACACCCCAGGAATATGCCCAGGACGGGCATGTCGCCGGCTCAATCCTGATTCCGCTCGATGAGTTGGGCGCACGCACTGCCGAATTGCCCACCGATCAGCCGATTGCCTGTATCTGTCGCTCCGGCAACCGTAGCGCGCAGGCCTGCGGCTTCCTCGCCGATCAAGGGTATGAAACCGTCAATGTGGCTGGTGGCATGAATGCCTGGAAGCAGGCCGGCTACCCGACCGAATAGATAAACAGGGGGGTGGTGCTTTGCGGCCGCAAAGCACCACCCCCCTGTTTGTCTTTGCGATGCGGCTTAACCCTGCAGGCTCACGGCGCGCTGTACCAGGCGGTAGAATTCCTGGACTTCGGCGTCGTTGGCCAGTTCGCCGGCCAGTTCGCCGGCCTGCTGCTCGATGGCAGCCAGTGCGCCGTTTGCTGCATAAGGGCTGCCGCGCAGCATTTCGGCAAAGCCGGCCACGCTGACGGCCAGGCGGTACTGTGGCTCCATCGTGGCGAAGTCGGCGCCGACGGCTGCAGCAGTCAGCGGTGCGGCGATCTCGCGGACTTCGCCGTTGTCGGGGTTTTCCCAGCGCAACTGCACCGTCAGCAGGTCGCCCTGTGTCACATCGGTCGGTATGATCTCATAGAGTGCGGTGACGCTGTGGCCGGCGCCGATTTCGCCGGCATCGACTGCGTCATTGCGGAAGTCTTCGTCGGCAATCGCCCGGTTCTCGTAGCCCAGCAGTCGGTAGTCGGCAACCAGTTCCGGGTTGAAATCGACCTGCACTCTGGCGTCGCGGGCGATCACCTGTAGCGTGCCGGTCAGGTTTTCGACGAAGACGCGGCGGGCCTCGTTCAATGTGTCGACGTAGGCATAGTTGCCGTCGCCGTCGTTGGCCAGTTGCTCCATCAAGAGATCATTGTAGTCGCCCATGCCAAAGCCGATAGTCGTGAGATACATGCCCTGGGCGGCATAGTCGCGCACGGCGGCCAGGATGCCCTCGGGATCGGTTGCGCCCACATTGGCCACGCCGTCGCTGAGCAGGATCACCCGGTTGATGGCGGCGCGTTCCAGGTGCCGGCCGGCAAGCTGGTAGCCCAGCCGCAACCCGGCTTCGGCATTGGTCGAACCCTCGTCGGCCAGGCTGTCGATGGCGGCCAGAATGCGTTCGCGTTCGGCCAGGCCGGTGTGTTCGAGCACCGTGCGCGCCTCGGAACCATACACCACAATCGCCACCTGGTCATCCTCGCGTAGTTGATCCACCAGCAAGCGCAGCGCCTGTTTGACCAATGGCAGGCGGTCGGGTTGCTGCATCGAGCCGCTGACATCGATCACGAAAGTGAGCAGGGCCGGCTTGCGGTCGGCGAGATCGATCGTGCGCCCCTGGATGCCGATGCGCACGATCCGGGCGGTCGGATCAGCGAAGGGCGACGGCGAAGCCGCCAGGTGAATGGCAAAATCTTCGTTGGCCGGCGGGGTGTAGTCATAATCGAAATAGTTGACAAATTCCTCGACGCGCACCAGTTCTGCCGGTGGAAACCTGTCGCCCATGTCGAGATAGTTGCGGGCCACGCTATAGGAGGCTGTATCGACATCGAGCGCAAAGGTGGAGAGCCTGTCGGTATCGGTCCTGGTGTAGGGATTGACCTCGACTGCGCGGGCGGCGGGATCGGCGGCGGCGGGCGGCGGAGCGCCGGCCATAGCTTCGTCGGCGGCCATTTCCATTTCGGCCAGCGGAACGCCGGTCGTCGCAACACCTTGATCGCTGAGACCCTGGTTGACGTCTTCAAAGGGAGTCCTGATCTGGCCGCCACAGGCGGAAAGCAGCAGCGCCAGCAACAGGACGAACACGAGCACCGGATAATTCAGACGGGCGGAAACCATCGTTGACTCCTTAACGAAAATCGCTTCATAGATAGTTCGCTGCCGCGCCTGCCCCGGGTAACAGGCGGGTCATTTTGCCAACGCTGCCGGCGCACGAAAAGTTCCCGCAGTCTGGGCAGATTTGTAAGCTGCACTACGATGAGGGCGCACAGGTTGTGCTACGGTGGTATAGCTTTTTGGAGATCCGCAAGGAGTTGCGTCCGGGAGCGCGGGCGGCTCACCCGCATTCGGCTTTCGGCGGGCGAGTCGCCCGCGCTCCCGGCAAGAAGGAGAACTGCCATGGCCCGAATCTGTGTCTTTGATGTTAACGAGACGCTGCTCGATTTGCAGGCGCTCGACCCCGCATTCGAAGGTGTCTTCGGCGATGCCGCTGTGCGGCGGGCCTGGTTCCAACAGGTACTGCAATCGGCAATGACGGCCACCCTTTCCAATCACTACGTCGATTTTGCAACAATTGCGCGCGGTTCGCTGCACATGATTGCCGAGCGCCATGAACGCAGCCTGAGCGATGAAGAATACCAGGCCATCCTGGGCGGCATCCGGCGCCTGCCGGCGCACCCGGACGTGCTCCCGGCGCTGGAAAAACTCCAGGCCGCCGGCCTGCGGATTGTCGCGCTGACCAACTCGCCGCCGGCGACCGTCGAGGCACAGTTGCAACACGCCGGAATCCGCGACTACTTCGAGACTGTACTGACCGTTGACCTGGTGCAGCGCTTCAAACCGGCGCCGGAAGTCTACCAGGCGGCGGCGCAAGAACTTGGGGTTTTGCCAGACCAGTTGCGCATGATCGCCGCGCATGATTGGGATATCACCGGTGCGCTGCGGGCCGGCTACGCCGGTGCCCTGGTGATGCGCCCGGGTGTGGTACTCGACCCGAACGGCGAGCGCCCGGATATTGTCGGCAAGGATCTGATTGAAGTGGTGGAGCAGATTATTCGCGTGGAAGTTGGGGAATAGGGATCGGAGATCGGGGATCGGGGATCGGGGATCCTTTCAACGATAGCGTTTTTGCCAGATGGGTGACTTTGCGCTCCGGCCCTCACCCCCCAACCCCCTCTCCCGTACAGCCTGGCGCGACGAGAGCCTTACGCTTTGAGTTGGTCATCACCGGCGCCAGCCTGACAGGAGCGGGGGAGCCGGGCACGCACGTTGTCATGTGCTCCCCGCTCCTGCCAGGCAAGTGCGCCATTGAGAACCCGGTTTCGCGAACCCAACTCACCGCGCTGGCCTGAGCGGGAGCGGGGCCGGGGGTGAGGGC
>DAOTUJ010000069.1:0-4678 GCA_034437175.1 Chloroflexaceae bacterium | reverse complement strand
AAACTGAGAAGTATTGAGGACACACTCCGCCTGATGGCGGCTCGTTTCGGCTGGCCGCAGCGGGTTTTTTGACCGTTCCCGGTGGTTTGTGTGTTGCGCTCTGAGAGCGTTCTTTGCCCCGCGCATCGGCGGGGTTCCTTCTCAGTTTGAAATGTGCTGTAGCCCCGGTTCCGGTCGGGCGAGTCGCAATGTGTGGCCCCTATCCCCCGGCCCCCAGTCCTCGCAACCAGCAATGCAGAAGCGGCCAGTCTCGACAACCAGCAGCCGGCAAACAGCAGTCGCAAAACGCGACCGTAGCAACCGGCATCGGGTGCTATCGACCAGTGTAGCATCATCGCATTACAGAAGCGTAGCACGGCGACATGGCGCCGGCAGCCAAAGGGCAAAAACCAAATATTTTGGTTTTTGCCCTTTGCCGGCGAACGCAAAAACGCCGCCGATCTGTACAGATCGGCGGCGTTTTTGGCGTTCTGATGCGCCTGTCGTGTTTCATCCATCGAAAACGCTACGGGTTGCATGTCCAGCTATCACCATTGGCGTCGGTGAACTGGATGACCCCGCCGAACGCCCACCAGGGCTTATCAAAGCTCTGAACCTCGCCAGTGGCCGGCATATCCTGGTGGATATTCATATCCCGCCGGCAGCTATCGCCGGTCGAGAATGTGGCCTGCCATTGAGCCAGGTCGTAGGCGTTGCCCGGATCAGCTTTTCCGATGTTTTCAACGCTGGTCACGCTGATTGTATCCGTGCCGGCGACCGGCGCCGCGTTCGCGGCAGTCGGAACCAGCAGCCAGGAGACCAGCGTGATCAGCAGCCAGAACAGAAACAACGACGACGCAACAAAACGAATCGGATTGTGGAAACAAGAGCGGTTCATGGAAACATCCTCCTGAAAAAAGGCCGAATAAGTGCAACGGCACTCATCCGGCATATGCCAGGAGTGAGCGCCGCCGATCACGTCGCAAGCCAGTGCCTGCGGCGCGCTCGGCGGCGCTCTCCTCGCCGGCAATGCCGGTCGGAGGACGCCAGGAACAACTCTCTGGATGATCACCGCTGCGCGTGCCTGCACGAGCTGCGCAGCGGTGCATCGATATTGTATTTGGTGAATATATCGGTAAGTTACTTCGTACAAAGCCACGAGTTGCCATCAGCGTCGGTGAACGTGATTTGTGTACCAAACGACCACCAGGGCTTGCTGAAGCTCTGAACCTCGCCAGTGGCCGGCATATCGCGATGGATATTCATTTCTCGATTACAGGTTTCACCTGTCGAGAATGTGGCTTCCCAGCGGGCCAGATCGTAAGCATTGTTCGGATCTTCCTTGCCGATGTCCTGAACGCTGGTGACGCTGATCGCGTCGGCGACCGGCGCCGCGTTCGCGATCTGCGGCGTGATGCCGTTAACCAGGGTTGCGGCGATCAGGAACAGGATGGCGATGATTTTGATGTTCTGGAATGAAGCGACGTGAGCACGCATGATAGAGACTCCTTAGAGTAGTGACCACCTGCGTGCCCCACCGGGCCGCAAGATGGCCTCGGTGAGATCAAATAGAAGAGAAGGAAAAAGATCGTTCGTGTGCGAGGCGATTACATGCCCAGCAGAGCAAACAAGGGCTGCAAACTTCAGGAATACGTGAACGATCTGAAGGCATTGAAGCCGGATTACATGCCCAGCAGAGCAAACAAGGGCTGCAAACCCTCGATAGCCTGAGACACGATGCCGCCGGCGACGACGAGCGACGGGATGCCGATGATAGTAGCAGCGATGGCGCGCATGGGAAAGCTCCTTAATCAGAGGCCAGACCACACGCGCCCCACCGGGGCCACGGTGAAATGGCCTTGGTGAGATTGTTGCTGTGAAGGATGTGGCGGGCTAGTCGTTCCAGTCCGCCGGCTTGAGATCCGGGTAGTAGCGAAGCACCAGGGGATCGATGTCGGCCCCGTTGGGCCAGGCTATCGTTCCGAGGATGGGATCGGCAATGACCTGCCGAAAGAAATTGATGTCGGCCAGAGGCTGAAACATCGGGCCAGTCGTGCGAAAGATGAACGGCGCCATATCGAGATCTCGCGTTTCGCCATCGCTAAACGACAGACGCAAGGAGAACCCTTCAAGTAGCTGCACATCTGTAACAGTGACCGGCCTAAAGCGATGGTAGTCCATCGTCAACCTCGACAAACAGGCCGTTGATTGGCGTTGAAGGCAATGGCAATTCCTCGCCATCTTCCTGGAGACCTTCACGATGAAATTCCAGCGCCTCGCGCATGTTCGCAAGCACTTCCTCAACCGTTCGTCCAGTGGTAATGCAACCAGGAACATCGGGGAGGTAGGCGCTGAGGTTGTTTCCAGCATTTTCGATCACGATAGCGTAGCGCATCATTCGAAATCCGCTGGTTTGAGATCGGGGTAATACCTGAGCACCAGTGGATCAATATCGGCTCCATTGGGCCATGCAATGCTGGCTTCGGCAACACGTACCTGCCGAAACATGTCCGGGTCGTGAAGCGGCTCGAAGATGTGCCCATCACTGATAAACGGCCACAGATCTAGCTCACGCTCATACGTATCGCTGAAGCGCAACCAAACCCAGTAACCGTTCAGTGGGCGTACTGCTGTGACACGCACAGACGGGAATCGTGCGAAATCCATGTCATGCTCCTAAAGCGGATCGATCCACTCAAGTTCAAGTCTCTGCTGTGCCTTCTGCCAATTGTCGAGCAGTTGCTGGCGCCTGCTCTGCGTCCATTGCAACAGCCGACGTTGCAACCGGCCTGGCAACGTCCCTTGCATAATACGGGCAGGATCAATGCCTACCACCACATCGTTACCATTATAATCGACGTGGAAGTGAGGTGGCATATGGTCGCGCCAATACATGCGGATGATCATCCCGTCGAATTCGCTGATGCGAGGCATTATAGCTCCTTTGCGGCCAATGCCGCAGACGACAATGGCTACATATTCTGAGCTGCTGCCATCATTTCCTCGATGGACGAGAAGCCCATCGCTGCCAGAGTTTCCTCCAGCCCGCTGACGGCGTTTTCGCAGGATTGACCTGCGATAATCGGGCAACCGTACTGGTTGGTTCCGTCCTGCTGGCCGGCATATTCCTGGGCCTGTGCGTTGGTGCTGTCATCGTTGGTGCTGGTGCTGGTGCTGGTGCTGATAACTTGCTGCTGCATGGTCTGCTCTCTTTCTTGAGAAAAAAGAGGCAGACCAGCACGCACGCCCCCGCTCGGAGGCAGCGGTTTGGGCTGCCTCTTGCGAGAAGGGATAAAGTGCGTGTGGATAGAGCGCGGCGGGCGGTGGCCGGCGATGCCGGAGCAATGCCGCGCATGGAGTCGGCTATCAGGCGGAAATGGCGACCGGGGCGTCGGCCCAGGCCGACAGGATGTCGAGAAGCATCCCGGTGTATTCCAGAGCTTCTGTGCCGCCAAGCGTCTCGCCGTTGAGCAACTTTTGCTCAACTTTGCAGAAGAACGTGACCTCGCTATCAGAAAGCGTACTCAGTGCTATTGCCATAGACTTGTCGCTTTTTTTGATGCTCATGGTCGTTCCGCTGACAAAGAACAGGGTTTCTTGGGTGGTGTTGGTATTGATTTGCGCCTGCATAATGGTCGCTCCTTGCGATGCATGTGCAGCCGCCAGACCGGGCGGCTGCGTCGAGGAAAAATGACGAGTGCCCGGTAAATGAAGGATGATTGATGATTAGGCGTACACGACGGCGTTGCTGCCGCTGGCAGCCTGTTGTTTTCGGAGTGCAGCGAGAAGGATCTCGCCGTAGCGTTCAGTTTCTTCTTTGAGCACGGCAGCGCCGGTAACGAGCTTCTGCTCGACGCTCATGAAAAAGGCGCGATCATCGTCGCTCATCAGACCGAGAGACTCAGCGCGGGCTTGCGGATGGATCGGCATAGTGGTTCCATTCGGAAAAACGTAAGCACCATTCATGATGGTTTCATCTCCTGTAATGCAACCGCCAGACCGGGCGGCTGCTCGTATAAGAAAACAGTCGTCCGGTTGGTTGTTCGGAACAGGCGATTGAGATTTACGCAGCCGGCGGGGAAGCCGGCGCTGCCGGTGCGATGAGCCAGTGAGATGGCCGCTGCCGTCGTTGTTTTTCCTGCGCCGGGCGCTCGTGAGCCTTCGGCTCAGGCACGCGGATGCAGGGTCGGGGTTTCTGGTACATAGTGGCGGGTTGCATGGTCGGCTCCTTTCAGAGCATTGCAATGCAGCCGCCGAAAACCAGGCGGCTGCGTCGAAGAACGACGATCAGCCCCTGGTGGGGTGATGATAGTTAATTGTTGATCGTTTGGAGAAACCTGAGAAGGCTTGAGGACACACTCCGCCTGATGGCGGCTCGTTTCGGCTGGCCGCAGCGGGTTTTTTGACCGTTCCCGGTGGTGTGTGTGTTGCGCTCTGAGAGCGTTTTTTACCCCGTCAATGCGGGGTTCCTTCTCAGTTTGTAACGTGCTGTAGCCCCGGCTCCGGTCGGGTATGTCGCGATGTGCGGCCCCCGGCCCCCAGCCCCCAATCCCCAAGACCAGCAATGCGAGTGCGGCCAGTCTCGACAACCAGCAGCCGGCAGTCAGCAGTCGCGAGAAGCGACGGCGCAACCGGCATCGGGTGCTATCGGCGAGTGTAGCATACGTGCATTACCAGAATCGATCCAGCGGGGCGAGTG
>DAOTUJ010000068.1:0-63683 GCA_034437175.1 Chloroflexaceae bacterium | reverse complement strand
CCCTTTCAAGATACCACTGGGCAATTCGGAATGAGCGGGCTTCTGCGTTGACCGGCCTGCTACGATAGGCTATACCGGCAGCGCGTCATTGATCGTAGGAGGTGTGTGCATGACATGTGATCATCCCCTGTGGTCTGTGATTCCGGAGGCAACGGTTCGTGCGGCGAAGCGGGCGTTTCCCAAGGGCAACCGCTCTCTGACGATGTACGAGACGCTGGGGCCGATCTTCACCAACCCGGATTTTGTTGACCTCTATGCTCATCGTGGGCACCCGGCAGAGTCGCCGGCTCGCCTGGCCCTGGTGCTGGTCTTCCAGCATATCGAGCAGTTGTCCGATGCCGAAGCGGCGGAGGCTGTCCGCGCCCGTCTGGACTGGAAATATGCGCTGGCCCTCGATATGGACGACCCCGGTTTTGATGCGACGATCCTGGGCGATTTTCGTGCCCGCTTACTGGCAGCCGGCGCTGAAGAGCGGCTCTTGACGATCATGCTTGACACGCTGGTCGACGCAGGGTTGCTGCAGGCCCGCGGGCGCCAGCGCAGCGATTCACTCCACGTCCTGGGGAACCTGCGCTGCCTCAGCCGCCTGACCCTCGTGGCCGAAACCATGCGCGCCGCCTTGAACGATCGCGCCGACGCCGATCCCGTTTGGTTGACGGCGCACCTCGACCCGACCTGGGCTGAACGCTACACGGTGCGCGTGGAGGAGTATCGCCTGCCCAAAGATGCCGCCACCCGGCGTGTGCTGGAAACGACCATTGGTCAGGATGGCTATGCGTTGCTTTCGGCACTCGCGGCAACCGACACGCCTGACCTGCTGCGCCGGCGTCCGGCCGTCCACGTTCTCCGTCAGGTCTGGGTGCAGCAGTATTATGGGCCGCACGATGTGCGCTGGCGCAGCAGGGCGGATCTGCCGCCCCATGCGCTCCTGATTACGTCGCCCTACGAAACCGAGGCTCGCTTTGCGACGAAGCGCGAGACATCGTGGATCGGCTACAAGGCGCACCTGACCGAAACGTGTGAGGAATCGGCGCCGCACGTCATTACCAATGTGGAGACGACTCCGGCCACCACCAATGATGTCGGGGTGACCGGTTCCATCCATGCCCGACTGGCCGCCCGCGATCTGTTGCCGGCGGAGCACCTGCTGGATAGTGGCTATGTGGCGGCCGATGTCCTGGTTGCCAGTCACCAGCAGCAGATTGATGTGATTGGCCCGACCCTGGGCGACAACAGCTGGCAGGCACGCCAACCCGATGGGCTGGACATTGGCTGCTTTGCGGTCAATTGGGACGCGCAGCAGGTGACCTGTCCCGCCGGGAAGACCAGTGTGCGCTGGACGCCGGGCTATGCCGATCAGGGGGCTGGGCAGGCGGTGATTGCCATCCAGTTTCATCCTGATGATTGTCACGCCTGTCCCTTCCGCGCCCGCTGCACCCAGGCCAAAACGGGACCCCGGACGATGCGCCTGCGGCCACAGGATCAGCATGAGGCCCTGCAAACCGCCCGAAAGCGTCAGGCCACCGCTGCGTTCAAGCAGTTGTATGCGGCCCGGGCGGGGATCGAGGGCACCTTGTCGCAAGGCGTGCGCGCTTTTGGGCTTCGCTATGCCCGCTATCGTGGGCTGGCCAAGACTCATTTGCAGCATATCCTGATCGCGATTGCCATCAATAGTGTGCGGGTAGTCGCCTGGGTGCAGGACATCCCACGGGAGACGACGCGCCAGTCATCATTTGCCCGACTGGTCGCATCGTCTGGCTGAGCGGGCCGCTGCGTTGGAATTGCCCAGTGGTATCTTTCAACGAGAGCGTTTTTCGCCCGGCCGAACGGCCCTCACCCCCGGCCCCGCTCCCGCTCAGGCAAGCGCGGTGAGCTGCGTTCGCGAAACCTGATTCCCATAGCGCGCTTGCCTGGCAGGAGCGGGGAGTACATGACGACGTGCGTGCCCGGCTCCCCCGCTCCTGTCAGGCTGGCGCCGGTGATGACCAACTCAAAGCGTAAGGCTCTCGTCGCGCCAGACTGTACGGGAGAGGGGGTTGGGGGTTGAGGGCCGGAGCGCAAAGTCACCCATCTGGCAAAAACTCTATCGTTGAAAGGGCTACCGCCCTGCTGTTTCAGGCTTTGCGATAGGGTTTGCCGATGGCTGCCGGTGGAATGGCGCGCCCGATCAGCCCCGCCAGCACAAACATGGTCGTTACGTAGGGCAAAACCTGCAAGAATTGCACCGGAACCGGTACAGCCAGCAGTTGAAAGCGAATGCCCAGGGCTTCGGAAAAACCGAACAGCAGGGCGCCGCCAAATGAGCCGAAGGGCGTCCATTTGCCGAAGATCATGGCAGCCAGCGCGATAAAGCCTTTGCCGGAAGTCATGTTGTCGTCGAATGTCCCTGCTGTCTCCAGCGAAAACCAGGCGCCGGCCAGTCCGGCAATGCAACCACCGACAAAGACGCTCACATAGCGCGTCAGGGGGACATTGATTCCGACAGTATCGGCGGCCCGCGGGTTCTCGCCCACCGAGCGGATGCGCAAACCCCAGGATGTTGCGAACAATACGATGTGGCTGCCGATTACCAGCAGAATCATCAAATAAAAAATCGGCTTGTTCGCGAACAGGATCGGGCCAATAAAGGGAATGTCCTGCAAGAAGGGGATCGCCAGCGTCGGCAGAGTCGTGCGTCCGACATCGCGATCAATCAGAAAGGTGGCCCGCACGTAGCCGGTGATCCCCAGCGCCAGAATGTTGATGACGGTTCCGCTAATGATCTGGTCGGTCGCAAAGGTTATCGAGAGCATGCCATGCAGCAATGCCATCAGGCCACCGATGATGACGGCGCCTATCACTCCCAGCCAGATGTTGCCTGAATAGACAAAAATGGTGAAGCCGGCTGCAGCTCCCATCAGCATCATGCCCTCGATGGCGATGTTGATTATGCCGCTGCGTTCACAGTAGATGCCGGCGAGTGCGCCCAGTGCCAACGGTGTGCTCATCTGCAGGCTCACGGCAATCATCGTTTGTGTGTTGATCTGGCTGCCGGCAGCAGCGGCAATCAGGATGGCCGGAAAGATTAGCACCGCACCGGCCCAGAGGAGCGGTACCGCCGTTCGCGCAAAACGGTCGAACAGCCCGAGCCCGCCGGAAAGAACATACAGCAGGCCTACCAGCAGCATCGCCAGTACGGTCGGCACTTCAGCAAAAATCGGCTGCGGCCGCCCGCCCGCAGGATTGGGGAGTGTCCCAAATCCCAGCCTGGTCGTTACTGGTTCTGCCGCTCCCAACATCGGCAGGTAGGTGGCGATGATGAGCAGGCCCATCGCCAGGAAAAAACCGGCAATCACCTGCCGCCGCGAGATGCTTCGACGACCTTCGGGCATAGGCGTTTCCTTTCTGAATAGGGGATGGATGTTGCATATCATACCACAATTGTCGGAATCGATACTTTCCGCTCCTCTTGAGAGCAATATCAAATCTTGAAAGATTCTTGAAAGCTAAAGTGGGTTTATGTTGATTCCGGCGGCTGCATCGCCAGAGTCAACATATAACATGTACATTCTTATGCAAATACCGATGGAACAATTACGTGAGGCTGAAGCTACCGCAATCCGTGACATGGCGGCACGCGTGATAGCCAATATCGGTCGGGCGATTGTCGGCAAAAGCGAGCGCATCGAGTTGCTGCTGATCGCCTTGCTCTGCGAGGGCCACGTCTTGCTCGAAGATGTACCCGGTACCGGTAAGACCAGCCTGGCGCGCGCACTGGCCAGTTCGCTGAGCTGCAACTTTCAGCGTATCCAGTTCACGCCCGATCTCCTGCCCTCTGATGTTACCGGGCTGTCGTTTTTCAATCAGAAGCTGGCGGATTTTCAGTTCCGGCCCGGCCCGATTTTCACTCAGATCGTGCTGGCCGACGAGATCAACCGGGCGACGCCGCGCACCCAGAGTGCGCTGCTGGAAGCTATGCAGGAGCGCACCGTCACCCTCGATGGCGAAACGCGCCCCTTGCCGCGGCCCTTTCTGGTGATTGCTACCCAGAATCCGGTCGAACTGGAAGGCACCTTTCCGCTCCCTGAGGCGCAGCTCGACCGCTTTTTGCTGCGTTTGCAGATGGGATATCCGGATCTGGCAGAAGAAGAAGAAATCGTTTTGCGCTATGAGCGCAGTAGCCCGCTCGAGGCTCTGCATGCAGTGCTGACCGCCGAAGAACTCCAGCGGCTGCAGGCCGCCGTTACTCGCGTCGGTGTCACGGCGGAAGTGCGCCGTTACCTGGTGGAACTGGTGCGCGCTACCCGCCAGGACGAAGATGTGGAACTGGGCGCCAGCCCGCGCGGCTCGCTGGCGCTCTACCGCAGTGCGCAGGCGCGCGCTGCAGTGCAGGGGCGCGCATTCGTGCTCCCCGACGATGTCAAAGCACTGGCACCTGCGGTGCTCGGCCACCGCGTCATCCTGACTGCCGAAGCCCGACTGCGTGGCACCAGTGCCGAAGACATCGTGCGGCGCAGCAGTTCCCGGATCCCGGCGCCGGTAGAATAAGCGTTGGAGCATTGGAGCGGGAAAATGCTAGTCAGCGCCGTCGTTTTGCACAAACGCTTCAACGCTTCAACGCTTCAACGCTCCAACGCTTCAACGCTTCAACGCTTCAACGCTCCAACGCTCCAACGCTCGATTAATCCAGGCCAGTTGCTCCTGGTTCACGCGATAACAGATAGCCGAACCGTCCTCGAAGGCTTCGAGCAAACCGGCGTTGCGCAGGACGCGCAGGTGTTGCGAGAGGGTTGACTGCGCACGTGGACTGCCGTCCGGCAGATGTAACAAGATCTCGTTGCCGATGCAATCCGGATGTTCCAGCACATAGCGCAAGATCTGTATGCGCACGACACAGCCGAGCGCTTTACATACCTGGGCCAGCGTCTGATCGTCACAACAAATAGATGCCGTCGCCATTGTCGGCCTCCCTGGCTGAAACCCATAGCTGCCGATTCCCCTGAATTCGGCGTGGATCTACTTTACGGCGTGGATCGTGGTGGAGTCAAGCCTATCCGATTGAAGTCGGAGCTCCTTTTTGACCTCGTTTCAGGCCATACATGCTATAATACGTATGATTCGTAGGTTGTGGAAATACGGTGCAGGAAAGCTGGGCATTTGGAATGGCTTCTTCCAGAGTATATGCGCGAGCGGAAGCGGGGCGCGGGGCACATGATGCACCGCGCGAATTACGTAACTATCGCCTGCTTGAGCAAACTGGCCAGGAAGAATTGACGACGGTCTTCCGTGGCATGCACCTGTCGCTGGGGCGCCCGGTGCAGATTCACGTGCTGCGCCGCAGCGATTGGGTCTCGGCCAGCCGCTTTCAACTGGCGGCGCAACTGGCGGCGCAGTTCAGCCACCCTAATCTGCTGCCGGTCATTGATGCCGGTCAGGATGATTATTACGGCGAATATATTGTTACGCCGCTGATCGAGGCGCGCAGCCTGGCAAGCCTGCTGGAAGCCGGCCCGCTCGATCCGGTGCTGGCCCTGCGCATCGCCGGCCAGATGGCCGAAGTCCTCGATTATTTGCACGCCGAGCAAATTGTGCATCGGGATGTGCAACCGGCAAACATTCTGGTTTCCAGCCAGGGGCTGGCCTATCTGAGTAATCTGAGCCTGGCCGCCGGTCCCGATACCCCCGATCTGAGCAGTGTCCAGGAAGCTGATTACCTGACGCCTTATTCGGCGCCCGAACAGCGCCTCGATCAGCGCGATGCCTCGGTGGCGCTCGATATTTATGGCCTGGGTGCGACGATTTATCATATGCTGAGCGGTGAGCCGCCGCCGGGTGCCGGTGTTGAATTGCCCTCGGTTGCCCGCCACGATGCGGCGCTCAGCAGTGCCGACCGGGTGCTGGCGCGCATGATGGATGCGCAACCTGCCGCCCGTTTCCCCAGCGCCGATGCGGCGGTCTCCGCGCTCCGTCAGTCGCTGCGTACCCAGATCGATCTGGCGACCGACGATATGGAGGAGTCGCGCTGGGAAACCAGTGCCGAGTGGCTCGAAAATCCGCTTGAAACGGCATTGAGCGGCGCTATGAGCGATGAGTTGCGCGAATTTGTGGCGCGCAGCCGCAAACGCGCCGACGAACTCCACCGGCGCGAGGCGATCCGCCGGCTGCTGAATCGCTGGAGCCGCGGCGGGTTTTTTCGCCGCCCCATGCTTGGCCAGATGGTGCAGCCCGAGCAGATTGTCAGCTATAATCTGTATTTCTACGATCTGCGCACGCAGTACGAAACGCGCACCGCTCCCCAGCCTCGCCGCCGTGCGCCGCAGGCTGATGAGCGCAACTCGACCTTGCCGGTGGTGCCGGTCTGGGACGCGCCGGTGCCGGAAACGCCGCCTTTTGAACCTGTTCGCCCGCAAGAACTGGTGTTGCCCAATTCCATCCAGTTGCGCACCTGCCCCGAATGCCAGGGCGCCCGCGAACTGGTTTGCCCCAATTGCAGTGGCCAGGGTACGGTGCAGCGTGAACGCAAGGTGCGCAATCCCGATGGCAGCCGCAGCAGCGAGTTGATCACTGGTGAGTGCCATATCTGCCGCGGCTATGGCAAACAGCCCTGTCCCACCTGTGCCGGCAGCGGCAGCCTGCTCGAAGAACAGGTTTTTCGCTGGTCGCGCCGGGCCCGCCTATGGCAAAATACCGACGATCTCGATGATTTGCCGGCAGCCGCCCTCGAACAGCGGGCCGAACGTATTCACGGCGGCGATATCCAGGTCTATGAGGGTACCTGGCATAGTGTGGCGCCGCTAAGTGAACTGCTGCGTACTGCCATCAATGATGCCGGCGAAGATACGCGCCTGGTTGCCGCCGAATTGAGCATCCGCGGTGTGCCGATTACCGAATTCGATTATGCCCTCAACGACAAACCCGGCCGCCTCTACTTGATTGGCTTCGATAATCAACTGTATGGTGACTGGTCGCTCTTCAACCCCGAGCGTATCGCCCTGGTTGCTATTGCCGTCGCGCTGGCCCTGATCGCCCTGATTGCTCTGCTGATCTGGATGCTTTAATTTCCAATCGTGAACGAGAAAGTGCAGGCTTATGGTGGTTTTTGGCGACGTAGCCGCCAAAAACCACCATAAGCCTGCACTTTGTTATTTCCAATTTGCTATAACGCTTCAACGATTTGCCAGGTTCGCCGCTACCAGCACCGGATCCCAGACCGGGGCAAAGGGCGGGGCATAGCTCAAATCGAGCGCCGCCAGTTCGTAGGTGCTCCAGCCGGCATGGAGTGCGGCGGCAACGGTGTCGATGCGCTTGGCAATGCCCTCCTGTCCGAGCATCTGGGCGCCGAGCATCCGCTGTGAACCACGCTCGAACACCAGTTTGATATGCACCGGCAAGTGGCCAGGCATGTAGTGGGCGCGCGAAGCACCGGTCGCCGTCACCGTTTCGACCTCGAAGCCTTCAGCCCGCGCCTGCGTTTCGGAGAGCCCGGTCGTAGCGACGTGCAGGTCGAAGATTTTGACTACGGCGGTGCCCACAATGCCGCCGAAGCCGGCGTCACCGCCCGCCGCGTTCGTACCGGCCACCCGGCCTTGCTTGTTGGCCGTCGTGCCCAGCGGCACATAGGCCGGTTTGCCTGTCACCAGGTGCTGTGCTTCGGCCACATCGCCGCCGGCCCAGATATGCTCTACGTTCGTCCGTTGATGATCATCGACGGCTACCGCTCCGGTTGGCCCGAGCGCAATTCCGGCGCCACTGGCCAACCCGACACCCGGCCGGATACCGACACTGAAAATAACAATGTCGACCGGAAATTGCTGCCCGCCGGCTACCGCGATCCGCACCCGCTCATTGCCCTCGAAACGCTCGACCGGGCTCTCCAGCCGCAGATCTACCTTCTGGCGCTCCAGTTCTGCATGGACATGGCCGGCCATCTCGGGATCGAGCAGGGTCAGCGCCTGCGGCGCCATCTCGACCAGGGTGAGCTGAATATTGTGCGCGGCAAGCGCTTCGGCCATCTCCAGGCCAATGTAACCGCCGCCGACAATGACGCCGCGGCGCGGCTGCTGCTCGTCGATCCACTTGCGAATGGCGACGGCGTCTTCGACCGTACGCAGCACAAACACGCCCGGCAAGTCGAGACCGGGCAGCGGCGGGCGTATCGCTGCGCCGCCGGTGCTGAGTACCAGGCGATCCCAATGGTCGCTGAATTCGTGCCCACTGGCCAGGTTGCGCACCTGTACCGTGCGATTGGTCGGGTCGATGGCCAGCACCTCATGGCCGACATGGACATCAATATTTTGTCGGGCGAACTGTTCGGGTGTGCGTACCACAATATCCTCGATCGCGGGGATTTCGCCTTTGATAAAATAGGGAAACCCACAGGAACCGTAGCTCACGAAGCCGCTCTTTTCGTAGACGGTAATGGCAAAATCTTTGCGCATGCGCCGTGCCTTGGAAGCAGCACTCATCCCGGCGGCCACTCCGCCGATCACCAGCAATCGTTCAGTCATTTTTTGCACCTCCTCGTGCCCGGTTGCTCTCAGAACGCCATCAATAATGTACCTGAAGCCCGGTTCCGGCATCGTAAAGGCCTGACCAGCCACAGTGACAAGGCAGCTACCAACCGCACCTTCCATGCTGCCGCAGCCTGCCCTGAGCGCAGTCGAAAGGGGCGAAAAGCATCCAATGCCGGTTGCACGGTTGCATCCACCGGCCTACTGCGGTAGCTTGCCGGTGACACCCAGGAACCAGCGCATACAGCGGTGGCCGAAGTCGACTGGTTCGCAGTACATCATCGGACAGGCGCCGGGAATGATCTGCAAGCCCTGGGCCTGGCCATAATCGAACGCCGCCTGCGAGAAACTGCCGCCATCAAGCGACTGGTGGATCCAGACTCGCTTGATGCCCAGTTCGGCACAATCGCGCATCACCTGTTCGGTCACTGCGGGCGTTGCCGCCGCCATCACTGCGTCGACGCCATCGGGGATAGCGGCCAGATTGGGGTAACTGGGATCGCCTTCGACGGTGGTCGCATTCGGATTAACGGCAAACACCGTGTAGCCCTGCTCGCGCAGTTTCTTATAGATCGCATTGGCCGGCAAGTCGCCGCCACGCGACACCCCCACAACCGCGATCCGCTTTTGTCCAAGAAAATCCTTGACCGCTTCCTGCATCGGTAGTGTAGTCATCACTTCACCTCCCTCGTTGGAATGAACCCCGTCCCATTACAAACGCTCCAACGCTCCAACGCTCCAACGCTCCAACGCTCCAACGCTCTCCTCACACCCCCGACGCCGGCCGCACCACAGCCCGCTCCGCCAGCGGCGCCCCCCCGATGCCCGGCCAGACCCGCAGCGTACCGAAGGTGGCCCGGATGCTGCTCCAGATCCCGGTGATGATCCAGACCTGGCGCAGCGCAGCGGGCTGTGTCACATCGATTATGAAAATGAGTGTGGCGCCGATCCCGGTGGCAATCAGCATGACATTGCGCAGATAACGAAAATCGCCGGTGCCCCAGTGAATGCCGTCAGTGGCAAAAGTCAACGAGTTCAGCGGTTGTACCAGGGCGGCGACGAACCAGGTTGCTGTGAAGACGGCATGGGCACTCGGCGGCACGACCACTTGCATCACCACTTGCTGCGACAGTAGCATCGCGCCGCCCAGCATCACGCCAACTCCCAGGCTCCAGCCACAGATGTAGCCGGCAACCCGGCGGGCCTGGACCAGCCAGCGCGCTCCGGCGAAATAGCCCACCAGGCTCTGGCCGGTGACGGCAAAGGCATCGAGGAAGAGCGCCGAAAGGATCCAGAGCTGGCGAATGACCTGGTGCGCAGCGCCGGCCTCGCTGCCGATCTGCGTCGCTGCACGGGTCGTCAGAACCATAAAGCTTGTCAGCAAACCCGTGCGTATGAACAGGTCGCCGCCGACGCGCACGAGCGCCCCGGCATCGGCGAAGGCAAGCCGGCGGGCCAGGCCGAGCCGGCGGGCGACCAGCAGGATGGCAATGCCGGCACCGCACCACTGAGCACTGGCCGAGGCCAGGGCGGCGCCGGCAACTCCCAGTGCCGGCAGCGGGCCGAAGCCGAAAACCAGCACCGCATCGAGCACGAGGTTGAGCAGATTGAGCCCAAGCGCGATCCAGAGCGGCGCTCGCATCTGCTGGATCCCGCGCAGGATCCCGAAGGCCGACAGCACGATCAGAATGGCCGGTGCCCCAAATGCGCGGATGCGAATATACACCGTTGCCGCCTCGTGAACCGCACCGTCGGCGCCGAGCGCCCGTGCAATCAGTGGCGCGCCGGTTGCGGTAAGTGCGGTGAGAGCCAGGCCAATTAACAGGGCCAGCAGCAGGGCAACGCTGCCTGCCTGACGGGCGCGGTCACGATCGTCGCGCCCGAGCGCAGTGGCTACTTCAGTCTGGGTGCCGATTTCGAGGAAATTGAAGGCCCAGAACAGCGCCGAGAGCGCCGTGGTGCCCACGCCGAGCGCCGCCAGCGGCACATCGCCCAGGCTGGCCACGAAGGCTGTGTCGACCAGGCCGGTCAGCGGTTCGGCGATCAGGGCAAACAGCACCGGCAGCGTCATACCGATCAGGGTAACGTTGGGTTTTCGCACAAAGGGATGTTCGCGAGCGCCGGCGGGGATTTCGTTATCGGCAGAGACATCGCTCACAGCAACCTGCTCAATCTAAACATGTCAGAAAACGGTTGATTTCTGACCTATATGCAAAAAGATATTCAGGCTATTTTATCACAGGTGAGTTGCGATGATGTTCATCTGGCGATAGTGGCGATGGTGAAATGTTGCCTGGTTGCTATAGCAATCCAGTTCAAGTCGTACAGTCCATCCGGTTCTGCAGTGCCGCATTTCATGGTTCTTCGGTGCTCTGGTTTATACTTCCCGTAGGACGGCTATAGCTTATCCCGGCCGGTTCAGCGCCTCCCGCAACTGGTGCAGCGGCAAGCTGCCGTGAGGCGCAAAATCGGCCAGCGTCGCGATCCGCGGGTCAGCCATGTTCAGCAATGCCGGGCGCCGGCTGACCAGCATCGGCAGCCCCAGTGCGCGCAGCCATTCTTCCTCGTTGTGGGCATCCGGTGGGCACAGGCCTGCGCAATCGCTGATAATAGCCATCGTGCAGTGATCAAAGGGGAGGCCGCGATGCAACAACTCGGCGCTTTGCATGCTCAGCACGGCACATGCCAGATCCGGGCGGGCCAGCAATTGCCGGCTGCGCGCCCAATCGGCGTCGAGCAGCAGTTCAGCCGCCTGGCCCTGTTCGGCCAGCACAGCCACGACCCGGATCGCCAGCTGATTGCGCAGGCTTTCGCCGGTTACAATGTATAGTTCGATGTCGCCCAGGGCTGCCCAGTCCGGGGGCACCGGTGGAGCCTGGGGATCAATCGCCTGGCCGTGTTTGCCGTAGCCGAACTGTACCTGCCCATCATCGCGGAACAGTACCGGTACCCCCCGCCGGCGGGCCTCGGCCACCAGTTGCAACGTCGTCAGGGGCAAGGCTTCGCGGCGGCGGCGCTTTTGCAGTTCAAAGAGCGGCGTGTCGCGATCCCAGCTTTCATCGGCACCGGCGGTGGCGCGAATGCCTGCAACCACGTAACGCACCAGGTCGGCGCCGAGATCCGGGCTCGGCGTTGCAAATCGTGCCTCGACCTGCCAGCCCTGATCGACGCGCCGGCTCTCGATTTCCAGGTAGGCCAGAATCATGCCGATGAACTGGGCGCCGTCTTTCAAGGCGTTTTTCAGCGCCGTTCCGCAATCGTGATCACAATGTACCCGCACAACAACACCGGGTTGCGGGCCATAGATATTTGGCCCCTGATAGGCCAGCAAACGTTCAATCGCAATAGTCATGTCTGTAGTATACGCCATGTTCGGCGCATGCTACGGCAAAAATTTGACACCCCGATAGCCTCTATCTTACAATGCGCCAATAAGCAGCAGCAAAGCAAAAATAATTCTTCTGCCGGAGCAATGCACTATGGATCTATCCGTTGAGGTTGGAAATGCCCTGGAGACAGCCGTACCGCTGGTAGCACTGGGGCTCTGGGAAGATGCTGAACTTCCTGCATCTCTGGCCGATCTGATCGAGCCGGATGATTTCAAAGCCCGCAGTGGGCAGAAACTTCTGCTCTATCCGCGAGGCGCTTTGCCGATGCGCCGCCTGTTGCTGCTTGGCCTCGGCAAGCAATCGGGCGCAACGGCCGATACGCTGCGCCGTTTTGCTGCGCTGGCTGCCCAGCAAGCCCGTGACCTGCAACAGGACACCTTGCTGATCGCGATGCCGTCCGGCGATAACGATCCGGCGACGGCGGCCCAGACGCTGACTGAGGGCGCTCTGATGGGTCTCTATCGCTTTCAAAATTATAAATCCGACCTGCCCGCCGACCAACGCCACGACCTGGCGAGCCTGCGTTTGCTGGTAGCCGCTGACGCGGATGCCGCCCGCGCCGGCCAGTCTCGCGGTGCGGCCATTGCGCACGGGGTGGCTTTCGCCCGCGATCTGGCCAATACGCCCGGCAATGATCTTTACCCGGCTCGCCTCGCCGATCTGGCTTGCGAGCTCGGCCGGCGCTTCGATTTTCCGGTTACCGTCCTCGATGAAGCGGAACTGCACGCCCAGGGCTTCGGCGGGATTCTGGCGGTAGGCCAGGGCTCGGCTTGCCCGCCGCGCTTCGTCATTATGGAGTATGGCCGGCCCGCCGGCGCAGACACGACGATCTGTCTGGTCGGCAAGGGTATTACCTTCGATACCGGTGGGATTTCGATCAAGCCCGCCGATCGCATGGCTGATATGAAAATGGATATGGGCGGCGCCGCAGCTGTGCTCGGTACTATGCACGCCCTCGCTGAATTGCAGTTGCCGTTGCATGTTGTCGGCCTGATCAGTACCGCCGAGAATATGCCCGGTGCCAATGCCTATCGCCCCGGTGACATCATCAAAACGCTGAGCGGCAAAACCGTCGAAGTGCTCAATACCGATGCCGAAGGCCGCATCGTGCTGGCTGATGCCCTGCACTATGCCGCGCGCTATCAACCGCGCGCCGTCGTCGACCTGGCGACGCTCACCGGGGCTATTTCCGTCGCACTCGGGCCGCATGCCATCGGCTTGATGGCGAATAATCAAGAACTCGCCGATCGCCTGCTGCGCCTTGGTACAGCGCAGCACGAGCGGGTCTGGCAATTGCCGCTCTGGGATGAATATTGCGATATGATGAAGAGTGATATTGCCGATCTCAAAAATACCGGTGGGCGGGCCGGCGGTGCTATTACGGCAGCCGGTTTCCTGGCCGCCTTTGCCGATGCCTATCCCTGGGCTCATCTCGATATTGCCGGTACCGCCTGGACGGATACGAACAACCGGCCCTATTTGCCGAAAGGTGCAACCGGTGTCGGTGTGCGCTTGCTCATCGCGTTGCTTCAGAGTTATCTGGATAAGTAATTATGGCAGAGGAAGCATTCATCGTTCGTTTCTGGGGCACCCGCGGCAGCTACCCGGTGCCTGGCCCGACGACGCTGCGCTACGGTGGCAATACTACCTGCGTCGAGCTACAGATTGGCCCGCATACGCTGGTTCTCGATGCCGGTACCGGGATTATCAACCTTGGCCATGAGATGCTCCGGCGATCCAGAGAACGCGGTAAACCGATTGTTGCGACTATTCTGCTGACTCATATGCATCACGACCATACCCAGGGCTTTCCCTATTTTCCGCCGGCCTATGTGGGCAGCAGCACCCTGCATATTCTTGGCCCGCATACCTTCGAAGAAGAACTCGAAGAAACGCTGAACCATGCTGTGTTGCCGCCCAGTTTCCCGATTAGCCTCGCTGAAATGCCCTCTTTCAAGATTATTCGTACCCTTCGCGAAACCGATACTATCGTGATCGGTATGATGCCGGGTGATTTGCGCATTTATAACGTTTTCCACGACAACATTGAATGCACGCCGGATATGGTTCGCGTGCGTATTCATAAGAGCTATGCCCACCCGCGCAATGGAGTGTATCTGTATCGCATCGAGTGGCGCGGCAAATCGATGGTCTTCGCCAGTGATACTGAGGGCTATATCGATACCGATCGCCGTCTTGCCAATTTTGCCCGCGATACCGATTTGCTCATCCACGACTCGCAGTATTCGGCGGAAGATTATAGTCTCAGTCGCCAGGGTTGGGGGCACAGTACCCCCCAGATGGCCGCCCAGGTTGCGCTTCAGGCCAATGCCCGCCGGCTTGTCCTGTTTCACCACGAGCCGCGCTATGATGATGATGCCATTGCTGCGCTCGAAAAGACCGCCTGCCAGTTTTTTTCCCATACCCAGGCCGCTTACGAAGGCCTCGAAATTGTGCTTTAGCTTCACGACTTCCGCACCTGGCATGGGCCGGCTGCAACATAGTCCAGATCAGCGCCGGGTTCTGAATATTGTCTAATCAGTAGCGACGATGTCGATGGTCGGCAGAGTCAGGCTGAAGGTGCTGCCCTGACCATAAGTGCTCTCAACCCAGATCCGGCCGCCGTGGGTTTCCACCACCAGTTTGCAGAAGGTCAACCCCAGGCCGGTGCCGCGCTGGTACCGGTTGCCGGACTGGCCGAATTTGGTGAAGATCTTCTCTAGATCCTGCGGTGCAATGCCCTCCCCCTCATCCATCACGCTGATGGTCACGTAGCGCTGCGGATAAAAGCGGAAAAAACATTCTTCGCTCTCGCCGATGATTTCCACGTCCGTCGGACTGTCTGCTGCCGGTGCTGCAATCCGTACCGTGATGTTCTGACCGGCCTGGCTGGCTTTCAGCGCGTTGTCCAGCAAATTCTGCAACACCCGTTTGATCAATTCCTGATCGACATAAATCCGTGGCAGATCAGCCGGCAGATCGATGTGCAGCCTTACCTGCTTATCGTTAGCCAGTGGGCTCTGGAGTTCGATGCTCTGGCGAATGACTCGCTCGACCAGATGTGGTTCGCGGTTGATGGGCATACCGCCGCCCTCGAGCCGACTGATGTCCAGCAGCAGTGCAATCATATTGAGCATTTCCTGGATGCCGCGCATCGCCACTGTCAGAATTTCTCGTTGCACCTGGTTGACGGAACCACCGACGCCCTGCATCATCATTTCGATAGACGTGCTGAGGCTCGATAGCGGGTTGCGCAAATCGTGGACGATCATATCCGTCAGATCCTGGCGCAGGCGTTCATTTTCTTTAGCCGCCGTTGTGTCGCGCAACACCAGCAACATGGCGCGCCGCGCCTCCGGTGCATCCTCGTCGGAAAACGTTGCCGGCGTTTCCGAAACCGGTAGCAGGCTCCAGGCCAGCGAAGAGCCCTCACCGCTTTCGGCATTGAATTCACCGTAGCTGTATGGTTGCACGCCGGCTACGACCAGTTCCAGTGCCTGGTTGAGCTGGTGCCATTCGTCTGCCGGGTAGTGCGCCACGCGACGCCAGGCCGCCAGGAAATCCGCGAGCGCAATGCTGAACCCGCCGGCTGTCGAAGTCGGCAATGGGATGCTATCCAGCATGGTCAAATACCGGGCGGCGCTATTCGTCACGACAATCTGCCCGGCTGCGCTGATCAGGATCATACCGTCCTGGGTCGATGCCATAATGGAGGCCAGCTGGTCGCGTCCCTGGCGCAGGGTATGAAACAGGTTCAGGCTCTCGATCGCCATCGCGGCCTGGGTGGCAAACAGAGCCAGCGTTTCCTGGTCGGCCTGGCTGGGCAATTGCGTATCGTAGTTGATGCAGATGGCGCCCATCACCCGGCGCGTGGCACGCAGCGGCAGCGCCAGGCAGGCCGTCCGGCTGCCGTCGGCGTTCCGGCGGAACGGACGCCCTGCCCGGATAGCGGACAGGGCCAGTTCCTGCCCGCATGTCTCCTCCGGCGGGGCGATCCGGCCGTACTGGTACGTCTTGCTCAGACGTGCCGGATCCGTTTCGTCGGCCTGGTAGGCAACCACCGCTCGGGCCGCACTGACCTCGGCCATGCCGCTGCTGGTCAGTTCAAGGATCTGGTGTGGGCTGCGCAGGCTGCTGTTGATGGCCAGGCCCAGGCCATTGAGCGCCATCATGCTCTGCAGGTTGCGTTGTTGCTCGCTATAGAGCCGGGCATTTTCAATAGCGACAGCCGCCTGGTTGGCGAAAATCTCCAGCACCTGAAGCTGTTCGCGGCCCGGCGGCAGGGCTTCTTCCGGATCGTCGACGCTGATCAGGCCCAGCACATCGTTGCGACTATCGCGCATCAGGCTGAAGAGCATATACGATGCCGGCGGGGTGGCATCCGGTGCTGCGGGCATCGATTCGGCTTCAGTTCCCGATTCCTGCCAGAGCGCCCGGTAGACCTCCGGTTCCCAATTGATGACATAAGTCGATTCGCCGCGGCGGAACTCCGGTCGCAGCAGGCGCTCAAAGTCAGCCATCGGCACCCGGTTCTGCCAGGCCTGCGCGTGATGGCTGCGCGTCGTCTCAATAGTCGTCACGCGTTGCATATAGGGTACGCCCTGCTGATCGCGGCGTAGCAGCGCAATGACGGCGTTGCGGAAGCCGGTTGCCGTGCGGGCGGCCTCTGTAATCAGCCGCAGCAACTCGTCCATCTGCAATTCGGCGCGGAGCGCATTGCCAACCCGCAGTAATTCGTGCAAGCGCGTATTGCTGCGATCGAGTTCGCGGAGCCGATGCGTCAGGGCGGTATCGACCTGGGCAAAGCGCCGGGCATTCTCCAGCGCAATTACGGCCTGGTCGGCGACAGCCTCGAGCAGGTTCAGGTCAGCCTGGCTAAACTGGCTGTTGTCGCGCCGGTTGATGACTTCGATGACGCCGATGACCCCGCTGACGGAGCGGAGCGGGACAGCCAGCAGGTTCCGGGTCGAAAAACCGGTGTCGGCATCAGTACGGGCATAGAAACGTGGATCGTGGCGCGTATTATTGACAATCTCGGCCTCGCCGCTGGCGGCTACTGCGCCGGCGATGCCGGCGCCCGGCGGCAGGCGCGTACCGATGAGTGTCAAACCGGTTGGCCCCGAGGCATAGGCGAAAATCAGGTCGCCACATGCGCGATCCAGCAGCAGCAGCGAACCTTCTTCGACAAACAGCAATTCTTGCACCTGCTGCATAATCAGGCGCGGCACTTCTTCCGCATCGAGGGTTGAAGTAATGCTGCGATTGATCTGATTGAGCAGCCGTAACTGGCGCGCCTGCCGCTCGACGCGCGAAAACAGCCGCCCATTGCGCAATGCCGCCGCCGCATGATTGCTCAGTTCACGCAGCAATTGCAAATTGTCGTCGGTAAAATGTCCGGCGGCTGATTCCGCCGTGACCGCCAGTGTGCCAATAACCTGCTCGTGGGCAATCAGGGGGATGCCGATCCAGGCTCCCGGTAGCGGCACACCCTCCGGCAGGCTAATGCGCTGCTCAGCGCAGGTTTCGCTGAAGTTGGTGCTGATGAGCCATTGGCCCCGGTTGCGTACTTGTTCCAGCAAGGCCAGTTCCGCCGGATGCCGGCCGCCATCCGGGCCGGCATCGGGAAACGCCGGCTTGAGCCGATCATCTGTGTCATCAAGCAGCGCAATCAGCGCCTGGCTCCCGCCAATCAAGTCGGCGGTCAGGTCGGCAATATGCGGCAGCAAATCATTGAGCAGCAGGCGATCACGCAACCGGCCGAACTGCTGGCGAAACTGGCGCCGCCGCTGTTGTTCCTGCCGCTGATTGTTGTGGGTCACCAGTTCGGCTACCGGAACCAGGATAGCAGCCAGGGCAACCAGCGCCTGGTATTGTTGATTGCTCAACCGACAAAGCTTGAAGCAAATCCAGCCGCGCAGGTGATTATCGTTCAGCAAGGGCAAATAGGCGCGTTGCCGGTTGCGATCCTCGATAAACTCACCGCATGCGAGTTGCTCCATCAGCCCGCTGTCGATCTCCTGGTATTGCGGCACGGGCAACTCTGCAGCCAGATCGAACCAGTGCAGGCTACTTGCGCTTTCCGGGACAATCGCCGCTACCGCCGCCGCGCAGGCAGTATGCAGCGCCGCGCTGCTGCGCGCCTGCGCAAGGATCGCTAAATGGCCAAACCAGTTGCTCGGTGTTTCCAACCTGTCGAGCACGGATTGCTGCATGCGCTTATTTCTTCTGTTCGCATTGAAAGCCAGGCTCCACCAGGGAGCATGAACCATTTTCCAGAGCTGCCATCATATCTGGCCGCTATATCATAACCAGAATATAACAAATATACCGAATTTTGACAATATATCGCAATGCTGTTTCAATCGATGGGCCACCTGCAGGCGGTACGCCGATTGCTTGACAACCCCCCATTGCATTGCGATATCGGGTTTGACGCTGCCAGATCGGACTGGTATAATCGCAATTTGTATATGACAATGGCCCGAGTTACGGAGTTTCCATGACCAATCCCTTCGATCCTGCCTATCTTACTGCGGTCAGCAGCAGTTTTGGCCCGCTGGCCTGGGTGTTTTTTTTGTTCCAGATTGCGTTACTGGGCGCTGGTATATATATTGCCTTTATTCGTCAGGTTCGCGATAGCTTTCATCGTGGGTTGTTTTCGCAACTCGGCATAGCCTTGATGATTGCCGGCGGAATCGGGGCCATCCTGGGGGTGTTGCGCCTTTTCGATGTTGGCGTGTTCAATCAGCGTTACTGGTTTTATTTGCATCTGGCCATCGAACTGGGTCTGGCCGGTTACATTGCCTATTATCTGCGTGTCGTGTATCCGCCGCTGGCCGCTCGCCGGCCCCAGCGCGGCGCTCGCCAGTCGAATCAGGCGCCCCGCACCATTCCGCAGGCCGGCCACAATAATCTTCCCGATGCCGATGAGCCTCGCCCGGTTGCCGGTGGCCGTCGGAGCGCCCGCCGCGATCGCAAACGCAAAAATCGCTAGGACAGCCTCTCGAAGATCCACATATGCTGGTCAAAGCACCAGGAGCGCTCGGCGTGCGAGAACATCGTCTTTCCTGATCTTTCCGGCCGGGCTGTTCCGGTGAACCCGCTCAGGGCACAAAGCGGGCCGGTATTTCCAGGGCCGCCTGCAAGCGGCGTTTGTATTCGCTCCGTGAAATCTCCATGACGCCGAACTGGCGAAAATGGTCATTCACGATGTACTGCGTGTCCAGCAGCACAAAGCCGCCACGCTGCAAAATGTCTACCAGGTGTACCAGCGCTACCTTGCTTGCGTCGCGCGCCCGGCTGAACATGCTCTCGCCGGCAAACAGGCCGCGGATCGCAACGCCGTACAGCCCGCCAACCAGTTGCCCATCCTGCCAGGTTTCTACACTGTGCACAAAGCCCAGCCGGTGCAATTCGCTGTACGCATCGATAATATCCTGCGAGATCCAGGTGTGCTCCCGGCCTGTCGCCGGTTCGGCACAGGCCGCGATGACTTCCTGAAACGCCGTGTCAACCCGGATTGCGAAACGCGCCTGGCGCACGGTGCGCGCCAGGCGCCGCGGCACCCGAAATGTTTCCAGCGGCAAAATCGCCCGCGGATTCGGCTCATACCAGCCGATGCTGCCGGTTTCATCGGCCATCGGGAAAATGCCCTGGCAATAAGCCGCTAACAGCAAATCCGGTGTCAGTCTCATGATGCTCAAGTGGCCAGGCTATGGCTGAATTGCCGGATGCCCAGGGTGACGATATGCACACCCCACAGCAATAAGCCCAGCGTACACAGCAACCCGGTATTGATTACCCAATTCTGCTCGGTGAGCAGCAGCGCCAGCCAGAGCGGTGCGCCTAGCAACCCATGCACCAGCAGGCTGAGTGCCAGAGTTGCCGGTACCATCGTCAACAACTGGCTCCGCAGACTTGCGCGCTGAACCAGCAGCAGCGTGTACAACAGCGCCAGTGAAATCAGTGCGCCCATAATCGCCGACACCAGCGAGTTGGGAATGCTCAACCCCGGGCCTGACCCGGTGTATACCCAGGCTGCCATACGTAGGCCCAGTGTCTCAATCAGCAAATGGTACAGCAGGAAAATTACAAAGGTTGACATGCCGCTGACATAGCCGGGAAACCACCAGCGCGTCTGGTATAGGTACAACACCAGGAGGGGCAACAGGGGGTAGAACCAGGCCGAGGCGATGAACAGGTCGCGCGGTACCGGCTGGCCCAGCATGGTGGCAATGATCGGCAAATTGCTGCTGTAGATGACATCGTACAATAGTGCCCAGAGTGGTGAGGAAAGGGCTCCCAGGTGGCCGGAAACCAGTGCAATCAGGTAGAGCGGCGAGTCTTCGGCCCAGAACAAGTAGATTGCCGCAGCATAACATACGACGGCCAGCAGTAACGCTACAAATCCCATGATGCTAATGCTCTTCGTATAGCCGAATCTGGCCCTGTTCGATCATAAACAGTTGATCCGTCAATCCATAGGCTTTCTGCTGTGCATCGACCTGAATCTGGCGCAGAATATTTGTCGCCACGATCTGGTCACTGTCGCCAAACGCAATCAAAAAATCGCGATTGGGAATGCCGATCACCATGCGCCCGCTGATCTGCGCCTGCCACTGCTCCAGCAGTTCGGGCAAGAGGATGCGCGTCGCGTCGTAGCCGTCCTGGCTACTGTACATGTACAGGCGCTGATTGCCGTCGCCGACCGTGGTGTATTGCACCATCGTTTCCGTGCGCCGGCGCAAATTGGCCAGTGCTGCCGCATGGATGTCCTGATCGCCGATCGCCCACCGTTCCAGGTGCTCTTCGTTTACATAGGCCACGCTGCTGGTCTCGTCAATCACATAGCTAACAATCAATTCGCCTAAAAAAGGCCGGTAGATCAGCATCGGCAGGTTGCGTTCGCGCACGCTTGCCAGCAGCCGCACTGGTTTCAGCATCGGGAATACCCGCTCGCTGATCGCGCCAAAGCCGGCTGTATGGCGATCCCGGTTGAGCTGGCGCAGGGTCGCGAGAATATGTGTGATCAATGGCTCAAGCGCATCCGGTTGCGCTTGATAATCTTCATAAAAGGTCTCCAGATTAAAGCCGACATCCGCATCACTCTGATGGATCGTCAGCTTCATGCCCTCGCGCCGGCGCAGTTCCAGGTCGTCAGTCGCGACGATGCGTGCGGCTACCAGCCGGGCGAAGGCCTCCGCCCCGAGTAGTTGCTCGTTGCCCTGCTCGCTCACAGCCCACTGCCTTCCAGTCCGTTTTGCCAGGCCGCTTTGAGTTCGCCTGGCGCTGCTTCCAGAATGCTGCGCCGGCCCGCCCGAATCAACAGACGTGACTCCGCCACCACCTGTCCGATCCGCCGGGCTCCCTGATCACGCAGGCGAGCCTCAAATGCCGCTGCGTGCTCGGCGGCGACTTCCACCAGCCAGCGGCTTGGCGTTTCGGCGAACAGGCGCACGGTCACGTCGTCTGTCTGTACCACACCCTCCAGCGCCACCGCAGCCAGATCCAGATCCAGGCCCAGCTCGCCGGCAAAGGCCATTTCCGCCGCCGCTACCGCCAGCCCGCCTTCACTCAGATCATGACATGCCCGCACCAGCCCGGCCCGGATGGCGGCATGCAGCTCCACGCAGCGGGCCGGCGCCCGGCTCAAATCGACCTGCGGTAGCCGTGAGCCTGCCGGCGCGCCACCGGCCAGCAGCGCATAATGGCTGCCCAGCAACTCGTCGCGGGTCGCGCCGACCAGGTACAGGTAGCTGCCGGCCTGCTTCAAATCCATGGTGATGCACTGCCGCATATCGGGTACCTGCGCCAGCGCCGAGATCAACAGCGTCGGCGGGATCGCAACCCGCTGCCCGTTGCTGTCGCGGTACTCGTTGTTCAGCGAGTCCTTGCCGCTGATAAAGGGCGTACCAAAGGCGACGGCCGCATCGTAACAGCCTGCCGCCGCTCGCACCAGCCCTGCCATGCGATCCGGCTGCCGCGGGTCGCCCCAGCAAAAATTGTCCAGGATCGCCGTGCGCTGCGGATCACCGCCAACCGCCACCACATTGCGCAGCGCCTCGTCGACACAGGCCAGCGCCATCCAGTAGGGATCAACCTCACCGTATTTCGGGTTGATGCCGCAGCCCAGCGCCAGCGCCGCTTCGTCGTTCGCCAGCGGGCGCAGCACCGCCGCATCGCCCGGACCATCACTCTGCGCGCCGACCAGCGGTTTCAGCACCGTCATACCACCGACTTCGTGATCGTAGGTACGCACGATCCGCTCTTTCGAGGCAATGCTCGGGTGCGCCAGCAACCGCAGCAGCATCGCTCGATGGTCGAATTTTTTTGCCGGGCTTGCGGTGGCCGCCGGCGGCACCGTGCCTTGCCAGACGGCATCCAGCATTCGCTGTGGTCGACCGTCGTGCAAAAAATGCATGTCGATGTCGACCAGCGTGGCGCCCTGGTATTGCACCAGCAGGCGCCCGCTCTGATTGAACTGCCCGATCGCCGTTGCTTCGACATCTTCGCCGGCACAGAGTTGCAGAAACTCGGCCAACCTGTCTGGCGGGACGGCCAGTACCATGCGCTCCTGCGCTTCCGAAAGCCAGATCTCCCAGGGTTGCAAACCGGCATACTTCAGCGGCACATGCTCCAGTTCCACCGCGACGCCGGTTTCGGCGCCCATTTCACCCACCGCCGACGAGAGCCCGCCCGCGCCGCAGTCGGTGATGGCGTGGTACATGCCCCGGTCGCGCGCCTGCAACAGCACATCCATGAATTTCTTTTCGCTGATCGGGTCGCCGATCTGCACCGCACTGCCGACCTCTTCCGCCGTGCTATGGGTCAATTCTGCACTGCTGAAAGTCGCGCCGTGAATGCCGTCGCGCCCGGTGCGCCCGCCCAGCACCACTATCGCATCGCCCGGTTGTACTTGCCGCGGGTGCCGGCCACGCGGCGCCAGCCCCACCGTCCCGCAGAACACCAGCGGATTCGCCGTGTAGCCGCGATCAAACAGCACTGCCCCGTTCACCGTCGGAATTCCCAGTTTGTTGCCGTAATCGCGAATACCCGCCACCACGCCCTGGCAGATCCGCTGCGGATGCAAAACGCCGGGACTGCGTTCGCTTTCGGCCATTGCAAAATCACCGAAACAGAGCACATTGGTATTCGCAATCGGGCGCGCCGAAACGCCCAGCACATCCCGGATTACCCCGCCGACGCCGGTGTTCGCGCCGCCGAAGGGCTCCAGCGCACTCGGATGGTTGTGTGTCTCAACTTTGAACGAGACTTCATAATCGTCGTTGAAGGCAATAATCCCGGCATTGTCGACAAACGCCGAAAGCACCCAGTCTGCCGGTGCCTGCCGGCGCTGTTCGAGAACCTGCTGCGTTGCCTGCATCAGAAAACTACCGATCAGGCTATCGATTTCAGCCACGCCCTGGCCAAGCCGTCCCAGCATTGGGTAATGCTCGCCACTTGCCACGGCCGGTGGCTCATGGTCGGCAATGGTTTCCCGGTAGCGTACGCGCGCCTTGAAGGTCTTGTGGCTACAGTGCTCGCTCCATGTCTGCGCGATTGTTTCAAGTTCGCCGTCCCGCGGGTCACGCCCAAGCTGGGCGAAATAGCTCCGGATTACCTGCATCTCAGTCAGATCCAGCGCCAGAATACCCTGTCGGCTGATGCGCAGCAATTCATCGTCATCCGCTTCGCGCAGGGCCACCGTGGCAATCCGGGGCGTCACTGCTACCGGTTGCAGCAAAAGGTGTCGATACCATGCGCGGCGCTGTTCGATCTCAGCGCCTGCCGGGTACTCGAAAGCCATTTCGATCAAATCATTGAAATAATCGGTGGAGGATGCATCCGGGGAGAGCACATAACGCCGCAGGGTGCGTACCACTTCCAGGCTGTCGATGCCGAAGCGTCGTGCTGCGCCAAGCAACGATTCCGCTTCATTATCGGTCACGCCTGGCTTGAAGGCAATCTCGATCACTCGCGCATCAGCCGGCATTGCCGGCAGCACCGCCAGAGCCTCGAGTGCCGACCAGCCGGCCTGTTGTACGACGGGATCGTACAGCAAGGTTTCGACTACGTATTGCACTGTATCGGGCGTCAGGGTGCTGCCGCCAAGTAAATAAAGCTGCTGACGAAACGGCTCGCCGGCCGTGCTGGTGGCTACCGCCACAAGATAACTGGGCATCGGTTTCCCTGTGCAGACGAAAGAAATATTCCGGGAATTCGATTGTAGCCGATGCCCTCAGGAGCGTCAAGCGTCCGGTGATTCCTGCGTTTCAACCGATCTGCTCAAGCCCGCCAACCGTTCCTCGCTGACGTGCTGCAACAACTCACGCAGCGCCTGCGTGCTGACCGGCCCATCGTTGAGCAAGCCGTAGATCTGAGTTGTCCGGATTTCACGCACCGAAGAGGAAAGCACTCGCAGAAGCTGGCCGAATTGCGCATCATTCCACTCGCTGCGCCGGCTCAAATTGACGATCATGTCCCCGCATCTGGCGATCTCAATGTTCTGCCGCTCGATGATACTCGTCAGGTCGGTAATGCGCTGTTCAAGGTTGATTAAGGTTGTTTCGATATCGATGTAGTGTGCCATGCTGCTGCTCCATGGATGTGATGCAATGTTCAGCGTTTTATGACTATATCACGTGTCGATTACCGGCATCGTACCACCCCTGCTGCTGGTGATAAGTTTATCAGACACCCGGAAAAATGGTATAGTATGCATACGGAAACAACACAGCCACCCGGAGCCGTGTTTATGCAAGAACCCAACCTGCGCGACTGGTGGGCCGAATTATTCCAGATCCACGAATTTGCGCAGTATCAGAGCTATGCCAACGAATTGACGGCCCAGGAAGTCGATTTCATCATCGAGGCGCTTAGTTTGCGCGGCGTCGAAACTATTCTCGACCTGGCCTGCGGCGCTGGTCGTCACGCGCTGGAACTCTCGCGTCGTGGTTTCAGCCTGGAAGGGCTGGACGCCGCCGGTTCGGTCATTCGTCACGCCCGCAATCGGGCTGCCGCCGCCGAACTGAATACGCGCTTTGTGATTGGTGATATGCGTGAATTGCAGTATCAAGCGGTGTTCGATGCAGTGCTGGTAATGAACAGCAGCATCGGTTTCTTTGATGAGGCGGGCAATCAGGCAGTGCTGGCGGGGGCGGCCCGTGCGCTGGCCCCCGGTGGGCGCCTCTTGCTCCAGTGCATCAACCCCTACCAGATTGAACGCTACCTACACAACTTTCGGAATGGCTGGTATCAAGTCGGCGCCGGCTATGTCTTGCGCCAGGCTAGCTTCGACCCGCTTGGCGCCACGCTCAGCATCGATTATCGCTATATCGATCCGGGGCAGAGCCTCGAACTCGAACATCCCGGCGACCGGATCCGGCTCTATGCCTTCCCGGAACTTTGTGCTTTGCTCGCATCCGTCGGACTGCGTCCGCATAGTGTCTTTGGCGATGCCGTGTTGCCGCCGCGCCCCTTCGATGAACAGAGCCAGTGGCAGGTCATTGTCGCCATCAAAGATCAGCCGCTTACCGCCGATGCACCGGCGTAACCTGCATGGTCAATTCACTGATGCTCCGGATGCCTACCGCATTTTATCATTATGAATACAGAAACACTCATCGGTACCATCGAAGTAAGTTATAATCAACAGACCGCCACCCTCAGTTTCACAAATTTGATCCAGGGCTACCGTGCTGCCCGCTTCAGTGGCGCCGAACTCAAAGCCCTGGCTGATCTCTGTGCCGAAACTCGCAAACGGATTGTGGCTATCAATTCGCAATACAACATTATCACCGGTACCGGCGGCGATCTCGCGGTGTATCGCAGCGATAACGGGCGCCGTATGCTCTATTTTACCTCCGACGAAACTGCCGCCCTGGCTCGCTTTCTTACGGCACTCTCCTGACGAGATTGGCGCGAAAATCATGCTGTGAGTTGGCACTGCATCTGGCGCGAAAAGTCCCGTCATTTCGAGGGCCGGCTGGCCCACCGGCCAGCCGGCCCTCGAAATGACCGATTGACGGCAGTCAGCCTGGTCATCCCGAGCGCAGCGCGGGATCCCGGGCAAGTTTCTTGAGAATACCTGCGGGCCGGTGCGCCGGTGATGCCGTCGGGAACGCACGTATTTGCTGGTGCTAAGAGCCGAGATACCGCATCATTCCTGCACCCCAGAACTTAGCTCCGCAGCGATACCAGCCAGCTCGCTTCGCCGAATGGCTCCTCTTTCAAGCGGATCAGCAGCGCCGAGGCGTTTCGGCTCAAGGGCCGCGATACTATGGCTTGCCCGGTGGCCAGTTCTCCTGGCGCAACCAACAGTTCGCGCGGCTCGGAACTGGCGTCATGAATGAGGTATTCGTTGCCGAAAATATCCTGAATGGAAATATTGTCGCTTCGCAAGGGCAATGCAATTTCTCGCGTACCGTTGTTGCGCACGGTCCAGGTCAATACGATCTCGTCGCTACAGTAGCTTACCTGATCCAGGGTAATAACCACATCCGGCGCTACGGCGCTGCCATCACCCTCCACGCCGACGCTCACCCAGCGCTGGCTGCTTTCTTCCCAACGTTTGCCCACCGGCTGAAATCCCTCCCAGACACAGGCTGCTTCGCCGGCATTGCTGTTCCCCAGCCCCGGCGAAGCCACCGGCACATTCACCAGCGCCGGTTGATCGGGCTGCGGTAGCGCTTCCGCTGTCGGGCGCAATAGCCATGCCAGCGCCAATACGCTCACCAGGATACTCAGCGCCACGACAATGCGCCCGCTGCCGGTGCGCAATGCCTGCGCCAGGCGCTCCCCCCATCCCGATGGTTCCGCTGCCGCCGGCGCTTCTTGCCTCGCTGCCGCCTGGGCAATCTGCTGCGCCAGTTCTTCACTGCTGCTCGGTACCGTCTCCCAGTTTGGCAAAACACCGGCAATCAAACTGTTGACTTCCGTCCAGCGCGTCAGGTGTAGCAATTGCGGGAGCGCCTGCATCTCTTCGGCGGTCAGGTCGATCTCCGATGATCGCTCAGTGACCAGGTACGTCGGCAGTTCGTCCAGACCCTTCAGTTCGACTTTCCAGTCCAGTTCGATCTGCGAGCCCGCCGGGATCGTCGGTGCAATCACCACCACCCGCCGGCAGGTGCGAAAATCGACATTGTTCGATTTGTGCTGCGAGAGAAACTCCCGCCGATGGCTATTCAAGAAGTTTGTGAGCGCGTAAAAATAGGCAATCACCTGGTTGTAAGGGTTCTTGCGCCCCGGGTTGAGCCGTTTGCGTTCGCCGTTCGCGCTCTCGACATGCCAGGCGCCGTTCACGCCACCGAAAACTTTGCCGTCGCAGTGTTTCAATTCCAGAATAAAGACCGCATCCGACTTGACGATCACCATGTCCAGGCTATTGCCGCCCACGCTGAAATTCGCCAGGATGAGATATAACCCATCCAGCCGCTCCAGGCCGTTGGCCAGTGCCACAATCGCCCGGCGCTCATTAGGATGTTCCGGCTTTTCGCCAACCCAGACTTGAACCGCCATACTTGCCTACACGTTCTCTTCCAGTGCCATCGTCTTGCGCAATTCGACAATCTGATCCCGCAGCGCCGCCGCTTTCTCGAACTCCAGGTCGCGTGCGGCCTGCTTCATCTGCTTCTCCAGATCCTTGATCAGCCGCGTCAGTTCGTTGCGCGACAGATCCGCCGGCAGCATCGGTTCTTCCCTTGCCTGCGTCGTGTATTCAGTCTGTTCCTCGGCCACTTTGCGTAGCCGGTCGGTCAGATCACGAACCTGCTTGCTGATTCCCACCGGCGTGATCTTGTGGCGCAGATTGTGCGCCGTCTGAATATCACGTCGGCGTTGAGTTTCCTTGATTGCGGCATCCATCGAGCCGGTGATCGTATCGGCATACATTATTACCCGGCCCTCAATATGCCGCGCCGCCCGCCCGATAATCTGGATCAGCGAGGTTGCCGACCGCAAATATCCTTCCTTATCCGCATCCAGAATCGTCACCAGCGAGACTTCCGGCAAATCCAGTCCTTCCCGCAACAGGTTGATGCCGACCACTACGTCATACACGCCCAGCCGCAGGTCGCGCAAAATCGCCACCCGCTCCAGCGTGTCGATGTCGGCGTGCAAATAGTGCGTGCGAATGCCCATTTCGCGCAGGTAGTCGGCCAGATCTTCGGCCATGCGCTTCGTCAGCGTCGTCACCAGCGCCCGCTGTCCCTGTTGCACTCGCTTGCGGACTTCGGCCACCAGGTCATCGACCTGGCCCCTGGTCGGGCGTACCTCGATTTCCGGATCCAGCAAACCGGTTGGCCGAATAATCTGCTCGACCGTCTGTTCGCTGTGTTCGCGCTCGTATGGCCCCGGCGTGGCCGAAACATAGATCACCTGGTAAATATGCTGCTCGAATTCGTCAAACCGCAACGGTCGGTTGTCCAGCGCCGATGGTAGCCGGAAGCCGTAATCGACGAGCGTCTCTTTGCGCGAACGATCACCCCGGTACATGCCGCGCACCTGCGGCATCGTGATGTGGCTCTCATCAACAAACATCAAGAAATCGTCAGGGAAATAGTCCAGCAACGTCCAGGGTGTTTGCCCGGCTGCTCGCAGATCCAGGTGCCGCGAGTAGTTCTCGACACCGCTACAGTAGCCGATCTCACTGAGCATTTCCAGGTCGTACATCGTGCGTTGCTTCAGCCGGGCCGCTTCCAGCGCCTTGCCCACCTGTTCCAGTTCTTGCAGCCGCTCACCGAGTTCGTCTTGAATATGCTGCACCGCCAGTTGTAGCTTCTCTTTCGTGGTGACAAAGTGTTTGGCCGGGTAAATATCTACCGCCGTGCGCTCCAGCAGCAGTTCGCCGGTCAGCGCATCGAATTCGCTGATCCGCTCGATCTCATCGCCCCAGAACTCCACCCGCAGCGCGATTTCGCTATTTGCCGGCATCACATCCAGTGTATCGCCGCGTACCCGAAAGGTACCGCGATGAAAATCAATATCGTTGCGCTCGAATTGCAAATCGATCAACTGGCGCAAGAGTTTGTCGCGGTTGCGTATCTCGCCGCTCCGCAGCGATAGTGCGATCTGGCCGTAGTCGTGCGGCGAGCCCAGGCCGAAAATCGCCGATACCGAGGCGACGATCAAAACATCGTGTCGGGTGAACAACGCCTGGGTCGCCGCATGCCGCAGCCGGTCAATCTCTTCATTGATCGCTGCTTCTTTTTCAATGTAGAGATCTTTGCTTGGCACATAGGCTTCCGGCGTGTACTCGTCGTAGTACGAAATGAACATTTCAATGGCTGCATCCGGCAGAAAATCTCGAAACTCGGCCCAGAGCTGCGAAACCAGCGTTTTGTTGTGGGCCAGTACCAGCGTCGGGCGTTCGACCTGGGCAAAAATTTGGGCCATCACAAAGGTTTTGCCCGTGCCTGTGGCACCCAGCAGTGTCTGGTGGCGCATCCCCTGAGTCAGGCCCGCCGCAAGCTTCTCAATCGCCTGCGGCTGGTCGCCGGTCGGCTTATAGGGCGCTTCTATATGAAAAGGCATATGTCATGCAAAGAAGCGCCCGAACTCCGGTGCCAACCCTGGCAACGCGTCCGTCGCTTCATCACTAAGCACGAAACCGAATATCTCTATTATACCGAACCAGTCAGTGATGCGCCATGCAATGCAAGCCGCCCGCACCGGCCGCAATCGCTTCCGCCGGTGACAGCGTAGGCATGCTGCCTCCATCGGTCTGGTGTTACGGCTTCGCCGCAACATCAAACGAAAAAGAAGGTTTTTTCAGGCTGTCGCCGGCGAACCAGCTTCTGGTGCGCCCGGTTCCAACATCGACTGCGTTAAATGGGTTCTTTGTTTGCCAAACAAAGAACCGGTTTTTAGGGCAAAGCCCGGAACTTGATGCGCATGGATATGGCTCTGATGCCGTCTCGCAGGTGTGCATGCATACTTGCGACATGGCGTATAATAGAAGCAGTTATCAATATAGTAAAAATCAGTACTGCATGCAGCAGCGCAAAATTACCTTTCGCCTGGCAAGCGCCGAAGACGATGGCGCGGTTCGGCAGCTCTTCGGTGAGTTGCACGCTTTCAACGCGGCCCTTGATGAGCGTTTTGCGCTCGCTGATGGCTGGGAACAGATACTGTTCGAGCATCTCGAGCATGTGCGGCGCACCGGCTATGGGATGACGATGCTGGCCTGGGAAGATGCTGAACCGGTAGGCTTGATTATGATGGGTGTCCATAGTGACTCACGGCTGTTTCGGTATCGGCACTGGGCCGAATTACTGGCGATCTATGCGGTTTCCGCCGTCCGCAAAACCCCTGTTGCTCGCCATTTGCTGGATGCCGGCAAAGCCTGGGCACATTTCCAGGGCTATGAGCGGGTGCAACTCTATGTGACGACATCGAACCATCACGCTCGCCACTTTTATGAGCAGGCCGGGTTCCGATCGGTTCAGGAAATCTGGCGCCTCGAACTCGGTCCCGGTACCGGCGATCCGCCGCTTGATCCCGCTGCTGAAGCTGCCTTTGCACGCTACCAGGAACTGTTGACGACCGGCTCATCGCATTTGTTGATTGATCGCGATTCATCCCTGGATACGGCAACTTGATCAAAAGTGTTCGCCATAAATCAGGAAGGGTTTTGCTGATGAATGAGTATGATATGCAAATAGCTGAGGAGTCCCGCTATCGGGTATTGCGGATGTTCAGGCTGTAAACGCCGGTTTGTCGATTGAGCAAGGTTGACACAGAGTCAATACAGGAATATAATAGGTACAGTTTTTCCACTAAAAACATTTTGCCCCTAGAAGGTTGTCAGCATGGGTCAGATCTTCCGGCCATCCACAAATGTACTCGCTCGCTTGAGTATTTTTGGCGGAATCCTGATCGTTCTTGAGTTGGTCCTGGTGGTCGCGGTGTTTTTTCGCTCCAATTACTGGCGCGAAGTGCATGTGGCCATCGAACAACCGGTGTCGTTCAGTCACCAGTTGCACGCCGGCCAGTTGGGGATGGATTGTCGCTACTGCCATACTTCGGTTGCGCAGTCGTCTTATGCCAACATCCCGCCGACGGAAACATGTATGACCTGTCACGCTCAGGTCGCACCCTACAGCCCCCTGCTCGAGCCTGTGCGGGCCAGCTGGGAGACCGATCGCCCGGTAGAGTGGGAAAAGGTGACCCGCATGCCGGATTTTGTCTATTTCAATCACAGCATTCATGTCAATAAAGGTGTTGGCTGTGATACCTGCCACGGTCAGATCAACGAAATGGCGGTTGTCTGGAAAGAACATCCCATGTACATGGGATGGTGCCTGGGTTGCCATCGCGAGCCCGAACGCTATCTCCGGCCGCTCGATGAGGTCTATAACAATGACTATGTGTTCCCGGCAAATCAGCTGGAAATAGGGGCTCAGCTGGTGCAGGAATACGGTGTCCGGAAAGACCAGCTCGAGAATTGCTCTGTTTGCCACCGCTGATTGGGAATGTTCGGTGGCGCTCTTCCGCCCGAAATTGCTGCGGCTTCTGCGGCGCTGTCGGCTGATTAGCCGCTGGCTTGATGCCACCGCAGCAGTTGTGGGATTGCTTCGGTCTCAGCGGAGGGTGGTTCTTCAACCGCCCTCTTGAGGTTTACCGCGATCGGCGTTGTCGTGCCGGCTCGCCGCTAGACGGAATAGACATTATGACTACAGAAAACTCCAGGGACACGGCCGAGCTTGACGTGGTTCGGGCCAGTCTCGCACAAAAACGCGGACGCCAGTTCTGGCGCAGCCTGGATGAACTCGCCGATACGGCCGAGTTCCAGTCCTGGGTCGAGCGTGAGTTTCCTCAGGGCGCGGCAGAGTTAGCCGATCCCGATCCGATGACCCGCCGTAATTTTTTCAAGGTGATGGGGGCTTCATTGGCGCTTGCCGGGCTCTCCGGCTGTGGCCTGCGCCATATCCAGCCGCAAAATATTGCACCTTACACCCGTGCGCCCGAGAGTCAGGTGCCCGGCATTGCTCGCTATTATGCTTCCACCGTTAGCCTCGGCGGCTATGGCTCCGGCGTGCTCGTCAAAAGCCACGAGAATCGCCCGACCAAGATTGAAGGCAACCCCCAGCATCCGGCCAGTCTCGGTGCCACGGATATCTTCGCTCAGGCTCAAATTCTGACGATGTATGATCCTGATCGCTCGCAGTCTGTGCTTGAGCAGGGCAATCCTGCTACCTGGGAAGCTTTTGTCGCGGCGCTTTCCGCTACCGTGCGGGCTCAGGAGACCAATCAGGGCGCGGGCCTTCGGCTACTCACCGAAACCGTTACCTCGCCGACAATGGTCAGCCAGGTTTCCGCGATTCTCGAGCGCTTTCCGCGAGCTCGCTGGTACCAGTATGCGCCCATCAATCGCTCCAACGTCCATCTTGGTGCGCAACAGGCTTTCGGCCGGGTTGTCGATCCCATCTATGATTTTGCCCAGGCCAGTGTCGTTGTGTCGCTCGATGCCGATTTCTTGAGCCCTGGCCCCGGTTTTATTCCCTATGCCCGCGCTTTTGCTGCCGGTCGCAAGGTCAATAAAGATAACCTTGAAATGAACCGGCTCTATGTCGTCGAGAGTTCGACAAGCAATACCGGTGCCTCTGCCGACCATCGGCTGCCCTTGCAGGCGCGCCTGATGGAGCGTTTTGCCTACGCACTCGCTCAGCGCCTCGGTGTCGGTGCCGGTGCTGCCGATTTGCAACTCACCGAACATCAGCAGCAATTCCTTGATGTGCTGGTTGAGGAGCTTGAGGCCAATCGCGGCAATTGTCTTGTCATTACCGGTGAGCAGCATTCGCCCAATCTACAGGCGCTGATGTTTGCACTCAATGAGGCTCTCGGCAACGTCGGGTCTACCGTTCGCTTTGTTGAACCGGTTGAGGCGCAACCTGCCGATCATGTGCAGGATATTGTCGACTTGACGGCCGAGATCAGTGCCGGTACCGTCGATGCGCTGTTGATCATTGGCGGCAACCCGGCCTATACTGCACCAGCCGACCTGCGTTTCGGCGAGCGGCTCGCAAATGTGGCGTTCTCAGCTCACCTCAGTCTCTACAATGATGAAACTTCGCTGCTCTGCGATTGGCATATCAATGCTGCTCATTCTCTCGAGGCCTGGAGCGATATACGCGCCTTCGACGGGACGGCTTCGATTGTGCAACCTCTGATCGACCCGCTCTACGGCGGCAAGACGCCCCACGATTTGCTGGCTTTCCTCACCGCCGGGCCTGTCCAGACGAGTTACGACATTGTCCGGGGTTACTGGCGCGCCAATGAACTCGCCGAAGATTTTGATCGCAACTGGCAGCTCGCGCTCAGTCGCGGCTTCATACCCGATACGGCTGCCCAGCCGGTCGAGGTATCGGTAGGTACTGTTCCGCCGGCCAATCCGCCCGATACCGCCGATTACGAGTTGATCTTCCGCCCCGATCCAACGATCTGGGACGGCTTCTTTGCCAACAACGGCTGGCTCCAGGAAACGCCCAAGTCGATCTCCAAGCTAACCTGGGATAACGCCGCACTGATTGCGCCGCGCACGGCTATCGAACTGTTCGGCCTCAATATCCCGCGCCCGAACAATCCCTCTACCGATGATCTGGAAGCGATCAATGCGCTCAATGGGCGTATGCTTGATCTGAATTTCCAGGGTGGTAGTGTGCGGGCGCCGATCTGGATCTATCCTGGCCAGCCCGAGAATTCGATTACCGTCAATCTCGGCTATGGCCGGCGCCAGGCCGGTGTGGTCGGCGATGCAATCGGCTTCGATGCTTATGCCTTGCGTACTACCAATGCCCAGTGGTTTGGCTCCGGCCTCACCGTGGCAGCGACGGATGAATCGTATCCGCTGGTTAGCACCCAGGTACACTGGACAATCGAAGACCGTGAGTCTAGTATTTATCGTATCGGTACCCTCGATGAGATTCGCGAAGATCCCAAGGCCATTGCCAAACGCTACTACACCGAAGAGTACGGTGCGGAAGTTGCCGAAGACGGTTCTCCCGACTATCGCTCGCTGATGCCGCAGCCCTATAACGATGCCGATCTTCAGGCGCCCAACCGCTGGGGCATGACCATCAATCTGAATACCTGTATTGGCTGCAATGCCTGTGCTGTGGCTTGCCAGGCCGAGAATAACATCCCGGTGGTCGGCAAACAGCAGGTGTCGATGAGCCGCGAAATGAACTGGATCCGCATCGACCGCTACTATGCCGGTGAGGATCTGGATAATCCGGCCATCTATATTCAGCCGCTGACATGTATGCAATGCGAACAGGCGCCTTGCGAAATTGTCTGCCCGGTCAATGCGACCGTCCACGACAATGAGGGCATCAACAATATGATCTACAACCGCTGTGTAGGTACCAAATATTGTTCCAACAACTGCCCATACAAAGTGCGGCGCTTCAATTTCTTCCAGTACAGCGATCTGAATGCGACGCAGTACAAACTGATGCGCAACCCGGACGTCTCGGTACGCAATCGTGGTGTGATGGAAAAATGCACTTACTGCATTCAGCGTATCAGCGAAGCACGCATTCGGGCCAAGGTTGCCGCCGTTCAGAGTGGCGACAGCGACAACGTGGTCATTGAAGACGGGGCCATCGCCACCGCCTGCGAAGCCGCCTGCCCGACCGAGGCGATTACCTTCGGCGATATTGCCGATGAGAACAGCCGGGTCAGCAAGTGGCGCAATGACTATCTCAACTACGGGATGCTCGGCTTCCTGAATACTATGCCACGGACAACCTATATCACGCGTGTTCGGAACCCGAACAACGAACTAGAAGAAGGGGAGGCCTGATGCAGCAGTCACAGACAGTACCTCGTGGTGATGATTGGGATCGTGGCGAAAGCTATCTTGGCCCTGATCTGACCTACCGCAACATTGGCGACACTATCAGCGATGTGCCGCTGACGCCGGTGTTGAAAACCCAGCGGGGCTGGCTGCTGTCCTTTGCGATAGCGTTTGCCCTGTTGATGGTATTTTTTGTCTCGGTCGCCTGGCTCCTGATTGCCGGTATCGGTATCTGGGGGATCAACATCCCGGTGGCCTGGGGCTTCGATATTATCAACTTCGTCTGGTGGATCGGTATCGGCCACGCCGGTACGCTGATCTCGGCTATTCTGTTGCTGTTTCGCCAGAACTGGCGCAACTCCATCAACCGCTTTGCCGAGGCGATGACGCTCTTTGCCGTTGCCTGTGCCGGTCTCTATCCGATTCTGCACCTTGGCCGGCCCTGGCTGTTCTACTGGCTGGTTCCCTACCCCAATACATTGGGCATGTGGCCGCAGTTCCGCAGCCCGCTGGCATGGGACGTTTTCGCCATCTCGACATATGCCATGGTTTCGTTGCTGTTCTGGCTGGTCGGCCTGTTGCCCGACTTCGCTGTAATGCGCGACCGATCCGAGAATATCTGGCTCAAACGACTCTGGGGCTTTGCCTCCCTTGGCTGGCGGGGTTCTGCCGTGCATTGGCACCGCTACGAGATGGCTTCGTTGCTGCTGGCCGGCCTCTCGACGCCGCTGGTGCTTTCGGTTCACTCCATCATTTCACTCGACTTTGCGGTAGCCCAGGTTCCTGGCTGGCAGGTGACGGTCTTCCCGCCCTACTTCGTTGCCGGTGCGGTCTTCGCGGGCTTCGCTATGGTGATTATCTGTCTCATTCCGATCCGCAAGATCTACGGCTTCGAGCAAATGATTACGATGCGGCACTTCGATGTCATGTCGAAGGTGATGCTGACGACCGGTATGATTGTGTCTTACGGCTACCTGATGGAGGTTGCCTCGCAGTTCTACAGCGCCAACAAATATGAGATCGAGCTGTTCTATACCCGCGCTTTCGGCCCGTATGCCTGGTCGTACTGGGCGCTGATCATCTTTAATGTGCTGGCCATTCAGCCGCTCTGGTTCAGGGCGGTGCGCCAGAACCTGACTGCGCTCTGGATCATCTCGCTCTGCATCAGCATCGGGATGTGGTTCGAGCGCTGGGTGATCATTGTACTGAGTCTGCATCGCGACTTCCTGCCCTCGTCCTGGGATTTTTATACTCCGACGATCTGGGACTTCGGGACGTATCTCGGTACCTTTGGCCTGTTCTTTTCGCTCCTCTTCCTGTTCATCCGGGTGCTGCCGATGATCAATATCTTTGAGATGCGTATGTTCTTGCACGAAGAGCAGAGCATCGAGAAGGCCCGTGAAGCCTATTATGCAGAACGCGGCGGTGCGGTGAGCAGCAGTTCGAGTGCGGCGGATTAGACGAGACGATCCTGCGCCGGTTCCAGCGCGAACTGGTGGAGACAAAGAGGTAGCATATGCGACAAGAAGTTTACGGGATCGTTGCCGAGTTTAAAAACCCGGACGATCTGGTGCATGCGGTTCATGCGGCGCACGAGGCCGGCTACCGCAACATGGATGCGTACACGCCTTTCCCCATCGAGGAGTTGAGTGAGGAGATTGGTCCGCAGGATACCGGTGTGCCGCGAATTGTGCTGATTATGGGGGTGATGGGCGCCTTGAGCGGTTTCATTCTTCAATATATCGGCAACTTCGTCGATTACCGGATCAATGTGGGTGGGCGCCCACTTGGCGATCCAACCGCGTTCAACTTGACGGTAGAAGGTCTGACTCAGGCGCTCAATGGCTGGCAGGCTTTCATTCCAATTACCTTCGAGGCCGGCATTCTCTTCGCGGCGTTTGGGGCAGTCTTTGGCATGATTTTCCTGAACGGCTTTCCGATGCCCTATCACCCGATGTTCAATGTGCCGCGTTTCCAGCGCGCTTCCCAGGATGCCTTCTTTTTCTGTATCGAGGCGCGTGACCCGTTGTTCGACCGCGGATCGACACGCCAGTTCTTGCAGAACCAGAATCCGCTGCAGGTAACTGAGGTGCCTCGCTAGTTTAAGGATCGAGATTATGCGTAGCACAAACCGTTGTCGTTCCTTTTCGCCGATGCGGGTTCTCCGCTACAGCTGGATCGGCATTATCCTGCTCTTTGCGGCTGCCTGCCACTATGATATGTATGAGCAACCACGCTATACCCCGCTCGAACCGAGCAACTTTTTCGCCGATGGGCGTTCGTCGCGCCCGGTCGTCGAAGGGGCCGTGGTGGCCGGCGAGGTGCGTACCGACGAGTATTTCTACACCGGCCTGATCGACGGGATCGAGGGCAGCGAGTTGCCCTTCCCGGTCAGCAGCGAAGACCTGGTGCGTGGCCAGGAGCAGTACAACATTTATTGTGCGCCGTGCCACGGCGCGACGGGCTACGGCAACGGCATGGTTTCGGCCCGTGGCGCCGTGGTGGCAGCCAATTTCCACAATGATCGCTTTATTAACCCGGAATCGCCGTCTTCGACGGTGGGCCATTTCTACAATGTGATCACCAATGGCTACCGATATATGTACGGCTACGCCTCCCGGATCGAGCCGGCGGATCGCTGGCGGATTGCTGCCTATGTGCGCGTGTTGCAGCGTAGCCAGAATGCGAGTCTCAAGGATGTGCCGGCTTCGCTGCGGGCCGAGTTGGAAACCTTGCCGGCCGGTGAACGCCTGTCGCCCAGCCAGTAGGTCTGGTGGCGAAAGTTGCGGCGGAGCGCCACTCCGCCGCAACTTCCGCCATCGTTGCTGGTTTGCTATTTCTTCTTGAATGGCTAGAGAGATGCATATGCAGAACGAGACGAGTTACCCGCAACTGAATACAATCCAGCTGGTGGCGCTGGTTGTCGGCCTCGTCGGCTTGCTGGCGCTGGGAATCGGAGCGGCTCTGGATCTGAAGCACTTCTTTCAATCCTACCTCTTCGGTTACATGTTTGCGCTGGCGCCCGGCCTGGGCTGCCTGGCCTGGATGATGATCCATCATCTCACCGGCGGAACCTGGGGCATTACCATCCGACGGATGCTGGAAGCTGGTGCATTGTCGCTGGGGCTGATGGGCTTGCTGTTCATCCCGATTGCGCTCAGTGTTATGGGATTCTTCGGCGAAGAAGCGGCACACGCCCTGTACCACTGGAATGATCCGGCAACCTGGGCCGACCCGAATGCTTTTACGTTTGATCCCATCATTGCTTTCAAGGTGCCCTACTTGAATGCGCCGTTTTATGTGGTGCGTGCGGCGATCTATTTCCTGCTCTGGATCGGGCTGGCTTTGCTCTATCGGAACTGGTCGCTGCAACAGGACAAAACCGGCAATCAGGGTTTGACTGCACGTATGAAGGCAATCAGCGGGCTCGGCCTGTTGATCTTTGTGCTCACCGTGACGTTGATGTCGGTGGACTGGGTGATGTCGATCGATGTACACTGGTTCTCGACGATGTACGGGGTGCTGTATATGGTCGGTCAGGGCCTGTTTGCAATGGCACTGATGATCGTGATGCTGTCGATCCTCATCCATTACAAGCCCTTTGATGGGCTGGTCGGCACCAAACAGGTTCACGACCTGGGCAAGTTCCTGTTTGCGTTTACGGCGCTGTGGGCCTACGTCAACTATGGCCAGTATGTGATCATCTGGAACGGCGACATAGCCGAGTTTACGCCCTGGTTCGTGCGACGTGCGACTGGCGGTTGGGTAGGTTTCTCGCTGGTTCTGATTGTCTTCCACTTCTTTGTACCGTTCTTTGTCCTGCTTTCGCGGCGCACCAAGCAGACAATACCGCGGCTGGTATTTGTTGCGGCCTTTATGATCTTGATGCGGCTGCTGGATACGGCATTTTTGATTTTGCCGGAATTTCGTGAAACGCTGCTCGGGATAATGTGGATGGATTTGATAGCACCTTTCGGCTTCTTCGGGATCTGGCTGGCGCTGTTTCTCTGGATCATCAAACGCCAGCCTCTGTTGCCGCCCAATGATCCGAATACTGAGCGTTTGCTGATAGGCAGAGGAGGGCATCACTAATGGCACAGAGTTTTCGCAGCGGTTCATTCCGGGGTGAACTTGAACCCACCGAAGAACCGATCAATGCGCGCAATGTCGTGATTGCTCTGATGGCGGTTTTTATTGCGGTGAGTTGCATTATTCTGATTTCCGGCGTGTTGCCGGCCAGTCCGAATGTACGGCCGCTTGATGGCTATTCATACAGCGAGCTCGAGGTTGAGAATCAGCTCGTGCTTGATACCTATGGCTGGGTCAATCGTGAGGAAGGTGTTGTCGCTATTCCCGTTGATCGGGCTCTGGAGTTGATTGCTGCCGAAGGCCTGCCTACCCGCGAACAGGCCGAGGGCCAGGCCCAACCCTGAGTCTGGCCCCGCCCAGAGCACGTCGTGCGGCATACCCGGTATGCCGCACGACGTGCTTTGTGTGGATATCGTACGGACGATCGGTAACGGTCTCATCCGTACGGTTGTACTGTGCAACAAAGGGACCAATGGGTAACATACGTCCCACCTTCGTAAAGAGCCATGTCTGGTATTATAATAAGTATGGGCGATGACGGTAGTACTATGTGTGGCTGTCCATGCAGGGCCAGGTCATGAGTCAGGTCAAGTTGTTAACTCCGAATACCCTGCTACAAGATCGCTACCTCGTCATCCGCTCCATTGGTAAAGGCGGGATGGGGGCAGTGTATAAGGCGAAAGATACGCGCCTGCGTGTCCCTGTTGCGCTCAAACAGACATTGTTGACCAGTGCGGCGATGCGGCGAGCTTTTGAAAAAGAGGCGATGCTGCTGGCCCGTCTCGCGCACCCGGTGCTCCCCCGTGTTACGGATCATTTCCTCGAAGGTGGCGATCAGTTTCTGGTGATGGATTATATTCCCGGTGAGGATCTGGCGGCACTGCTGGCGCGTAATGGCGGCAGCTTTCCTGCCGATGATGTCGTCACCTGGGTGCTGCGCTGGGCTGAACAGCTCCTGGATGCACTGCACTATTTGCATACGCAATCACCACCGATTTATCACCGCGATATTAAACCGCAGAATTTGAAAATCACCGCCAGGGGCGATGTGATTCTGCTGGATTTCGGCCTGGCCCGTGGCGGCAGTGCGCAACTCTCGACGGTGACGGCTCATAGTGATGATAGTATTGCCGGGTTTACGCCGAATTATGCGCCGCTGGAACAGATCCGCGGTGAAGCTCCCGATCCGCGAGGTGATCTGTATTCGCTCGCGGCGACGTTGTATCATTTGCTGGCCGGGCAACGGCCGCCGGACGCGCTGAGTCGAGCGTCTGATCTTGTCAATGGTCTTGCCGATCCCCTGCGCCCACTGATTGAACTCAATCCACAGGTTCCAGAGACGGTCAGTGCGATTTTGCATACGGCAATGGCACCCAATCCTGCTGATCGTCCGACATCGGCAGCTATGATGCGGCGCGCAATGCGTGGTTGCCGCGGCGGCAGTGCCACGGTGGATCTGACCGGGCGCAACGGGATTGTCGAAAGCCTGGTGGCTGCGGCCGGATCTGAATCGGATGTGATAACCGGGGGGGCCAGTACTGCATCAGAGCCGTCGGTGGTGCCCGTTGTGCCAGCCGAGCGCATACCCCATGAGGCACCGGCTGCAGCGCCGGGGACGTTGCTCTGGTCGACCGGTACTGGAAGTGCAGTACAGTGCCTGGCGATCAGCCGGGATGGGCAATATCTGGCGGTCGGTGGTGATGATCGGGCGGTGGGGATCTGGGATCTGGCGGAACGACGCCTGTTGCGCTCGGTGCGTGGCGATTTTCGCAGCACAACATCACTGGCTATGAGCCCGGACGGCACACTGCTGGTGGCCGGTTCGGAAGAACGCCGGATGCAGATCTGGCGCATAGCTGACGGCAGCGGCATTGAGGCGAAGGAACGGCGCAGCTACCCGGCGGATTTTCTGGCCTTCAGTCCGGACGGCAAGTTGCTGGCGAGTGCCGGCTGGGGCAATGCGATCTGGATCTGGGAAGTCGACGGTGACCGGATTGAGCGGCGCTCGGCACTGATGTGCGGATTTGTACAGAGCCTGGCTTTTAGCTCCGATGGACAGTTGCTCGCAGCTGGTTGCTATGATGGCTCGCTGCGCATTTTCAATGCTGTTGATGGCTATGCCCTGCAGACTATCGAAAGCCACAACTCCTTTGTATTAAGTGTGGTTTTTTCGCCGGACGGCGATAGGCTGGTGACTGGTGGCGGTTGCACGTCGATTTTTGTCTGGCGAACCAGTGATGGACGAAAACTGGATTGCCTCAACGGGCATGCGAATTATGTGCATAGCCTGACATTTGCGCCGAATGGCGGCCAGTTTGCCTCGGGGAGCGAAGACAAGAGCATCCGGGTCTGGCAGCTCGATGAGGGGCGCCAGCTGGCCGAGTTGCACGATCATGGCGGTGGCGTAACGGCGCTGGCTTATACGCCGGATGGGCGCGTCCTGGTCTCAGGTTGCCGTGATCAGCGGATCAGACTGTGGCAGGCCGGGTTCTAAGTTGTTCTTGGGCCGGCAATGCTGCGAGGCGTGCACTGTGATCGAGCGCGATTGTCCCCCAGAGTAGGATCAGGCCGTAGAATTTGTACGACATCAACAGGAGCGCCGCCAGGGCGCTAAAATCCCCGCGTGCCAGCAATTCCCAGGCCGGCCCCCCCACATCACGATTGAGAAACGTCCACTGATCACCAAAACAAAGCAGAAACCAGGCCAGCCCGTACAACAGCAGGGCCGGGCGTGAAACGCTGCCGGGTTTGCTTTCGGCGCGTACCAGCAACTGGTAAAACGGAATGAGCAGCACGGTCTGGTAATGGATCCAGCCGGCCGGCAAAATGAAGAGCATGGCGACGATCCAGAGGCCGAAGCCGGCAGCGGCTGGCATGCGGCGCGCGGCGAGTGCCGTCAGCAGGGTGACGAGGGCAGCGCCGGCGTAGGTCAGCCAGTGGATGGGGCCGGGCTGGTCGGGGTGCAGGCGAACTTCGTCGACCAGCAGGCGGTTGAGAAAGCCGTTGATGGTCTGGTTTTCGATCCAGGCGGTGCCGCCCCCGATAACCGGAGCCACATCGCGGGCGAAGATGAGGTAGACGCCGGGGCTGAGGATGAGCAGCGAGAGCAGGGTGATTGCAGCGGCGCCGACCGCAAAGCCGAGCCCCCCGCGCCAACGGCGGAGCGCCAGAGCGTGTAATAGCAGGTAGCCGGGATACACTTTCAGCATAGCCGGCAGTGCAAGTGCAGCACCCCAGGCGGCCCATCGCTCGTGCCTCAGCGCCAGAAGTGCAGCCGACATGCCGAAAATCAAGATCATGTCGACCTGGCCGTAGCGCAGTGAGTCGGCCAGGGGCTTGAGGGTGACGATGATGTAGACCAGGCCGAGGGTCGACCAGGAGTGCCAGGGGCGGCCGCTCCAGCGCCAGAGCAATAGGGCGCTGAGCAGTAGCAGAGCCAGCGAACCCCAGCGCCAGTAGCCGGCGGCCGTGCGCAGCGGCAAATCGGCGAGGGGCGCCATGATGGCGGCGAGCAACGGCGGATATTTGTAGGAGGCGTCGCCGAGGTGATTCGTCTGGACGCCGGCCAGGTTGTAAAGCGAGCCGCCTTGAAAAAACGACTGGACGCCGCCGAAGAGGATGTCGAAGTCGTCGGTGCGATAGTAACTCATAGCGTGGCTATAGTTCAGCCAGGCATAGCCGCCGAGGATGAGCACGATAGCGGCGATCAAGCCCTGGCGCAGCCGGATCCCGGCAGCCGGCAGGAGCATGGCCAGGAGGCTGGCCGGCACCGGCAGTTGCCACCACTGGAAGAGCCAGTAACTACCGTGGAAAACAAAGCCTTTAACCAGAATCAGGCCGGAGCCAGCGACGAAGAGAGCCAGCAGGTGGCGTGCATCGATTGGAGTGGGGTTGGAGCGCAACCAGCGTAACAGGCCGGCCAGCCCGTAGCCGGCCACAGCAAGGACGAAGATCATCACGGTATAGGGGCGAACGGCCAGCGGTTGCTGGATCCAGACCAGCACCGGAAACAGGCCGAGCAGCGCAGCTGAAACGGTCGCCGGGATATGCTGTGCCGATGGCAGCAGCCGGTGAAAGGTACCGGCCAGAGCCAGTGGCGTCAGGCCGAGCAGGGCGAGTGGCAGCCAGGGCGGCAGGTGATTGCCGGCGAGTGGTTCGACGCGGAGATCGAAGATGGCCAGGCCCAGCTGGCGTTCGGCGTCGGGAGTGGATTCGGCCGCGATGTGGACGCGAGCCCAGCCGAGCGGATCGGCTGCGGTGGGCCAGAGCAGATGGTAGTTGCGCACCTGCGCTACGGCGCTGACCGGCAGATCGACGCGAGCGGCAGGCGTCAGCAGCAGCGAGACCTGGCTGCCGGGCGGGGTGGCGGCGCGGATGCGCAGCACGGCAGGCGTGGAGTTGAGCGGCAAGATAAATGCAGCGCGCTCTTCGCTCCAGCGGAAATTGCCGGACGGGTGCTGTTCGATGCCATAGAAATGTTCCAGCAGCGGCGTGTCGGCGGGCGTGCCAATATCTGCCGCGATTGGCCCGGCCTGGCGGTAGAGTAGCAGCAGTACCAGCAGCGGCAGCAGCAGGAGCAGCCAGCTTGCGGTAGCGAGCAGGCGAGGAGGATGGAAAGGCTCAGACACGCGCATATTTCCAGACCGTATCGAAGGATTTTTGCAACCGACCACGATGAACCAGGTATTCGAGGTGAGCGATTGTTTCGGCCATGGCAAAGCGCATTTCGTGATGGGTCAGTCGTTCGAAGGGAAAGGCGGTGCGGGCGACGGTGTAAGCATCGGTGGCATCATTGACGGCCTTGAACATCGTATCGAGGCGCTCGGCGTGGTGATGCTGGAGTTCAGCGAGGCGGCCGCGCCAGTCGCTGATCAGGGCGCCGTGGCCGGGTAGCGCCAGGCGTACATCGAAGGTGGCCAGATGATCGAGCGAACTCAGGTAGCGCCCCAGCGGATCAGGTTCGCTTTCGGGCCAGAGGCCGATATTGGGCGTAATCTTGATCAGCACCTGGTCGCCGCTGAGTATGAGCCGGTCGGCAGGATCGTAGAAGACGATCTGGCCGTCGCTGTGGCCGGGGGCATGGATGACCTGGCAATCGCGCCGACCGAGGCGGATAGTGGCGCCGGGTTCGAGGAGCGTGACGACGGGATGCGGCGGCGTGTAGCGGCGCAGGTCGCGCAACTGCTCGACCATAGCGGCAGTGAGTTCGGGCGGCGCACCGTAGTCTGTGAACAGATCGTGCATCGGTTCGTGGCTGCCGGCAGGTCGTTGCCAGACGATGCGAGCCTGTTCGGCTTCGCGGGGCGCCATATGCACGGGCGTCTCATGGCCGTTCCACTGTTGCAGCCAGCCGGCGAGTCCATAGTGGTCGGGATGAAAATGGGTCAGCACAATCTGCTCGAGGTTGCCGGGGCCAATGCCGTGCTCGGCGAATGCGGCGAGCCAGGCAGCACGGTCGTCGGCAGTACCGAGCCCGCTGTCGATGACCGTCCAGCCGTGGGAACCGCGGAGCAGGTAGCAATTGACGATGCGCAGGGCGAATGGAAGCGGCAGAGGCACTTGAATGATGTCGGGAGCGATTTGCATGATGTGATCCTCAATATATGACTTTCGCAGTCGGCGTTGGAGGCTGGCCGCATCACGGGCTTTTTCGCCCCATTCAACTGCGCTCATGGCAGGCTGCGGCCGCCAGGAAATGACGATCTTTTTCATGGGATCCGGCGGTAAAGCCGTCGGATCCCATAAAAGACCCGGGTTCTTTCGCCCTGCCGGAGGCGATGCGCGCCGGATCGCGGTGCGACTGCGTACGTCAGGTAACGTACACGCCGATAACACAGCGCTGCGGATGTCATCCCGGTAAGGCTGATGGTTGAAATTTCAAGCGAAGGATAGTATACCACAGGCATTCAAGTGTGGCAGATACCTGTATAATGCAGATTATGCAAGAACTGGTTGATTTTCATATTCACACGAATGCGACGCCGCACCACGCGAGCTGGGAGCCGGAGCAACTGGTGCAGGCGGCGCTGGAGCGTGGCCTGAGCTGGATTGCGGTAACGGATCATAATACGGTAGGCAATGTCGCGGCGGTGCAGGCGGCGGGGCAACGGCATGGGTTGGGCGTACTGGCGGGGGTTGAGATCGACAGCGCCTGGAACGGCAAGCTCTGGCACATCCTGGTATATGGCGTGGCGCCGGAGTCGTGCGAGTTGCAACAGCTATGCGCGGCAGTGTTCGAGCGCAACGCAGCCGATGCGCAGCGCCTGCAAGCGGCATTGACAAGGCGCGGCTTCGATCTGGCTGGCCTGGAGGCATTGGGGCGCCCGGCGAATGTGGCGGATGTGGCGACATTCCTGGCCCGGCGGAACCGACTGGCGGGGCGGCGCGCCGACGAGGACGATGCGGCAGCCGGGATGCGCTATGTGCTCAGCGAGTTGCCGGGCGCCTATGCGCCGCTGCCGGTTGACGAGGTGGCCGGGTTGGCACGGCGGCTTCGCGGCTTCGCGGTGCTGGCGCATCCTGGGCGCAGCCAGGGCGTGTATGCGATTCCGGCCGACGAGGCGGATGTCGCGGCGATGGTCGCGGCCGGGATTGGGGGCATCGAGGTGTTTTACCCGAGCCATAGCCCGGCACAGCGCGGCTTTTATGCCGATTTGGCGCGGCGTTACAATTTGCTGATGAGTGGCGGCTCGGACTCTCATCACCCGGCACAGGGACTGGCGAGCTGGGATCTGGCGGCAATGGTGGGGATGCGGCAAAACGTGATCGGTGATGGCTGGTAAGTACGGAGGTGACGACTATGTTGGGGGTGGATGCGCAGAAGCGATTGCAGGAGACCTTGCGGCAGATTGATGCGGCGCTGGTGGCGGATAGTGAGCAGATCGACGCGATTGGGAGGCAAAGGCTGACCTTTCGGGATACCTTGTTCGGGGCGTTTCAGCATATCGAGCGCGAATGTCTGCAATTGAAAGCACTGCTGATCCAGTTGCGTCGGCTGGATGCCAATCAGTTGCAGGTGCAAAGCAAGGGGCGGCCGGCATTTATTGTGTTGTTGGATCCCGAGCCGGCCTTTGATCGCAAAGCCGCGCCGCCGGCGGAGAGCGAGGCACGGCCGGCGGAGAGCAATGAACTGGCGGCGCGGGTGTTTGCGGTGCTGGCTCCGCCGGCGCGAGGCTTGCTGCGCTACTACAGCATTTTTAGCGATGGATCCTGGAAGCGCAGTGTGCTGGTGGGTGGATCGAACGGGGTGGTAACGCAACAGGCGCTGGTGGCGCGGTTCAATGACGAGATGCTGACGCTGGAAGCCGCCGATTTGCTGGGGCAGGCGGTGATGGCACACGCAAGCTGGGCGAACCTGGCGCCCGATGCCGAACACCTGGGCTTCGAAGCTTTGCGCGATCACGCTGTCACCAGGGCGCATCCGCTGGGGGTGAGCGGTGGTAGCGGCGGCAGCGGTGGCCCGCGGTTGCGGAAGCTGGGCAGCGGCAGCTTGAAAGAGTCAGGCCATTGAGTCCGGCGCAACCAGCGGGCCATCTGGCTGGTGACTGTCGGATGGCCGTTGGCGCAAGGCGGCGATAGTCGTCTGGAGCGCGACGGCATCATAGGGGCGCTGGAGGTAGGCAATGCCGGTGCTTTGTTGCTGTTGCTGTTCGAGCAGTTGAATGATGCGCGGATGGTTATCGCTCGTGAACAGAATATGCATTTGCGGATAGGTTTCGACCAGGCGGGCGGCGAGCAGGGCACCGTTCTGGCCGGGCAAGATAACTTCGATGATGAGCAGGTCGAGCGTGCCTTGATGCCGGGCGGCAAGCTGGAGCGCGCCGGTACTGCCGTCAGCGGCGAGCACCTGGTAGCCCAGGCTTTCCAACATCGTGATACTCCCGTTGCGATTGGCCACGTCGGGATCGACGACCAGGACGGTCGGCGCAGTGTTCATTGCGCCGGCTGGAGCGGGAGCGGATGCCTGATGATCGCAGGGAACACTAAAGGTAAAGGTAGTGCCCTGGCCCTGTTGGCTGACGACGCTGATCTCGCCGCCGTTGCGCGCAATGACTTCTTTGCAAATGACCAGGCCGAGGCCGCTGCCACGTTCGGCGCGCAGGCCGGGCCGGCTCTGGTGGTGCCCCAGCGGCTCGAAGATCTGGGCGCATTGCGCTTCGCTCATACCGATCCCGGTATCACTGACCGAAACCAGGATGACGGCAGGTTCTGCAGCGCCGGCGGCGGCAGTGCCGGGACGCGCATTGACGACGATCTGGCCCTGGGCCGGTGTAAACTTCAGAGCATTGATGATCAAGTTGCGCAGGGCGGTCGCCAGCATATAGCGGTCGGCGAAGACCTGAAGCCGGTTGGGAACCTGGTTATCCAGCCGGATCGCTTGGTCATCGGCCTGGTGCAGCAGAAGCGCAATGGTTTCCTCGACGACGGCGTGCAAATTGAGGCTGGCGGGTTGATGCTGGAGATGGCCCATACGTACGCGCGCCCATTCGAGCAAATGTTCGAGCAGATCGAGCGCGAGGCGCCCGGAGTGATGAATGCCGGCACTGATCTCGCGGATTTCATCGCTGGTGATTTCATCGGCGATGGTACCCAATAATTCGGCATTGCCCAGCAGGGGCAAAAACAGGCCACGTAGATCGTGCGCAATGATGGAGAAAAGCTTGTCCTTGTCGGCATTGATGCGGGTCAGTTCCTGATTGGTATGTTGCAATTGCTCGGTGAGCTCGCTGAGCCGCAGGTGCGTGGTGATGCGGGCGAGCACTTCTTCGTGCTGAATGGGCTTGGTGACATAATCGACGGCGCCGATTTCGAAGCTGCGAACCTTGTCTTCGACGCTGGTGAGCGCCGTCATAAAAATGACGGGAATATCACGGGTTTCGGCATTCTGTTTGAGGCGGCGGCAGGTCTCGAAGCCGTCGAGGCCGGGCATCATCACATCGAGCAGGATGAGATCGGGGCGAGCGTAGGTAGCGCGGGCGATACCGCCTTCGCCGTCGCGGGCGACGAGGACGCGGCAGCCGAAGGTCTCCAGGTATTCGGCAATCACGCCCAGGTTATGCGGGTTGTCGTCGATAATCAGAATGGTTCGGCTAGCCGGCAATTCCGGCATTCGCGGGGATCTGGTCATGCGCTACACCCTGACAGATAATGCTGAACGACATCCAGCACCGCTTTCTCTTCATAGCTGCGGGCCAGATCTTGCAAATGACGGGCAAAGGGGCGATACTGCGGATCCTGCTCCTGGAGGCGATGCGCCTGGTCGCGAATGCCGCGCATATCGCCGAGGCGAGCCAGCTCGAGCAACCGGTGCAAAACATCGGCCGGCGGCGCGATGCAGTCGGCTGCGAGCGCGGCGCCGGGCCGGGTCGCCGGCGGTTCACCGGCGTAGCGCCACTGAAGTTGCAAATGCTCGCCGATAATATCGAGCAATTGCTGGCCGCGAATCGGTTTTGGGAGAAAGACGTTGCAGCCGGCCAGCATGCTCTGTTGACGGTCGGACTCGAACACACTGGCTGAAGAAGCGATGATCAGTGTATCGTCGAATTGCGGCATAGTGCGAATGGCGCGGGTGGCTTCGATGCCGCTCATCACCGGCATAACCAGATCCATAATGATGAAGTCGGGCCGATGCCGGCGGGCCTGCTCGATGGCTTCCTGGCCATTGCCGGCTTCGATGCTGGCAAAGCCCAGCGGATCAAGCAAGCTCTGGAGCAGCGAGCGATTGGAGGCCTGGTCGTCGACCAGCAGAGCCAGCCGGCGCCGGCCCTGGTAGCCGATGATGGCCTGGTCGGGCAGTTCCGGTTCGGCCAGGGCTTCATTGCTCAAGGGCAGCGTGAGATCGAACCAGAAGATACTGCCTTGCCCGATGCTGCTGCGAACGTGGAGTTCGCTGCCCATCATCTGGACGAGGCGCTGGCTGATGGCGAGGCCGAGGCCGGCGCCTTCGGCCTGGCGATAGATGTCGGCGGCCTGTTCGAAGGGCAGAAAGATCCGGCGCAGTTTTTCGGGTGGAATGCCGATCCCGGTATCACTGACTTCAAAACGCAGGCCGACTTCGTTGGGAGCGAAGAGCGAAGGGTCGGCGAGGCGGCGCACGCAAAAGCGGATCTGGCCGTGATCGGTGAACTTGACGGCATTGCTGAGCAAATTCAGCAAAATCTGGCGCAGGCGCATCGTGTCGGCGCGGATGCCGCTGGGCAGCGGTTCATCGGCCTGATAGCAAAAAACCAGCCCGCGTTGTTCGGCGCCCAGCTTGATAATGCCGGCGATGCTTTGCAAGAAGCTGGGCAGGTACAGATCGCTGGGATGCAATTCCATGCGCTGCACTTCGATGCGCGACAGGTCGAGAATATCATTGATAATCGTCAATAAGTGTTCACCGCTCTGTTGAATAATGTTCAGGCCGTCGAGCTGGCGGGCCGTCAATTCGGGTTCGCGTTTGAGAATATTGGTGTAGCCGAGAATGCCGTTGAGCGGCGTACGTAATTCGTGGCTCATGCGAGCGAGAAACTCGCTCTTGGCGCGGTTGGCGGTTTCAGCGATCTCTTTCGCCTCGACGAGCTCGCGGGCGGCGCGCTCGAGCTGCTGAGTGCGTTCGATGACCCGTTCTTCGAGATGATCGCGGTAGCGCGAGAGCTCATCTTCGGTCTGGCGGCGCTGCGTGATATCCTGGAGCAGGCCGAGCGCCTGGGCCGGGAAGCCGTCGACGTCACGGGTGAAGACGACTTCGCGCTGCGAGAACCAGAACCACTCATCGTTGGCGCCGCGCATGCGATATTCGACCGTCAGCACCTCGCCGTCGGCGGCGTGGAAGAAGCGTTCGCGTTGGGCGGTGAGGCGTGGCAGATCTCTGGGATGGGTCAGACCGGTATTCTGATGGATATCGATGTTGGCGGCATCTGCAATGCCGAGGAACTCGCTCAACTGGCGACTGGCGAAAATGGTACGATTTTCGCGCAAATCGTAGACATAGACCAGATCGGGGCTGGCATCGGTAATACGCCGAAAGAGGCGCTGACTGGAGCGCAGGGCTTCTTCCGATTCTTTGCGTTCAAGGGCATTGATCAGCATATCGGCGATGAAACGCTGGAGGAAGACCAGTTCGGCGGGCCAGTAGCGAAAATCGTCGCTGGGCCCGTAGAGCGAGATAATGCCGTAGAGCAGGCCCTCGTAAATCATCGGAATGAAGAGGCAGGGCTGAAAGCCATGCTGTTGAAACCAGGCCTGTTCAGCACCGGCTTCAGGCGGCAAATCGCCGAAACTTCCGAAGCTGCAGCTCTCATAGCGGCTAAGATGACTCCAGATGTAGGCCATTTCCGTGAAGGGGATGAGCGGCTGAGCGATCATGCGCGGGTCATCGAGCAGGGAGTACCAGTCGTGGGTCTGGTTGAAACGCTTGTCGGCGGTAACGATGTGGATAGTTCCCCGCGTGGCACCGGCATAGACACAGATCCGGCGCAGCGCCTCAATAATGCCGCTATCGATCTGTTCAACCGGCAGGTGAATAAAATTGGCTGAAACACTGGAAATGATTTCCTGGAAATTCACCAGTGAGCGCAACGCCTCTTCCTGGGCGCGGTTATCGCGATAATGTTCAACAACGGCGGCGCCGAGTTCAATCATGGCCTGGTAGGCAACGACTTCACCGGGGCTGCACCGATGGCTGGTGGGCCAGAGCATTTGCAGCAGGCCGATCCACTTCTGATTGTAGCAGAGCGGCACAATCACGATGGCACTGGCGGTAAGCGCCGTCAGCGCGGTGAAGCTGGCTGCGGGGATGCGATTATCGCGGCTGACATCGCTACAGATGAACGGGGCATCGTAATCGTGGAGCCAGATGGCAGTCAGTGGATGCCCGGCGAGTTGATGGCGCGAGCCGCGCGGAAAGGACGCGTGCTCATCGTAGTGCCATGCGGCGGCGACTTCGGCCCAATTCGGGTTGCCGCTGAGATCGAGGTCGAGGTAGAACAACGTGACACTGGTAGCACCGGTTGTGCGGGCAGGCTGCGAAAGCACCTCGAGCAGATCAAGCTCATCGTGCGCCATATTGAGGCCGCGACTGATGCGATAGTATATTTCAGCGCGGGCCTGCGCGTCTTCAAGTTCACGAATGCGTTGCTGGAGGTCGCTGGTAGCAATCACGATCGAGCCTCTCTGACCTCGTTCACCAGGAGGAAGTCAAGCCGGAGGCGCGAGCGCATGGTCGCGCACTGTCATTTTCAGTATAAATTGTAGCATATTTTGGAATGTGTGGTATAGTCCGGGCACAGTGCATTCGATCAGGCGAGCGAAGGCGGGATGATACCGGTAAATCTTGAACTGATCCCCGAACAATCAGTCCTGGCGGCGCGGAATGAGGCCCAGATCTGCTACACTTTGTTGCGCCTGTCGGCCGGCAGCCGGGCACAGCAGCCGGTTTGCTGGGGGCTGGTGGCCGATGCCAGCCGTTCGATGCGGATTCCAATCATCAGCGAAGCACAATTCCGCGACCTGGTGCGCGAGGGTGGTGCGCAGGAAGTGCTGGTGGACGGGCTGCCGGTCTGGCAATTGGCGGCGCCGGTGCCGCCGGAGGTGCGGGCGCAGGCACCGAGCGCGCTTGATTATACAGTGCGGGCGCTGCACAGCTTGATTGAGCGGATGGCCGGTAACGACCGCCTGACGGTGGTGGCCTGTGCTGAAGAAGCAACTCTGCTCAGCGCCAGCATCAGCGGCAATAGCCGTGATTTGCTGGTGCGCGGCATTGCGCGCCTGGCATACGTACACCCCGGTGAGCGCACCGACCTGGCGGCCGGCTTGCGCCTGGCCCTGGAAGAGCTCGACCGCGGGCGAGCACAGGCGGTTGCCGAGTCGGTCGAGCGGCTCGTCGTGCTCACTGACGGATTCACCGAGGAACCGGAACATTGTCTGGAACTGGCACGGCAGGCGGCCAGGCGCGGTGTGGCCGTCAGCACGTTGGGGCTGGGCGGCGAATTTCAGGCCGAACTGCTGACGCAGATGGCCGATTTGAGTGGCGGGCGGGCCATGTTCTTGCCGCACCCGGACGAGATTCCGGCGGCGATTGCCGAGGAGTTGCGGGCGGCCCGCGCCGTAACGCTGCGCCAGTTGCGTTTGCAAGTGCAGACGCCGGCGCGCGTGCGACTGCGGCGGGTAACACGCATCCAGCCGGTGCTGGCACCACTGACCCCGGCGGCCGACCAGAGCATCTGGCTGGGCGACCTGGAGGGCGATGTGGCGATGCTGTTGCTGCTGGAATTTCTGGCACCGGCGCAGCCGCAGCGGGCGCCCGGTGAGTTGCTGCGGCTGCGGCTGGCGCAGATCCTGGTGCAGGCGCAGCAGGTACGGCTTGAGCACGATCTGATTGTGCAGTATGCCGATACGGCGCCTGCGCTACCGGCGCAAGTGCTGGACGCGACGGCACGGGCGAGTGCGGCCGGCTTGCAGCAGCGTGCCCTGGCCGCAGCGGCGTCCGGCGATGCGATCACTGCGGCGCGCCTGCTGCGAGCGACGGCGACGCGGTTGCACGAGTTGGGTGACGCCGATCTGGCGGCCGCCGCCGAGCGCGAAGCCGCCCTGGTCGAGCGCAACGGCCAGTTGAGTGATGCGGGCGCTAAGGAACTGACCTATTCAACCCGCCGGCTGGGCAAGTGACCGGTCGTGCCTGGCCGACGCAGAAATCAACATGCCCATTATTTCTGTGTGTACCGGCGGTAGACGGCGATGGCGGCGCGCTGGCTGGTCCACTTGAGTTCTTCGAGTTCAGCAAGCGGCACGATGCGAGTGGCGCGCCCCTCGTCGCTCCCAGTCAGGCTACCACCGACGACACGGGCACTGAAACCGAACACAACATAAAACAGCAGCGGATCGGCATAGGATGGGCTGTGAGTGTAGGTGAGGAACTGCGGATCGGCCAGTCGCAGGCCGGTTTCTTCTTCGCCCTCGCGCAGCGCGGCCTGTGCCGGATCTTCGCCGTACTCGATATGGCCGATGGGCAGGTGCCAGATGCCGCGGTCGGGCTCGATATCGCGCTGCACCAGTACGATGCCGCCCTGGTAGGGAATAACCATTGTCGAAGCCAGGTTAGGCATTGGGTAATGCACCCAGCCGCAATGTGGGCAGCGGCGGCGCTGCATACCGAACATCTCGACGACTTCGAGCGGCGTCGCATCACGTGGGCAATAGCGAAACTGGTAGCGCTCCGGATAATCGGCCAGACCGGGCAGGGACATGGGAACTCCTTTGGAGCGTTGGAGCGTTTAAACCCTTAAACGCTCCAACGCTCCAACGCTCCAACGCTTAACCAAGTATTTCGTGCCGTAATGCGTCGACGCTGGCCACGATGGGGGCGGCGCCGGCGTTGCTGAGCTCGACGTGGCTGCCGTAGCCGTAGCTGACGCCGATACAGGGCAGGCCGTGACTCCGGGCGCCATGCACGTCGTGGTGGCGGTCGCCGACCATGACTGCGCCGCGGCGGTGAGGCTCGGCAAGGGCAGCGAGGGCGGTGGCGATGGCAGCGGCTTTGGTGTCGCCGGGAACGTCGTCGGTAGGGCCGGCGACAGCAACGAAAAAATCGGTCATGGCAAAATGGTCGAGGATTTGCCGGGCGGCCGGGCGGTATTTGCTGGTGGCGACGGCCATCGGAATGCGGCGTTCACGTAGTTCGGCGAGCAGATCGAGGATGCCGGGCCAGGGCTGGTTTTCGTAGGCTCCTTGGCGAGCATAGTGCTCGCGGTAAATGGCGACGGCGTGGTCGGCGAGCTCGGGCCGGCCCAGGTACTTGAGGAAGGATGCGCGCAACGGCGGGCCGATCCAGTCGTGCAGAGTTTCGGCAGCCGGCACGTTAGCGCCGATTTCGGTGAGGGCGTGTTGCATGGTGTTGATGATGCCGGGCCGCGAATCAGTCAGTGTGCCGTCGAGATCGAACAGGATGGCCTGATAGCGCGTTTGATTTGACATAAGCGTTGAATGCACTCCTGTATTGAGCATTTTGCAAAGGAAATGCGAAGAATCGGGCACTTTTCTATTTTATGGCGTGCTATAATAATTGTACAGTAGATACCCCCGACAAACTAACCATTCACGCGGCAGGAGTGCCGGCAGCATCCGGTTGCGGTAGCTCTGCCGGCAAGGCAGGAATCCTATGCGCCTGGTGTACACATCCGATTTGCATGGCAATCTCGATTTTTACCGCAACTTGCTTGATCTGGCTGCCGCGCAGCTGGCGGATCTGGTTGCCGTGGGTGGTGATCTCTTGCCGCCGGGAATCAAGATCGACGGAGCTATCGAAGCTCAGCGGCGTTTCGTGCGCGAAGAGCTTGGTCCGTTGCTGATCGCATTTCGGCACGATCATCCGCAGATCGGCGTGTACCTGGTGCCCGGCAACGACGACTGGGCGGCGGCTTTGAGCGAGTTCAAGCTGTTGGAGGCGTCCGATGTAGTACAGGTTCTGCATATGCGCAGTGTGCAAATCGGGCCGGACCTCTGGCTGGCCGGCTATGCCTGTGTGCCGATTACGCCGTACAGCATCAAGGATCACGAGCGGCGCGACGACGACAAGGTGCCGCCCTACAGCCTGGCGATGGCCTATAGCAGCGAGACCGGGCGCCCGCTGCGGGTGACGGCGGCGACGCTGATGCGGCGGCCCTCGATTGCCGACGAACTGGCTGAACTGGCTACCCAGAGCGATCCGCAGCGCACGATTTATCTCTGCCACGCGCCGCCCTACAATACTGCCCTCGACCGCCTGCGGGGGCGTAGCCTGGGCAGTCGTTCCTTGCGCAGCTTTATTGAACGCTACCAACCGCCGCTGACGCTGCACGGCCACATCCACGAGGCGCCGCGCGCCAGCGGTACGTTCTTTGTGCGTCTGGGCACGACCTTCTGTGTGAATCCCGGGCGCGAGCGTGAGCGATTCGGCTCTGTTGTGCTCGATACCGACGACATCGCCGGGACGATCTGGCACACGTTGTACAGCCAGAGTCGCACGGTTGGGGCCTGAGAAGAACCAGAAAATCAATAAACTACAGAACCAGTGGGCCAGGACTCAGGGAATCAGAATGTTCGCAGGTCTCTGGTTCTGTAGTTCATAGACTCCCTGGTTCTGCAAAAAATGTCTGCCTTATCACGGGAGATCCCATGACCACGATGAATTCTATCGGCGAAGTGCGTGAAGCGCTGAGCAGGAATAAGTATATCGCTACCGATGATATTTCGACGGCAATGTTTCTGGCGGATCGACTGGGCAAACCGCTGCTCACGGAAGGCCCGGCCGGGGTCGGCAAAACCGAACTGGCCAAGGCCTGGGCGGCGGTGCATGGCCGTGAGTTGATTCGCTTGCAGTGCTACGAGGGTCTCGATGAGACCAAGGCGCTTTACGAGTGGGAGTATGCCAAACAGTTGCTCTACACTCAGTTGCTGCGTGACAAGCTCGGCGAGGTGCTGGGTGATGCAAAAAGCCTGCGTGAAGCCGCCGACCGGCTGGCCGGCGAAGAAGATGTGTTCTTCTCGGAGCGATTCCTGCTGCCGCGTCCTCTCCTGCGGGCCATCACCAGCGACCAGCCGGTGGTGCTGCTGATCGATGAGATCGACCGGGCCGATGCCGAGTTCGAAGCCTTTCTGCTCGAAGTACTTAGCGATTTCCAGGTCAGTGTGCCGGAACTGGGGACGCTCAAGGCCAAACATCAGCCGACCGTGCTGCTGACCAGCAACAATACCCGGGAGCTGAGTGAGGCGCTCAAGCGGCGCTGCCTGTATATCTATATCGGCTACCCCGATCTTGATGCCGAGTTGGAAATTGTGCAACTCAAGGTGCCCGACCTGGCGCCGAAACTGGCCCGCGAAGTGGTTGAACTGGTGCAACGCCTGCGCGATCTCGATCTCAAGAAGCATCCCAGTGTCAGTGAAACGCTCGATTGGGCTAGAGCACTGCTGACGCTGAATGCGCGGGCGCTCGATAAGGCCACGCTCGACAATACGCTCAGTGTGTTGCTTAAGTACGAAAGCGATCTGCAGCGGGCGAAACGGGCTCTGCAAGGCGGCGATCGCCCGCATGGTCCGAGTACCTATCGCAGCGATCGGAATAATTAGGGGTGGAGGAACTAAGGAACTAAGGAACTAAGGAACTAAGGAACTAAGGAACTGAAGAACGAGGGAAGTAGGAAAGGAAGCTAAGTGAAGTAGGGAGTTATAAAAGTTTTCTGCTTTCTAAATTCTGTGTGACTATTTCCCTGGTTCTCAACGCCATAAAGGATCAACGAAGCATTCGTCCCTGGTTCCCTGGTTCCCTGGTTCCCTGGTTCTCAACGACATAGAGGTATCTATGGATCGACGGATCATTGATTTTATTGCCAGCATGCGCCAGGCCGGCGTGCGTATCAGTGTGGCTGAAAGTGCTGATGCGCTGCGGGCGATTGAGTATGCCGGTATTCGCGATAAAAACTTTTTTCGTTCAGCATTGCAGGCGACTCTGATCAAGGAGCCGCAGGATGTCGAGATTTTCAACCGACATTTTCCGCTCTTCTTCAGTAGCAACGAACCGCCGCCCATGCAGCAATCCGGCGGCGGCCAGCTCAGCGAGGAGGAGCAGCGCCAGCTCGATGAACTGCTGGCCCAGATGCTGGCCAATATGTCGTCTGCGGAGCTTGCGCGTCTCTTCGAGTCGATGATGAATGGCCAGCCGATGAGCAATCAGGAAATGCGCGATCTGCTCAATCAGTTGTCGCCGCCCATCATGCGTAATCCGCTGTATCAGCAGTGGATGGCGCGCCGTGCTCTGCGCGAGATGCGCTTCCATAAGCTCGAACAGGCGCTGCGTGAGTTGCTCGAACAGTTGCGTGCCCAGGGTATGAGCGAAGCGGCGCTGCAAGCCATCGAGCAGGCCGCCCGCGAGAATCAGCAGGCGCTGGCCGATCAGATTGCCGAGCAGGTTGGCCAGCAGATGATCGAGCAGGGTGTCGGTGAGGGCGAAACCGATAATCCGCAGCCCATCGAGCAGTTGCTGGATCAGCCCTTTGAGGATCTCGGCGCCGAGGAGACCCGTGACCTGCGGGCGGTGGTCAATCGGCTGGCGGCCCGCCTGCGCTCGCGCCTGGCGCTGCGCCAGCGCCGCGGCAAAACCGGGACGCTCGATGCCAAAAGCACGATCCGTCATAATATGCGCTTCGGCGCTGTGCCGATCCAGATCCATCATCGCCGCCGGCATCTCAAGCCCAGGCTGGTGGTGCTCTGCGACCGCAGCAAGTCGACTGAGAATGTGATGACCTTCCTGCTGCTGATGATCTATGCGCTGCACGACCAGGTCAGCCGCACGCGTTCGTTTGCCTTCATCGATCATATCCACGACATCAGCCTGTATTTCAACGAGAACCGGCCTGAGCAGGCGGTGCAGCAGGTGATGCAGCATATTTACCCGGTGCGCAGTTATAGCACCGACCTGGGTACCAGCCTGGGTGAGTTTGTGCAGGAGTATTGCGGTTGCGTCGATCAGCGCACGACGGTGATTGTGCTGGGCGACGGGCGCAACAACGAGAACGATCCGGGCCTGGAATATTTTGAGCAGATCCGGCGCCGGGCGCGCAAAGTAGTCTGGTTCAACCCCGAGTCGCCGCATATGTGGGGCAAGTACGATCCGGGCAGCCTGAGCAGCGATATGCTCAAGTATATGCCGATGTGCGACGCCGTCCATCACGTCAGCAATATGCGCCAGCTGGCGGCCGCGGTGGACGCGCTCTTCACTCGTTGAGGCGCGAGCAGACACGCTCATGGTCGAGCGGATCCAATCGTTTGTTGGCGCTTTGCGCGCCGCCGGTATGCGCGTCAGCCTGGCGGAAGGCCTGGATGCACTTTACGCTGTTGAACTGGTCGGCACAGTTGATCGCGAGCAGTTTCGGGCAACCTTGCAAACCTCGTTGCTCAAAGACTCGCGTGACCTGGCGACCTTCCGGCGGATCTTCGATGTCTATTTTAGCGCCGGGGTGCAGCCGCTGCCGGAACTCGAATCGCTGGAACTCGATCCGGCGGAACAGGCGCTGATCGAGCAACTGGTACCGGAAATGCGGCTGACCATGTCGCCGCAACTGGCCGCGCTTTTCGAGATGGCGGTCGGCGGTGGCGACATCGGCGACCGGCTGGGCGCGATGCTCGCCGAGTTGCCGCCGCCCTCGATGAGCAGCCCCTTCTACCAGGAATGGATGGCGCGGCGGGTATTGCGCGAACTGGGCTACTCGCAACTCGAACAGGCCATCAATGCCATGATCGAGCGCCTGCGCACGGCGGGTATGGCTGAAGCAACGCTGGTGCTGCTGGCCGCGGCGGCTCAGCGCAATCGCCAGGCGCTGGCCGAACAGGTGGCGCGCATGGTCGCTGCCCAGATGATGCAAGCCGCCGCGCTCGAACCGCCCGCCGATCCGCAGCACGAAGAACTCCTCGACCGGCCCTTCACCGTGCTCAGCCACGCCGAGATCCAGGACGTGCGCCAGGAAGTGATGCGCCTGGCTGTCAAATTGCGCTCGCGGGCCAGTTTGCGCCGCCGGGTCAGCCGGCGCGGCGCTATCGATGTGCGCAAGACCATTCGGGCGAATGTGCGTCACGGCGGCGTGCCGCTGCACCTCGAATACCGCCGCCACAAGCTGGCCCCGCGCCTGCTGCTGATCTGCGACCTCAGCGGCTCGATGCGTGCTGTCGCCAGCTTTATGCTGACCCTGGTCTACGCGCTGCAAGATCAGGTCAGCCGCACGCGCAGCTTCGGCTTCATCGACGATCTGCTGGACATCAGCGCCGAATTTGTCGATGCGCGACCGGGTGAGGCCATCGAGCGCATCTTGCGGCGTATGCCTGCCGACTATGCCCGCACCGATCTCGGCCAGAGCCTGGCTACCTTCACCCGCGATTACCTCGACACCGTCGACCGGCGCACCAGCGTGTTGATCCTGGGCGACGGACGCAACAACTACGCCGACCCCAATCTGCCGGCGCTGAAACTGATTGGCGAGCGCAGCCGGCGCCTGATCTGGTTCAATCCTGAATCGCAGCGGGCCTGGGGCACCGGCGACAGCGACATGCGCCGCTATGCCGAACTCTGCGACGAAGTGTACCCGGTGCGTACCCTGCGCCAGCTCAGCGATGCGGTTGAACAGCTCATGCGCTAGTGTAAAACCAGGAACAATGCAGGCATTGTTCCTGGTTTTTGCACCAGGCATACGCTCAGACGGTAACGATGCTCGCGGTTTTCACACGGCGTCAGTGATCCTCAAGTGCTACAATATCTGCAGCGAAAACAAAAACAATTGGAGTATAAATATGAACCAGCAAACGTTGGCAACGATCACTGTTGCCGAACTCGAAGCCCTGGTTCGGCGGGTGGTACGCGAAGAACTGGTCCGCCTGGTTCAGCAGCCGGCGCCGGATTCTATCCTGGACGACTGGAGCCACGAAGACCCCGATGCCCCTGATGGCGACCAGGAGCTGCTGGAGGAAGCACTCGCAGCACTCGCATATGCGAAAGCGCATCCCGAGACCCTCCGTCGCTGGGAAGACGTACAGGCTGACCTGGATCGGGCGGAGGCCGCCGGTGAGCTACCAGATTAGGTTGACTGCGGAAGCCGAAGATCAACTTCGTGCTCTACCTGTGCACGTGCGTTCGGCAATCTCTACGTGGCTCCGGTGCCACATTTCTTCGTGCTCTACCTGTGCACGTGCGTTCGTCAGCACGCCAGATTATCAAGGATCTGACTGATGAGCCGCGACCAGCACGATCCAAAGAATTGCGCGGTAGGCCAGGTGTATATCGTGTCTGGTTAGCTGGTCGCTGGCGGATTGTTTATGCAATTGATGATGAAGATCAACTGGTCATTGTGTTGCGCATTCGCCGCAAAGACCAGATCGATTACGACAGCATATAATCATACAGCGCCTGCTTTTTCTGCAAAGAGTTAAGAAAGCATATGTGCGCAGCACTTGCGCTGCGCACATATGTTTTCTTAACTCTTTGCAAATTCCTACTTGATCTCCTGTTCTAATGCTGTTATACTTGGCACAAGTGTTCAGCATTTTTGTGCAGGACGGCTATGAGCGACTCGCCTGAGCCAATCGCGGTGATCGGCAGCCCCAACTCGACGACGGCATTCACGGTGGATATTCTGGAGAGTGCGCGTGACCGGGCGCTCGATCATGCCTGGGTGACTTTCGAGGTTGTCGAGCGCTTCAATGGGCGCGCCTATCGCAAGCGAGCACTTTGCCAGCTCGGCGGTATCACAACCCGCAATCGCTGGCACGAAGACCCGATTATTCGGGCGGTTATCAAGCATCAGGGTGCGCTGCCGGCACTCAGTGGCGAAAGCGACCTGACCAGCGCTCAGCTCACGGCGCTGGGCGTTTTTTTGCTCGACGAAAACGGCCAGGTGCGCCGCCGTACTACCCTCTCAACACCGCCACCTAGTGGCACGTCAGTCTTCCCGGCGACTGCGCCGGCTCTGCAAGAACTGGTGCATACCGAGGCCGGCATCTTCTACGCCGGCCAGTCGCCCGGCGACGGCCTGCCGGTGCCGCTGACCCTGCGTCATTTTGGTTCGACGGAAGAAGGCGGTTTCGGTGAGGCGGTGATGATGGGCATCTTCGGCCAGACTCGCAGCGGCAAGTCGATTATGGCCTCGCAGCTCCTGGCCGGTTTTGCGGCCAACCCGCATATCGGCGTACTGGTGCTCGATCCGCAGGGCGAGTTTGGCCGCGACCGCTTTGCGGCCGGCGATGCCCGCGTCGATTTTAGCATCAAGCAGATGCTGCGCCGCCTGCGCCACGCCCGCGAGGCGGTGGTTTACACGACCGATGAAGTTGCGCTGGAGGGCACCGAGGCCTTTACCGAGGTGCTGCGGCGCAGCAGTTTCTTTGAGGCGCTGGGCTTCAAGGGAGCCAACAAGGAGCGCGAGGCAACCGACCGGCTGACCGGGTTGCTCAACGAGTTAACCGATGAGAAAGGTCGCCGGCGCACGATCCGCATGCTGCGTGGCGAGGATCTGCCGCTGCTGGTGCGCGACCTTGCCCGTTTCGCCGATGTGATCTATGCCAGCAAGCCGGGCACCACCCCCGGCGAGGGCCAGCGCGCCGCCGATGTGCTGGCCCGTTATCAGCTCGACCAGCAACGCCTGCGCCGGCTCTGGCACGATGCGCTCGAGAGTTTTCGCACCGACAGCGGGCGGGTGCCGCTTTCGCAGATCATCAGCCGGGTGCTCAACGACCGCGAGGTTGTGATTCTCTCCTTCGCCCAGGAAGGTGTCGACGCGACGCCCTATTTTTTGCTCAATGAGATCCTCAGCCGGCTGCGCCAGGTGATCCACCGCTCCTTCCAGGGCGGTAAAACCTCAAATGCGCTGGTGGTGCTCGATGAGGCGCATCTCTTCGGCGGTGACCAGGCTGCGGCGACGGCCGACGGCGCGCGCACGAGAGCGCTGCTCGGCCAGAGCGTGCGCATGACCGGCAAATACGGCGTGGGCTGGTTCTTCATCACCCAGTCGCTGGCCGATTTCGACAAGACGATTTTGCGCCAGTTACAGGTGAAAATCTTCGGCCAGGGCTTCAAAATCGGCGCCGACCGCGAGTACGTCGAGGTCGAGCTGGGCAAAGAGGGTTTTGCGCGTTACTGCTCGCTGCCGGATCCCAAACGCACCGGGCGCTATACTTTTATGGTCACCGGCCCCATCGTGGCGCTGGGCAGCCTGGGCACGCCGCTGGTCATCCAGGGCTTTCGCAGTTCGGCCGATTTGATACAGGCGAACCCGCACTGCTTTGATGGGTAACCGGCGCGGGGTAGGGGCGAAGCAGCGGCCAGATCGAATGCTTGCGTGCCATTCCATGAAGAAAGGCTCTGTATCCGATGTAATTCCTGACAATAAGTGCCGCTGCTTCGCCCCTACCCCGGTTCGGCATCGCTCCAGATAAGCTCCGCATTGCGAATGAATACCTTGTCGCCTTCCTGGACACCGGCGGCGATCAGGGCGGCTTTGATACCGGTGGCCGCCAGGACGCGCTCGATCCGGTCGACGGCTTCGTCCTGGTTGAAATTGGTCATCGCGACCAGGCGCTCGATCTTTTTGCCATGCACGCGGTAGCCCTCGTCAAGCGTTTCGACGCTGAACATATTCGGATCGACTTCGGGCACCGGCCAGGTGATGGGTTCGGCATCATCGTCGACCGGGTCGCGCAGCGGGGCCGGCATCTCGCGCAGCAGGGCGGCCCCGCGTTCGAGCAGCGCATCGATGCCCTCGCGAGTTGCTGCGGCGATGGGGAAAACATCTTCGGCGGCGACGGGCAGCGCGGCGCGCAGATCGGCGAGATAGGCCTGGGCATCGGGCAGATCTTGCTTGTTGAGCGCGATGACCTGTGGGCGCTTGGCAAGCTCCGGTTGATACTGCTGCAATTCGGCATTGATCTGAGCAAAATCATCAAGTGGATCGCGACCGTCGACGCCGGCCGCATCGACAACATGAATGAGCAGGCGGGTGCGTTCGACGTGGCGCAGAAAATCGAAGCCCAGGCCGACGCCCTGGTGGGCGCCTTCGATCAGGCCGGGGATATCGGCGACTACAAAGCGCTGGCTGCCCACCTCAACGATGCCCAGGTTCGGCTGCAAAGTCGTGAAGGGATAGGGCGCGATTTTGGGGCGGGCCGCACTGATCACTGAAAGCAAGGTGCTCTTGCCGGCATTGGGAAAACCGACCAGACCGACATCGGCGATCAGCTTGAGTTCGAGTTCGAGTTCGCGTGCCTGGCCGGGTTCGCCGAATTCGGCGATGCGCGGTGCCTGGCGGTTGGCGGTAGCAAAATGAACATTGCCGAGACCGCCGCGCCCGCCCTCGGCGGCGAGCAGCACCATACCGGGGCGATCCAGGTCGATGGTATACACCTCGTCATCGATTGTGGTTCGCACCTGAGTGCCGACCGGCACCGGAATCGTAATATCGTTGCCCTGTTTGCCGCGCTGGTTGCGTTTGCTGCCGTGGCCGCCGTGCTCAGCGGCAAACTTGCATTGATGGCGGAAGCCGAGCAGCGTATTCACGTGCGGGTCGGCGCGCAGAAACACATGGCCGCCACGCCCGCCGTCGCCGCCATCAGGCCCGCCGCGGGGTACGTACTTTTCGCGCCGGAAACTGGGCGAGCCATTGCCGCCATTGCCCGAGCGCACCATAATTGTCGCCTGATCAAATAATTCGCCAGTCATAGCTTAACAGGGCGGAACAAGCAGATCATATGGCCGGTTTGCAGCGTTGCCGCAAACCGGCCATATAATCTGCTTTTCCGCCGTTGATTTCTGCTCAGGTGCGCGGCATTGCTACGCAACCAGACAGAAAAGAAGAATTCCTACATAGCGACTGGGGCAGTCGCATAATGAAAGAGCACCAGGAAAGCGGATAGTTATCCGCCCACTGGTGCTGGAGAACTCAGTTTCGGGCTGGTGAAAACTTAAATTTGCTTGACTTCGGGCTCGCCGCCGTCCTTGTGAGCTTTGGCGTCCTTATGCTCTTTTCCGTCTTCATCGCCATCACGCACTGCTTTTTTGAATTCGCGGATGCTGCCGCCAAGCGCACCACCAATGCCGGCGATACGACCGGCGCCAAAGATCGCAATGACGATGGCCAGAATGATCAGCAATTCCCATGGTCCGAGCGACATGACCTCAATTCTCCTTACGCAGTAAGCATACTCAAATCTGTGCATTTCTGATGCTGCTTTCAATATTATACCGCAAGCGGCCCGGCTGTCAATTTGCGCTTGCCCAGGCGCTATGGCAAGGCACCCAGGCACTATCGGGTGTGACAGAAACTTTTCCGTGCGGGTGACCTATGGTAGCATGCCAGTCAGGAACCGCGACGTGTACCCGAGGATAGATATGACCCCTGCATTCAATGAACACCGCTGGCACCAGCTGACCGAAGA
>DAOTUJ010000067.1:0-10558 GCA_034437175.1 Chloroflexaceae bacterium | reverse complement strand
GATAACGACAAAAAAGAGCGCGCCGGGTGTATTCGTGGAAGCGCTGCTACAGGGTGTCTACCGTGTCAAGGAATTGGCGCGGGGTCAAAATGGGGATGTCGCGAAAGGGGTGCAGCACGAGCAAATCGTCATCGCCACTGACAAGGCACGTCGCCTGGCCACTCACGGCCAGTTCGAGGAACTTATTGTCTTTGGCGTCGCGGCAGTCGCTAATGCTCACCGTTACCGGTGTTGGCAGCGCATTACGGATGATACTGGCAAGGAATTCATCGCGATCAGTCTCATTGAAATAGCGCTGGAACCGCGGCCGTCGCGCGACTTCCTGGAGCTCAAGCAACGTACTATCCGATACTAACAAGATGCCCTGCGCACGTGCGTGCTCCAGCGCTTGCCGGGGAATAGAACGCGGCAATAGTGCTGCGCTTATGAGGACGCCCGTATCAAACACAAAGCGTCGGGTGGTCACGATGCGAGGCCTTCGTCCCGCAGGATCTCGGCGAGTAGCTCGGGGGTCAGGCCCTGTTGCTCAGCCTTTGCACCAATCGCATCCATAATCTCGCTGAGGGACCGTTGCGGGCCAGCGACCCATGCACGTAACTGCAAGCGCAGCAGCACCTGCATCCGTCGCCGCTCCTCATCGGACGCCGCCGCATAGATCCGCGCCGTCTCGGCATCGACCGGAATCGTAATCACTGCTTCATCATCACGCGTTGGGGTCATACTCATTGGATTCAGCTCCCATGATTTCGGAATATACGCTTCGCATTATAACATTGAGCAACTGTCAATGGTGCTGAGCACGTCCGAGCGCATCTCCTGGTCGGCCTGGCTCGACGCCGCTATCCGGTCGCCTGACCTGCTCTTCCCCTGACCTGCAGCCAGGCTGCCCTGCAATGATCACAAGCGCATTGACTTCATCGTCAGTTATGGGGTATGGTCGCAGTGCTCACCTTCGCAGCGGCTCGGCACCATAGCCGCGGTTGCCTGCTGCTATGGTGTGCTATACTTCTCGCAATGCTTGATGGCTATCGCAAGGGTACATTTGCGCCGGGTGGCCTGGCTATACTGAGCGTAGTGGTGATTTGTTCTACGCACAGGGAGACCCGACCATGCGATGTACCAGTTGTGACCAGCTCAATCCGAATGATGCCCGCCGCTGCGTTGCGTGTGGCGTCGAATTCGTTACCGCCAGCCAGAATCCTCCCGTTCAGCCCGCGGTTACTGCACCGGCAACGGTTGCGGCAGTGGCAACGCCGCCGGCGCCGCAGTTCGCCACGGCAGCTGCGGCACCGGGAGTCGGCCCGGTGCAAACGGTCAACGTGACGGTGCAGGCGCCGGTGGCGGCGCCCGCTCCCGGCCCAACGGTAGTGCTGGCCCAGAACGCTGCCGGCCCCGGCTGTCTCGTGCGCGCGCTCTACTTTTGCTTCATCGGCCTCTGGCTCGGCCTGTTCTGGACTGGGCTCGCCTGGGTGTTGCTGATCAGTGTGATCGGCCTGCCTTTCGGGCTGCTGATGCTCAACCGCATTCCCCAGGTGATGACGCTGAAGCCGGTACGCACGCAGACCCAGATTGTGAGCAACGGTGCGGTGACGCTGGTGAGCCAGGGCCAGGTCGCGCAACAGCCCTTCTGGCTCCGCGCAGTCTATTTCCTCGCGGTCGGCTGGTGGCTCAGCGGCATCTGGCTGAGCGTCGCCTGGAGCCTGGTCGGCATCACCTTCGGGCTCGGCTTGCCGCTGGCGTTCTGGATGTTCGACCGCACCCCGGCTATTGTAACTCTGTCCCGGTCGTAGCAGTCTGCTGCTGACGGTGGCGGCTGCCAACCGCCACCGTCGCGGCCTGCCTGATGAGGATCGTATGTCCGAGATGTTCACTGATGCCAATGCTCGCCTGCGGTTCCTGGAAAGCTGGCTGCCGCTAGCTCAGGCCGAAAGCGAACGCTACGGCTGGGGCTACGACAGCACCACGCTGGAGCGGCTCGTCCTGCTGGCCGCCCCCAGTCTGCGCGCTGTTTCGACCCTGCTGGCCGCCCGCGCGCTGTTCTGGTACTATCAGCAACAGCTTGAGCGAGGTGAGCGATGAGCAACCGTGGCGGGACCAAACGCAGTTCCTGGCTGATCTTCCGGCGCCGACTGATCCTGATCCGCACCCTGCTGCGCAGCTCACTGCCGCGCGATGCGCTTATCGCCGCCGTGAATCAGGAGATGCAGGGCGAAGGCTATCTGGGCGATACGGCCAGTGCCTTCAAGCACGACCTGGATGCACTGAAGGACGAATATGGCTGCCGGATTGTCTATCAGCGCCGGCAGCGCCACTACGCGCTCGAAGAACTGGGTGAACTGGCGCTGCTCGATCTGCCGGATGCCTGTCTTGAAGCGCTGGCCTTTCTGGAGCACAATTTCCCACAGGGCGCGGCGCTGCCGGAGCACGCCTCGATCCGCGCCCTGCTCGACCGGGTGCTCCTGCTGCTGCCGGAGGAACGCCGCGAGCAGCACACCGGCCGGCGGGCGGTGCTCAGCCTGCAGTTCAGCGATAGTCCGGCCAGCACGATTGACCCGGAGATCATGGCGACGGTGAAACGAGCGATTCTTCAGCGCCAGGAGCTTCGTTTCGCCTACCAGAGCCTGCGCGCCGACGGTGCGACCATCCAGCACCGTGTCGCGCCCTATGAGGTCATCTTCCGCCCGGAAGGCCACGTCTATCTCGATGCAACCCTGCTGGAAGTGACGCCGCGCGATCCGGCGGCGCCGATTCCCTCGCCGGTTCACTACCGGCTGGATCGGATGCTGCCGGGCAGCCTGGTGATCCTGCCAACCATGCTGCCCCCCATTCGCCCCGAGCCACCGACGTACCCCCTGCGCTATACCCTGCACCCAAAGGTCGCACGGCGGCAAGATATCGCGACCCACTTCCCCGGCACGCGCATTGACTACCACGACGACGGCAGTGCGACGGTCACCGCCACGATCACCAACCTCTGGCAGGCTCGCCGGACTCTGCTGCGCTACGGATCGGCATGCACCGTCCATGCGCCGGTGGAACTGGTCGACCTGTTTCGCAACGCCATCCGCGAGATGGCGGCGAACTATGGGGTGGCATTACCGGACCTGGACGAGGCCTGACCCCGCGGTGCGCGATATGCTCGGGCCGCGATACTTGCGCTATAATGACAACAGAGGGAATGATAGATGAGGAACGGCAATGCCACATCAACTCCCGGTCGATCCACAGCGCCTGGCGGAATTCTGTCGCCGGCACCATATCCAGAAGCTGTCGCTCTTCGGCTCGGTGCTGGCCGGTACAGCCCGCCCCGACAGCGACATCGATCTGCTGGTCGAATTTATGCCCGGCACGGCACCAGGTTTGCTGGGCCTGGCGGCTATCGAGGAAGAACTCGCGCTGCTCCTGGGCGGGCGCCGGGTCGATCTGCGGACGCCTCAGGATCTCAGCCGGCATTTCCGTGACACGGTGCTTCAGCAGGCTGAGGTGCAGTATGCAGCCGGATGATCGTATTCGCATCCGGCATATGATTGAGGCTGCCGAGACCGCGCTGAGCTTCGTTGCCGGCCGCGAACGCGCCGATCTCGACAGCGATACGATGCTGCTCTTCGCGCTTGTCCGGGCCATCGAGATCGTTGGTGAGACTGCCGCCCTTCCCCTCGTATCCGGCCTCTGTGCTTCTGTGCCTCTGTAGTGAAACACCTCGGGCATATTCACCACAGAGGCACGGAGACACAGAGAAACACCCGAATCATAGCCCGATCACTCGAGGCTCAAGAAACGGGCATTGTCGTTGCCGAATTCGAAGATCGGCTCGTAGACGAGTGTCAAGCCGGTTTCGCCGGCGGGCGCTTGCACGACCACCCATCCCTCAACCTGGCCGCCGGGGAAGAGGGAGGCGTCCAGGACTGGCTCCGGCGCCACAACCGCCGGACGGTCATAGATCACATTGGCCGCTCCGGTTACCTGGAAGGCGCCCTGGTCGATATTCACGGCCCGATCGGGATCATCACTGCCCAGATAGCGTGCTTGCACCCGCGCAAGCGTGTATTCTTCGCCCGCGGGCGCCGGGTCGTTGAACTGGTTGGCGTCGGCGATCCGTTGCGCGGCATCAGCCCCACGCAGTACTTCCAGCACGGTCACTTCGGGTGTGCCGAAACGTGCTGCCCAAAGCCCCCGGCGGGAACCGCTTCCGGGAAGCTGGCCGCGCTGCTGCCAGTCGCATCGGACGCGCGGCACCCGCAGCGGCCGCCCGCTGCTCGTCAGAAGAAGCTTCCCGGAAGCGGGTTCTGGCGCACCGGCAGCACGTTTCGGCACACCCTGATACCGGGTACCGCTTCTTCGGGCGCCTGGCCCGTGCTATATTGATGGTACGTACAGCCAGAAAAAACGTGAGGTGATGCTCATGAGCGCGATCATTACATTGCAACTCTCAGATGAACTCTATGCGGCCGTGCAGCGGACCGCGCAGATCAACGATCAGACTCCGGATTGCCGGGCAGCGGAAGCGCGGGCGGGGGTAGTACTGGCAGATCGTCCGGCCAGTGATCCAGGTGCAGGCGTGGCAAAGGCTTTTTCTTCCGGCTAATCGTAACAAAAACGAACATTTTAGATCATCAATTTACTTTGAATTTACAAGCACTTAACAACAATGCTCTGCTGCTTCGCTATACTGACACCGGGTTATCGTCGACACACGAAACCTTCTGCCGATCTCCTTGAAGCCGATGTCAATGTTTCGCGTGCGTTTGCCATACGTTCCTCTGACGCAAGCATTCATCGGCAGGTCTGGCCTATTGCACTCACAGAAAGCGATGCGTCCTTCCTATGAACCACAGCCTTCGCGTCAGTCTCACCCTGGTATTGCTTGCTCTGAGTCTCGCACCGGCGCTGACGATTACCGCTGCGCTGAGCTGGGGAATTTTTCAACGTGAACGGGCCCACGTGCTGGATTTGCAAGCACAGGCTTCTGGTCAGGCGGCGCTGCTGCTCACAACATTTCTGGCGGAGGCCGAAGCAGAATTTCTGGGACTGGTCGAGAGTCCTGCGTTACGGGAAGGCAGTGATGCCACCCGCGAGTTTTTTCTCAATAATGCGCTGTTCTATCGCGATACCTTTGATGCCCTGGCCTTCCTTGATCCCGACGGGATCGAGCGCGCTCGGGCGAGTCGTGAGAATCGTGGGGTCCTCGAGGCATTCCAGGCGCGCAGCAATGCGGCCCTGTTCCTTGAGCCACCGGGTCGCGCAAGCATCGTCTATGGCGATGTGATCGTCGATCCGGCGAGTGGCGACGCCAGTCTGGTTATTGCAGCACCGATCTTCAGCAGTGTCGGGCATATCAATGGCATTCTGCTGGGCTCCTTGCGACTGGATCCCGTCTTTGCGCAGATTGGCGATTTGTCGCTGGGCCAGCAGGGCACGTTGATGGTTACGGATGCCAGCGGCCGTTTACTGGCCCATCCCGATACAGCCCGCCTGGACACCATACCGCCGGTGCCGTCTGCCGACGGTGTTGCAACCGGGATCAGCGGTGTGCCAGTGTTGCAGATGCGCCGGCCGGTCACCATCGACACCCTGGTTCTGACCATCGCAGCCGAACTTCCATTGGCTGAGGCTGACGCCGACTTGCGCCGTGCGCTCATCACCGCCGGCCTGTTGCTTTTCGGTATTCTGGCATTGGCAACTACGCTCTGTGTCATGACGGTCAATCGGGTGGTTCGCCCGATCAGCACGCTCGCTGCTGCATCACGGAACGTCAGTACCGGGCATCTCGGCGGCACGGTCGCCGTCACACGCCGTGATGAAATCGGCGTCCTGCAGCGCGATTTCAATCAGATGATGACCGATCTTGCTGCCCAGCGCGCCGCCATCGAAGAGCACACGAATGCCCTGCAGGAGAGCCTTGATCGCCAGCGCGAATTATTCTCCACCGTCGAGCAACTCTCAACGCCCCTGCTCCCCGTCTGGCCCGATACGGTTGTGCTCCCAATTATTGGACATGTCGATGTGCAACGGGGTGAGGCATTGACCAGGGCCCTGGTTGAAGGGGTCGCCCGGCGGCGTGCGCGGGTCGCCATTCTGGATATTACCGGCCTGGCTACCGTGAATGAGACGGTCATCACCACGCTGCTGCGCGCAGCACAGACCGTCGAACTCCTGGGTGCCAGAGTCATCCTGGCCGGGATTTCGGCAACTGTCGCGCCACGTATTGTTGCGAGTGAGATCAGTCTGGGGACGATGGAGAGCTATCGCGATCTGCAAAGCGCAATTGAAGCCGCAATTGGTCAGCGCAATGGCCGGCTGATGTGAGAGCTCGGATACCGAGCACACGATGATGACACTCAGCGACAACTCTCAGCAAACAGCAACACCTGATCCGGGGCTACCCAGAACCGCACTTCGTTGTTGCTCCCGATCGCCGGGGATCCGTTCTGGTCTGCGGCGATCCTGCGTGCCAACAGCGTCGTGTTGCCGGTTCTGATGTCCAGGTGCTGCTCGGCGCCGAGGAAACTACGATTCACGAGGTGACCGTCTACGGTCAGGACACCGGGTGGGGTGGCGGCGCTCGCAAGCTGGATGTGTTCCGGTTTGATGGCCAGTATCACCTGCTGGTGCTCCAGCGGGGGGTTGCGTGCCAGCCAGTTCGTGCGTGGTACTGTCAGGCATCCCGACACGCCGGCGCCTGCATCGAGTTGCACTCGAATGATTTGCGCCTCAATCGCCTGCACGCAGCCCGACAGTAGATTGCTCCGTCCGATGAACCGGGCCACAAAGGGCGATGCCGGGCGATGGTACACCGTTTCCGGTGGCGCATACTGTTCCAGGACACCCGACCGCAACACAATGACCCGATCGGCGACGCTCAAGGCCTCTTCCTGGTCATGTGTGACATACATGGTTGTCAGGCCGACGCGCTGCTGGAGCGCGCGCAGTTCGCTCCGCATCTGGACCCGGATCTGGGCATCAAGATTCGACAGCGGCTCATCAAGGAGCAGGATCCCCGGAGCCACGGCCAGTGAACGTGCCAGGGCCACTCGTTGCTGCTGACCGCCGGAGAGCTGGCCGGGATAACGCTGTTCCAGGCCCTCCAGCCCAACCAGGGTGAGCATCTCCTTGACCCTCGCCGCAATCGTGTGGGCTGTCCAGCCCTGCACCCGCAGTCCGAAAGCGATATGCTCGGCAACGGTTTTGTGTGGCCACAGCGCATAATTCTGGAACACCAGTGATGTCGGGCGACGTTCGGGCAGAAGATGCTCCACGGGCTGCCCATTAAACAGGATGCGCCCGGTATCGGGAGTCAGAAAGCCTGCCAATAGACGTAACAGCGTACTTTTGCCACAGCCACTCGGCCCAACCACCGTGACCATCTCGCCTGGCGCAATCTCCAGCGTCAGCGGGTGCAGCGCCAGGTGATCGCCATAGTGTTTGCTGACCTGATCAAGGGTAATCTGTGTTGTCATAGTCTCCAAATCCGGGTGCTAATGACTGACCTGGGCCAGGTGCTCGGTCCCAAACAGGCGCAGGAGCAGACCGAGAAAGAGCAATGATGGAACCAGCAGGATTACTGCGGCGGCGGCAGCCGGTTCAATATAACCCTGGTTGAGAGCACTGTACAGGCGCAGCGGCAGGGTCGTGTATTGCACCCCACTGATCAGAAACGTGACGGTAAATTCGTCCATTGAAAAAAGAAACGCGAGCGCGGCGCCACCCATAATCCCCCCCAGGGCGCTGGGCAGGACAATGCCGAAAAAGCGGCGTAACGGTCCGGCACCGAGATCACGCGCGGCCTCTTCCTGGGCCCGGTCGCTGCGTTCAAAGGCTGCCGTAATGCTGCGTACCGCCAGTGGCAGGGCGCCGACGCTGTGGGCCAGCACGATGCCAACAAAGGTGTCGTTGATCTGCCAGCGATAGAACAGGGTCGCGGTACCGACCGCGATTACGATGATGGGGGTGGCCGTTTTGGCGAGCAGGAGTTGTTCAATAGAATCGCGCCCCCAGAAGCGGTAGCGGGCCAGCGCATAACTGGCCGGCACTGCGGCTACAAGTGTGAGCAACGTGGTCGCCAGGGCAATCCAGGTGCTTTGCCGCAGTGCTGCCAGGCCGTTTTCATACCGGAACAGGTAGTCGTACCAGCGCAGGGTATATGCGGTGGGAAGCGGCGAGCCGCCAAGCCACTGGCCGCTGAATGACGTCAGGAACAGGCAGAGGATCGGCCCGAGCACCAGCAGCAATGTGCCGGCGATCACCAGGCGGCGCCACCAGTCGGCGGCAGGGCTGACCGGCTGTGTACCGGCATATGTGCGTGCGCCCAGGCCGGCCAGTCCGCCGGCCGACCAGCGCCGGCGGCGGCGGCGAATCCAGCCGGCTGTCACGGCGACAATGAGCATGGTCAGCAGCAGCAGTACCATACCCAGGGCCGCAGCGATGCCGGGGCGTCGCGATGAGAAGGTCTCAAAGTAGATCCCAATGGGGATCGTCGTGACTCGCTGGCCGCCGTAGATGATCAAGGTAATCGTGAACTGGCTGGCTGCCAGCACGAAGACCAGGGTTGCGCCGGCCAGCCAGCCCGGGCCAATCAGCGGCAACAGGATTTCGCGTAGCCGCCGCCAGCCCCCAGCTCCAAGGTCGCGCGCAGCTTCCTCGTAGCCGGGCGGCAGACCTTGCAAAGCGGCCGTCAGGGTCAGCAGCATTACCGGGAAGAATTTCCAGGTCAGGGCGATCAAGAGCCCGGGCCAGGCATTGACCAGCGCGATGCCGTCGGCGCCACCCTGCGGCAGCCAGAACAGGAAGGGACTGGCCGGCGAAAGGGTGAGCCGCAGGGCATAGGCAGCGACCACATGGGGGGTAACAAACGGCAGCAGCGCCACCAGCCAGAGCAGGTTGCGTCCCCGGAAGGGATGTCGCAGTAGCAGCGCCAGCGGCAACGCGATGATAGTGCTGGCGAGCACGGTGCCAAGGCCAATCGCGATGGTAAACACCACATCGATGCGGTACCCCCGCGAGGCAAGGATATGCCGATAATGATCCAGGGTCAATGTGCCGCTGTCAGTCCGCAGACTGGTGAGCAGGCTCTCCAATAACGGGCCGAGAAACAGGGCGCCGCTCAGCGCCAGGGCCGGGCTGAGGAGCAACAGAACGACCAGCCCCTGCCGAAGGGTAGCGCTGCTTGAGGTGCTGTGCAGCCAGGCGTGGAGCATAGCAGAGAGCCTCTTCGGAGTCACCATATAAGCACAGCCGGTATCATCGTCTCATCTCCTGACGCTCGCGGTGTGCAGGATGTGCTGGCTGCGCTTGCACATCCTGCACACGCGAGGAGCATGTCATTTGTCCAGTACCTGCGCGGTGAATGCATCCACCATCATCTGCAAGCCGAGCAGGTTTTCGTTGCTATTGAACGCCGCGAAGGTTCGTTCCTGAATATAATCGAAATTGTACCCGAACGTATCGTCCGGCAATTCGTCCCAGACCGCAGTGCTGGTCGATGCGGGGATCTGTTGGGTCAGCAAGGCCAGTTCACGTTGCACCTCATCGGAGAGGGTATAGTCAACAAAGAGCAGTGCAGCGGTCGGATGCGCCGCCGAGCTCGGGATGGCAATCGGCGTATTGCGTACCGGCATGCCCTCTTCCAGAAAGTAGTTTTGCATAAAATCGATATTCTGGTCGCGCGCTGCCGAGAGGCCCCAGTCGTTCCAGAATGCCATGAGCCAGATATCGCCGCGCTTCATCAGTTCCAGCATCTGGGCGGCCTCGGTTGGTTGCGGATAGACGTGCGCCTGTAGTTCGGAGAGATAGTCAAACCCGGCATTGTAGCTAGTCGGATCATTCGGGTCGCCAAAGGTTTTCATCACCGTCAGCAGAAACATGGTGCCGCTGCCGATGCCGCTGCCGGCGCGGGGATCTTCATAGGTAAAGCGCCGCGGGTTTTCCGCGGTCCAGGCGAGCAATTCGTCCAGCGTCTGGGGTGGTTCCGGTACCTGGTCGGCATTGTAGAAGAACGAGATAGTGGGCTGGTATACTGGGATGGCATAGGTACGTTCAGCCAGGGTAAAACTCTCCAGACCCGGCGTATTCACGGTATCCATATTCACCATCATCTCGGCATAGTCCGGGAGAATGGGCAACAGCCAGCCTGACTGGGCGGCCTTGATCAGATCGACGCTCGGGACAATCCGGCTCACATCGATGTCAAAGTCGTTTGCGTCCGGATTGGCCTGCTCATAGGCTTGCAGGCGCTGGAAAAACTCCTGATCGCCACCACCGGTCGGCAAAATATTGACCGTCACCTCGACCCCGTACGTCTCCTGGACATAGGCTTCGTAGCCCGGGATTAACTCGTCGGTAATCCACATCTTGATGGTTCCGCCGGCGGGCCAGTAGAAGTTCAGGGTGGCGCCTTCCGCCTCGAGCCGGGTCGCAACCGCTGCCGGGCTGTCAAAATCGGCAGGGGCGGCGCTGGTCGGCGCGGCGGGAGCACTGGCTGGTGCAGCCGTGGGCGCACTGGCAGCGGCCTGGGTTGCACTGGCATCCTCGGTATCCGGCCCGGTGGTCGGGGCTGGTTCCT
>DAOTUJ010000066.1:0-10076 GCA_034437175.1 Chloroflexaceae bacterium | reverse complement strand
ACGCCATTGTGGGCAGTGATGGCATCACCCATCAGCGCCACTCCCATGTATGACCACGCGCAGCACGCGCGCCACCCACGGTCGCGGCATTCGGGGATCCAGGGGCGCAGCCACCTGGCGGGGTGCCGGAATTCGGCCTCGGTCGCGGGCCCGGGGTGCGTAGCCCTATTCCAGCGGTGCGATCGGCAAAAAACAACCCATCTGCAAAGTGACGGTCGCCGGGAGCTCCAGCACGTGGCGCGGTTGTTCCCGACGGTACCACTCGACGGTGTGTTGCCGCGGATCGACAAGCAGCACATCAAGTACGCCGGCATTCAAATAAAGTGCTACCGCGTCGTGGTCCTTTTGCTCGTACCCGGCACTGAGTACTTCGACAACCGCGCCGGGGATGATGCCGCTGATGGCACCATCGGGGCGCGGCGGCTTTTCGCAGAAAATAGCAATGTCGGGTCGTCGCAGCAGAGTGGCCGCAAATTGGATGTAGGTGTCGGCGATGTGGTGGCAGCCACAGGGCGCGTCCGGCGGGTTTCGGCGAGTCAGCGCCTGGCGAATATCGTCCACTGTGCCATTATGCAACGCGCCCGGTGCTGCTTCCCAGGTCGGCAGGCCGCCGGTGATCTCCAGCCGTACTCCCTGATACGCCAGATTCTGGATATCTTGAAATGTGGGGAGATCCATGGTCTGCCTCCTTTTCCTGTGGCTGTGCATTTTATACGTCATTATAACATTGGCCAAAACTAAGAGCCTGCCCGACTTCAGTATAGAGCAGCGTAGCCCTGGTTCGCATTGGGGCGCCGCCGTACGTAGCATTGGGGCAGCAGTGGGGCGAAGCAACCGGACGGGAGTTGCCGGTCAGGGGGATGGGGTGATGCTGGGCGGTTGCTTCGCCCTTACGCCATTGTGGGCAGTGATGGCATCACCCATCACGCATCAGCGCCACTCCCATGTATGACCCCGCGCATTGCCCGCGCCACCCACGATCGCGGCATTCGGGGGTTCCCCAGGGGGCGCAGCCACCTGGCGGGTTGCCGGGGCCGGCCCCTGCCGCTGCAAACGCCGACTGCCTGAGTCACCAGAGGACATATTATGCATATCCTTGGCATCAATGCCTACCACGGCGGCGCTTCCGCCTGCCTGATCCGCGACGGTGAACTTGTCGCTGCCGCCGAAGAAGAACGTTTCCGCCGCATCAAGTACTGGGCCGGCTTCCCGGCGGAGGCTATCCGTTTTTGCCTGGCGGAAGCCGGTATCAGTGCCTATGAGCTCGACCATATCGGGATCTCACGAGACCCGAGTGCCAATCTGCATAAAAAGGTGCTGTTCACGCTCTCGAAACGACCCGGCTTCAATCTGATCCGCGACCGGCTGGCCAATTCGGCAAAGGTGCGCGACCCGAAGAAGGCTCTGGTTGCGGCGCTCGATCTCGACCCGTCCGCGCTCAAGGCACGCTTCCACAATGTCGAGCATCATCGGGCGCATATGGCCAGTGCTTTTTTTGTCTCGCCCTTCGATGAAGCTGCCATCCTCTCAGTGGACGGCATGGGCGATTTTGTCAGTACCATGTGGGGCGTGGGGCGTGGCAATCGTCTCGAAGTTCACGATAGCATCAATTTCCCGCATTCGCTGGGGATTTTTTATACCGCGCTGACGCAGTGGCTTGGGTTTCCGAAGTATGGTGATGAGGGCAAGGTGATGGGCCTGGCACCGTATGGGCAGCCCCGCTATCTTGACCAGATGCGCAAGATTGTGCGCCTGCAGCGCGACGGTAGCTTCGAGCTCGACCTGGATTATTTCGTGCACCATGCCGAGGGCGCCACGATGAGTTGGGACGACGGCGCGCCGGTGCTGGCTACGATCTATTCGCAGAAACTGGTCGATCTGTTCGGCCCACCGCGCGAGCCGCGTAGTCCGATCAGTCAGAAGCACCAGGATGTGGCAGCTTCCTTGCAGGCAATGCTCGAAACTGCCGAGTTCGCGCTGGTACAGATGCTCCAGCAGAAAACTGGCCAGAAGACGTTGTGCATGGCCGGCGGTGTGGCGCTGAACAGTGCCTTCAACGGCAAAATTCTGCCGCAGACCGCTTTTGAGGATATCTACATTCACGCGGCGGCCGGCGATGCCGGGACAGCGCTGGGCGCAGCTTATTACATTTATCATCAGGTGCTGGGTCGGCCCCGCTGTTACACGATGAACCATGCCTACACCGGCACGCAGTACGACAACGCTGCCATTGCCGATGCCCTGGCCCGGCGCAGCCTCAGCTACACAACCCTGGACGACGAGGAACTGTGTCGAGCAACGGCCGGCCTGGTCAGTGATGGCAAAGTCGTCGGTTGGTTCCAGGGGCGTATGGAGTGGGGGCCACGGGCGCTGGGCAACCGCAGCATCCTGGCCGATCCGCGCCGTAGCGATATGAAAGACATCCTGAACGCCCGTATCAAACACCGTGAGCCCTTCCGGCCTTTCGCGCCCTCGGTGTTGCTAGAAGCCACCGGCGATTATTTCGACCAGCGCTATCCCAACCCGTTTATGATCAAGGTGTATAATGTGCTGCCGGAACGACAACAAGCCATCCCGGCGGTGACGCATGTCGACGGCACCGGGCGCCTGCAGACGGTTGAGCGTGCGGCCAATCCGCGCTACTGGCGGATCATCAAAGAGTTTGAGCAGTTGACCGGGGTGCCGGTGGTGTTGAATACCTCGTTCAACGAGAACGAGCCGATCGTATGTACGCCGGCAGAGGCGGTTGATTGTTTTGTGCGAACACGTATGGATGCGCTGGTGATTGGCAACCATGTTGCCAGGAAGGATTGATCTGGGGCTGCGCCCCCCTGGATCTCTGAATGCCGCGACCGTGGGGGCGCAAGTAATGCCCGTTGTCATGCCTGGGGCAAACTTTCCAACGTTGTCCCCTCGCTCCAACGCTCCAACGCTTCCCTGAAGCATGACAACGGGCATCGAAGTGCTACCCACTTCTCGCTTCTTTGGGGTTTCGAAAGGGGCGAAGCCCCTTCGCGGGGTGCAGGGGCGCTGCCCCTGCCGCGGGTATGGGGCGCGCAGCTCCACGGGGATCATAACTTCGAAAGGGGCGAAGCCCCTTCGCGGGGTGCAGGGGCAGCGCCCCTGCCGCGGGTGTGGGGCGCGCAGCTCTACGGGGATCATAACTTGCGGCGGAAGCCTTATCAAATTCGCAGGGAGCCGTGCTCCCGCCCGGGCGGGGTGTTTAGGGACGCTGCCCCAGCCGGGCGGGGTGCCGGGGCGCTGCCCCAGCCGCAGAACACGCAACCCGAAAATCATAACCTCCATGCATATCCTCATCCTGATCATCCAGTTTCCGCCCGATACGAACCCGACCGGCCGGTTGATGGCGCAGGTCGGTGAGGGCTTGCTGGCCTATGGGCACCGGGTTTCGGTGATTACGGCCTTTCCGCATTATGCCGAGTTTCGCATCTGGCAAGAATATCGCGGCAAGTTGCAGCAGCGCGATGTCTATCGCGGCATGGATGTCTTGCGGCTCTGGGTGTATGCCTCGGGCACCAAGCAGCGCATGCTGCACCGGCTGGCCAGCTATCTTTCCTATAATGCGCTGGCCACCCTGGCGACGCTGGTCTCCCGGCAGCGTTACGATGTGATGCTCTGCCCGAATGGCTCGTTTTTTACCGGCATTGCGGCTTTTGTTGCCGGTATTCCCCGGCAAATCCCCTTCATTTATAATGTGCAGGATCTCTATCCCGATGTGCCGGTCAAAGCCGGTCAGTTGCGTAACCGTCAGGCGATTGCCGCCCTCGAACAGATGGAACGCTTTATGTATCGCCGGTCGGCCCATATCTCGGTGATTACGCCCTCCTTTCGGGAGAGCCTGGTCAATAAGGGTGTGCCGGCCGGCAAAGTGTCGGTCATTCCTAATTTTGTCGATACCGAGTTCATTCGGCCACTACCGGGCGACAATGTTTTTCGCCGCCGGCAAGATCTCGCCGGCAAATTTGTGGTGATGCATGCCGGCAATCTCGGCTATGTCTATGATCTGGAGACGCTGCTGGAGGTGGCTGATCGCCTGCGTCATCTGCCGGAACTGCTGTTCCTGATTGTCGGGGAAGGGGTCGCCAGAGCGCAATTGCAGCAGCAGGCGCGGGCTTTGCAGCTTGCCAATGTGCGCTTTTTGCCTTTTCAACCCCTGGAGATGTTGCCCTGGATGCGTGCGACGGCCGATGTGCAGGTTTCGCTGTATAAGGCCGGGGCCGCCAGCGACTCGCTGCCCTCGAAGGTTTACGAGATTATGGCCAGTGGGCGCCCGGTGCTGGCCAGCGCCGATATCGGTAGCGATGTGCGCCGCCTGATTACTGCCTGTCAATGCGGCATCTGCGTCGATCCGCAACACGTCGACCAGTTGCAAAATGCCTTGCTGACGCTCTATCATAACCCGGATCTGCGCGCAACGATGGGCGCTTATGGTCGCCGCCACGCTGAGCTTTCCTATTCAAAACAGGTGGTGATCCGCCAGTATCACGATCTTTTGCACAAGATTGGCAAGTTGTAATGGTTCCGCGTATAATAACCGGTGCCTGACCGTTTTTTTAAGGTGACATTCGTGCTCGTTCTGAGAAAGAGAGGAGAACCATGGCAACGCCGGATCTTTCGCCTCCGCTGCCGGTTTCCCGATATGTGTCGGAAGTACGTGAACCGCTGCTCAAACGACCGCTTGATCTAATTCTTGCGACGGTGATGTTGTTCCTCACTGCGCCGTTCTGGTTGCTTATTGCTGCTGCGATTAAACTCGAAGACGGCGGCCCGGTTTTTTATTGCCAGGAACGCTGGGGCCGTGCGAAGACGACCTTTCGCGTGCGCAAGTTTCGTACGATGATTGTTGACTCCGACCGGCGCTATGGCATTATGCAGGCCCGCGAAAACGATGATCGCATCACTCGCGTCGGTCGCTTCCTACGGGCTACCGGCATGGATGAGTTGCCGCAGATTCTCAGTATCTGGCAGGGTGATATGAGTTTTGTTGGCCCACGTGCGCTGGCCGTCGGTGAGACTCTGCTCGACAGCAATGGCCGGCGGGTTTCCTACGAGCAGATTCCTGGTTTCGAGCGGCGCATGGCGGTGCGCCCCGGCCTGACCAGTATTGCTACGATTTATATTCCGAAAGACACCAGCCCGCGCAAGAAGTTTCGCTATGATTTGCTCTATATTCGCAATCTCACGATCTGGCTTGACCTTGGTTTGATTGCGCTTTCGTTCTGGATCAGTTTCCGGGGCAAATGGGAAACCCGCGGCAAAAAAACCTGATTCAGCCGGCGTTCTTGCTGGCTGAATCAGGTTTTTTGCCTACCATAGCAAGAAATGCCGGTTTTGCCTCTGCCAGCAAGGAAGTGACTATCTTTTTCATTTGATGTTGCAGCGAAGCCGCAACATCAAATGAAATAAAACGGAAAGTACTGCCCTGCCGGAGGCGAAACCGGCGCTCGCGGTCGCCACCGCGTAAGTTGGGTCAAACAAAGCACCAACAAAGCAAACGGGGTGTCGCACGGCGACACCCCGTTTGCTTTGTTTGACATTGCCCGATTTTGCACTATGATATGCGATGCACTACTATGTCCGGCAAGTACATAGACTGCGAAATGCTGATCGCGTTTGTCCAGGAGAATTCGGCTTGAAACTTGATATTGCCATCATCGGGGCTTCGTCTTCCGGATTGTATGCCGCCGCCCGGCTGGCGCGGGCCGGCAAACGGGTGACGGTTTTTGAACAACATTCCCGGCTCGCGCCGGCCCGTCGGACGCTGATTATTACGCCCCGGCTCCTCCAGTTGCTTGGCCCGCTTCCCGCTGATGTGGTGCTCCACCAGACGCGCACTATGTCGGTGGTGACAACTGCGGCACAGTTGCGGGTGTGCCTGCACGATCCCGATTTGATCATTGAGCGTGGCCGAATGACCAGGGCCATGGCGCAGCAAGCTTTGGATGCCGGTGCTCATATCGAGTATGGCCGCCGGTTTCGCGGGCTTGCGCCGCATCCCGAGGGCATCCGGCTCTGGTTGCGCAATGATGACGATAGCGAAACCAGAGTCACGGCGACGGCAGTTATCGGCGCCGATGGCATGAATAGCGATGTGGCCCGTGCCGTCGGTCTCCGTCGTCCGGCGACCGTGCCGATTCTACAGGCTGAGGTGAAATTGCCGGCTCACTGGAACCCCGATGTGACGCAGGTCTGGTTTGATACGAATGATACGCGCTTTTTTTACTGGCTGATTCCTGAGTCGCTGACCCACGGCGTCGTCGGGCTGGTCGGCGAGGATGGCGCGACGACCCGCCGCCTGTTGCAGCAGTTTCTGGCGCGCCACGATCTGGAGCCGCTGGCGTACCAGGGTGCTCAGGTAGCCATGTACGACCGGCAACTGCGGCCCTCGGTGCGGGTCGGTGATGTGCCGGTACTGCTGGTTGGCGATGCGGCCGGCCAGGTGAAGATTACGACGGTCGGCGGATCGGTTTCGGGCTTCTGGGGGGCTGAGGCCGCCGTGCAATCGCTTTTGCACAATCGATCCTATGCGCGGGAGTTGCGTAGTCTGCGCCACGAGCTCGACCTGCACTGGTTGCTGCGCGAGTTGCTGGATTGTGCCGATAATCATCACTACAACCGGATGGTGCGCGCCATCAGCCCGGAGGTGCTGCGCTTTCTCGAAAACTTTAATCGCGATGAGATGGCCTGGCGCTTCTGGCCGATGGTCATCCGCCAGCCGGCACTGATCCGGCTGGGTCTGGCATTGATGCTGCGTCGCTTTGTCTATCCACGTTGCCGGCCGGCAAAGGCCGCCCGTGTCGCAAGGACGGTGAATGCTTCGCGTGTTCATCGCGAGTAATGCCGGCGATTTTCTGCGTGAAGCTGCGCGATGAACGCAGCGGGTCGCCTCTCCTCCTCTCCTTGCTTCTGGGCTAATCCTGGTACAATAGGTGTACCACGTTCGCCGTTCTTGCGACCGTATGGTTGCATCTGCATGGAGCTATTCCCATGACTCTTAGTCACGGTTTTGAGTTGCTGCGCGAAGCTGATTTGCCTGACATCAACAGCCGGGCACGCTTCTATCGCCATGTGCGCAGCGGTGCCGAATTGTTGTCGCTGGAAAACGACGACGAGAACAAGTGCTTTGGCATTACCTTTCGCACGCCGCCGGCCGATTCTACCGGGATTGCCCATATTCTCGAGCATTCGGTGCTCTGCGGCTCGCGCAAGTATCCCATCAAAGAGCCGTTTGTCGAGTTGATCAAGGGCTCGCTGAAAACTTTTTTGAATGCGCTGACTTTTCCCGATAAAACCGCGTATCCGGTCGCCAGCACCAATCTGCAGGATTTCTACAACCTGGTCGATGTCTACCTCGATGCGGTTTTGCATCCGCGGATTACGCCGCAGATCTTGCAACAGGAAGGCTGGCACTATGAGCTCGATGCCCCCGATCAAGCTATGACCTTCAAAGGTGTAGTTTACAATGAGATGAAGGGCGCCAATTCCTCGCCCGAGCGGGTACTCTACCGCAGTGTTCAGCGCTCGCTCTTCGGCGATCATATGTACGGCAATGATTCGGGCGGCGATCCGCAGTTCATTCCCGATCTGACGTATGCGCAGTTCAAGGCTTTTCACGCGGCGTTCTACCATCCGGCCAATGCGCGGATCTTTTTCTATGGCGATGATCCGCCTGAAGAACGCTTGCGTTTGCTCGATGCCTATCTCAGCGAATTCGAGCATCGCAGGGTGGACTCGCAAGTGCCGCTGATGCCGCGCGGCGACGAGTTGCGCCGGCTCGAACAGAGCTATGCGGTCACCGAGGAGGCTGTCGGCGAGAGCAAGGGCATGTTCACGCTGAACTGGTTGCTCGATGAAGTTACCGAGATCGAAGACAGCCTGGCGCTGAGCATGCTCTCGTACTGCCTGGTCGGCACACCGGCGGCGGCGTTGCGCAAGGCGCTGCTCGACTCGGGACTGGGCGAAGACCTGGCCGGCGGCGGGGTTTCCGGGGCGCTGCGCCAGCCCACTTTTTCCATCGGGCTCAAGGGCATCGATCCGGCGGCCGCGCCGCAGGTTGAGGCGCTGATCCTGGAAACGCTGACCCGCCTGGCCGATGCGGGCATCGACCCGGATACCATCGAAGCAGCCTTCAACAGTGTCGAGTTCAGTCTGCGCGAGAATAATACCGGCTCCTTTCCGCGTGGCCTGGCGCTGATGTTCCGGGCGCTCGGCAACTGGATCCACGACCGCGACCCGCTGGCGCCGCTGGCGCTGAATGCGCCGCTGGCCGCACTGCGCCGGCGCATCGACGCCGGCGAGCCGTTGTTCAGTGAACTGCTGCGCCGCAATCTGCTCGAAAACGGCCATCGCAGCACGGTGTTGTTGTGCCCCGATCCGGAGTTGGGCGCACGCCTCGAAGCCGCTGAGCAGGAACGCCTGAGCACCGCCCGCGCCGGCATGGATGATGCCCAGATCGACCAGGTGATCGCCGAAACCGCCGAACTGCGGCGCATCCAGGAAACGCCCGACTCGCCCGAGGCGCTGGCCGGCATTCCCGGTCTCACTGTCGCCGATCTGGATCGTGAAATCAAAACCGTGCCGACCGAGGTCAGCAATCATGGTGGCGCTGAGATCGTCTATCACGACCTGTTTACCACCGGGATTGTCTATTTTGACCTGGGCCTGAACATGCACCAGTTGCCACAGGAATTGCTGCCCTACCTGCCGCTCTTTGGGCGGGCCATGCTCGATATCGGCACCCACCAGGAAGACGAAGTGCGCCTGGCGCAGCGCATCGGGCGGCATACCGGCGGCGTGTACCTGAGTTCGCTCAGTGCCACCGTCGCCGCTGATCAGCCGTCCAGCGCCTGGTTTTTGCTGCGCGGCAAGGCCACCATCGAAAAAGCCGACGAAATGCTGGCGATTATGCGCGACATGTTGCTCGATGTGCGGCTCGACAATCGCGAGCGCATGCGCCAGATCGTGCTGAAGAAGAAAGCGGGCATGGAAGCCGGCCTGGTACCGCGCGGCAATGCAGTCGTCGGCACCCGACTGGGCGCCCGCTTCACTGAAACCGGCTGGCTGGACGAGCAAACCAGTGGGATCAGTTATCTGTTTTTCCTGCGCGAACTGGCCCGGCAGATCGAGCAAGACTGGCCGGCGGTGCTCGAGCAGCTGGAAGCCGTCAAACGACTGCTGGTCAATCGCAATGCCCTGTTCTGCAACGTAACCCTTGACGGTGACAACTGGCGGGCATTGCAGGGCCAGGTGCATGGTTTCATCGAGGAACTGCCGGCGATGCCGGTGCAGGAGCATACCTGGCAGCGCGAGCCGCAGCGGGTAGCTGAAGGGTTGCTGATACCGGCGCAAATCAACTATGTTGGCTGGGCGGGGAATCTGGCCGCGTTGGGGTACGAGTATCACGGTTCGGCAGCAGTGATCACGCGCTTCCTGCGGACGAGCTGGCTCTGGGAGAAGATTCGGGTGCAGGGTGGCGCCTATGGCGCGGCCTGTGGCTACAATCGGCGTTCCGGCGTGATGAGCTTTACCTCATATCGCGATCCAAACCTGCTAAAGACGCTGGATGTCTACCGGCGCAGTGCCCAATTTCTACGTGCGGCCCGGCTGGAAAATGCCGAATTGCAGCGGCACATTATTGGCGCCATTGGCGATATGGATGCCTACAAACTCCCGGATGCGAAAGGCTATAGTGCGCTGGTACAACACCTGGTAGGCATCAGCGACGCCGAGCGCCAGCAGATTCGCAACGAAATTTTCGCCACCGACCCGGAGCATTTCCGCGCCTTCGCCGAGGTTCTAGCCGCCATGCCGGAGCAGAGCGAAACCGTGGTGATGGGTGCATCCGGCGCCATTGCAGCGGCGAACCGGGAACATCCCGGTTTGTTGCAGCCATTGAAGGTGTTGTAATCCGGTTCCATGTGGGTGGGCGACGGAATGGGTTTTGCACCATCCACATACCATCCACATGTAGGGGCGAAGCAGCGATGCGCGCTGCCAGGTTCCCGCCGCGTACGCGGCGGGAACCTGGCAGCGCGCATCGCTGCTTCGCCCCTACA